>NZ_JBHMIW010000001.1:0-605719 GCF_042436655.1 Sinorhizobium sp. P24N7 | reverse complement strand
GCAAAACTCGGACGAATAACGAGATTTTGCCGCGCAAAACTCGGATAACGCGGGGTGGAGCAGCCCGGTAGCTCGTCAGGCTCATAACCTGAAGGCCGCAGGTTCAAATCCTGCCCCCGCAACCAAAATTACCTGCGATCCCTAAGAGCCCCGTCATGGGGCTTTTTTGCGTTTTGGGCGCATTTATCGAAAAAGCTTCGCCTTCTCACTCCTCTGCGACCTCTTGTGGGTGCGGACGGGTCACCGTGCCGCAAGCAAGGGTCGGTCGCGGCCAGATCGCCGCGCAGCACGAGCGCAAGCCCAAGATTCGACCGGGAAAATGCATCAATGACGAAGGCACGCAGACCTGCTCCAGGGATTCCGTCAAGCTGAATCCTGACCTCAGGTGACGGCGTAACCGCCGTCGACCGGTACGATCGTTCCCGTGATGAAGCCGGCGTGCGGGCTTGCGAGGAAAAGCGCTATGCCCTGCAGGTCCTCCGGCGTACCCCAGCGGGCCATCGGCGTTCGCGCCAGAATCGGGCCGGCGCGTGCCGGATCGTCCTGCAGCGCCTTCGTCAGTGGCGTTGCAATCCACCCGGGGGCAATGGCGTTCACCCGCACGCCCCTCGGGGCGTAGGCGATCGCCAGGGACTTGGTGAGCTGGGCGATGCCGCCCTTGGAGGCCGAATACCCCGGCACCAGCCCGCCGCCGAAGAAGCTTAGCATCGAGGCGATATTGATGATGCAGCCGTTGTTGGCCGCCAGCCTGTCCAGCGATGCCTCACAGACGCGCATCGTGCCGTTCAGGTTGATGTCGACCACGGTGTCGAAGACGTCGGGATCACGCTCCTGACCCCGGCGGATGATGCCGGCGCAGTTGACGACGACATCGAGGTCTCCGAGTTCCCCAATGAAGCCCCTGATGGCATCGTTGGACCGGACATCCAGTACGTCGTAGCGAATCGTGCCGGATGGGTCGTTGCTTCGTGCCTGGGCGCATTCGGCGTCCGTTGCGCCCGTGGCGTGAACCGTTGCGCCGGCGTCACGAAAGCATTGAGCGATGGCTCTGCCGATGCCGCCTGTTCCTCCTGTCACGAGGACGGTGCGCCCTTCCGTCCAGCCGCGGGCCCATTCCGCGGTGTCAGCGGATGAACTGATCGACATAATCCGCCCCTAATCCGACCTGCTCGTAGTGAGCGCGGCACATGTCGATCTTGGTAAACACGTCCTCGTAGCCGATTTGGCTGTTGTCCTTGTCGAGATAGACCATGCAGCCCGAGATGTTGAAGAAGGTGATCATCTCGTCGCAATCCTCGGGGACGTTCAGCGTGTGGATCTCGCCGGGCGGCTCGAACACGAAAGAGCCTTCCTCCGCCACCCAGTCGTGCTCGAAGTAGTGCCATTTGCCCTTCATCACCATGCCGAAGACTGGTGCGGGGTGCACATGCCGGGACAGGATGCCCGAGCGGGTGACCTTCAGGAGGTTGCACCACTGCCCTGTCAAGGTGTTGAGAAACATCGGCCGGAAGAAGACGTCCGGGGCCTGAGGCACCCAGACGCGCGGATCGTCCGGTATCGCCTTGATGGCAATTTCCGCCGAGGCAAGCTCGTGGGTAGAGCCCTTCATGAACTTGTACATATTCCCAACCTTTCTGCAGGCTGCGCCGATCTCAGTCACGCCAAGCTTCGCGCCGCATGGGTTCGCGGTGTCACGCGAGCTTTTCCAGCGCCCGCATAGCCATCGCATGGTCTTCCACATCCGGCAGGCCGCTAATGGCAACGGTACCTGCGATCCCGACGTTCCGGACGCGAACGGGAACGCCGCCACCGCTGGCCGCAAAGTCCGCAGGGGGGAGGCGATAGCGGGCGTGGAAATCCGTGGCATTGCGCTCGCAAAGCAGGCGCATGCAGAGCGAGCTGCGGTTGAACCGTTCGACCACCGCCCGCTTCCGGCGAGCCCACACCAGGTTGTCCGGAGAGGCTCCGGGCAGCAGCGCCGTAAAAACGGCGGTGCCATGGTGGCTGACTTCTATCGCGATCGGCAGGCTCTTCACAGAGGCCGTCTCGCGAATGGCACAGCCGAGCCGCCATGCCAGTTCATAGTCGAAGCCACCGAGCTGAATGGTCTCCTCCTCGGCGATCAGCTCTTCTATCGTCAGTGCCGCTGCCATGGTGATATCCGGTCCTTGCATTTTTCTTTTCGGCGAAGCGGCTCGGCCGCTCCGTCGCGCCTGAGCCTTGTTGCGTCCTTCGATCAGTCGGCCATCTGAGCATTGCGCCAGGCGACGTATTCGTCCTGCACCGCTTCCGTGAGCGGGTAATACTTGCGCAGATCGCCCCCCTGTGACAGGCGAAACCGGGCGAACTCTTCCCACTCGGCGTGTTCGCTCGAACGCGCGATCACTTCGACCGCAAGCGCGCCCGGCACGACAATCACCCCGTCGTCATCGGCCACGATGATGTCGCCCGGCATCACCAAAACACCGCCGCATGCCACCGGCACGTTGACCGCAAAGGGGATCAGCCCGGTCTGGGCGTGATAGTTGGGTGTCACACCCCGCACCCAGATGCCGAGATCGAGTTCCTTGGCCTTGGCGGAATCGCGGATGCAGCCGTCCACGACGATGCCCGCGCCACCACGGCCGGCCAGGAAAGTCAGCATCATCTCGCCGAAGATACCGCTTGCCATGTCGCCGCGGGCATCGACGACCACCATGTCGCCGGCCTGGGCCGGATAAAGGACGTGGCGATGCAGCTGCAGTTCGGGATTGTCGTATTCGTTGGAGCCGTAAAGATCCTCGCGCTTCGGCATGCACTGCAGCGTCAGCGCCGGACCAGCCACCGAGCGGCCGTACTTCAGGGGAAGCGGCCCGCGGATCTGCGGGTCACGGATCCCCATGAGGCTCAGTTCGCTGCTGGCGGTTGCCGTGCCGATCAGAGCCAGGGCGTCGCACAACTCGCGTGCCGGTCGGTTGATGTCTTTGATTTCTGCGGGAGACTGCATGTCATGAACCTCGAAGTGGGAATTTGAAGGCGGCGATCAGACCCAGCCGCCGTCGATGATGTAGTTCTGGCTGGTGATCACCCGCGCGTCGTCGGATGCCAGGAAGAGAGCGAGCTTGGCGACATCCGCCGGCATCAGCCGTTGCTTGAGAGCCTGGCGTTCCTGACGCATGGCATCCGCCTCCGGCGTCAGCCAGAGATCCAGTTGTCGCTGCGTCATGATCCAGCCTGGCGTGACGGCGTTGACGCGGATGTTGAACGGGCCAAAGTCCCGGGCGAGCGACCGGACAAGCCCGATAACGGCCGACTTGGAGGCGGTGTACAGCGCCATGCCGCCAAATCCGGCCATCCACGAGATCGAACTCATGCAGATGATCGCTCCGCCGCCAGCCGCCCTCATGTCGGGCAGCACCGCCTGGGAGGCGAAGAACTGGTGCTTGAAGTTGGTGGCGATGCGATCGTCGAAATATGCCTCTGTCACATCCTCCGTCGCATGGCGTTCGTCATGCGCGGCATTGTTGACGAGAACGGTTATCGCTCCCAGCTCAGTTCTGACGGTCTCGATGCCGGCGCGGAGCGTTTCCGTGTCGCGCAGGTCAAGGGGCACGAAGAGAACCTGGCTGCCCTGCGACGTCAAGGCATTGGCTAGAGCCGTGCCGGCCGTCTCGTCCCGATCCAGAAAACCAACCTTGGCTCCCTGCTGGGCGAAGGCTTCGACCAGCGCTGCGCCGATACCGCTTGCGCCCCCGGTAACCACGACCGTCTTTCCCTTCAGGTCCGGATAGATCGCCATCGTCACGCCGCCTCCCGGAAGTCGATGCGCTGCCCGCTCTTGCCGTCGAAAAGCTGGATACGCTCGGGGAGGAGGGAGACATGCAGGATCTCGCCGGGCTTACGCAGGATTCGTTCGCGGAAGACGCCGATGATGTCGTGGCCGGCAAGCCGCAGGAGAACTTGTGTCTCCGCGCCGGTGGGCTCGATCGTGATGATCTCGGCCGCATGCCCGTTCGCGTCGAGCAGGAGATGTTCGGGACGGATGCCGAGCTTCATCTCCCCTTCCTCGAATTCCGTCACCGGAAAGGGCAGGGCAATGCGGGTGCCGTCGTCGCCGATGAAGCCGCCGCCGCTCACCTTGCCGCCGATGACGTTCATCGCAGGGGAGCCGATGAAGCCTGCAACGAAAAGGTTTGCCGGGTAATCGTAGAGTTCGAGGGGAGATCCCACCTGCTCCACGACCCCGCCATGCATCACGACGATCTTGTCGGCCATGGTCATGGCCTCGATCTGGTCGTGAGTCACGTAGACGGTCGTCGTATTGAGCCGATGGTGGTTCTGCTTGATCTCCGACCGCATCTGCACCCGCAGCTTCGCGTCGAGGTTGGACAGCGGCTCGTCGAAGAGGAAGACTTCCGGATTGCGCACCATGGCGCGGCCCATGGCGACGCGCTGGCGCTGCCCACCGGACAGCTGACGCGGGTAGCGGTCGAGATAGTCGACGAGGTTGAGCATGGCCGCAACCTTGGCGACCCGGCTGCGGATCTCCTCCTTGGGCGCGCGGGCAAGCTTCAGCGAGAAGCCCATGTTCTGCTCGACCGTCATGTGCGGGTAGAGCGCATAGCTCTGGAAGACCATGGCGATGTCGCGCTCCTTCGGCTGAAGGGAATTGACGACGCGGTCGCCGATGGAGATTTCTCCTGCCGAGATGTCCTCGAGCCCGGCCAGCATGCGCAGCAAGGTCGACTTGCCGCAGCCGGACGGGCCGACGAGAACCACGAATTCGCCGTCGGCTATGTCGATTGACACGCCATGCAGCACCTCCAGGGCGCCATAGGATTTCCGAACGTTGTTGATCGATACCGGTGCCAATTGCAGTCTCCTGTCAGGGCGTCTCAATCATCCCAGCGGGGTGATTTGGCCGGATTGATATGCCGTGCGGAGCGGTCCAGCATGCGGATCCGCGCGATCTCGTCGGCGGTGAGGTTGACGTCTTGCGATGCGAAGTTGTTTCTCAGATTTTCAAGGCTGGAGGAGGCAGGGATGACGGCGTGGCCTTCCGCCATGAGGAAGGCCAGCGCGACGGCAGCGGCAGTGACGCCGTGGGTCTCGGCGATGGCCTTCAGCAGCGGGTCGTCGTTGACGGCTCCCTTGTAGAGGGGCTGGTAGGCAGTCAGCGCCAGTCCCTTGCTGCGGCAGTGGTTCACGAGCCGTGGTGCCTGCAGGTAAGGGTGGATCTCGACCTGATCCGTGGTGATCGTATTCTCGCCCAGAAGAGCGAAGGCCTTGTCGAGGAGAGCGATCGGGAAGTTGGAGACGCCGATATGGCGGGTCCATCCGCGTTGCCGTGCTTCGGCCAGCGCCAGCATGTAGTCGTCGAACGGCACCTCATCATTCTGGGATGGCCAGTGAATAAGCAGCAGGTCGACCTGGTCGGTACCGATCGTCTCGAGGCTCTTCTCGACGCTCGGCAGGAAATCGGCTTTCGACAGATTGGTGTCTGCAACCTTGGTGGTGACGAAGAAGTCGGATCGCGGCAGCCCGGAACGGCGGATGGCTTCGCCGACGCTGCTTTCGGTATCATAGCTTTGGGCCGTATCGATGTGGCGATAGCCGATCTCGATCGCCGACAGGATCGCCCGGATGCCCGCGTCGCCCGTGCGTCCGAATGTACCGAGGCCAAGTTGGGGGATAGGGGAGGTATAGGTCATTGCATTCCTCTCTCAGCCCTTTGTCGCGCCGGCGGTCAGGCCACCGACAAAGAGCCGCTGCATGGATAGAAACAGGATGGCAATCGGCAGGGTCATCACCACGGAGGCTGCCATGACGGCGCCCCAGTCGGTGTTGAACTCCGTCGAGAACTCCGCAAGCCCGATGGGCAGCGTCTTCACCGAGGAGTCGGTGGCAAAGCAGAGCGCGAAGATGAACTCGTTCCAGGTCGTGACGAAGGCGTAGACCATGACGGAGGCGAGACCGGGCAAGGAGAGGGGAAGCGTGATGCGGAAGAGGCACTCCAGGCGGCTGGCGCCGTCGATGATCGCTGCTTCCTCCAGTTCGACCGGAATGTTCTTGAAGTAGCTGGTGAGCATCCACACCGACAGCGGGAGCGTGATGATCATGTAGACGAGGATCAGGCCCCAGTAGGTGTTGACCAGATTCAGCACCCGAAGCGTGACGAACAGGGGCACGATGATGGCGGCCGTCGGCAGGAGCTGGCCCACGAGAACGAAGGACTGGAGAAGCGGCTTTCCCCTGAAGTTGAAGCGGGCAAAGCCGTAGGAAGCAAAGATCGCGAGCACCAGCGCGAGTGCCGTTGATCCGACGGAGATGACGATGCTGTTGAGGAAGTAGCGCGGGATGTTCGATTCAAACAGGACTGTGCGATAGTTATCCCATGTGGGGGCCGCGGGCCACCAGATCGGCGGAACCGTGTAGAGCTCGCGCAGCGTCTTCACCGAAGACAATACCATCCACCAGAAGGGGAACAGGCAGACCAGGACCAGCAGAACCGAACCGAAGAGGATCAGCCAGCCCGGCAGGCCTGGGCGCTTGAGGGTCTGAAGCTTGTTCAACGCGCTTCCTCCGGGTTGGAGGCCAGCGTCCGGATGTAGATGAACACAACCACGATCGCGACAGCAAAGAACATGACGGAAAGGGCCGCCGCCTGTCCGAACTGGACGCTCTCAAAGGCTGTCCTGAAGATCTGGATCGGTGTGATCAAGGTCCGGTTCGCCGGTCCTCCGCGGGTAATGGCATAGATAATGGTGATGTGATTCAAGGCCCAGATGACCAGGAGAAGCGTGACCGCGACGATCACCGTCCGAACCTGGGGCAGCATGACGTAGCGGACCTCTTCCCAGAAGCTTGCCCCATCGATGCGGGCCGCTTCGTAGAGATCGTTGGAAATGGACTGCAGCCCGGCCAGGACCATGATGGCGACGAAGGGAAACATCTTCCAGATGTTTATTGCGATCATCACCGGCATCACGGTGCTGCCGTTCGTCAGCCAGCCGACCGGCTCGTCGATCAGACCCGGGCTCGTGAGCATGTAGTTGATGATGCCGAACTCCGTGTGGAGCATCCATGCCCAGGTGGTTGCGGCAACGATGCCCGGCACCACCCACGGCACCAGGGTCACAGAGCGGACGACGGCCCTGCCGCGAAAGTTCTGGTTCAGCAGGATTGCCGTCAGGACGCCGAGGATGACCTGAAAGACGATGGACCCGAACACCCACCAGAGGGTGTTCCAGAATGCCGTCGGCGTGGCGCGCGCGGATAGAATGCGCCGGAAGTTGTCCAGCCCGACATAATTTCCGGCATTGTCCGTGACGCTCAGCAGCCCGGTATAGGCGACCGGATAAGCGATCAGCATGCCCAGCACCATCAGCGCGGGTAAAACGAACAGGTACCCAGTGGATTGTTTCTGCATCCGATTTCATTCCTGATTACAGGACGGGAAGGCGCCGGCAGGATGCCGAGCGCCTTGCGGACGGGAGGGATCTAAAGAAGCCCTTCGATTTCTTCGGCGGCGCCATCCATGGCGGTCTTGACGTCCTCGTCGCCGAGAAGGATGCGCTGGATCCCATCGAAATAGGCCTGGGATATCTGGACCCAGTTCGGATGGGCCGGCACGGGCCGTCCGAACGGGAGCATTTCCTTGAAGACCTGCAGGATCGGGTCGTTGAAGCGTTCGGCTTCCATAGCAGACAGGCGGGCGGGGAAGGTGTCGGTCAGAACGGCCTGGTTCTCCGCCTCGGCAAGGAAGCCCAGGAGCTTCTTCGCGTCGTCGGGGTTCTTCGCCTCGCTCGGAATGACAAAGCTCCACCCCCCGAGGATCGCTGCCGTCTTCCCGTTGTCGGGATGGGGGACAGGGATTACGCCGATGTCGATATTGGGGTTTTCCTTGCGGATAGACTGGATATCGAACTGACCGGACTGATACATCGACACCGTCTCGGCGATGAACAGCCGGCGATTGGCGGTGCCGTCATTCTCCAGCGTCGACGACGGCGAAATGCCTTCCTTCAGGAAGTCGGTGTAGAAGGTCACGGCTTCGATGGATTCCGGGCTGTTGACCAGGACCTGCTTGCCGTCATCCGAGATGATGCCGCCACCCAGCATCCACATGAAGGGCAAGGACCGGAAGATGGTGTTGCCGACTTCTCCGCCGCCCGTGATCGCAAAGCCGGACTTCCCATTGGTGGTCAGTTTCTTGGCAGCGTCCTTGAAGGCGGTCCACGTGGTCGGCGGGTTTTCGGGATCGAGTCCGGCCGCCTTGTAGTCGCCCTTGTTGATGATCACGGCATGGGTTTCGATCCGGTAGGGAATGCCCCACAGCTTGCCGTTCCAAGTGTCGTATCCCAGGGCGGCGGGAATGTAGTCCTCGCGATCGGTCAACACCTCGTCGACGGGCAGGACCAGGTTATTTTGAGCGTAGCCGTTCACCCAGCCATGCTGCACGTCGATGACGTCCGGCGCAGCTCCCGACTGCAGGGCCGTCAGGATGCGCTGCGGCAATCCGTCGGTGGTGGTGATTTCAAGTTTCACTGTCACGTCCGGATTGGCAGCCTGAAATTTCTCCACGAGATCCCGGGCGCGGGCCTCGTTGAAGTTCGGCGTCCACCAGACCACTTCGCCAGCCCAAGCACCGGCCGACATGGCCAGAAACGACGCTGTTGCGGCCATCGCCAGCTTCATAGTCAACGTTTTCATGTTTACCTCCCAACTGAATCCGTTGTCTGTTTTCCAGCCGTGTGGCTGGAATGATCTATTCCGCAGCCGCCGAGGGTCCCTCGGCCCGATGGCCGGCGGATCCGGAAGAGCTTCTGGTCAAGGCGTCTGCGTGTGCGACAAGCGCCTTCATGTAGCCGATCGTGTAGGCATGTCCGGCGTGCCATGGGGCCGGGCACTCGAGTTCCGGAACGTGGTCAGGAACCAGGATCCCGTCGTATCCTTCCTCGTGGAGCACGCGCACGATGCGGGCCATGTCGACGTCACCGTCGTCCACGAAGGTCTCCACGTAGTTCGGCACCTTTCCCCGGACATTGCGGAAGTGGACATAGGCGATGGCGTTTCGACGGGCAAAACGGCGGGTCGTTTCATAGACGTCGCCATCGGGCATTTCCGCCAACGAGCCGACGCAGAATTCCAGCGCGTTGGCCGGGCTCTCTACGAGCGAAAGAAGCCGGTCGTATTTGGCGTGGCTGTTGACCAGCCGCGCGGTGCCGCGCAGGCGTTCGACCGGCGGATCGTCCGGATGCGCGGCCAACCGGACGCGAGATTCTTCCGCTACCGGTAAAAGCTTCTCCAGGAACCAATGAAGCCGCGACCAAAGTGTGGCCTCGTCAACCGTCTGAGGCTTTGCCCCGGGAACGGCCAGGCGGTAGCGCATGTTGCCGACCATGCCGTCGGGGACAGGGCTTTCAGCGTCGAATTCGTCGATGGCGAAGACGGCCGTCACCGCATTGCCGCGCGCCACCGGCTTGCGCTGCCATCCCCACACGCCGGCGATGGAAAAATTATACCCGAGAACAGGTATGCCAAGACGCCCCATGTTCCTGACGAGGTCCTGAAGGTCCTGCATCTGCGCATCCTTCTTCGGACCGTCGAGCAGAATGTCGGACCAGAAGTTGGGCGAGATGTTCTCGAGGGCGGCGACCCTGAGGTTGTGTCGCGAGAGCATCGCCACCAGGTCCGTCAGGCGATCATAGGACCAGAGAGGCGCATCGATGCATTCGCCGTTGATCGGGCCGACGACGCCACCCGCGGCATAGGCGCTCGCCTCCGCGTTCCGTCCATAGTCGGTGAGGTGGACGACGACGTCTTCCACTCCGAGCTGACTGGCGAAACGGGCACCCGCTTCGCTCAGAAGCGGCCCATACAATGAGATTCCGACCTTCAAGCAGCTCTCCCCCCGTTGCTGCTTAAGCGAGTTCATATTTGAACTACACTTGTTCTAAATATAACTATGTGGCGAAGGGGAGCCGGTGTCAACTCCCTTTCCCGTGACTTCTATTCGCTTTCGTCGGCCGCGAATGTGTGAGCGCCCGTCGCTACGCCGGTCGTGTTCATGGACCCATCGAAGAGCGGAACATTGGTTGGCTGATAGGCAAAGCGATCGCAGGCTTCCTCGATCAGTTCGACGCCGAGACCCGGCGCTGTGGGCGCCAGAATTGCCCCCTTGTCGAACTGCAGGGTTTCCCGGACGAGTTCCTTGCGCCAGGGGACATCCACCGATACGGTCTCGAAGACCGAGAAATTCGGCATGGCGAGCGAGGCGTGCAGCGTCATGGCGTTCATGACCGGCCCGACGGGATTGTGAGGCGCGACAGGAATGAGATGCGTGTGCGCCAGATGCGCAACTCGTTTCGTCTCGCCCATCCCGCCGGCGTGCGATACGTCGGGCTGCAGGATATCGACAGCCTTCTTGGACAGGGCCTCGAGAAATTTCCCCGGTTCGTACCAGCGTTCGCCGGCAGCGATCGGCACCGGGCTGGCGGCACGCACTTCTGCCAGCGCATCGATGTTTTCCGGCGGCGTCGGCTCTTCGACCCACGTCAGATCGAAGGGTGCCAGTGCCCGGCACATGGCAATCGCTGTCGGGACATTGAGGCGGCCGTGAACGTCGAGCATCAGGTTGACGTCGGGCCCCACCGCATCTCGGACGGCCTCAACGATCTCTATCGTCTGGCGTCGCTGCCGACGGTCCATTTCAAGATCCGCGGTATCGAAAGGATCCCATTTCAGGGCCCGGTACCCCATAGCGACTGCCTTGCGGGCATTGGCGGCGTATTCCTCGGGTTTTGTTGCACCGAAGAACCAGTGGTTGGCGTAGCATTCGACACGATCACGGAATTTGCCGCCGAGCAGTTCGAAGACGGGAACGCCGAGCGCTTTGCCCTTGATGTCGAGGAGGGCGGCCTCGATGCCACCGAGCGCCGTGCGGAAGACGGCGCCCGTTCGCCAGTAGCTGTCCCTGTGGAGCTGTTCGATGATGGCATCCACGGCAAAGGGATCGCGGCCGACGAGGACCCGTTCCAGCTCTTCCAGAGCCGCAACGACGGTCTTCGTCTTCCATTCCAGCGTTGCCTCGCCGACGCCCTCGATCCCGTCGTCGGTGTAGAGCTTGACGAAAACGAAGTTCGTCCTCTGGGCGTTCGCGACAAATACTTTCTGGGCCGTGATCTTCATGGGCGGTTCCTGCCGGGTTGGGCCAAGGCTTCCTGCAGCATGGCGCGATAATCCTCCGCCGACGGAGGAAGAGGATTGGTGGCGTGGCTGTGATCGGCAAGCGCCCGCTCGATGACCCAGTCGAAACATCCTGGGGTGACGCCCATGGCCGCCAGGCCGGCGGGCATGTTCAGTCGGCGGTTCAAGGCTTCCAATTCGCCAGGCACGTCGGCGCCTGCCGGAAGTCCCATGGCTGCCCGCAACCTGTTCAGCTTGTCACCGACCGCGGGAGCATTGAAGCGCACGACGATCGGCATGAGGATGGCGTTCAGCGTGCCGTGATGAAGTCTGGGCTCTTTCAGGCCGCCAAGCGCATGGCTGAGCGAATGGACGGCGCCGAGCCCCTTCTGGAAAGCCAGACCGCCATGGAGTGCTCCGAGCATGACCTCGCTGCGGGCTGTGACATCGCCCGGCACGGCGAACGCCTGGGGAAGATTTCTCCAGATGCGGCCCGCGCCATCCAGCGCGATCGCTTCCGCGGTCGGATTGAAGCGCGGCGAAAACAGGGTTTCGATGCAGTGGGAAAGGCCATCAAGTCCCGTCGCTGCGGTGAGGGCCGGTGGCAGATCGAGCGTGAGCAGCGGGTCGCAGATGGCGCGCCGCGGGATGAGGTGCGGACTGATGAAACCAAGCTTGCGGCCGTCGTCCAGCGTGAGCAGTGCCGCGCGCCCGACCTCTGCGCCGGTGCCGGCCGTTGTCGGGATGGCAATGACCGGCGCGACGGTTGGTCGGATGCGCTCTACGCCGCCATAGATGGCGGCGTACTGCTCCAGCGATCCCTCATGCGTTGCCAGGAGCGCGACGCCCTTTGCCAGGTCGATCGGCGAGCCGCCGCCGAGGGCGATCACGCCGTCACAAGAACGCGCGCGATAGACCTCCAGCGCATCGGAGACGGCAGCTTCCGTCGGGTTCGAGGGCGTCTCGAGATAGGAGGCGGTCACCTCAGGCATCAAAGCCTGCACCTTGTCGGCCAGCCCCGAGGAGGCCAGGCCCTGGTCGGAAATGAAGAGCGGCCGAGATATTCCGAGCTCAGCCATGGCTGCGGGGAGGCCTTTCAGCTCTCCCGGGCCAAAATCGATCGCCGTCAGATAGTTGATCCTGGGCATGATCAGTTCCCCCGGAGGCGGGCAATCGCCTTCGCCTGCATTCCGTCCGAGGCCATCTCCATAAGCTCAATGCGATGCCCGTCCGGGTCCACGATCCAAGTCTGCCAATTGCCGTCGGCGCCCTGGACCTTCGGTCGGAAGAGCGGAATTTCAGCGGCTTCAAGCTCGCGGACGGTCTGATCTATGCTCGGGACGGAAAGACACATGTGGTTGTATCCCACGGCCTCCGCTCCTGGAGCGTCTCCGCCCCGGCCCTCCGGAAAGACCTCAAGATATTGATCGTCGGTGATGCGCAGATAGACCAGCCAGAGGCGCCCGTCGCGGTCGAGGCGCAGAAGCTCCGAAAAGCCCAGCTTGTTGATGTAGAAATCGAGGGTGCGGTCGATATCCTGCACCCTTATGGCGACATGGGTAATTGCGGAAACGGTCAGCATTCTGAGCCCCTGTACTTGGCCAATGAGGGAGGGTGCTGGTGGTTTTCATTTCGCTGGGGTGTTTTGTCGCCGTGCGGGTGCACTTTCGCGGCATGTCAGCGTGAAACCGAATTCGGACGTCCGCCTCCTTCGGCTATCCAAATATGAACTTTGACAGTTCATATATGTATGCTAATGACGGACTGAGTTTTGTCAACAGGGCAGGTGCCGATGAGCGAAGCCGCAGAAGATGGCGTGAGCAAGCACACGGTCCCGGTCATAGACCGGATGATGGATGTGCTGTGCGAGATCGAACGCAAGGACAGGGGACTTTCGATCAGCGAATTGACGGAGGCGCTCAAGCTTCCCCGAACGACCATCTACCGGATTCTCAACTCGCTGCAGCAGCATGACATTGTCTACCGTGATGACACGGGCAGCTATCACCTGGGACGCCGGCTGCTGTCGCTTGCAGCCCATGTCGGCGTCCGGGCGACGGAGTTCGACCTTGCCGCCCTCTGCCAGCCGTATCTCGACAAGCTGGCCGCCGAACTGGGCGAGGGGGTCAAGCTGAGCATCCTCGATCAGGAGGGAATCCTTGTTCTCGCGACAGCCCAGGGCAAGCGGGAGTATGCCCTGACAGTGGCGCCGGGGCAGCGCATGCCCATCCATGCTGGCGCGGCGAGCAAGCTGCTGCTCGCCTATCTGCCGCCAGAAGACCTGGATTACTGGCTCGCGCGTCCGCTCGTTGCCTTCACCGCTAAGACCATCACGGATCCCAAACGGCTGCGCAGCGAACTTGCCCGCATCAGGCGCCTCGGATGGGCGCAGGACAAGGGGGAGAACGCCCCCAGCATCCAGGCTTTCGCAACGCCGGTGTTCACGCGCAGCGGCAGGATGCTGGCGGCGGTCAGCGTGCCGTTCCTGGCCGGCACCCAGCCCAGCCGCATGGAGGAGATCCGCCTGGCTGCGATAGAGACCGCCAGGGCCATCAGTGCCGTCATTCCAGTCTGAATTGTGCCTTGGGGGGAGCCCGCATGAAAATCGTCGACATCAAATGTGCCGTCATCGGCAAGAGCCCGATCGTCCGGATCGTTTCGGACGAAGGCATATCGGGCTTCGCCCAGGCGGAAACCTGGAAGCCCTACCTGAAGCCGCACATCATGGCCTTCCGCGATGCGCTGATCGGTGAAGACCCCACCCTCGTGGAGAGGGTGATGCTGAAGATTCGCCAGAGAGGCGGGTTCAAGCCCTGGGGGAGTGCCGTCAGCGTCATCGAAATGGCGCTCTGGGACCTTGCCGGAAAGGCGGCGGGCCTGCCCGTTCACAAGCTGCTTGGTGGGAAGGTGCGTGACCGGGTGCGGGTCTACAACGGCTCGATGCGATTTCCCTTCGCCGGCCATGAACCGCAGGATTATGCCGACGACATCGCGAAGATGATGGCCCTGCCGGAGGGCTTCACCATCATCAAGCAGCCGATCGGCTTTCATTCGCCGATGAAGCGCGAAGTGCCGAACTTCTACTATGGGGAGCCGAGCGCCAGCCCCTTTCACGGCGCTCTCGATCGGGGTCCAGTCACGGAAAAAGGCCTCAAGCATCTCGTAGACTGCGTAGCGGCCATGAAGGAGGTGGCTGGCGACACGGTGGGGCTGGCGCTGGACTGCGGACCGGGCTGGATGCTGGCGGACGCGATCCGTCTGGCGCGGATGCTCGAACCCTTCAACCTCCTGTGGCTCGAGGATCTCCTGTCGGGGGACTACACGCCCTGGGTCAATGCGGGCGTCTACAGGGAACTCACCCGATGCTCGACGACGCCTATTCATACCGGGGAGCAGATCTATCTGCGCCAGAACTTCAAGGACCTGATCGAATCCCACGCCGTTCACGTGATCGGACCGGACCCCGCCGACGTAGGGGGAATCGCTGAACTGAAATGGATCGCGGAATACGCGGATCTGCATGGCATCACCGTAGCCCCCCATGGGACCGCGAACGGGCTGCTGGGGCTGGCGGCCCTGGTCCAGGTTTCTGCGACCCTCCCCGCCAATTTCATCGCCTTTGAATACACGACGGCGGATCCGGAGTGGTGGACGGATCTGGTCGATGGGTTCCCGGCTCCGATCGTGACCAACGGCATGATCGACGTTCCGGATCGGCCGGGCATGGGCGTGGAGATCATCGCCGACCGCGCCAAAGCCTACCTGTCGCCGGAAGACCACGCCTTTTTCGATTGAGGAGCAGACCGATGCACAAGATCGGTATTCTAGGCGCGGCCGGCATCGCGCCGCGATCCATCATTCAGCCAGCGCGTCGTCGAGACGACTGCGTCATCCATGCGGTCGCCTCCCGGCGTCGCGCCGCTGTCGAGGCCTATGCGCGGCTGCATGGGATCACGAAGGGTTATTCAAGCTATGACGAGCTTCTGTCGGATCCGGACATCACCATCATCTACAATGCTCTGCCGCCGGCCGCGCACGCCGAGTGGTCGATCAAGGCGCTGAAGGCCGGCAAGCATGTGCTCTGCGAAAAACCTCTGGCGATGACGGCCGACGAGGCGGAGTTGATGGTCGAGGCAGCCGAGACTGCCGGGAGAGTGCTGGCCGAAGCGTTCCACGACCGTTACCATCCCGTCTTCCTGCATCTTCTTGCGCGCAAGACGTCGGGAGCGCTCGGGGAGATCCGCGCGTTGCGGGCGGAATTCCATGTCGATATCCCGTTCGATCCGCACAACATCCGGCACGACCCGGCGCAGGGTGGCGGAGCCATGATGGATCTCGGATGCTATCCGCTGCACTGGCTGCGCAGCTTCATGGGCCAGGAGCCCGAAATCCTCTCCGCGCATGCCGAGCTTACGTCGCTGAACGTCGATCAGCGGATGGAGGTGGCGATGGGCTTTGCGGGCGGGGTCGAAGCGCAACTGGTTGCTGACATCGCCAGCCCGCCGTTTCGGGGATTGCTTCGGGTCGAGGGCGAGAAGGGCGCGATCGAGGTCGACAACCCCTGCCTGCCGCACAAGGGACATTCCATCCGGGAATGGTTCGGGGACAGCTACCGCGAGTTCACGTTAGCTGCCGGCACCACCTACGACTACCAACTGGCTGCATTCGTGGACGCGGTAAACAATGGGACTTCGCTGCCGACGGGCGGCCAGGATCCATCGGCAACATGAAGGCGCTGGACGCGATCTATATTGCCTCCGGGCTTCGCGCAAGTTAGCGCGGCTGATACTGATGTTGCCTGCCACGTCGCGTTTAAGGTCGAGTTACGGCGGCTGTCTGCAGGATCGCTTTCAGCATAGCAATACGGGGCGTTCAATCCTTCCGTAGTGCAGCCCCGCGGACCGCCATTTTCCATCTATTTGCCCGGTTGAGCGCCCGGAAGGTTATGGTTAGGTTCGGGGCATGGGGATGCTCAAGGATATCGGCGGACTGGCGGCATTGACGGCGCGCCTTCTTGCGCGTTTCTGGCCGCAGCTTCTGCTTGCCGCGACGCTTGGATATATCGCGCGTGTCCTGCTCCTCGAGGCTGCGGTCGGCGTCGGCCTGAAAACCCCCCTTGGCGGAATGGTAACGCTGTCGCTTGTCGTCCTCGTCAAGCTGCTGGTGGTCATTGCGATGTTCGCGATCCTGCGTCCCGGCCTGCCGGTGCTCGCCGCGTTACGCGGCGTGGCGCCAGCTGCCGGCTCGACGAAGAAGGAACGGCAGTTGAATCGCCTTCTGGTGATTGCCTCCGCAGCCATCTTGCCGTTCTTCGCCTATTACGCCGCGTGGGGTTTCCTCGGCGACACGGTGCGCGAGTATTCGCGTCTCGCCCTGGATCGGGTGGCACTGGGAGAACGGTTACAGATTTTCGAGCTCCTGCGCTCGCGCAGCCTGATTGCGGCGATCCTCGCCTGCTGGTTCGTGCGATGGCTTGCCAAGCGCGCCAACGGGCGCCTGCAGTCGCCGTGGCTGCGTTTCGTTATCGTGGCGGCGGACGCGAGCTGGATCTTCATCGGGCTCTATGCGCTGGACAGATGGAAGGACGACTTCATAAGCTGGCTCGGCGCCGGCGCGTTTCTCGATGCCGTGGAAGCCGGCATCGCCGGATTTTCCATGGAAGCACACGCGGCAGCGGGCGGCACTGCGGTGGAGTTCCAGGAACCTGGACTCGTCACGCAGGCGCAGGAGCTGTTCTTCTACGCCCTCCTGCCGCTCGTCTGGCTCGTAATGGCTGCCATCGTCTATGGCTACGACGTTTCGGCAAAACCCGTCGCCGCTCCGCCGCCGCCCGCTCGCGCCACCACGCTGCGCAAATGGCTGGCCGATTTCGCCGCCCACTTCCTCGGAGGCTATCGGACCCGCTACCGGCCGGTCTGGGCCTGCCTGCGCACGGTGCTCGGCGCCGGTCTCGGGACGTTGCTCGCCTTCGTCGTGCTTTACCGCGCCACCAGCTGGCTCCCCGCCTGGGCGTGGTACTGCGCAACCCGTCATCTCGGCCCGCACGACCTCGAAACCTGGCAGCGGATAGGCGACGTCCTGGCCGTTCTGGTCGGCAGTCCGACCGAGCTCGACGGCGGAATCCTTTTCGGTCCGGTGCGGATCGCCCTGCTGGCCGCCATGCTGGAATACGCCGTATCCCGATCCGGCGAAGCCGGCGTCCCACAGGCTTATGGTCACCGGAAAAGCGTTATTTCAAGAGAATCGGGGGCGAGCCGGTCAGGGCAAGCGACAGGGTGAACCCGTCTGCCCGCCGCGGCACGAGAAAGAGCTCGACCACGCGAAGCGACGCCTCGCCGGCCTCACCGATCGTCAGCGTCGTGCATTGCGGCCTGTCGGCAATCGCGGGATCGGCCTTGCGTAAAAGACGGCCGGGCAGCGGCAGCGGGTCCCAGCGGCGGCCAGCGCCATCCGTCAGCGAGAGCGCGCAGGGCAAGGCCTGCTTCAAGACGTCCGCTGCCTGGACCGAGACGGCGATTTCCGCCAGCATGAGGCTCGTGTCCGGCAAGGTTCCCGGCAGGCGGCGCAGCGATGTGAGCCGCCAGCTGCCGCCGGCGCCTTGCCCGCTGCCGTCGCGCTCGACGGTCACAGGTGGTTGCATGCGCCGTTGCAGCCATGCGGCGAATTCGCCCCGGGACCCGACGAGGACCGCGAGCGGCACGGCGGCGAGCAGCGATACAAGGCTGATCCAGTAGCTCGTTCTCTCCCGTGACGAAGCCCGTGCGCTCATTGCTGAAACTCCAGCGACCAGGGCATGATGCGGCCGCCGCGTGCAAGGGTGAGGGACTCGTGCCTGCTTTCCGGCGGCACGCTGTCCATGGCGATCTCCACCTGCTCGGACAGGGGAGTCAGCGCGGTCTCGGCGACCAGCAGTGTACCGCCCTCGATCTGGTCCTCGGGCAGCTCGAATATCAGCAGAACCGGGCGTGGGATCCCGGGCTCCAGGCGCTCGGCACCCAACAGCCCGAGCGAACTGCCGATGCGCGTGCTCATGGCAAAGCGAAGGCCGGAGGGGCCGCGCCACGCAGCAGAGGTCAGCGATATCGATCGGTCTTGCGCCTTCGCCGCCGCTTCGACGACAAGCCATTTTCCGGAGGTGGTGTAGGTACGCGGCTCGCCGAAATGCGAAGCGACCAGTTGCCGGGCGAGATGCACCTTGGCGACCCCGAAGACGAAGCGTTCGGCCTGCGCCGGTTTTCCCTGCGCGGCCGGCACCGCCACGGGCGACAGGATTTCGCTGTAGGAGGGCGTCGAGTGCTGCATGCCGTAGAGCGCCGCCGTCGCCAGGAGCAGGGCGACGATATTTGCGAAGGCCTTCATTGCCTTGCCCTCGCCGCTTCCTGCTCAACAGTCAGGGACACCACCGCCACCGGATCACGGTCGAACCAGTTGGAGGCGCCATAGAGATTGTCGCGTTTCTTGTAGATCTGGCTCCCGATCAGCAGGTCCAGCTCACGCGGCGGCATTTCCCCCGCCGGCCATTCCCATACGGCGGTCAAACTCTCCGGCATGCCCGGGTGCAGGCCGGGGCTGAACGCCTTGTCCCGTGTCAAATAGAAGGTGGGGGGAGCAAGTTTCGCCTCCAGGCCGGCAAAGGTGAGCAGTTTCGCCGGCAGGTGGGCGGTCGCCGCCGAGCGGTTGCCGGCCTCGAAATCGACAAGCAGGAAAGTTTTCGGTTCGGGCGGTCTCCTGCCGGAAGGGGGGACATCGCTCACGCGGGCTGCGGCGATCGTCACATGCCATCGCCCGGTATCGACCGTCTCGCCCGGCCGGGCGGCGCGCAGAGGTTCGGGATTGGCGGCGCGATAGATCGCCGCTCCGTAGGAGATCGCACTGGCCGCGAGAGTGCCGATACTGGCGGCAGCCAGCGCAATGAGCCGTTGCCGGTAGCTCCGTCGTTGCTCGTCCATCGCGACACCCGATCCGCAGCCGTTCACAAGTCGACCCAAGCCCGCGGAGAAACCTAGAACAATTTTCGCCAAGGCGCCACGTTCTCGATTCGATGCCCGCTGCCCAATCGGAATTCAACGCACGCTAGCATGATCGGTGGCCGATTCGGTCACCACGGCGTCCATCCGGATGTCATGCGCCTGAGGATAAATAGTCCTTATCCTCGACTGTGCGAAACCAACGCCCAGCACGCGGCGCGTCGCCGCCATTGCCGCCAGTGTCCGGTCGTAATAGCCCCCGCCATAACCAAGCCGATAGCACGACGGATCAAAGCCCACGACCGGGGCGACGACGATATCGGGGGTGCATGAAACAGGCTGGGCCGGGACGGGTATGTTCCAGATACCACGGACGAGTTTGTCGCCTGGCCGCCAGATGCGAAACTCCAGAGGCTGTCCTTTTTCGACCACGACCGGGAGCGCACATCGGCCGCCGTCATCGGCTATTTGCCGCATCAGCGGTCTGAGATCGGGCTCACCCCGAAACGGCCAGTAGACGCTGACCACACGGCCGCGCACCTGTCCGATCTCGGCAAGTAGACGGCTGACGATCTGCGCTTCGCAAGCGGCCCGAAGGTCGGGAGATATGGCCAGGCGTTGCGCGATGAGGCGAGCCCGTTCGCTTGTCCGCCACCGCCTGACATCGGCACAGATCGACCGGTCGGATGACGGGCCCGCATAGGCCGGGTCGAGCTCGTGCATCAAGCAGGGTGGCGACGCAAAAGTCGGCGGAATATCATCGTCGATGTCCATCCCTGTCTACCTCCTCAATCGATCTTCGCTCAACAGGCGCCCAATCCAAGTTCAAGTCCTTCCAGAAGATCGTCAATGTGTTCCAGCCCGATCGAAAGTCTGAGAAGCTCGTCGCGAATACCCGCGCTCTCTCTGGCTTCAGCCCCCATGTCGAGATGGGTCATGGTGGCCGGATGAGCTACGAGACTTTCGACCCCTCCAAGCGACTCGGCCAATGTGAAGCAGCGAACATGTGCCAGGAACCGCCGAACGGCGGGAACGCCCCCTTCAAGTTCGAAACTCATCATGGCGCCGAAGCCGCGCTGCTGCCGTCTTGCGACTTCGTGGTCTGCGTGATCCGGAAGCCCCGCGTAGTGGACGTGCCGCACCGCAGGATGGGCGTCGAGATATTCGGCGATCGTCATGGCGCTGCGTTCTTGGCTGGACATTCGCGCAAACAACGTTCTCAGCCCGCGCAAAGTCAACCAGGCATCGAAAGGTGCAGCGACTGCCCCGGTGACGTTGGCCCAGCGCTTGAGATCACGTGCCTCCTGTGGCTCGGCAGCGATCACCGCACCGGCGATGACGTCCGAATGCCCGTTCAGGAATTTGGTCGCCGAGTGAATGGCGTAATCGGCTCCGAGAGAAAGGGGCTGCTGGAGAGCGGGGGAGAGAAACGTGTTGTCGACGGCCACGGCGGAGCCTGCCGCCTTGGCGAGACTGGACAATCGGGCAATGTCGGTGACGCGCATCAGGGGATTGCTGGGGCTCTCGATGAGGACGAGAGCCGGAGCATCCGCTAGTGCGGCCTCGAATCCGCCGAGATCCCTCTGGTTGGTAAGCCGGAATGTGAGGTGCCCCAGATCGGCACGCGCCTTCAGCAGTCGCAATGTACCGCCATAGCAATCATGTGGTGCCAGCACGAGATCGTTTCGCCTCAAGCGCCCTAACAGGAGGTCGAGCGCGGCCATGCCGCTCGGAGTGACGACCGCGCCGGCGCCTCCCTCGAGCTTCGCAAGTGCTTGCGCCAGCAAGTCACGGGTCGGATTTCCAGAGCGGCCGTAGTCATAGGCGCGCGGCGTGTCGAAACCGGCGAACTCGTAGGTGCTGGACAAGTATAGTGGCGGCACCACGGAGCCGAATGCCGGGTCGGTCGCGACCCCGTGGGCTGCAGCCGTGGTTTCGGCTCTGTCAGAGGATTTTCGCTCGAACATCGGCAGTAGGGCCCTTCATCAGATGGCAGCAAAGCAGCGTGGCTGGTCGGGATCAGCCGAGGCACGCGGACCAGGATGGCAAGCGGGAATTCCGCTGACAAACGAATTGAATTGTTGGTTAACCGCAAATATTCTGCACTTATTTGATGAGTGCGTGCCGCCGGCAGTCAGGCTGACGTGGCGACGCTATTTGCGCGGGGCGAAGATGGACATCAGCATTGCGCGTACGTTCCTCGAGGTGGTCAAGACAGGAAGTTTCGTGAATGCCGCTGCCAATCTGAACATCTCCCAGACCGCAGTCAGTGCGCGAATTCGCGTGCTCGAGGAACAACTCGACAGGCCCATGTTCATTCGGAACAAGGCCGGTGCCAGGCTGACCCCCGCCGGAGAGCAGTTTTTCCGTTTTGCGACGAGCCTGGTGCAAGTATGGGAGGCGGCGCGAACCACGGTCGCTTTGCCCCCGGGGCGCGAGGCCATGGTGACGATCGGTGCGGAGCTCAGTCTGTGGGATCCACTGTTGAAGCATTGGCTTTTTTGGATGCGCCGCGAATGCCCCAGCGTGGCCATTCGAACGTCGATCGACAGATCGGAGCGGCTGATGGAGCTCGTGCAGGACGGTTCACTTGACGCGGCGGTCCTTTATGGAGCGCCAAATCGTCCAGGCACGCTTACGGAGCTGCTTTTCGAGGAAAAACTCGTTTTCGTCCGCACGACGGCCATGCCGCAGCCGCCCGGACCGGAAGACCTCGTTGGCATCGATTGGGGAGAGGATTTTGCCGGCAGCTATAGGGCGGCTTTTCCGGGCGGTCCGAGTCCGGTGGTGGCGATCAGTTATGGGCCGCTTGCTCTCGACTACATTCTGGCAGTCGGCGGATCCGGATATTTTCGGCAGGGCTTCGTTCGGCCCTATCTTGCGGACGGCAGTCTCGAGCTCGTTCCCAACAGTCCGGAATTTGCCTACCCCGCTTATCTCGTTTCCTCAGCTAAGGCAGATCGGTCTATGCTGGATCGCATTCGGGCGGGATTGAGGGCCGCCGCATCCAGTGCCGGCGTCTGAAGCGGGTCGGAGAACTCGCGTCGGATCAAATCACCTTCACCGATAGTCGCGGCGAACAGCCGAAAGGATATCCGATGAAACCAATCAATATTTCCGAGAAGCTGGCTCTGTTTTCGAGCCATTGGGATCCGCACGTCGTGTCCGATTACAACGACAACGATGTCATGGTCGTCAAGTTTAAAGGGGAATACCCATTTCACAAGCATGAGACCACGGACGATTTCTTCTACGTCCTGGAGGGCGAAATGATTATGGATATCGAAGGGAAACCCTCTCAGGTGGTCAGAGCTGGCGAGCTGTTTGTGGTTCCGAAAGGCGTTGTACATCGTCCCCGGGCAGAGACGGAGGTCAAGGTTCTTCTAATCGAGCCAAAGGGAGAACCCAATTCGGGTGACTCGGACCGAGCACCGGCGCCAAAAACACGCATCTAGCGCCCGGACGACCTGGTCCTGCATATAATATCCATGGCTCGACGCCTCAGATACCCTGCCCGTTGCCCTGCATTATTTCGGACAGACCATTATGCGAGAGACTTTTGGCCAAAGTCGCGAGCAGATCGGTCTGGGATATGATGCCCACAACCTTGCCGCCGTCGTCGAGAATGACGACGGCGTGTGTCGCCCCGTCCGTCAGGCGGGGGAGCAGGCCGATCGCAGGGTCGGATGGCCTGGCGGTAGCTGCCGCGCTTATCGGCAGTTTGCTGCCGGGCTCTTTGCCGGCGAGCTCCCGCAGGCCCACCGTACCCTGAAGCTTCTCGTTCTCGTCAAGCACTGGAAGTGTACGAATGTCGTGCTTCAACAACAGGTATCGTGCATGCTCGGGGGTCGTGTCGCCGGGCACGGTTACGACGTCGCGGGACATGATGTCGGCACAAGTCAACTCTCCCCTCTGTCGGACGAGGGCCTGCAGTTCGACTTCCCTCAAGAGGGCATCGATGTCCTCCCGGCTGATATCGAGTGTTTCATTCAACCGCGCGATTGCCGAGTCTATGTCCTCGGAATTGAAGCCGACACGAAGCGCAGGTGGAGGATCCGCCGTCGCATGTGTATTCACCGGCGCAATTCCGGGCCGATGAGGATATTGGCGGCGCGCCAGCCTATGAAACACAATGCCCAATCCGACGAGGATCAGGGAGTTGATCGCAACGGGTATGAACGGGAACCAAAAACCTGAGCGTGCGACCGCGGCTCCACCGATGACAGCCGTCAGCGCGGCGGCGCCTCCTGGCGGATGAAGCGATCGCGTGAGCGACATCGCAAGAATCGCCAGAGCGACTGCGAGGCCGATGGCAAGCATCTGGTCCGTCACGATATAGGTCACGGAGACGCCGATCAGGGCGGAGATCGTGTTCCCGCCGATGATCGACCAAGGCTGCGCAAGCGGACTGGCCGGCACGGCAAAGAGCAAGACGGCAGAGGCGCCGATGGGCGCAACGATCAGCGGCAGCTGGGGGTCGTCTCCAAAAACGAACCCGCAAACCAGGCCGGTGACACAAATCCCGATCAACGCTCCGATACAGCCGATCAAGCGCTCTTTCAGCGTTGCACCCGCCAGAATCGGCGAGAACAGCTTGAATCTCGGCAAACGGCCGGACTTTCGAACTTCGTGTGGCGGAGGGGGGACAATCATTCGGGAGCGTCGGATGCAGTTGCTTATTTTTCGAAGCTTATGTGCCTATAAAAAGGGCGAAGCAATAGCACGGACGGATTTCTGTGTGGTTCCAGCGACATTTCGGAAATGGGCCAGTGTGACCGGGCGCGATGACGCGGATCGAGGAGAAGTGCCTCGGCGTAGCGATCACTATTGCATCGCGCGTTTTCGTTCGCTGCTGCGGCCCATTCCAGGGGAGGCTGGAAGTTGGCACGTAAATTGCTGCCCTAACACGACCACAGTCGGGTACGGGTGCAACTTGGATTTCTTCGGCTTCTCCTCTTCTGTGCTGATTTGGCTCGCTCTAGGCTTGAGCGGCCCTGCGTTTCTTTCCGCTTTTCGCACTGGATCCCTTAACTGGGAATCCGCGGCCGAGACGACTGTCGGAGCCGCGGTTTTCGTCGGAGCATTGGGTCTGTATCTCTCTGCCGGAAGCGTTCTTGCCGCAGCGGTCGTCTCTCTCGCAGCCCTCGCAATCGCCCCCATGTTTCGCGTGAAGAGTCGACGGTTGCCGATGCTGGCCGTGTCGATTCTCTGCCTGGGCATGTATCTCTAGAGAATTTCCTTTCTCACGTCGCGTGCGACCGTGGAAACCATTCTCCTCACGCCGCCGGCAAAGGACGCAACGCCCGGAGGTCTACTCGGGCGGGCTCTCGCCGTCGCATTGCCCCTTGGTCCAACTTCTCATGCCCGTACGTCCGACCGATAATCTGGCCGGCTTACGTGTGCCGGCACTCGAGCTTGGGAACGGTTTCCAGCTCCAGGGAGCTGTCACGGCAAGGCCACGCCTTGATGTGCAGGGATGCAAGCCGCGCATCGGAAAACACCTATTTATCTATTCAGGAGCAAAGCATGAGCCCTCCAGATGCCGAAAAGCGCGAGAAAGTGCAGGATTCCTTGTCTTTAGATCGTCGAAGCCTCCTGCTCGGCGGCACGATGCTTGCTGCAGCTGCCGCAAGCGGTGTCACGGGCGTTGGCACTGCAAAGGCTCAGCAACAGCCGGCAGCTTCCGGCGGGAAACAGCCCAACATTCTCGTCATCTGGGGAGATGACATCGGTACCTGGAATATCAGCCACAACAATCGTGGCATGATGGGTTACAGGACCCCGAACATCGACCGGATTGCCCAGGAAGGCTTGTCGTTCACGGATTACTACGGTCAGCAAAGCTGCACAGCGGGTCGGGCCGCCTTTATCGGCGGCAACGTCCCCGTTCGCACCGGCATGACGAAGGTGGGTCTACCAGGTGCGAAGGAAGGCTGGCAAGAGAGCGACGTGACGATGGCCGCCGTCCTGAAAAGCCAAGGATATGCCACGGGTCAATTCGGCAAGAACCACCAGGGCGACCGCGACGAACACCTTCCGACCAACCACGGTTTCGATGAGTTCTTCGGCAATCTCTACCACCTGAACGCCGAGGAAGAGCCTGAGAACCGCGACTATCCGAAAAGCACGGACTTTCGAAAGAATTTCGGCCCGCGCGGCGTCATCAAGGCCAGCGCGGACGGAAAGATCGAGGACACCGGGCCGCTGACGAGAAAGCGGATGGAAACGGTCGATGCCGAAACCCTCGCTGCGGCCCGGGATTTCATCTCACGTCAGCATGAGGCGCAGAAGCCGTTCTTCGTCTGGTGGAACGCCACGCGGATGCATTTTCGTACGCATGTGAAAGAGTCCAATACCGGAATATCGGGACCGAGCGGCGACGAGTACCATGACGGGATGGTCGAGCATGACATGCAGGTCGGCGAACTGCTGCAGCTTCTGGACGATCTCGGCATCGCCGAAGACACCGTCGTCATGTACTCCACCGACAATGGGCCTCACTACAATACATGGCCGGATGCCGCCACGACGCCCTTCAGAAGCGAGAAGAACTCGAACTGGGAAGGAGCCTATCGCGTTCCGACCTTTGTGCGCTGGCCCGGTCGCTTCCCGGCCGGAAAGACGTTGAACGGTATCGTCTCGCACGAGGATTGGCTGCCGACCTTCGCCGCCATCGCGGGGGCACCGGACATCAAGGAAAAACTTCTTGACGGGGTCGATCTGAACGGCCGTCATTACCGCAACTACATCGACGGCCACAACCAGCTCGATTATCTGGAAGGCAAGGTCAACGAGTCACCGCGTCGTGAGTTCTGGTACGTGAACGACGATGGTCAGGTCGTGGCGGCGCGTTACGACGATTGGAAAGTTGTCTTCCTGGAAAATCGGGGCGAAGCCTTCGGTGTCTGGCGCGAACCCTTCACCGAGCTGCGTGTGCCGCTGCTCTTTCACCTGCGCCGTGATCCCTTCGAGAAAGCGCAGCACAATTCGAACACCTACAATGATTGGTTCCTGGAGCGCGTCTTCGTCATCGTGCCGATCCAAGGCATGGCAGCGAAGTTCCTGCAGACGATGAAGGATTATCCTCCCAGCCAATCGCCTGGTTCGTTCAATCTGAGCAAGATCGAAGCTGCTTTGCGCTCGGCCGGCGGTGGCAAATAGCTAAATGAGCCAGCGACGGTCCGATCCCTTTGGCGGACCGTCGCTGGACTATTCATCGAAGGATTTACACCGCTCGGTGGGACCGTATTGATCGACGGTACAGGGCGCGGGCTCAGCCGGATATCAGCTTTGAGAGCTGTTCGGACACCTTCAGGCCGGACGCTCTGTGAGCTGCAATCACGCTGTTGGCCATCAACATGGCGATGGTCATCGGCCCGACGCCGCCCGGAACCGGCGTAATGGCGGATGCAAAAGGTGCGCACTCCGCGAAGGCGACGTCGCCGACCAGCCTCGTCCTGTTCTCCCCCTTCTCAGGTGCGGGAACACGATTGATCCCGACATCGATGACGGTGGCGCCCCGCTTCAACCAGTCCGCTTTGACCATTTCGGGCCGGCCGACCGCAGCGATCACGATATCGGCGTTGCGGCAGATCGAGGCCAGATCGTTGGTGCGGGAATGGGCGATCGTCACCGTGGCATTGGCATTCAGCAGCAGCTGTGCCATCGGCTTGCCGAAGAGATTCGAACGACCGATGACCAGCGCATTCAAGCCGGAAAGATCGCGACCGTGTACCCGGCGCACAAAGACCATCGCGCCTGCCGGGGTGCAGGAGATCAGGCCGTTCTCCAGATCGCCGGTTGCGAGCTTTCCGGCATTGGCGATATGCAGGCCGTCGACGTCCTTTTCGGGCCGGATCGACTGAATGATGGCATCTGCGTCCAGATGTTCCGGCAATGGCAGTTGCACGAGAATGCCATGGATGCCGTCATCACCGTTCAGTTGATGCACCAGGTCCGCAAGCTCCTGCTGCGTCGTTTCCTTCGGCAGCGTATGCTGGACCGAAAAGAAGCCGCACGCCTTGGCCATGCGGCTTTTTGCGCCGACATAGGCATGACTTGCGGGATCGTCGCCGACGATAATGACGGCAAGTCCTGTTTTCTTGCCCGTCTGCTGCTGCAGCTCGGCATTTGCGTCTTTTATCGCCCCGTTGATGGAAGCCGCTACGGCCTTGCCGTCGATGATCGTCGTCATGTTCGCTATCCGACAGTGGGGTTCAGCCAAATTCCAGGCCCATTCGGGCAAGGTCGTCCCAAAGACTTTCTGCAAAGCCCCGCAGCACGATGATCTCGAAGGTTTCCGCTCCGACGCGGGTGACATGGGCCGCGATATGGCCGATCAGCGTCACCGCGGACTGCCCGATCGGGAACGCGGACGGGTCGAGGTCGAGCGCTGTGCCTTTCGAAAGCGCGCGATGCGCCATCTTTCCCTCGATCCGGATGCGGACGCGGCCGTGGCTCTGATCGACACCGGTGGCGCGCGGTTCGAGGGCGGCAAAGAGGCTCTTCATTTCCTGATGCGGGATAGGTGCGTCGCTGATGATGAACCACTGGTCGGGCGAAACCGGGCGCAAGGCGTGCGGAGCCGCGCCGGTGAACCTGCCGAGAAAGGGCACGATGTCCTCCTGACCCGGCCGGGCGAGAACATGGATGATCGTGCCTTCCGGAAGTGGCGAGAGCCTGAAATCGGCGAAAGCGACCGTCTGCTTGCTGCCGAGCGCCGGACGAAGGGTTGGACGGAATTCAGACATGGAGCCTCTCGTTCTGAGGGTCGAAGAAAACCGGATTGCAGAGACGTGCAGGCGTGGATTCTCCGTGAAGGCCGCTCCAGACCAGCACCTCTTCGCCGTGACGGTTGCGGCCGTTCTTGACGAGCGCCAGCGCGATGGTGGATCCGACATGCGGAGAATAGGCGCTCGAGGTGACATAGCCCTCGTCGTTTTCGAGGGTGGTTGCCGCCCCCTTGGCGAGAATGTGCGAGCCGCTGCGGAACGACTGCTGCGGATCGAGCGGTACGAGGCCCACCAGCTGCGGCCGGTCGGGCGCAGTCAGCCCCTCCCGCTGAAGCATCGCCTTGCCGACGAAATCCGGTTTGCTGGCCGAAACCATTTTCCCGAAGCCCAGATCGGCCGGCACGACGGTCCCGTTGATCTCGTTGTGCGTCACATGGCCCTTTTCGATGCGCAGAACGCTGAGCGTCTCGACGCCGTAAGGCATGATGCCGTGATCCTTCCCCGCCTCCAGGAGTGCATCGGCGACGCTTTCCCCGTAGCCGGCCGGAACCGCAAGTTCGTAGGCGAGCTCGCCGGAGAAGGAAATGCGAAAGAGGCAGCCGTGAAGGGCGCCGCTAAACAGCGAAACCTCCTTCGCTGCAAGATACGGGAACGCCGCGTCGGATATATCCTCGTCGACGATCTTCTGCAGGATCATGCGTGCTTTCGGACCGGCAATCGCCATTTGCGCCCACTGGTCGGTGATGGAGGCAAGACGCACGTCCAGTTCCGGCCAGAGCACCTGCGCACAGAATTCGAGGTGGTTCATGACGCCGGCCGCATAGGCGGTGGTGGTCGTCATGAAAAAGCGGTTCTCCTCGAGTCGGCTCGTCGTGCCGTCGTCGTAGATGAAGCCGTCCTCGCGCAGCATGAGCCCGTAACGCGCCTTTCCGACGGGCA
This sequence comes from Sinorhizobium sp. P24N7, assembly GCF_042436655.1. Lineage (NCBI taxonomy): Bacteria > Pseudomonadati > Pseudomonadota > Alphaproteobacteria > Hyphomicrobiales > Rhizobiaceae > Sinorhizobium > Sinorhizobium sp. P24N7. The sequence continues at coordinate 576,915 of NZ_JBHMIW010000001.1, read as the reverse complement.
GTTTGAGGAAGGCGTTGCAGTATACGCGATTGAGAAATTCGGCGGCGTCGCTTCCTGTTATCTCGATCTTGCCGAGCATCGAGACGTCACAGAGTCCGGCATTCTTCCGTACGTTCAGGACCTCTCGCTCGACGCTCTCCCGCCAGGTCCGCTCACCGTTCAGCGGGAACCAGGAGGATCGATACCAGAGACCCGTCTCGACGAAGACGGCACCGTGTTTCTTTGCCCAGTCATGAAGCGGCGACTTGCGGACCGGCTGGAAATGATGGCCCGTATGCGCGCCGGTCAGCGCACCGAAGGATACCGGCGTGTAGAAAGGGCGGAAGGTCGTCGTCCCGACCTCGGCGGGTGAGACGCCGCGTGCCTTGGCGATCAACCCGATCGCATTGACGTTCGAGAGCTTGCCCTGGTCCGTGGCCATGCCGGTGGTGGTGTAGCGCTTGGCAAGCTCGACATGGCTGTAGCCTTCGCGGACGGCCAGACCGATATCCCTGAGATGCACGTCGTTCTGGAAGTCGACGAAGGCCTTGTCCTTGACCTCGGGGATCGACCACAGCGGGGCAGGGGAATGTCTGCCTTCGTCGCCCTCGACCTTGGGAAGGGCGACCGGCGGGCAGGACAGACCGAACTCCTTGACGATGGCTTCAGCTCGTGCGGCGCCTTCCCCGAGGCAGGCAGCGAGGCCCGTCGTCGCTGCGGCACCGCCTGCAGCCTCGAGCCCCTTCAAGCTCCCGGGCGCGAGAAACGCCGCCTTTTCCGCAGACCAGACGGGCTTGCCGCCCCGGTGGCAGGCAAGGTGGATGACCGGGTCGAAGCCGCCCGCCATGGCGAGCGCATCGACCGCGATCGTTTCCGTTCGACCGCCGTGATGAACTTCGATCGCCGAGATCGCCTTGCCGCCCTTGGTGCCGCACACGACCGCTTCCCGGACGAGGCGCGCTTTGCCGCGATAGCCGACGCCGGCCGCAGGGCGGCTGTCGACGATGGCGACAACGTCGACGCCTGCGGCTTCGAGGTCCTGCGCGAGCGCATAGCCGCTGTCGTTGGTGGTGAAGATGGCGGTCGCCCGGCCCGGGGCGACACCGTAGCGGTTGAGATAGGCGCGCATCGCGCCTGCCATCATCACGCCCGGCCGATCGTTGCCGCCGAAGACGAGCGGGCGCTCTTCGGCACCTGTCGCAAGCAGGGCCTTTCCGGCAACGATCCGCCACAGCCTCTCGACGGGCAGATGGCTGGCGGGCTCCCGCACATGCTTCTGCACGCGCTCGACCGCGCCGAAGACGTTGCCGTCATACCAGCCGAAGGCGGTCGTCCGCATCAGGACCCGGACATTCGGCATCGACCGCAATTCGTCGCTTGCGTCGCGGGCGAAATCAGCCGCCGCCTTGCCGCCGATCGTCGCCGTATCGGACAGGAGCGAGCCGCCGGGCAGCGAGCCCTCGTCGACGAGAATGATCCGTGCGCCGGCGCGGCCGGCGGTAAGTGCAGCGGCCAGCCCCGTCGGGCCGGCGCCGATGACCAGCAGGTCGCAATGCGCCCAGCTCTTCTCATAGGCGTCGGGATCCGCTTCGTAGCTTGCCTTGCCGAGGCCGGCAGCCTTGCGGATGACCGGTTCGTAGAGCTTCTCCCAGAGCGGCGCCGGCCACATGAAAGTCTTGTAGTAGAAGCCGGCGCCGAGGAAGGGTGACAGTAGACCGTTCAGCGCACCGATATCGAAGTCGAGCGAGGGCCAGCGGTTCTGGCTGCGCGCCTCGAGGCCCTCGTAGAGCTCCTGCATGGTGGCGCGCGTGTTCGGCTCGGCGCGGCCGCCGCGGCCAACCGTGACCAGCGCGTTCGGTTCGGCGGCCCCCGCCGTCAGGATCCCGCGGGGCCGGTGGTATTTGAAGCTGCGGCCGACGAGCATCCGCCCGTTCGCAAGCAATGCCGAAGCGAGCGTGTCGCCTTCGAGGCCCTGCAGGGGGCGACCGTCGAAGGTAAAGGAGAGCGGGGCGTTGCGGTCGACGAGACCGCGTTTCGGCAAACGGTAGGAGCTCATTTGTGCGCCTCCGATCGAGAGCGGTCGGCCGCATCGTCGCACGCCGCAATCTCATGCGTCACGGTGTCCCGCGCAACGACGAGCCAGCGGCGGCACCCGGACGTGTGGTGCCAGTATTCCTCGTAGGCGCCGCGCGGGTTGTCGCGCAGGTAGACGTAGTCGAACCAATCGGCCGGTTCCGCGTCAGCCGCCGGTCGCGACAGGGCCGCGCCCTTGATGGTGAATTCTTCCTTGGGTCTTCGCCCGCAATTCGGGCAGGGCACGAGGCTTGCCATTTCGGATGTTCCTTGGTGGGCGAAATCAGTGAAGGTTGGGCTGAGCGCCCTGTCCCTTTTCGTCGATGAGGAAGCCGCGCTCGAAACGGTCGAGACGAAAAGCTGCGGCGGTCTTCTGTGGCGCGCCCCGGGCGAGAAGGTGGGCGAAGCAGAATCCCGAGGCGGGAGTGGCCTTGAACCCTCCATAGCACCAGCCGGCATTCAGGTAGAGATTGTCTATCGGGGTGCGGTCGATGATCGGCGAGCCGTCCATGCTCATATCCATGATGCCGCCCCAGGAACGCAGCACGCGCACACGGGACAATGCCGGGATCATCGCCTTGCCGGCTTCCGCCACGTGTTCCACGGTCGCGAGGTTGCCGCGCTGGGCATAGGAATTGTAGCCGTCAATATCGCCACCGAAGACCAGGCCGCCCTTGTCCGATTGCGAAACGTAGAAATGCCCGGCTCCGAACGTGACCACGCCGTCGATGAACGGCTTCAGGCCTTCCGATACGAAGGCCTGGAGCACGTGGCTCTCCAACGGCAGGCGCAGTCCGGCCATTTCGGCGACCTGCGAGGAATTGCCGGCCGCCGCCAGCGCCAGCTTTCCACAGCCGACGAAGCCGCGGTTGGTCTCCACGCCGGTGACGCGCCCGTTTTCCCGCCTGATCCCGGTCACTTCGCAATTCTGGATGATGTCGACCCCGCGGCTGTCTGCGCCGCGGGCATAGCCCCAGGCGACGGCATCGTGACGCACGGTGCCGCCGCGGCGCTGCAGGAGCCCGCCCTGAATGGGGAAGCGGGCATTGTCGAAATCGAGGAAGGGCAGCATCTTGCGCACGGCCGCCCGGTCGAGAAGGTCCGCGTCCACCCCGTGCAGCCGCATCGCATTGCCGCGCCGCGTATAGGCGTCGCGCTGAGCGTCGGAATGGAAGAGGTTGAGAACGCCCCGCTGCGAGACCATGGCATTGAAGTTGAAATCCTGCTCCAGCCCCTCCCAGAGCTTCATGGAGAGCTCGTAGAACGGATTGTTGCCGGGGAGCAGGTAGTTCGAGCGGATAATGGTCGTGTTGCGGCCGACATTGCCCGAACCGATATAGTTCTTTTCCAGCACCGCGACATTGGCGATGCCGAATTCCTTTGCGAGATAGTAGGCCGTCGCCAGGCCATGGCCACCGCCGCCGACGATGATCACGTCGTAATGGGGCTTCGGGTCGGGCTGGCGCCATGCCGGCGTCCAGTTCCGGTTGCCGCGCAGGCCGTTCAGGAGGATGGAAAGTGCTGAGTAGCGCATGGATGCCGCCCCATAAGTAATCCAAGGGGGCAGGTTAACATCCCGATCCTCCGAAGACTTGCAATCTTGGGACCTTCCGATGTAGGAATCGGTCATGGCGGCATCTTCCGACAGCAAGAACGTGCAGAGGATCGGTTTTTTGCTGGTGCGCAATTTTGCGCTGATGAGCTACGCATCGGCGACGGAGCCCCTGCGTGCGGCCAATCTTCTTGCCGGCCGGCCGCTCTACCAGATCGTCCCGCTCGCGCAGGGAGGAGGGACCGTCTCTTCATCTTCCGGGCTGTCGGTCGGCTGTGCGGATCTGGAGAGTGAAGCGGAAGCCTGCCATACCGTCTTCGTTTGCGCGGGCGGCGAGCCAACCGACTGGGCGGATACGTCTGCGTCCCACACGACGCTCCGGCGGCTCTCGCGCCTCGGTATTCGCGTCGGAGGCATATCGAGCGGAGCCTTCGTGCTTGCCGCCGCGGGACTGCTCGACAATCGCGACTTCACCATTCACTGGGAGCACGCGCCTACGCTGAAGGAAGCATTTCCCCATCTCAACCCGAGACATGCGCGCTTCGTGCTGGACGGCGGAATTGCCACCTGCGGCGGCGGGGTGGCGCCGCTCGACATGATGCATGCGATGATCGCCGAACGTCTGGGAACCGACTTCGCCCGCCGGGTCAGCGACTGGTATCTGCACGCGGCCGTCGCCGAGCCGGCGGCGCCGCAGCGCGGTTCGGCCGCAGAGCGGTTCGGTACCAATCATCCCGCCCTGCTTGCGGCTCTCGAGAAGATGGAAACGGCGATCGAACGGCCGCTCGACCGGACCGCCATGGCGCGCCTGGCCGGGGTCAGCCCGCGCCATCTCGACCGGCTTTTTAGGGAGCATCGCGGTGCCGGCTTTCTCGACACCTACCGGGAGATCCGGCTGCGGCACGCTCGCCGGCTCCTGCAGCAGAGCCCGCTCTCCATCCCGGAGATCGCCTACGCCACGGGCTTTTCGAGCCCCGCACATTTTTCGAATGCGTTCAAACGCCTGTTTTCGGAGACTCCGGGAAGCCTGCGCCGCCGCAGCGGTTCATGAGCTGACGCTCCTGATATTGCCTAGTAAGAAAAAAATATTCTCCACAGTTGATGGTCCCGCGACTGCGTGCTAGCATCGTTCCATGCACGAATGGAGGGACTACGCGAATGTGCGGCATTGTTGGTTTGTTTCTGAAAGACAGCAGGCTCGAGCCGCAGCTTGGCGAGCTTCTTTCGGACATGTTGATCACCATGACGGACCGTGGTCCGGACTCGGCCGGGCTGGCCATTTACGGCTCGGCTACCGAGGGGAAGGCGAAGGTGACGATCCAGTCTGCGAAGCCCGAAATTGACTTCGCAGACCTTGAACGGGATCTCGCCGAAGCAGGCGTGCCGGCACGCGTTGCCGTCAAGAGCACCCATGCGGTCGTTGGGATCGCAGCCGCCAGGCTCGCGGATGTCCGTGCCGTTCTCGCCGCCATCCGTCCGGATGTGCGCATCATGGGCGCCGGCGACAGTGTCGAAATCTACAAGGAAGTCGGCCTGCCGAAGGATGTCGTCGCACGGTTCGATGTGCGCTCGATGGGCGGTTCGCATGGCATCGGCCACACCCGAATGGCTACGGAATCGGCCGTGACCACACTTGGCGCACACCCGTTTTCCACCGGGTCGGATCAGTGCCTCGTGCATAACGGATCGTTGTCGAACCACAACAATCTGCGCCGGGAACTGATCCGCGAAGGAATTGCTTTCGAGACGCAGAACGACACGGAGGTCGCTGCCGCGTACCTCACGGCGGAAATGGCCAAGGGCAAGGATCTCGGACAGGCCCTGACCGGCGCGCTCGACGACCTCGACGGTTTCTTTACCTTCGTCGTCGGTACCAAGTCGGGCTTCGGCGTCGTGCGTGACCCGATCGCGTGCAAGCCGGCGGTCATGGCTGAAACGGATCGCTATGTCGCATTCGGTTCCGAATACCGGGCGCTGGTCAACCTGCCGGATATCGAGAGCGCGCGCATCTGGGAGCCAGAGCCCGCGACCGTTTACTTCTGGGACCATCAGAAGGCCGCCTGACTGGTATTTCGGCCCCTTTCCAAGGATTTTTCAAGTATGCCTGTTATTGATCTCGCCACCACGCCGCTGCGTGAACTCAATAGGTCCCTCCATAATATTCAGCAGGGCTCGAACGATCTGTCCTTCGAAGTCGCCAATCCGCGCGGAAGCCATGCGGTCGCCGTCGGGATCGACGGTCCCGTCGTGGTCGATGTGAACGGCTCCGTCGGCTACTATTGCGCCGGCATGAACGACGGCGGAACGGTCACGGTCCATGGCTCGGCAGGCCCGGGTGTCGCGGAAAACATGATGTCCGGCACAGTCGTCGTCGAGGGCGATGCCAGCCAGTATGCGGGCGCGACCGGCCGCGGCGGCCTGCTTGTGATTAAGGGCAACGCGGCGTCGCGCTGCGGCATCTCGATGAAAGGCATCGATATCGTCGTCCATGGAAATATCGGCCATATGTCGGCTTTCATGGGCCAGTCGGGCCACCTCGTCGTGCTCGGCGACGCGGGCGATGCCTTGGGTGACAGCCTCTACGAGGCCAAGCTCTTCGTACGCGGCACGGTCAAGAGTCTCGGCGCCGATTGCATCGAGAAGGAGATGCGTCCGGAGCACCTGCAAAAGCTGGCCGAGCTCCTGGAAAAGGCCGATGTCAAGGATGTCCGTCCGGAAGAATTCAAGCGCTACGGCTCGGCCCGCAAGCTCTACAATTTCAACATCGACAACGCAGACGCGTATTAAAGGCAGGGACCAGTATGAGCTATCACAACCCCTATACCCCGCCGCGCAAGTCCGCGACTTTCGACGACTATACGCTTGCGGAAATCCGCCGTGCGGCTGCGACGGGCATTTATGATATCAGAGGCGCCGGGACGAAGCGCAAGGTTCCGCATTTCGACGACCTTCTCTTTCTCGGTGCATCGATCTCGCGCTATCCGCTCGAAGGCTATCGCGAGAAATGCGACACCTCGGTCGTCCTGGGAACGCGCTTCGCGAAGAAGCCGATCCATCTGAAGATTCCGATCACGATCGCCGGCATGAGCTTCGGAGCGCTCTCCGGCCCCGCCAAGGAAGCACTCGGACGCGGTGCGACGGCTTCGGGAACGTCGACCACCACCGGCGACGGCGGTATGACGGATGAGGAGCGCGGTCATTCTCAGACGCTCGTCTATCAGTACCTGCCGTCGCGTTACGGCATGAACCCGAGGGATCTGCGCCGCGCGGATGCGATCGAGGTGGTGGTCGGGCAAGGGGCCAAGCCCGGTGGCGGCGGCATGCTGCTCGGCCAGAAGATCTCCGACAGGGTCGCCAACATGCGCAACCTGCCGAAGGGCATCGACCAGCGCTCGGCCTGCCGTCATCCCGATTGGACCGGGCCGGACGACCTCGAGATCAAAATTCTCGAATTGCGCGAGATCACCGATTGGGAGAAGCCGATCTACGTCAAGGTCGGCGGTGCGCGGCCCTATTACGACACGGCGCTCGCGGTAAAAGCCGGTGCGGATGTCGTCGTGCTCGACGGCATGCAGGGCGGGACCGCGGCGACGCAGGACGTCTTCATCGAGAATGTCGGCATGCCGACGCTTGCCTGCATTCGGCCGGCCGTCCAGGCGCTCCAGGATCTCGGCATGCACCGCAAGGTACAGCTCGTCGTGTCCGGGGGTATCCGCTCCGGCGCGGACGTCGCCAAGGCGCTGGCGCTTGGAGCCGACGCGGTGGCCATCGGCACCGCGGCGTTGGTCGCCATCGGCGACAACGACCCGCACTGGGAAGAAGAATACCAGAAGCTTGGCACGACGGCCGGCGCCTATGACGACTGGCATGAGGGCAAGGACCCCGCCGGCATCACGACGCAGGACCCTGAACTGATGAAGCGCCTCGACCCGGTCGCCGCCGGCCGGCGGCTGGCCAACTATCTGAAGGTGATGACGCTCGAAGCACAGACCATCGCCCGTGCCTGCGGCAAGAACCACCTCCACAATCTCGAGCCGGAGGATCTGTGCGCGCTGACGATGGAAGCCGCAGCCATGGCCCAGGTGCCGCTTGCGGGAACGAGCTGGTATCCTGGCAAAGGTACCTTTTGATTGAAAGGGTTAAGGGCCGCACTTGAGAGGGTGCGGCCCTTTCGTTTGAAATTGAGTGTCGGAATCCAAAAGGGGAACAAAGTGACACTGGATCTCTCCACATTCGCCCGCGAAAAGGGCGTCAAATATTTCATGATCAGCTACACCGATCTCTTCGGCGGGCAGCGCGCCAAACTGGTTCCCGCAGAGGCGATCGCCGACATGCAGAAGGGCGGCGCGGGCTTCGCAGGCTTTGCCACCTGGTTCGATCTCACGCCTGCACATCCCGATCTCTTCGCTCTCCCGGATGCGTCCGCGGCCATCCAACTCCCCTGGAAGAAGGATGTTGCCTGGGTGGCGGCAGACTGCGTCATGGACGACGCGCCCGTGGAACAGGCACCGCGCGTGGTGCTGAAGAAGCTCGTCGCCCAGGCCGCCCAGGAAGGTCTTCGCGTCAAGACCGGCGTCGAACCGGAGTTCTTCCTGATCTCGCCGGACGGATCGAAGATTTCCGACACGTTCGATACGGCGGAAAAGCCTTGCTATGACCAGCAGGCGATCATGCGCCGCTACGACGTGATCGCCGAAATCTGCGACTACATGCTGGAACTCGGATGGAAGCCCTACCAGAACGACCATGAGGATGCGAACGGCCAGTTCGAGATGAACTGGGAGTATGACGACGCACTCCGGACCGCCGACAAGCATTCCTTTTTCAAGTTCATGGTGAAGTCGGTCGCCGAGAAGCACGGGTTGCGCGCGACCTTCATGCCGAAGCCGTTCAAGGGTCTGACGGGCAACGGTTGCCATTGCCACATTTCGGTCTGGGATCTGGAAGGCGAGGTGAATGCCTTTGCCGACAACAAAGCGGAGTTCGGCCTTTCAGCCGAGGGACGCCACTTCCTGGGCGGCATCATGAAACATGCAAGCGCGCTCGCCGCGGTTACCAATCCGACGGTCAACTCCTACAAGCGGATCAACGCGCCGCGCACGATCTCCGGAGCAACCTGGGCGCCCAATTCGGTGACCTGGACCGGCAACAACCGCACCCACATGGTGCGCGTTCCCGGCCCCGGCCGTTTCGAGCTGCGCCTTCCGGACGGCGCCGTCAATCCCTACCTCCTGCAGGCGATCATCATTGCGGCCGGCCTTTCGGGCGTTCGCTCCAAGGCCGATCCCGGCCGTCACTACGACATCGACATGTACAAGGACGGCCATAAGGTAACCGACGCGCCGAAGCTTCCGCTGAACCTGCTCGACGCATTGCGGGAATACAATCGGGACGAGGAGCTGCAGGAGGCCCTGGGACGCGAGTTCTCCGCCGCCTATCTGAAGCTGAAACAGGGCGAGTGGAACACCTATTGCTCGCAATTCACCGAATGGGAGCACCAGACCACGCTCGACGTGTAGCATCAGGGCTTTTCCGTCAGCTTGAAAGAATCGGATCGTTTCGCTGTTGAAAGACAGTGAAACGATCTTGGAAACGCCTCGGCCGACGTCCCGCCGCCACCTGCAGGACGACTTCAGCTCTTCCGGGCGATTACCGTGCGGATGCGCGCACGGCGGTAGGCGTCGGGGATCGACAGGGCCCAGACGAAAATGCCGCCTGCATGCCGCCCGATGAAGGAGCGGTCCGGTGGCGCGGTCATGTAGGTGATCACCGAAAAGAAAACGACGAAAAAAGCGAAGGCCAGGCCGCGGGCCGCATCGCGCAGGGCGACATGGCCCGCCCCGGGCAACACCGTGGCCAATACCAGCACGAGATAGGGATTGATCGGCTTGGCCACGGCGGCCTCCTCAGCACTTTGAAACTGCGCACTCCCGGTCCGAAAACCGCTGAATACCTTCTGGAATGGCTCCCGCCGACGGCGGCAGCGAATAAGCGGGCTGATCGTCCGCCAGCGAGCCGCTCAGGGCCTCTGCTTCGGCGATCGTCCGGCGTATCGTCTCGGGCGCAATGGCCGTGATTGAAAACTGCGCCTGCCGCAACAGCAGATGGGCGCCGCGTTGCCCCTGAGCCGCCTGGCGGACTAGCCGCACGCCGCGTGGAGTAATCGCGGCCTCCTTGAGCGTGGGATCGGCAAACAGCTTGCCGAACATGGCTGCGGCGCGTTCGACCTGCCGACGCGAAGCATTGCCGTCGCCGCGCATCAGGAGGGCGGCGTCGCTGGGCGGCGGGATCAACAGATGCGGCATCTCGTGCACGAGCGAGTAGAATTCGGCGCCGGTCGGCCGCGCCAGCGCACCGATCTTCGGCCTGGCACAGGGGCTGGTTTCGAGCAGGGTGAGCTTCAGCCACAGTTGCGGCAATCGTCGGCAGACCAGCGTGTCGGGGACGAGTTCGACCCGTACCTGCCGCCCGTCGTCCAGCCTGCCGGCGAGGATCGGAAAGTGATCTGCGCCGTGGGTTATGCGGGCTCCCGGAAGGTGCCGCGCCGCGTCGTCCAGGAGGCCGCGGCGCGCGGTAATGGCCGCCCGATGGTCGCGGACCGCGCGAACGCTCATCCATACGCCGGAAGCTATTGCGAAGGCAGAGAAGGCAATTGTGGTGATCATACGATCGCCCTGGCTTGGTCGCCGGCTTCTGCGCGGGAAGCGCTCCGGACAGTTTCGTGAGGGCGGGCGGCGCGCGCCGAACGGGCACTGCGCGCCCCTTGAAGGCCGGCGGCTCGCAGGCGCCGCCGGCCCGACCCGATCAATAGCCTTGTGGCTTTGGCCACGGCATCGTGAACTGATCGCCGCGGCGTACGAACTTGTAGCGCCGGAAGTGAAACCACAGCGAAGCCACGATGTAGAAGCACATCATCGCGCTGAGCTGCGTGCCGTAGCCCAGGAACACGGCGAAATAGGCGGTCGAGCACAGAATGAGCAGCACGACCGTGGGTAAAGGATGAAACGGGTGCACGTAGCCGCGCTTGATCTTGCCGAGCGGCCACTTGTTTCGGAACATCACCATGTTGAAGGTCATGAAGGTGTAGCCGAGCAGGCCCGACAGGATCGAGAAGGTCACGACCTGGTCGAGCGGGGCGCCGAGCGCGAAGATAAGCGCGATCGGGACCAGGAATACGATCGCTCGATAGGGCGTGCGGTAGACCGGATGGACGGCACCGAACCAGCTTGGCAGATAACGGTCACGGCTCATGGAGAACCAGGCGCGGGAAGCGTCATTGATGCAGCCGTTGGCGGAGGCGAGCGTGGCGAACGCCGTGCCGACGAAGAGCAGAACCATCAGTCCGGTGCTGCCGGTGACGCGGGCGGCGTCGAACAAAGGCGTGCCGGCCTGGCCAAGATATTCCCACGGCATCAGGCCGGAGCAGATATACCAGGTCATGGTGGCCGCGATCAGCAGCGTCATGATGCCGGCCATCGTGCCGTAGGGAAGCGAGCGGGCAGGAGAGCGCACCTCCTCGGCCGCCTGGCAGGTACCCTCGATACCGAGATAGTACCAGAGCCCGAAATGCAGCGATGCCACGATGCCCACCCAGCCATAGGGTAGCGGATCGGAGGTGATGGCCGAAAAATCGAGCGGCACCGCCGAGGCGCCGAACTGCACCGATACGAACAACGCCACGATTGCAAGGAAGGCGATGGCGGTGATCACCAGGTTGAAGGTCAGGGTCGCGAGCACGCCGCGATAGTTGAGCCACGCCAGGAACATGATGGCGAGAACGATGAAGGGTTGCTGGTTGAGCCCGGCCTGGCCCTGCATTCCGGCCACGGTGTCGAGCAGGAAGCCGACGGTGATGGCGTTGGCGGCTTCGAGCATGGTATAGGCCATCACAAGGAAGAGGCCGACATTGAAGGCCATCAAAGGGCCGACGATGTGCTTGGCCTGAGCGTACTGGCCGCCGGCCGCGGCGACCGTCGAAGTCACTTCCGAGTCGATCATGGCGACGCAGGTGTAGAGCAGGCCGGCCACCCAGCAGGCCAACAGGCCGGCGATCATGCCGCCTTTGCCCACCGAGAAATTCCAGCCCATATATTCGCCGACGAGCACGATGCCGACGCCGAGTGCCCAGACATGTGCAGGCCCGAGCACCCTCAGCAGGCGCAGCCGGTCCGGCTCGGCTGCGGCGGATGTAGTATCGTCCATTTGCCGTCCTCCCCTCAGATCTCGTGGCGCTCTGCCGTCGCCTCGATCTCGCCTTCGCGAGAAGAGATCAGCAGTTCGTTGTCGTACGTGGTGTCGATGCGAACGAGATCGGCGAGCATCAGCACGCCGAACAGCGCCGAAAGCGCCCAGGCCGCGTATTCGAGTATGTCCCACATGGCCGCCGCCTCCCTAGCGTCGTTTCGTGCCGAAGCGTTCTTCGATCACTTCGCGGTACTCCCTGTCGGAAAGCCGGACCACCATCACGAAGTAACCGATGACGAGCACGGCCATGACGACGAGCGAGGCCCAACTGAAGCTATAGTCGAAGCGCGCGGTGATGATATCGTTGGCGGCCGCCGGATCGGTGATGCCGAGCGCGGCCCACTGCTGCTGCTCGGTGGCGTTCTGGCCGAGCGCTTCCCAGGTCGGATCGGGGATCGGATCGGGCACCTTGGCCGCGCCCGCAAGGCCAAGATAGAGCGGTATGTAGAGGGCTCCGATGGTCAGCACCAGCAACGTGATCACGTCGAAGATCTGGCCTGCAAAGCTCTGTTTCGGAGGTTCGTATGCCATGATACCTCCTAGCGGCTTTGCGGGCGCATCTCGTCGAGATGCTTGAGATCGAGGCTGTAGATGAAGTGCTTGTCTTCTTCGTAATGGCGCAGCATGGCAATGATGGCGGCTGTGTTGAAGAGCAGCACCAGGCCGCAGGCGACCGTCAGGATGACGGCGATGGCCGGCGTTGCGATGTAGGGCCAAACGGTAAACAGCGCGAAGAGCAGGGTGCACCAGAGGACCACGACGAAGGCCGTAAGGCAGACGCGGTCACGTCTGTGCATTGCATCGATACGCTGGCTGAAGCTCGCATCTTCGCCAAGCTTGCTTAGTGTCGCTTCCATTCGCTTTCCTCCTCCAATGGTTCTTCCTCCGGGTAGTTTTTCGTTCCTTATAATTTCGGTGCCGGGAGCCGGCCTTTTTCTGCTTAGAAAAAATATTTGCCTAACAGGAATGTCAGGCAAAGCGAGACCACTGTCAAGTGACGCCGTCCCGACCGAGCCGGGCCCGGGCGATCGAGCGACAGTGAGGCGGGGGGCTGACGGAGGCGCGGGCGCATTCCAGCGTGTTCGCGGTCACGCCCGTTACGCGCAACACATCGCCGGAGCAGGCATAGGCTGCAGCGAGAGTTGATCTTCTACTCAGGGCAGAATACTTCCTCGGCCGCGCGCTTATGGCGTTGTGGAAGACCCAGAAATATTTACTATCAACAAAAACAAGGCGAGATGGGCATGGGCAGGGAAAACGCGGAAAAGCATCGGAACTCGAAGAAGAACGGCAAGGGGTCCGTGGGCGCCGACGGCGTGCGCAAGTCGGCGGCAGAGTTGGCGCGTGTCACGCCGCTCACTCAGGATCCGCATGCCATCCGCGATACTCGTGAAAAGGTGCTGGAAGTCGCGATCGGTCATGAGGTGCGTGCCTTCCGCAAGAAGCTCGGCATTACAGTAGCCGACGTCGCCTCCGCGACCGATATTTCGGTCGGCATGCTGTCGAAGATCGAGAATGGCAACACATCGCCGTCGCTCACGACTTTGCAGACGCTGTCCCGGGCGCTCGGCGTGCCGATCACCGCCTTCTTCCGCCGTTTCGAGGAGGAGCATAGCGCCGTGTTCGTCAAAGCGGGGGAGGGCGTCGACGTCGAGCGGCGCGGCACCCGCGCCGGCCACCAGTACAACCTCCTCGGCCATATCGGATCGAACACCTCCGGCGTCGTCGTCGAGCCTTATCTCATCACGCTGACCGAAGACTCGGACGTCTTTCCGACGTTTCAACACGATGGTCTGGAATTCCTCTACATGCTGGAAGGCGAGGTGGTTTACCGGCATGGCAACAATCTTTACCGCATGACTCCGGGGGATAGTCTGTTCTTCGACGCCGACGCGCCGCACGGGCCGGAAGAACTGACCACGCTGCCGATCCGGTATCTGTCGATCATTTCCTATCCGCGCGGCCGCGGAGAGGACTGAGGAAAGCTTCTGCTCATCCCTTTTCGCTACGCGCGATTTCCCGCCACGCTGCGAAAGCAAAAGTTGCCTGAGGAGAAATATATATTCCTGAAGATTGATTCGGTCGATCTGCTCTGGTAGCAATTTGCGGCGTCGGCAACAGGGATGGATCGACACCCGTGCGCGCACCAACGGCGAGGGGAGAGAAATGAAGATGCAGAATTTCGTTCTGACCGTATCCTGCAAGACGACGCGCGGCGTGGTTGCGGCGCTATCGGGATATCTGGCCGAGCAGGGCTGCAATATCGCCGACAGCTCGCAGTTCGACGATCTGGGTACCGGCAAGTTCTTCATGCGCACCAGCTTCATCTCGGAGGAGCGGGTTGGCCTTGCGGCTCTCAAGGAAGGGCTGAAACCGATTGCCTCGAAGTTCGAGATGGAGACGGCGCTCCACGAACAGTCCGAGCGCATGAAGGTGTTGCTCATGGTGTCGCGCTTCGGCCATTGCCTGAACGATCTTCTCTACCGCTGGAAGATCGGCGCCTTGCCGATCGACATCGTCGGGGTCGTCTCCAACCACTTCGACTACCAGAAGGTGGTCGTCAACCACGACATCCCCTTCCACTGCATCAAGGTGACGAAGGAGAACAAGCCCAAGGCCGAAGCCCAGCTGATGGACGTCGTCGAGCAGACCGGCGCCGAGCTGATCGTGCTTGCTCGCTACATGCAGGTGCTTTCCGATGCGCTCTGCAAGAAGATGTCGGGGAAGATCATCAACATCCACCACTCCTTCCTGCCGTCGTTCAAGGGGGCGAACCCCTACAAGCAGGCCTATGAGCGCGGCGTGAAGCTGATCGGCGCGACGGCGCATTACGTCACCGCCGATCTCGACGAGGGTCCGATCATCGAGCAGGATATCGCCCGCATCACCCATGCGCAGTCGGCCGAGGATTACGTCTCGATCGGCCGCGACGTCGAAAGCCAGGTGCTGGCCCGCGCCGTGCACGCCCATATCCACCACCGCTGCTTCATCAACGGCAACCGCGTCGTCGTCTTCCCGCCGAGCCCGGGTTCCTACGCGTCGGAACGGATGGGCTGAAGCCGATAGAGGCCGAGAGCCCATCGCATCAGAGGCACGCTCTGCATCGGACCCGTGATCGAAACATGGAAAAAGGCCCGCTTCGGCGGGCCTTTCGTGATCGTATGTCCGGCCGCGGAAGTGGGTCTTTCAGACATTGTCGCCTTCGGTCGATGTTCCCTGTGCCGTGCCGGCGCTGCCGGCGCCCCATTTCCAGCCACTGATCGACGGCATGTCCTCGCCGTATTTTTCGATATGGTGCCTGTGGTCGATCAGCCGCTCGTGGATCGCCTGCTTGAAATATGCGGCGCGGGCGCCGAGTTGCGGCAGCCGGTCGATGACGTCCTCGACCAGATGGAACCGATCCAGATGGTTGAGCACCACCATGTCGAAGGGCGTCGTCGTCGTCCCCTCTTCCTTGTAGCCGCGGACATGCAGATTGGCATGGTTCGTACGGCGATAGGTGAGGCGGTGGATCAGCCAGGGATAGCCATGGAAGGCGAAGATGATCGGCTTGTCCTTGGTGAACAGGGCGTCGAAGTCGCGGTCCGGCAGGCCGTGCGGGTGCTCCCCCGACGGCTGGAGCTTCATCAGATTGACGACGTTGATCACCCGTACCTTCAATTCCGGCAGGTGCTCGCGCAGCAATTGCACTGCGGCAAGTGTCTCAAGCGTCGGAACATCGCCGCAGCACGCCATGACCACGTCCGGCTCGCAGCCCTTGTCGTTGCTTGCCCATTCCCAGATGCCGAGGCCTTCGGTGCAATGCTTCACCGCCTGGTCCATGGTTAGCCATTGCGGAGAGGGCTGTTTGCCGGCAACGACGACGTTGATGTAGTTGCGGCTCCTCAGGCAATGGTCCGTCACCGACAGCAGCGTATTGGCGTCCGGCGGCAGATAGACGCGGATGATGTCCGCCTTCTTGTTGACCACGTGGTCGATGAAGCCGGGATCTTGATGGCTGAAGCCGTTATGGTCCTGGCGCCAGACATGCGAGCTCAGGAAATAGTTCAAGGAAGCGATCGGGCGCCGCCACGGGATTTCGTTGCAGACCTTCAGCCATTTGGCGTGCTGGTTGAACATCGAGTCGATGATGTGAATGAAGGCTTCGTAGCAGGAAAAGAAGCCGTGGCGTCCGGTAAGCAGATAGCCTTCGAGCCAGCCCTGGCATTGATGCTCGCTCAGGACCTCCATCAGCCGCCCGTCCGGCGACAAATGGTCGTCTTCCGGATAGATGTCCGCCATGAAACAGCGATTCGTGACCTCGAGCACGTCCTGCCACCGGTTCGAGTTGTTTTCGTCCGGACTGAACAGGCGGAAGTTCCCGGACTTCAGGTTGAGCTTCATCACGTCGCGCAGATAGCTGCCCATCACGCGGGCCGACTCGGCCGTGGCCGTTCCGGGGCTCTGAACCGAAACCGCATAATCGCGAAAGTCGGGCATCTTCAGGTCGCGCAGCAACAGCCCGCCATTGGCATGCGGATTGTCGCTCATCCGGCGGCGGCCCGTTGGGGCAAGCTCCGCCAGTTCCGCCGTCAGCCGCCCTTCACCGTCGAAAAGCTCCTCGGGCCGATAGCTCTTCATCCAGCCTTCGAGGATGCGGACATGCTCCGGCTTGTCCATGTCTCCCATCGGCACCTGATGCGATCGCCAGTAACCCTCGCATTTCTTGCCGTCGATTTCGGCCGGGCAGGTCCAGCCCTTGGGTGTGCGGAAGACGATCATGGGCCAGGCAGGGCGTTTCAGATTGCCGTTGACCCGGGCGTCGGTCTGAATGCGCCTGATATCGGCAAGCGCGCTATCGAGCGCGCCCGCCAGCTGCTGGTGCACGTCTGCGGGGTCATGACCTTCGACGAAAAGCGGCGCATAGCCCATGCCCTCGAAGAACTTCTGCAGCTCCTCTCTGGGAATGCGTGCGAGAAAGCAGGGATTGGCGATCTTGTATCCGTTGAGGTGCAGGATGGGCAGGACGCACCCGTCGCGCGCCGGGTTCAGGAACTTGTTGCCGTGCCAGCCGGTCGCGAGCGGACCCGTTTCGGCTTCCCCGTCGCCCACGACGCAGGCGACGATCAGCTCCGGATTGTCGAAGGCGGCACCGTAGGCATGGCTCAAGGCATAGCCGAGCTCGCCGCCCTCGTGAATGCTGCCAGGCGTTTCCGGCGCGACATGGCTCGGGATGCCGCCGGGGAAGCTGAACTGCTTGAACAGCTTCCGCAGGCCCTCGGCGTCCTGGCTGATGTCCGGATAGACCTCGCTATAGGTGCCCTCCAGATAGGCGTGGGCGACGAGCGAGGGCCCGCCATGCCCGGGCCCGATGACATACATCATCTCGAGATCGTCGCGCTTGATCACCCGGTTCAGGTGGACATAGAGCATGTTCAGGCCCGGCGACGTACCCCAATGGCCGAGAAGCCGCGGCTTGATGTGCTCCCGCTTCAGCGGCTCGCTGAGAAGCGGATTGTCGAGGAGGTAGATCTGGCCGACGGAGAGATAGTTCGACGCCCGCCAGTAGGCGTCCATCCGCCGAAGTTCATCTGCGGAGAGCGGATTGGCGGATAATGGATTTTGGCCGGAAACGTCACCTGCCGTCCTGGGGGAAGTCATGTATTCCTCCTGAAGCGAGAGCTCGGATAGCGACGGTGCAACGAGCTGCCGAAGCCGCCGCTGCAGAATCTATGGCGGTGCCGCGCCAGGGCAATGCCGAGCAGCGGCGGGGACGGAGAACCGTGGTCTTGCGGACCGGTTGCCTTAACCCGGCAGCTTCGCCGCCGCATGACGCCCGCCCTGATAGCGCAGGCGGTCCGAAGGCGCCTCCTCACGCTCTTCAATCGCGTGCCGGTAAGGTTCGCTGCTGTCCTGCGGGCGCCAGCCGAGGAAATCCGCATGCCCGTTTGACCACCAGACGTCGCGGTTGGCGGAGACGCCGTAGAGCACCAGATGGCCGATTTTCGGGGCATCGAGAAGCCTGCGCACAAGCGCCAGGAAGTCGCGCGGGCTCAGCCAGGTGGAGAGCATGCGGCGGTTCGTGGGTTCGGCAAAGCAGCTGCCGATCCTGAGGCAGGCGGTTTCCATGCCGTATTTGTCGAAATAGAGCCGGGAAAGATCCTCGCCGAAGCACTTGCTCACGCCGTAAAGGCTGTCCGGCCGCCGCGGCGACAGGTGGTCGAGCGTCTCGCCGACGGGATGGAAGCCGGTCACATGATTGGTGCTCGCAAAGAGAACGCGGTGCACGCCGGCCTTTCGCGCCGCCTCGTAGAGATTGTAGGTGCCGAGGATGTTGGCCTGAAGAAGAGCGTCGAAGTCGGACTCCACCGAGATCGCACCGAGATGCAGGATCGCATCGCAGCCGCGCACGAGTCGGTCGACCGCCTCGCGCTCGGCGAGGTCGCAATGCACGACTTCCTCGCCCTCTCCGGCGGGGAAGAGCGTGGCGACATCCGAAAGCCGCAGAACATCGGCGCAGCCCTTCAGTCCCTCGCGGGCAAAGCGGCCAAGGGCGCCTGCGGCCCCGGTTATCAATAGTCGCGTCGTCATGCTTACAACCTGCTTCGCACGGATCGTGATGACTTCGGCTCTGATGACCAGTCGTCACCGTGATCAATGAATCTCGGGTTCGGGCAGCTTATGGGGCGATTGCAGGAAGGTGAAGTCGCAGCCTTCCGGTGCCTGCTGGATATTCTCCGCATGCATCTTCAGATAGCCCCTGGAATAATCGCGCTCCGGCGGCCTCCATTCGGCGAGCCGGCGTTCGATCTCGGCCTGGTCGACCTCGAGCGTGATCGTGCGGCGATCGACGTCGAGCGCGATGATGTCGCCGTTGCGGACCGCTGCCAGCGGGCCGCCGACATAGGCCTCCGGCGCCACGTGGAGGATGCAGGCGCCGTAGCTGGTGCCGCTCATCCGAGCGTCGGAAATGCGCACCATGTCGCGCACGCCCTCTTTCAAAAGCTTCTTCGGGATCGGCAGCATGCCCCATTCCGGCATGCCCGGTCCGCCGACCGGACCGGCATTGCGCAGGATCATCACCGTGTCGGCTGTGACGTCGAGATCCTCGTCGTTCACCGCTCTCATCATCGCGTCGTAATCGTCGAAGACGAGGGCTGGACCGCGGTGTTCGAGGAGGGCAGGGTCGGCGGCCGCGGGCTTCATCACGCAGCCCTGCGGCGCGAGGTTGCCTTTGAGAATTGCCGTGCCGCCGCGCGCGGCAACCGGCCTGTCCAGCGGGCGGATCACCTCCGGCAGATGGACTTCGGCCTCGTCGAGAGCGCCGCCGATCGTGCCGATCACATTGCGTTCCCCCGTATGCAGGAGCGGCTTCAATTGTTTCCAGAGCGCGATCAGACCGCCGGCATAGTAGAAGTCCTCCATCAGGAATTCACCGGTCGGCCGGATGTTGCAGAGAACCGGGACTTGGGCCGATACGCGGTCGAAATCATCGAGCGTCAGAGGAACGCCGCAGCGCCGCGCGATCGCGATAAGATGGATCATCGCATTGGTCGAGCCGGCCATCGCCATGTGCACCGCGAGCGCATTCTCGAATGCCTTCGCCGTCATGATGTCGGACGGCTTCAGGTCCTCGAAGACCATCTCGACGATGCGCGCGCCGGAAAGCGCCGCCATTCGCGCATGGCCGGCATCCGCCGCGGGGATGGCGGAGGCGCCGGGCAGGGAAAGCCCCAGCGTGTCGGCCAGCGCCGTCATGGTCGAGGCCGTGCCCATCGTCATGCAGGTGCCGAAGGAGCGGGCGATACCGCGCTCCATTTCGCTCCATTCGTTCTCGGTGATGCGGCCGGCTTCCTTTTCCGCCCAGTATTTCCAGACGTCCGATCCGGAACCCAGCATCCGGCCGCGATAATTGCCGCGCAGCATCGGCCCGGCCGGCACGAAGATCGTCGGCAGGTCGACCTGAATCGCGCCCATGATCGTTCCCGGCGTGGTCTTGTCGCAGCCGGCAAGCAGTACGACGCCGTCGACCGGATGCGAGCGGATGAGCTCCTCCACCTCCATCGCCAGGAAGTTGCGGTAGAGCATCGTCGTCGGCTTCACATAGGTCTCTGCCAGCGACATGGCGGGCAGCTCGATCGGGAAGCCGCCCGCCTGCCAGACGCCGCGCTTGACCTCCTCCGCCCGAGTCCTCAGATGCGCGTGGCACGGATTGATGTCGCTCCAGGTATTGATGATCGCGATGACGGGCTTGTTTGCGAGTTCCGCATGGTCGTAGCCCATCTGATAAAGGCGGGACCTGTGGCCGAAGGCGCGGAGGTCCTTGACGCCGAACCAGCGAAAGCTTCGAAATTCCTCCGGCTTCTTGCGCCCGGTCATCGGCAGCCTCCTTTGCATTTGCGGGTGGGTCGGCTAGATTGCGCCTGTACAGAAAAATGACAGGTGAAGGCAGACCCTTGAACGACGTAACGTTGAAACTGAAACCGGCGCGGCGGGAGCGGCTTGCCGATGTTCTCTACGGGCAAATTCTCGAGCAGATCGCCAGCGGCCAGATGGCCGAGGGAGCCAAGCTGCCGTCCGAAGCGCATATCTGCCGCGACTTTCAGGTTTCCCGTCCGGTCGTGCGAGAGGCGCTGATGCGGCTGCAGGCCGACGGCCTCGTGGTTTCGCGCCAGGGCATCGGCACCTTCGTGAAATCGCGTCCGTCCGACAAGCTCACCAGTCTCGCCGCCTCGGCCGAGATCGCGATCTATCTCAGGGCTTTCGAGCCCCGACTCGCGCTGGAGACGGAATGCGCGGGACTTGCCGCGATGCGCCGAACCAAGGCTCAGCTCAACCAGATCGGCGAGGCGCTGGCGGCGCTGGAAGGCGCCTTCGCGCGCGGGGAAACCGGATGGGAAGAGGACTTCGCCTTTCACCACGCCGTCGCCGAAGCTGCGGGCAACGAACTTTTCCCACGCCTTCTGGAAGAGCTGCGTGACATTCTCAGCGGCTCGATGCGCATGGCGCTCGGCCTGACGCGGCAGGGCTCCGATGACCGCCGCCGCCGTGTCCTCGAAGAACACCGCAAGATCTACTCTGCCATTTCGGGCCAGAACCGGGATCTCGCCCGCCTTTACATGCGCTACCATCTGACGGAATCGCGCGCCCGTATCACCGGCTCCCATGGCGATCTCTGATCCGGTCATGCTCCGATCCACTTCAAGCGCTCGCCGGTAGCCCGGCTCGACCATTTGCGGACACGCTTCCGCCTTCGGGCGACACGCTGCCGCGGCGCACCGCGCCGAGCGGCAGGCCTTCAGGGTCGCGGGTTACGAGGGGCGTTTTCATGCAGATCTCCCGGCCGGTTTCTTGTATTTTTATTTTACAAGTTGAGCGAGGGCAAGAGCAATGATAGAGCTGGCAACGGCGGCAGCGAATTCAAAAACGGGAGTTTAAGCGCCTCTGGGCGCGTTTCTTCTGGCGACGGCCCGGGCCCATGGTGTCAAACATGTCTTTCGATTTAACATTTGAGTGTCTTCTGGATTCGCGTTGCGACGTCGCCGAAAGCCCGGTTTTCGATGAGCGCCGGAACTGCCTGTTCTTCGTCGATATCGGCCGCAGCGCCCTTCATCGCGTCGAGCTTTCGGGCGCCGGCCACGTCGAATGGACCGTCGAGGGCGGCGCCTGCAGCGCCGGCCTCGCCCGCTCCGGACGCCTCGTGCTGGCGCAGCGCGATCGCGTGGTTCTGTTCGATCCCGATGTCGGCGCGATCACCCGCGAAATCGCCGCGATCGAGCCGGACGTTGCGGATACGCGCCTCAACGACGGCAAGGTCGGACCGGACGGCGCCTTCTGGGTGGGGACGATGCACGATGTGCCCGACCGCCGGCCCGTCGCGTCGCTCTACCGCGTCTCGCCGGACGGCGCGGTGGAACGCAAGGTGGAAGGCATCGTCTGCTCCAACGGCCTTGCCTGGAGCGGCGACGGTGCTCTTCTGTTTCACTCGGATTCGCGCGGCGCCTGGATCGACCGCTGGCAGTTCGACCCCGCAACGGGCGCGCTTTCCGGGCGCAGGCGGCTGGCAAGCCTGGACGAGGCGAGCGGCCGACCGGACGGAGCCGCAACCGACGCGGAAGCCCATTACTGGAGCGCCGGCGTGTCGGCGGGCGTCGTCAATCGCTTCTCGCCCGAAGGTCGCCTTGTCGGGACGCATCGCTTTCCGGTGCCGGCGCCGACCATGCCCTGCTTCGCCGGAGCGGACCTGAAGACGCTTCTCGTCACGTCGCTGCGGCCCGCGGGCATCGGCGAGAAAAACCGCTCCGGCGGCATTTTCGCCGCAAGAAGCCCCGTGGCGGGTGTGGCCGTCCACCGCTTCGACGATCGCTGGATTTGAGGCTGGCGTCTGCGGTCTGATCAGCGCTCCGGAACCGGCGGCAGTTCGGGCGCATCCAGACCCCTGAAGGGATCGCGCCAGGCGTCGATCTCCTCGAGCCGATCATTCCAGCGGCAGATGTTGGGATAATCGTCAAGCGGCAGTCGGGCGGCGTCATTGAAGGGCAGAAAGCTCGCCATTCGGAAATCCGCATGGGATACGGCGTCTCCGACCAGCCAGTTCCGCCCGGAAAGCTCCATATCGAGTATCGCCGCTGCCGTACGAAACCTGCTCAGCCCCTCCTCGACCAGCTGCTGGTCGATCGGGCCGAGCCCATAGCGCTGCTTCGTGCCGCGCTCGAACTGCACCATGTCGCAAGCCCTCACGAAGTTTTCCTTGCCCCAGCTGATCCATCGGACCATGTCGGGTTCGTCGTCGCCCATGCGCCAGAAATCCGATTGCACCGCGCGTGAAAGCCGGCAGGCGATCGCGTCGGCCTCCCAAAGGCTTTTTCCGGCCTCCACGAGTATCGGCAGCGAAAGGTTGGGGTTCAGCGGCCGAAACCGCTCCGCCTGCCCCGGCGCGAAGGGTGAGGCGAATTCGAACTCGACCTCGGCTGCGAGATGGCGTGCCACCGCGACGGCAAGCCTCGGGTTGGGATTGCGGCTGTAGAACAGTTTCATCGCATGGCCCTTCCGTCGGCGCCGAAGACGTGGCAGCGCGACGGGTCGAAGTGGACGGCGAGATTGGAGCCCCGCTCGACCTTCTGCTGCCCCTCCAGCGCGACGGTCAGCTGCTGGCGATCCGGCGTGATCCCGTAGAGCATGGTTTCGCCGCCGAGATTCTCGACGATCTCGACATTGACCGAAGCGAGCTCGATACCGCCCTCGCGCGCGGAAAGATGCTCCGGCCGGATGCCGAATGTGACGTCCTGCCCCTGGGTCGCACCGTTCAGGCGACGGGGGAGGCGGATCGTTCCGCCGCAGACCTCGATCGCCGTTTCGCTTTCGGTGACGTCCGCGATCCGCGCCTTGAGGAAGTTCATCTTGGGGCTGCCGATGAAGCCGGCGACGAAGCGGTTGACGGGATTGTTGTAGAGATCGAGCGGTGCGCCCACCTGCTCGATCCGGCCGGAATTCAGGACGACGATCTTGTCGGCCATGGTCATGGCCTCCACCTGATCGTGCGTCACATAGATCATGGTGTTGCCGAGGTCCCGATGAAGCCTTGAGATCTCCACGCGCATCTGCACGCGGAGTTCGGCGTCGAGGTTGGAAAGCGGCTCGTCGAAGAGGAAGATCCGCGGCTCGCGCACGATCGCGCGGCCGATCGCCACGCGCTGCCGCTGACCGCCGGAGAGCGCCTTCGGCTTGCGGTCGAGCAGCTTTTCGATCTGCAGGATCTCGGCCGCCCGGCGCACCTTCGGCTCGATTTCGGCCTTCTTGAAGCCGGCCGTTTCGAGGCCGAAAGCGAGGTTCTTGTAGACCGACATGTGCGGATAGAGCGCATAGGACTGGAACACCATGGCAATGCCGCGCCTGGCGGGTGCCACTTCGTTCATGCGGTCGCTGTCGAGCATCAGCGTGCCGCCGGAAATCTCCTCCAATCCGGCGATCATTCTGAGCAGCGTCGACTTGCCGCAACCGGACGGACCCACGAAAACGGCGAACTCGCCGGGGTCTATGGTCAGGTCGATGCCGTGGATCACATCGAGCGCGCCGTAGCGCTTCTCGACCTTCTGAAGAACGACGCTCGTCGCCATGTCAAAGTTCCTCCCTGCGGCCCTCTATCGGGTATTCGCACGCCAATCGGCATATTTCGGGCTGTCCGGCCCGAGCGGCAACTCTATTTCGCGGCCGGTATCGGCGGATTGATAGATCGCGGTGACCAGTTCCAGCGCGCGGCGCGCATCCTGCGTCGTCACGGGCAGGGGTCCTCTGCCGCTCAGGAAATCGTGGAAATGCGCCATCTGGGTGGTGAAGCGCGGCAAGACCGGACGCCAGTCGCCGGTCACTTCGTCTATCCGCGCCTGCACTTCGTCATTTGCCGCGATGATCTTCCACGGATCCTTACCCGGCGCATAAGGTTCGTGGCTGCTCTCGAAGGTGACGTTCTCGAAATGCAGCCTTAGCCGGCTGATCTGCTCCTGAGAGCCGAGCGTACAGGAAAGCGAAACGAAGGCGCCGTTCTTCATGAGCAGGCTCGCGGAGGCGCAGTCCTCGACCTCGATGTCGTTGACCCGGGTCGCGACCCGGCCGAACACGCGCGCCACCGGGCCGAGAAGATGCAGCATCATATCGTGCAGATGCAGCGCGTGGGTGACGAGCACGCCGCCGAGCTCCGTCGCCCACTTGCCCCTCCAGGGGACGGAATAATATTCGGGCGTGCGCAGCCAGAAAGTCTCGACCGAGCCGACATAGGGCTTGCCCGCGATGCCGGCCTCGATGATGCGCTTGGCTTTCTCGATGCCGTCGCCGTAGCGATACTGGAAGATCGGCATCAGCACGCCACGTGCCTGCTTCTCGGCTTCCATGATCGCATCGACGCCCGCGAGCGATCCGGTCAGCGGCTTTTCGCAGACCACGTGCTTGCCGGCGGCAAGGGCCGCCAGCACCTGTTCGAGATGGATGCCTGGCGGGGTGCAGATGTCGATGATGTCGATTCCATCGTCGGCGAGAAGTTCCTCGAAGGAGCGGGTCCGCTGCTCGATCCCGAACTCGTCGCCCACTTCATTCATCCGTTCCTCGTTGAGGTCGCAGAGAGCCTGGACTCGGAACTTGTCCGGGTGCGGCTGATAGCCCTCGACGATATGCGAACGCCCGATGCCGCAGCCGATGATGGCGACTGTCTTCACGCTCATGTCAGTTCCTGTCCCCGTTCTGTTCGGCGATCGCCTGCGCCTGAAGCGCAAGCTCCATGGCCTTGAAGCAGCGCTCCTGCGGCATCGCGGTTTCGGTCCTGTCGCGGATGTCGGCGAGGAACTGACGCCCGAAGGGCAGGTCGACGCGGGAGCAGTCGATATGTTCGACGCCGTTGCGGTCCGCGAGAAACAGGTGGTTGCCGCCTTCGCGCCCGGCGAGATCGACCGCCTTGCGGACCTCGATCGTTCCGGATGTGCCCACGATGAAGAGCCGGCCGTCGCCCCAGGTCGGCATTCCCTCCGGGGTAAGCCAGTTCACATGGATCATGCCGGTGGCCCGCCCCGTCGCGAGGTGGATGCTGCCCGTATCCTGCAGTTCGGGAGCGTCGGGAACGCTCCGGTTGCCGACGCTCGCCGAAAGCACGGTCGCGTCGTTGACGCCGGTGAAGAACAGGAACTGCTCGCACTGGTGCGATGCGATGTCGGTCAGGATGCCGCCATAGTCCGCGCGGCGGAAGAACCAGTCGGGCCGCGTCCCGCGGCGCAGCCTGTGCGGGCCGAGGCCGACGATGTGCACCACCTCGCCGATCGCGCCGGCGGCGACGAGCTCGCCGGCCTTGACCGTGGCCGGGCTCTCGAAATGCTCCGAATAGAGGATCGAGAAGATGCGGCCCGTCTCGGCCTGGACCCGGCGCAGCTTGGCGAGCTGGTCGAAGCTCGTCATGCCCGGCTTGTCGACAAGCACGTCCTTGCCGTGCTGCATGGCACGGATCGCCAGTTCCGCGCGCTCGCTCGAAACGGCGGCCGAGACGATGAGGCCGATGCTCTCGTCCTCGAGGATTTCCTCTGCCGTCGCGATGCGCGGGGCGTCTGCGTAGACGGCGGAAAATTCCGCGGCCAGCGCATCGTCCTTCTCGTGGAAACCGGCGAGGCGGGCGCCGGCCCGAAGCAGGCAGTCGACCTGGCCGTAGATGTGATTGTGGTTGAGCCCGACGGCAGCGAAACGCAATTCGTCCATGATGGTTTTCTAGCTCCGTCGCTCAGCGTTTCATGCCGGTGGTGGCGATGCCCTCGATCAGAAGGCGCTGGAAGAAGAGGAAGAAGAAGAACACCGGCACGAGCGAGAGCGTCGACATGGCGAAGAGCCCGCCCCAGTCGGAGGTGCTGCTCGAGTCGACGAAGGTCCTCAAGCCGAGCTGGATCGTGTAGCTGTTCATGTCGTTGAGGTAGATCAGCGGCCCGAAGAAATCGTCCCAGGTCCAGATGAAGGAGAAGATGGCGGCCGTCGCCAGAACGGGAAGCGATAGCGGCAGCATGATCTTCCAGTAGATGCGCCAGGCGCCGCAGCCGTCCATCATCGCCGCTTCGTCCAGTTCGCGCGGGATTCCGCGGAAGAACTGCACCATGAGGAAGATGAAGAAGGCATCGCTGGCAAGAAACTTCGGGACCACCAGCGGCAGGAAGGTGTTCACCCAGCCGAGATCGAGGAAGAGCACATATTGGGGAATGAGCGTCACGTGATAGGGGATCATCATCGTGCCGAGCATGATCGCGAACCAGAAATTCCGCCCCGCGAAGCGCAGCCTTGCGAAGGCATAGGCCGCGAGCGAGCAGGCGACGACATTGCCGACGACGGTGAGGACCGCGATGACCAGCGAGTTCCAGAAGAACCGCCCGAAGCTGACGTCGAGCCCGAACCAGCCGCGCAGATAGGAGGAGAAATCCACCGAGGAGGGCCAAAGCGACGTGGAGGCGAAGATCTCGTCCTCCGGCCTGACCGATGCCGAGATCATCCACAGGAGCGGATAGATCATGGCGATCGAGGCGGCGATCAGGGCGGCGTGAACGAGGACCGATCCCACAGGGCCGCGGCGGCCCGTCGGGACCGGCGGCGCGGCGGTTACCGAGCTCATGGTCGCGTCAGTCATCGTAGTGCACCCAGTAGCGAGAGGTGAGGAACGAGAAGGCCGTGAACAGCCCGATGATCAGCACGAGAATCCAGGCAAGCGCCGAGGCGTAGCCCATGCGGAAATTACCGAAGGCCTCCTGGTAGAGGTAAAGCGTGTAGAACAGCGTCGAGTTGATCGGCCCGCCGGTGCCGCCGGAAATGATGAAGGCGGGTGTGAAGGCCTTGAAGGCGTCGATCGTCTGCACGACCGCGTTGAAGAAGATCACCGGCGTCAAGAGCGGCAGCGTGATCTTGTAGAACTGACGGAACTTGGACGCCCCGTCGAGGCTCGCCGCCTCGTACATGTCCGTCGGGATCTGCCGAAGGCCCGCAAGGAAGATGATCATTGGCGATCCGAACTGCCAGACGCTCAAGACCACGAGCGTCCATATCGAATAGTCCGGATGCGAGATCCAGCTCGGCCCCTCGATGCCGAACTGGGCCAGCAGGCTGTTGATCAGGCCGTCGCCGGCGAAGAGCTGTCGCCAGAGCACGGCGATCGCGACGCTGCCGCCAAGCAGCGACGGCAGGTAGAAGATCGCCCGATAGACGGTGAGCCCCCGGACGCCGCGGTCGAGAAGGATCGCGACGAGCAGCGCGAAGGCGAGCTTGAAGGGCACCGAAAGCACGACATAGAGAAAGGTCACCTTGATCGCCGCGGCGAATTTCGGGTCGGCCGTCGCGATGCGCACGTAATTTGCGGTGCCGATCCATTCCGGCGCGCGGATCAGGTCGAAATTCGTGAAGGAAAGATAGAGCGAGGCGATGGCGGGCCCGAGCGTCAGGCCGAAGAAGCCGATGAGCCATGGCAACAGGAACATGTAGCCGGCTCCATGGCTTGCCCATGTCCTGGCCAGGCGGCCCTGTGCGGCCGGGCGCGATGACGCGCCCGTGCCGACTGCGACAGCGGTGTCCTGCACGGCCGCCATCCTCCTTAACCTCGTGCAAGGATTTGGCTGACCTCGTTCACCAGCGTCTCGCCTCCTTGCTTGGCGTCGAGCTGACCGAAGCCGACCTGTTCGGCGACGTTGCGCAGAGCGAATTCCGCCTCGCCGGCACCGCTGGGCGGCGGCGGCGGCAGATCGCCGGCAAGCGCTCCGAGGCCCGAGACATAGTCGAGCATGGCGCGGCCGAGCTCGTCGAGCGTCGACGCCAGTTTCTCGCGTACGGCTGCCGATTCCGGTACGCCGCGCTCGACGCCCAGGATTTCGGCGGCTTTCGGGTCCTTGACGAAGAAGTTGACGTATTTTGCGCCGAGTTCCGGGTCCTTGGTCTGGGCCGAGACCGAGAAGAACATCGACGGCTTGCGATAATGGCCGCCCTTCGCATCCTTGTCGATCAGTGGATGGCTTCTCAGCGCCAGTTTGTCCTTGTTTATGCCCTGATAGGCGACGAACTGGTTGGAGTGCGCGAAGGAAGCGGCCGCCTTGCCGAGCGATAGCGGGCTCGTCTCCACATTGTACTGGTCGAGCGCCTGGATGTCCGGCGGGACGCAGGCCTTGTCCTCGCGCATCTTTTGCCACATGGCGAACCATTCGGCCGCATCGTTCGCATCATAGGCGATCTTGCCGTCCGCGGTGAACAGTGCCTTGCCGCGCTGGCGCAGCCAGTTTTCGAACAGCGGCTCGACCGCGCTGCCGTCGGAGAGGCCATAGAAACCCTTGCGCTTGCCGGCCTTGGTGATCTCGGCGCCCGTCCGCGCCATCTCTTCCCAGGTCGTCGACGGCGTCGGAAGTTCGATGCCGGCTTCCTCGAAAGCGGCGGCATTGACCATCATCGCTGCCGAGTTGGCGCCGAGGCTGATGCCGTAGAGCTTGCCTTCGACGCTGCCGCCCTTGATCTGCACCTGGTCGAAATCCTCGACCTTGAGCACGGAACCGAGATAATCGTCGAGGGGCGCGAGCGCGCCGCGCCGGGCATATTCGACGATGTAGCGATAGTCCATCTGGATGATGTCGGGCGCATTGCGCCCGGCCACCTGGGTGGCAAGCCGCGGCCAGTAGTCGCTCCAGCCGAGGAATTCGCCGTTGATGGCGACGCCCGCGTTCTGTTCCTGGAAGAGCTGATTGACCTTGTTCGTGCGGTCGGCACGGGCCTGTGAACCCCACCAGAGCACCCGCAGCCGCGCCTCCTGCGCAAAGGCGGGCCCCAGTGCGGACATCGAAAGAAGTGCCGCCCCTCCCGCGAGTACGTTTCGCCTGCTGATCTTATGCGTCATCTGTTCCTCCTCCCTTCGGAACGCCTCCACAACGTTCCGGCCTCTTGCAACAAATAACTATTTGGTTACAAGTTATGGAGAAGCAGTGATCCTGTCAAGCAGTTGTGTGCCGAACTGTCATTGGCTTGTAAATTATTTTGACAAAGTTGCACCGAAGGCCGTTAAAGGCAAGAGGTTGCGGAGGTTGCGCGTGATGGACAAGATAAGAGGCGAGGCGAAAGGGAGGAGCGGGTCCGGGGGACGGGCGGAGCGGGCGCTTCAGCGCGACCCCGAGCGCACGCGTGCCTCGATCCTCGCCGCCGCGACCCGGGAGTTCGCCGAAAACGGCATAGGCGGCGCCCGCGTCGATTCCATCGCCGAGAGGGCCGGCATCAACAAGCGCATGCTCTACCACTACTTCGGCGACAAGGAACAGCTTTATCTCGCCGTGCTGGAAGAGGCCTATGTGGGGATAAGAACGGCAGAAAAATCCCTTAATCTCAGCGACTTGGAACCCGAGCAGGGAATTGCCGAGCTTGCCATGTTCACCTGGGACTACTTCCTGGAACATCCGGAATTCCTGAGTCTCCTCGGCACCGAGAACCTGCACCGGGCCCGCTGGCTGCGTCAGTCGACGCGTCTAAAGGAGCTGCATTCGAGCTTCATAGACAAGCTCTCCGACCTTCTCCGGCGCGGCAAGGCCGAGGGGCTCTTTCGGCCCGATGTCGATCCGCTCAACCTCTATCTGACGATCGCCGCCCTAGGTTATTTCTACCTTTCCAACCAGTACACGCTCTCGACGATCTTCGGTCGCGACCTCATGGACAAGAGCAATCTCGACGTCTGGAAGCGCCATATCGTCCATGTCACGCTGGCGTCGATCCGGCGCTGATCCAGGCACATGTCGTTTTTTTTGTTGACAAGTGCGATTCTCCTCTGCCACAAAGTAACCGATTAGTTACTGGCTTGGGAGGGCTGGTTCTTCCCCTCACCGGCCTCTCAGGGAGGAACGGCATGCCGCGTTTGGGTATAATATTGCACGGTGTCACCGGCCGCATGGGCTACAACCAGCATCTGGTGCGCTCGATCCTGGCCATCCGTGATCAGGGCGGGATCACGCTCCAGTCGGGCGAAAGACTGGAGATCGATCCGATCATTGTCGGTCGCAATCGCGACAAGATGGAGCAATTGGCCAAGCGCCATGCCATCGCCCGCTGGTCGACCGATCTCGACGCGGCGCTTGCCGATCCGAACGACCAGATCTTCTTCGATGCCGGCACGACGCTGATGCGTGCCGAGCTCATCGGCCGCGCGCTCGACGCCGGCAAGCACGTCTATTGCGAGAAGCCGATCTCCGACGATCTGAGGACGGCGGTCAAGCTGGCGCGGAAGGCGCGCGCCTCCGGGCTCAAGCATGGGGTCGTGCAGGACAAGCTGTTCCTGCCGGGCCTTCGCAAGCTGGCCCTGCTGAGAGATTCGGGCTTTTTCGGCAAGATCCTCTCGGTGCGGGGCGAGTTCGGCTACTGGGTGTTCGAAGGCGATTGGGGCGTTCCGGCCCAGCGGCCCTCATGGAACTACCGGAAAAAGGACGGCGGCGGCATCATCCTCGACATGCTCTGCCACTGGCGCTACGTGCTCGACAATCTCTTCGGGGAAGTGAAGGCCGTCTCCTGCCTCGGCGCGACTCATGTCCCAAGCCGTATCGACGAACAGGGCCGCGCCTACGACTGCGACACCGACGACGCGGCCTATGCCACCTTCGAACTCGAAGGCGGCATCGTCGCGCATATCAATTCCTCCTGGGCGGTGCGCGTGCGGCGCGACGATCTGGTGACGTTTCAGGTCGACGGAACCCATGGTTCCGCTGTCTCCGGACTCACGAAATGCTGGACGCAGCACCGCGTCAACACCCCGAAACCGGTCTGGAATCCCGATCAGCCGCAGACGATCGATTTCTACAGGACATGGGACGAGGTGCCGGATACGCAGGCCTTCGACAACGGCTTCAAGGCGCAGTGGGAAATGTTCCTGCGCCACGTCGCGGAGGACGGCCCCTGGCCCTATGGGCTCGAGGCCGGCGCCAAGGGCGTACAGCTTGCGGAACTCGGCCTCAAATCCTGGGCGGAGCGCCGCTGGCTCGACGTTCCGGAATTGGAGCTCTGAACCATGGTCAGCATCAAGCTTCCAATCGAAGGCAGGCTTGCCAGCTACGACCTCACGGGTCGGCCGGTGCCTTTCAAAAGGCGTGACGCCAAGGCCTTTTCCAGGGTCGCCTTCGCCGCCGCCCATGTGGTCGCCGACCCGCTCGCCGACAATGATCCCTGGCTGGCGCCGGCGATCGACTGGGAGCGCACGCTCGCCTTTCGTCACCGCCTCTGGGATCTCGGTCTCGGCGTTGCCGAAGCGATGGATACAGCCCAGCGCGGCATGGGCCTCGGCTGGCCGGAAGCGCGCGAACTCATCCGCCGCTCGCTTGCCGAAGCGCGCGGCCGCCAGGGCGCGCTGATCGCCTGCGGCGCCGGCACCGACCATCTGGCGCCGGGGCCGGACGTGTCGATCGACGATATTCTCCGGGCCTATGAGAGCCAGATCGAGGCGATCGAGGCAGAAGGAGGCCGGATCATCCTGATGGCGAGCCGGGCGCTTGCCGCCGCGGCGAAGGGCCCGGAGGACTATATCCGCGTCTACGACCGCGTTCTCTCGCAGGTGAAGGAGCCGGTGATCATCCACTGGCTCGGCGAGATGTTCGATCCGGCGCTCGAAGGCTACTGGGGCAATGGCGACCACATGGCGGCGATGAAGACCTGTCTCGAGGTCCTCGAGGCGCATGCCGCAAAGGTCGACGGGATCAAGATTTCGCTCCTTTCCAAGGAGAAGGAGGTCGTGATGCGGAGGCAACTGCCCAAAGCCGTGCGCATGTATACCGGCGACGACTTCAACTATGCCGAACTCATTGCCGGCGACGAGGAAGGGCATTCGGATGCGCTGCTCGGCATCTTCGATGTCATCGCGCCGGTGGCTTCGGCGGCGCTGGAAGCGCTGGGCAGCAGTCGAAACGGCGAATTCTTCGAACTGCTGGAGCCGACGGTGCCGCTCTCGCGCCACATCTTCAAGGCGCCGACGCGT
The DNA here is from genome assembly GCF_042436655.1 of Sinorhizobium sp. P24N7. Lineage (NCBI taxonomy): Bacteria > Pseudomonadati > Pseudomonadota > Alphaproteobacteria > Hyphomicrobiales > Rhizobiaceae > Sinorhizobium > Sinorhizobium sp. P24N7. The sequence goes on along the minus strand of NZ_JBHMIW010000001.1, from coordinate 544,603 downwards.
TTCTACAAGACCGGCGTCGTCTTCCTTGCTTATCTGAACGGCCTTCAGGACCATTTCGTCATGATCGGCGGACAGCAGAGCGCCCGATCGCTCGTCCATCTCGCCGAGCTTTTCCGCCTTGCCGACAGAGCCGGGGTCCTGACCGATCCGGAGCTTGCCGCCGCCCGCATGCGGCGCGTGCTCGCCGTGCACGGCGTCGAGTGAGGCTTTGCGATGACGCAAGCCCCGCGCGTCAGGCTGGCCGAAGCGGAGGTTTTCGAGCGGCCGGTCGAATTCCGTTTTCCTTTCCGCTTCGGCTCGGCGCGCGTTGCGAGCGCGCCGCAGGCCTTCGTCCGGGTGCGGGTGGAGGATGCGCGCGGCCGGTCCGCCATCGGCTGGTCGGCCGAGATGATGATGCCGAAATGGTTCGACAAGAACCCGGGTCTTTCGCCGCAGGATAATGTCGAGCAGCTGCGTGCCTCCTTGCGTCTGGCGGTCGAAGGGCTGACCTCGCTGCAGGCGCAGACCCCCTTCGGGCTGCACGCGGCTGCCGAGGGTGATCACCACCGGGCGGCAGCCGGGCATGGCCTGCCAGCCCTTGTCGCCTCCTACGGCCTGGCGCTCCTTGATCGCGCCATCCTCGACGCGGTGTGCCGCATGACCGGAGCAAGCGCCGCCGAGGCGGTCAGAGGCAACCTGCCGGGCATCACCGACGCCACCGCGCCCGATCTGGGAGGCTTCGACCTTGCGCGGTTCCTCTCGCGCCTCGAACCCGGCCCGACGCTGGCCGTTCGCCACACGATCGGCCTTGCAGACGCGCTGACGGCGGCCGATTTCGCGCCCGGGCAGCGGCCGGAGGACGGCCTGCCACAGACGCTGGAAGAGGTGATCGCCGCCTATGGCCACCGCTATTTCAAGATCAAGGTATCGGGGCGCCCGGCCGAAGACACCGAGCGTCTGCTCGCCATCGCCGCCATTCTCGACCAGGGCGTCGATGCGTATCGGGTGACGCTCGACGGCAACGAACAGTTCGAAAATGCCGATGCCGTTGCCGATCTCCTCGACCGGATCGCCGAAGAGCCGCGGCTCGAAAAATTCAGCGCCTCGGCGCTCTTCTTCGAGCAGCCGATCGCTCGCGCCGAGGCGCTGTCGAAACCGGTCACGGAAGTCGCCCGGCGGATGCCGCTCGAAATCGACGAGTCCGATGGCGATATCGGCGCGTTTCTCCGTGCCCGCGCGCTCGGTTATGCCGGCATCTCGTCGAAGTCCTGCAAAGGCTTCTACCGGGCACTCATCAACCGCGCTCGCGTGGAGATGTGGAACGCCGAGGCCGGGATCGCATGCTGTTTCATGTCCGCCGAGGACCTGACCACGCAGTCGGGCCTGGCGCTCCAGCAGGATCTCGTGCTGGCAGCGCTTATCGGCGCCGGCCACGTCGAACGCAACGGTCACCACTATGTCGACGGCATGGCCGGCGCCCCGGCGGCAGAGCAGGCCGCCTATCTCGCCCGCCATGGCGATCTCTACGAAAGAGCTTCCGGGCGGGCGCGGCTGGCGATCCGCGGCGGCGAAATCACCTTTTCCACCGTCTTGCGGTCCGTCGGTCTCGGCTCATCCGTCGAGCCGGGCTGGGCGGCGACGGTGTCCTGAAATCGGGAGGAAAACATATGCTGGTCGAAGGGCTTTCCATCAATCTGGCGACGATCCGGGAGCAGTGCGGCTTCGCCGAAGCCGTGGATATCTGTCTAAAGCACGGCATCACGGCGATTGCGCCCTGGCGCGACCAGGTGGCGGCGGTCGGGTTCGACGAGGCCGTGCGTATCGTCCGCTCCAACGGTCTGAAGCTCACCGGGCTATGCCGCGGCGGCTTCTTTCCGGCGCCGGAAGCGTCAGGACGCGAAAAGGCGATCGACGACAACAGGCGCGCGGTGGACGAGGCAGCGGAACTCGGCGCCGATTGCCTGGTACTGGTTGTCGGCGGCCTTCCGGGAGGTTCGAAGAACATCGACGCGGCGAGGCGGATGGTTCTGGAAGGGATCGCGGCGGTGCTGCCGCATGCGCGCGCGGCCGGCGTGCCGCTTGCGATCGAGCCGCTGCATCCGATGTATGCCGCCGACCGCGCCTGCGTGAACACGCTCGGACAGGCTCTCGATATCTGCGACACCCTTGGCCCGGGCGTCGGCGTGGCGATCGACGTCTATCACGTATGGTGGGATCCCGATCTCGACGAGCAGATCGCGAGGGCCGGCAAAATGCAGGCGATCCTCGCTCATCACATCTGCGATTGGCTCGTCCCCACGAAGGACATGCTGACGGATCGCGGCATGATGGGCGACGGCGTCATCGACCTCAAGGGTATCCGGCGCCGGATCGAGGCGGCCGGCTTCCACGGGGCTCAGGAGGTCGAGATCTTCTCCGCAGACGACTGGTGGAAGCGTCCGGCCGAGGAGGTGATCGCGACCTGTGTGGAACGCTACCGGAACTGCTGCTGATATGCTGGGGCAGGATGTGTCTCCTACGAAATATGACAGGGCAAAATATGACAGGGCAAAATATGACAGGGATTGCGTGAGGGTATGATGGACAACAAGCGTCGCTTTGCGCTGGTCGGCACCGGCAACCGCGGAACCACCATGTGGGGCAGGGATCTTCTGGCCGGCTGGCGCGGCCTCGTCGATCTGGTCGCCATTGCCGATACGAACGCGCTGCGGGCCGAGCGCGCCCGCACGATGATCGCCACCAATGCGCCTGTTTACGGCAATGTCGATACCATGCTTGCCGAAACGCGCCCCGATCTCGTCATCGTCTGCACCCCGGACGACACGCATGACGATATCGTCGTGCGCGCCCTGGAGTCCGGCGCCGACGTCATCACCGAAAAGCCGATGTCGACCACGGTCGAGAAGATCCGCCGCATTCTCGACGCGGAGAAGCGGACCGGGCGGCGGGTGGACGTTTCCTTCAACTACCGCTTCGCGCCGACCGCAGCACGCATCAAGGAACTCCTCAATGCCGGCGAGATCGGTCGCGTCACCTCGGTCGACTTCCACTGGTATCTCGATACGCGCCACGGCGCCGATTATTTCCGCCGCTGGCATGCCTATACGGAACGATCGGGCAGCCTCTTCGTGCACAAGGCGACACACCATTTCGACCTCCTGAACTGGTATCTCGACAGCGATCCGGACGCGGTCAGCGCCTTTGCCGACCTGCAGATGTACGGCCGCAAGGGACCGTTTCGAGGTCCTCGCTGCAAGCTCTGTCCTCACAAGAGCGAGTGCGACTTCTACCTCGATCTCGAAGCCGATCCGTTTCTCGACGCGCTCTATGAGGAACCTTCCGAAATCGACGGCTATTTCCGCGACGGCTGCGTCTTCCGCGAGGATATCGACATCCCCGACACGATGATCGCGAATATCCGCTACCGCAACGATGTCCACGTCTCCTATTCGCTCAACACCTTCCAGCCGATCGAGGGCCATCATATCGCCTTCAACGGTACGAAGGGCAGGATCGAGCTTCGCCAGTACGAGGACCAGCCGTGGGAGACGCCGGCCGAGGACATGATCCTGCTCGTCCGCAACTTTCCGAAGGGCAAGCCGGCGATCGAACGGATCACGGTGCCGCATTTTCCCGGCGGGCACTATGGCGGCGACGACCGGCTGCGGAATACGCTCTTCGCGCCGGATGCGACGGATCCGCTTGGACAGCGCGCAGGTGCGCGGGCCGGCGCCATGTCGGTCCTTTGCGGCATTGCGGCGCTTCAGAGTTCGCGTACGGGCAAGATCGTCCGCCTGGCCGATCTGATGCCGGAATTGTTCACCGACGGGGCGCAGGCGGAGCGCAAGCTCGCGGCCAATGCCGGGTGACCGCGCATTTTCCCTCTTGAACCTCTAGTTGCTAGAGGACTTAGCCTGCTTCCGGTTTCGTAAGGAGCATGGAATGACAGGCATATTTCGGGAAACGAGATTCCGCGTCGATGGGATGGATTGCGCGTCCTGCGCGACCAAGATCGACACGGCCGTCAGGCGGGTTGCGGGGGTCGAGGACGTGAATGTCTCGGTGGCCGCCGGCACCATGACCGTCCGGCATGTGGCGCGCGACGATATCGGCGCCCAGGTGATGCGGAAGGTCGGCGGCCTTGGCTACGGGCTTACGGCGCTTGACGTTGCGACGGAACGGCAGCCGGCTCAGAGCGAGCACGCCTGCTGCGGCCACGGGCATGTTGCAGGCGGCCCGCACCACGATCACGGCCATCCGACAATCCTTCCGGCAGGCACGAAGCCGTCGTCCCATTTCAGGGCGCCCTTGCCATGGTGGCGAACGGCAAAAGGCAGGCTCACGCTCGCCTGCGGCGTTGCCCTTGCCGCAGCCTACGCCATCGGCCAGTTCGTTCCCGGTACCGAGCCCTGGATTTTCACCCTCGCCATGCTCGTCGGCCTGGTGCCGATCGCGAGACGCGCGCTCATGGCAGCTGTTTCCGGCACGCCTTTCTCGATCGAGATGCTGATGACCATTGCGGCAGCCGGTGCCGTCTTCATCGGCGCCGGCGAGGAAGCGGCCATGGTCGTCCTCCTGTTCCTGATCGGGGAACTGCTCGAGGGCGTTGCCGCGGGCAAGGCACGGGCGAGCATACAGGCGCTGACGGCGCTCGTGCCGAAATCGGCGCTCCTCGAAGAAAACGGCAGGACCGTGGAGGTCCCCGCCGAAAGCCTGGCCCCTGGCGCCATCGTCCTCGTCCGTCCCGGCGACCGGCTTCCCGCCGACGGTATCATCGTCTCCGGCGAGAGCGGCGTCGACGAGGCGCCGGTGACAGGCGAGAGCACGCCCGTCCTGAAGGAAGCCGGCGCGAACGTCTTTGCCGGAACCGTCAATGGTGACGGCGCGCTCCGGGTGCGCGTCACCGCCGCCGCAGCCGACAACACCATCGCGCGCGTCATCAGGCTTGTCGAAGAGGCGCAGGAGAAGAAGGCGCCGACGGAGCGTTTCATCGATCGCTTCTCCCGATATTACACGCCGGGCGTGGTGCTCGTCGCGGCATTGGTCGCGATCATCCCGCCGCTCGCCTTCGACGGCCTGTGGCAGGACTGGATTTACAAAGGGCTCGCGCTTCTCCTGATCGGTTGCCCCTGTGCCCTCGTCATCTCCACGCCGGCCGCGATCGCGGCGAGCCTTTCGGCAGGTGCACGCCGCGGTCTTCTGATCAAGGGCGGCGCCGTCCTCGAAAATCTCGGCAGGATCACAGCCGTCGCCTTCGACAAGACCGGAACGCTCACCGAAGGCAGGCCGAAGCTGACCGACATCGTCGCCTTCGGCAGATCGGAAGCGGAGGTGCTCGACTACGCCGCTGCGCTCGAACAGGGATCCAGCCATCCGCTGGCCCGCGCCGTCCTGTCGCGTGCCGAAGCCGATGGATTGGCGCTCCTTCCCGTCGAAGGCGCCAGGGCGATCGGGGGCAAGGGCGTTGCCGCTTCCGCAGACGGCGTCGAGCTTTTCCTCGGCTCGCCCGAGGCGGCCCGGGAGCGCGCGCCGCTGGCGGCGGATGAACTGGCTCGGATCGAAACCCTGCAGGATGAGGGGAAGACCGTCTCCGTGCTCGTCGTCGGCGGGAGGGCAGCCGGAGCGCTTGCCATGCGCGACGAACCGCGTGCGGATGCCGCGGCGGGCCTGAGGGCGCTCGCCGCTCAGGGGTTGCGGGTGGTGATGCTCACCGGCGACAACCGGGCGACGGCCGAGGCGATCGCCGGCCGGCTCGGGGGCATCGAGGCGCATGCAGGGCTTCTTCCCGAGGATAAGCAGCGCATCGTAAGCGGGCTCAAGGCCGAAGGCTTCGTCGTGGCGAAGGTCGGCGACGGCATCAACGACGCGCCGGCTCTGGCGGCGGCGGATGTCGGCATCGCCGTTGGCGGCGGCACCGACGTGGCGCTGGAAACGGCCGACGCGGCCAGCCTCCATGCCCGCGTCTCGGACGTCTCGGAGATGGTGAAGCTGTCACGGGTGACGATGCGCAACATTCACCAGAACATCACGATCGCACTCGGCCTCAAGGCCGTGTTCCTGGCGACCACCATTGCCGGCGTGACGGGCCTCTGGCCGGCGATCCTCGCCGATACCGGCGCGACCGTCCTGGTGACGATCAACGCATTGAGGCTGCTGCGTTAGTTGGCCGGGATTTAGCCCGCGACCTTCCGCAAGGCCCCCCAAACCCTCCCCACAAGGGGGAGGGAAGCGGCTTCACGCACCCGCGCCATGGATGCAATCTCCCTGTGTATATTCGCGCTGGACTCTCACCGGCGATCCTATGAGAGTATAAGGAGATTTCGTCGCCCAGGCTTTCGCGCCTGAAAATCGATGATAAACTTATACCAAATGGTAAAAAAATTGTCGGCACGGTTTCTGCGATGAGCCGAAGCGGGCAAAAAGGGGATCGCAGGCCAATATGAACAATATTGCCATCGAATTGCGTGGAATAGACAAGAGCTTCGGGCTGGTCCACGCCAACAGGAACATCAATCTCAAGGTTCGCAAGGGCACGATCCACGGCATCATCGGTGAAAACGGTGCCGGCAAGTCGACGCTGATGTCGATCCTCTATGGCTTCTATCAGGCCGACAACGGTGAGATCCTGGTCGACGGCAAGCCTGTTTCCATTCGCGATCCGAATGCGGCGATCTCCGTCGGGATCGGCATGGTCCACCAGCACTTCATGCTGGTCGAGAACTTTACCGTGCTCGAAAACGTCATGCTCGGCGCCGAAGACAGCCAGATCCTCAACAAGGGCATCGCCAAGGCGCGGCAGGAGCTGAAGCGGCTCGAGAAGGAATATGCGCTCGAGGTCAATCCGGACGCCCTGATCGAGGAGCTGCCGGTCGGCCTCCAGCAGCGCGTCGAGATATTGAAGGCGCTTTATCGAAGGGCCGATATCCTGATCCTCGACGAACCGACCGGCGTCTTGACGCCGGCCGAGGCCGATCACCTGTTTCGTATCCTCGGCCAGCTCAAGGCGCAGGGAAAGACGATCATCCTCATCACCCATAAGCTGCGCGAGATCATGGCGATCACCGACGAGGTGTCGGTCATGCGGCGCGGCGAAATGGTGGCGACGCGCACGACGCGTGAAACCTCGGTCGAGGAACTGGCCGAGCTGATGGTCGGTCGGCGCGTGCTGCTGCGTGTCGAGAAGGGCGAGAGCAATCCCGTTGACGTGAAGCTCGCCGTCCAGGGGCTGACGGTCAAGGACAGCCGCGGCGTGACCATGGTCGATAACGTCTCCTTCGAGGTTCGTGCAGGCGAGATCGTCGGCATCGCCGGCGTGGCCGGCAACGGCCAGTCGGAACTGCTCGAAGCGATCGCCGGCATCCGCAAGGCCGCCTCCGGGACGGTTCTCCTCAACGGCAAGCCGGTGGACGTGACCGGGAACGCGGACCCGGCGAAACTGCGGGATCGCGGACTGGCGCATGTGCCGGAAGACCGGCATCACGTCGGTCTCGTGCTCAAGTTCGAGGAGTGCGAAAACGCGATCCTCGGTTACCACCATGACCCGCGCTTCTCCAACGGCATGTTCCTGAACATCGATGGGATCCGCAAGGATGCCGAGGAGAAGATTGCCAAATATGATATTCGCCCGCCGAATGCGCGGCTGAGGACGGCCAATTTTTCCGGTGGCAACCAGCAGAAGGTCGTGCTTGCGCGCGAGATGGAGCGGGATCCGGACGTCCTCATCATCGGCCAGCCGACCCGCGGCGTCGACGTCGGCGCGATCGAATTCATCCACAAGCGGATCATCGAGATGCGCGACCAGGGCAAGGCCGTTCTGCTGGTTTCGGTCGAGCTCGACGAGATACGTTCCCTTTCCGACCGCATCCTCGTGATGTTTGCCGGACGCGTCGTCGGCGAACGCAGCCCCGAAGCGACCGAAGGCGAGCTCGGCCTGCTGATGGCCGGTGTCGAAGGCCGCAAGGAGGCCGCAGAATGAGTACGCCCTATGCGAAACTCCCGGTATGGGTGGAATATGGCCTCATTCCGCTGATCAATCTTGCCGTCGCCTTCCTCGTCGCCGGCCTCGTCGTTCTCCTCGTCGGCGAAAACCCGCTCGAAGCCGCCTATCATCTCATCAACGGCGCCTTCGGCCGCGGCGAATATATCGGCTTCACGCTCTATTACGCGACGACCTTCATCTTCACCGGGCTCGCGGTGGCGGTCGCCTTTCATGCCGGTCTTTTCAACATCGGCGGCGAGGGCCAGGCCTATGTCGGCGGCATCGGCGTGGCGCTCGCCTGCCTCTGGCTCGACCAGACTATGCCCTGGTACGTGGTCTTCCCGCTCGCCATCGTCGGCTCCGCCTTCTTCGGCGCGCTCTGGGCGTTCCTGCCCGGCTGGCTGCAGGCCAAACGCGGCAGCCATATCGTCATCACCACCATCATGTTCAATTTCATCGCCTCCAGCCTGATGGTCTATCTGCTGACACGCGTGCTGAAGCCGCTCGGCTCGATGGCGCCGCAGACGCGCACCTTCGCCGAAGGCGGGCAATTGCCGAAGCTCGACTGGCTGCTGTCGATCTTCGGCCTCAATATCGGCACGGCGCCGTTCAACATCTCGTTCCTCCTGGCGCTGGCGGCCGCCTTCGCGGTCTGGGTGCTGATCTGGCGCACCAGGCTCGGCTACGAGATGCGCACCATGGGCCATAGCCCGTCTGCCGCGCGCTATGCCGGTATCAGCGAAAGCCGCATCACCGTCGTCGCCATGATGATATCAGGCGGCCTTGCCGGCATGATGGCGCTGAACCCGATCATGGGCGAGCAGTTCCGCATGCAGCTGGATTTCGTGCAAGGCGCCGGCTTCGTCGGCATCGCGGTGGCGTTGATGGGGCGCTCGCATCCGGGCGGCATCATTCCCGCCGCGATCCTTTTCGGCGTGCTCTACCAGGGCGGCGCCGAGATCGCCTTCGAGATGCCTTCGATCTCCCGGGACATGATCGTCATCATCCAGGGTCTCGTGATCCTCTTTGCCGGGGCGCTCGAGAACATGTTCCGCCCGGCGATCACGCGCGCCTTCGCGATGCGCGGCCAGCGCGCGGCCGCCGTCGTGCAGACCAAGGGAGCCTGAAATCATGGATTTCTTCCACGTTCTCGTCGTGCTCCTGGAATCGACGATCCGCGTCTCCGTGCCGCTGGTCTTCGCAGCCCTTGCCGGTCTGTTCACCGAGCGCGCCGGCGTTTTCGACATCGGCCTGGAGGGCAAGATGCTCGGTGCGGCCTTTGCCGCCGGGGCGGCGGCAGCCGTCACGCAGTCCGTCTGGGTGGGGCTCGTTGCGGCGATCCTCGTTTCCGTGGCCCTGTCGCTCGTCCACGGCTATGCTTCGATCACCCAGCGCGGTAACCAGATCGTCTCGGGTGTGGCGATCAACTTCATCGTTGCCGGTTCCACCGTGATCCTGGGAGAGGCCTGGTTCCGGCAAGGCGGCCGCACGCCGGCGCTCGCCGAAGGCGCGCGGTTCCAGACGATCAACTTCCCCGACGCGGACATGATCCGCGAAATTCCCGTCCTCGGGCCGGTCTATGCGGACCTCCTGTCCGGCCATTTCCTGCTCACCTATCTCGCCTTCGCCATGGTGCCGATCAGCTGGTGGATTCTCTACCGCACCCGTTTCGGCCTGAGGCTGCGCGCCGTCGGCGAGAATCCGGGCGCGGTCGATACCGCTGGTATCTCGGTGATCTGGCTCAGATACCGGGCTGTCATCTGCTGCGGCATTCTCTGCGGCTTTGCCGGCGCCTATCTTTCGCTGGCGATGACGGCGGGCTTCGTCAAGGGCATGACGGCGGGCAAGGGCTATATCGCGCTTGCGGCGCTGATCTTCGCCAAATGGCGGCCGCTCAACGTCATGTTCGCCTGCCTGCTCTTCGGCTTCCTCGATGCGCTCGCGATCCGTCTGCAGGGCACGCCCTTGCCGCTTATCGGCCAGGTTCCGGTGCAGCTCATGCAGGCCCTGCCCTATATCCTCACCGTCATCCTGCTTGCCGGCTTCATCGGCAAGGCCATTCCGCCGAAGGCGGGCGGCGTACCCTATGTGAAGGAGCGCTAATCATGTCCAAGGACGAACTCTTTGTCGCGGCGCGTGAAGCCATGGCGAAGGCGCATGCGCCCTACTCCAAGTTTCCGGTCGGCGCCGCCATTCGCGCCGAGGACGGCAGGATCTATACGGGCGCAAACATCGAGAACCTGTCCTTTCCGGAGGGCTGGTGCGCCGAGACGACGGCGATCAGCCATATGGTAATGGCCGGCCAGCGCAAGATCACGGAGGTCGCGGTGGTCGCCGAGAAACTCGCGCTCTGCCCGCCCTGCGGCGGCTGCCGTCAGCGGCTTGCGGAATTTTCCGGCGCGAGCACCCGCATCTATCTTTGCGACGAAACGGGGATCAGGAAGACGCTGGCGCTCTCCGACCTGCTGCCGCACAGCTTCGAGACGGAGATTCTCGGATGACGGCGGCGGCGGACTTCCTCGGGGGCAAGCTCGGGGCGCTTGCGCCCCGCTACGGGATCGTGCTCGGTTCCGGCCTCGGCTCGCTCGTCGACGCGGTGGCGGAGCCGCTGCGCATCCCCTATGCGGAGATCCCGGGCTTTCCGGTGAGCGGCGTTTCCGGCCATGCCGGCGAGTTCGTGGCGGGCAGGATCGGCAACACTCCCGTCGCCGTGCTTTCCGGCCGTGCCCATTATTACGAACGCGGCGACGCCAGTGCCATGCGCGTGCCGATCGAGACGCTGAAGCGGATCGGCGTCGAGAACCTGATCCTCACCAATTCCGCCGGTTCGCTGCGCGAAGACATGCCGCCGGGCTCGGTCATGCGCATTGCCGATCACATCGCCTTTGCCGGCGCCAATCCGCTGATCGGCGTCGAAAGCGACGAGCGCTTCGTCGGCATGACGAATGCCTATGACGCGGCGCTGGCCATAGGGATGGAGGAGGCCGCCGAACGCCTCGGCATCCCGCTCGCGCGCGGCGTCTATATGTGGTTCTCCGGGCCGAGCTTCGAGACGCCGGCCGAAATCCGCATGGCCCGTATCCTCGGTGCCGATGCGGTCGGCATGTCCACGGTGCCGGAGGTCATTCTCGCCCGGTTCTTCGGACTGAAGGTCGCCGCCGCCTCCGTCGTCACCAATTTTGCCGCCGGCATGACCGGGGCGGAACTCAGCCATGAAGAAACCAAGCAAATGGCACCGCTCGGCGGCACGCGGCTGGCGGCAATCCTGAAAGAGATGATCGCGAGCGAAGGCTGAACGGCCATGCTTCCGCAGGAAATCATACGAAAGAAAAGGGACGGCGATCGGCTTGATCCGGCGGATATCGCCGGTTTCATCGCGGGTGTGACCGATGGCTCGGTCTCGGAAGGGCAGGCGGCCGCCTTCGCCATGGCGGTCTGGTTTTCCGGGATGAATCGCGACGAATGCGTGGCGCTGACGCTGGCGATGCGCGATTCCGGGGAAACGCTCGACTGGAGCGATCTCGCACGTCCCATCGTCGACAAGCACTCGACGGGCGGCGTCGGCGACAATGTCTCGCTGATGCTGGCACCGATCGTCGCCGCCTGCGGTGCGGCCGTGCCGATGATTTCGGGCAGGGGGCTCGGCCACACCGGCGGGACGCTCGACAAGCTCGAATCGATTCCCGGCTATGACATCCAGCCATCGCCCGAGCACTTTCGGCTGGTGGTCGATGAGGTCGGCTGCGCCATCATCGGCCAGACCGCCGATCTCGCGCCGGCCGACAAGCGCCTCTATGCGATCCGCGACGTGACGGCCACCGTCGATTCGGTGCCGCTGATCACCGCATCGATCCTTTCGAAAAAGCTCGCCGCAGGGCTCGGGTCGCTGGTCCTCGACGTCAAGCTCGGCAATGGCTCCTTCATGACGGATCCCGCCGAAACCGAAGTCCTGGCGCGTTCGCTGGTCGAGGTCGCCAATGGCGCGGGCGTGCGCACCTCTGCGCTGATCACCGACATGAACGAGCCACTGGCCGACGCGGCCGGAAACGCGCTCGAAATAGAGAGCTGCCTGGCCTATCTGCGTGGCGAGAAAGCGGGAACCCGCCTCGATCAGGTCGTGATGGCCCTGGCTGGGGAAATGCTCGTTGCAGCGGGTATTGCGGCGCATGAAACCGAAGCCGAAGCCATGGCGCGGCGCGTCCTGGAGAGCGGGCAGGCGATGGAGCGTTTCGGCCTCATGATCCGGCGGCTCGGCGGACCTGCCGATTTCGTGGATCGCCCGGGCGCCTATCTTGCCGAGGCGCCCGCGGTCCTTGCCGTGCCGGCGGGCCGGAACGGCTATCTGGCGTCCTGCGAGACGCGCGAATTGGGAATGTCGGTCATCGCACTCGGCGGCGGGCGCATCCGCCCGGATGACCGGATCGATCATCGCGTCGGTTTTACCGGCCTGCGACCGCTCAGGACGAAAGTCGAAAAGGGCGAGCCGATCGCCTTCGTCCATGCTGCCGACCGAAGCCAGGCCGAGGCGATCGCAAAGCGGGTTGCCACGCTCTATGCGATCGCGGACGAGGAGCCGGCGCAACGGCCGGTGGTCGTTTCGAAGCTGAGAGCGGAGTGAGGAAAAGCGTGTGCGGTTTTGCGCCCGCATCCCGCACCTTATCGGACTCGTTGACGAGATGCAGCGCCTTTTCCGAGGCGGCAGGACGGCAGGCCGACAACCCTACTTCGTTCCGTACATGCGGTCTCCCGCATCGCCGAGGCCCGGCACGATATAGCCCTTCTCGTTGAGATGGCTGTCGATCGAGGCGGTGAAGATCGGAACGTCCGGATGGGCGCCCTGGAAGTTGCGAATACCCTCCGGAGCGGCAAGGAGGCAGAGGAAGCGGATGTTCCGCGCACCGCGCTCCTTGAGCTTCTCGATGGCCGCGATCGAGGAATTGCCGGTGGCGAGCATCGGGTCGACGACGATGACGAGGCGCTCGTTGATGTTGTCCGGCGCCTTGAAGAAATATTCGACCGCCTGCAGAGTCTCGTGGTCCCGGTAGACGCCGATATGCGCAACGCGCGCCGAGGGTACCAGTTCGAGCATGCCCTCCAGCAGGCCGTTGCCGGCGCGCAGGATGGAAGCGAAGACGAGCTTCTTGCCCTCGAGCACCGGTGCGTCGGTTTCCACGAGAGGCGTCTCGATCCGTTCGGTCGTCAGCTCCAGATCGCGCGTGACCTCATAGCAGAGCAGCGTGGAGATTTCCTTGAGCAACCGGCGGAAGCCCGCAGTCGACGTTTCCTTCTTGCGCATTATGGTCAGCTTGTGCTGCACCAGCGGATGACCGATCACCGTTACGCCGTCCATGGCTCATCTTCCCCGCGAAAATTGGCTATCCACCCTCTTTTCCATGGAAAGGGCGGGGGCCGCAAGAGTGTAGGTGGAAGTTGTGCAGCTGCGCCCGCTCATCCGCGCAACAGACATGCAACGCGGCCAGCAACCTCTCTCGCGTGGGCTCGTCCACGAAGGCGGCTTCAATCGCGGTCTTCGTCATCCGGTCGATCTCGCTGTCGGAGAAGCCCATCGCGTGGAAGGCGATGTCGTATTCCTGCGCGAGCGACGTGTGGAAGAAGGGAGGATCGTCGGAATTGAGCGTCACGCGGACGCCGGCTTCGTAAAGCCGCCTAAGGGGATGCGAGGCAAAGTCCGGGAACACCTGAAGCGCGACATTCGAACCGGGACAGACTTCGAGCACGACGCCCTCGTCGGCAAGGCGCTTCACGAGATCGCCGTCCTCGATCGCCCGGACCCCGTGGCTGATCCGGGCCGGGCGGACATGGTCCAGCGCATCGCGCACGCTGAAGGCGCCGGAAAGTTCGCCCGCGTGGATGGTGAGGCCGAGGCCGGCATCGCGGACGGTGTCGAAGGCGCGGGAGAATTCGGCGACGCTGTGCATGCGCTCCTCGCCGGCCAGATTGAAGCCGGTCACGAGCGGATGCCGGCGCATCGCTGCATATTCGGCGGTCCTGATGACGGAGTCGGGACCGAAATGGCGGATGCCGGTGATCAGCATGCGCGATTCGATGCCGGTCTTCGCCTTCGCCGCCTCCATGCCGGCGGCGAGGCCCTCGATATAGGCGTCGGCGCCGAGCCCGATCGTTTCGCCATGGTCGGGCGAGACGATGATTTCGCTGTAGATCGTACCCGCTTCGGCAAGCTCCGTCAGATAGGTCTCGGCGAGAAGCGCATAGTCGCCCTCGGTGCGAAACAGCGAGGCGACGGCGTCGTAGCACCTTACGAAGCTGCTGAAATCCTCCCAGACATAGGCCCTGTCGCGGATGATCGCGCTGGTGTCGACGCCGTATTTGCGCGCCTGCCTCAGCGCCAGGTCAGGCGGCGTCGCGCCCTCGATATGGCAATGCAGTTCGGCTTTCTTCAGATGAGCGGTCAAATGAGGCTTCTCCCATGTGGGCCGGCGCCAATGCCGAGATGTCTTGCGACGGTTTCTCCGATATGGGCGAAGCTGTCGGCGATGCCGAAGGAGCGGCTGCGAAGCGTCGGGCCGAACATCAGCACCGGCACGCGCTCGCGCGTGTGGTCGGTGCCGCGCCAGGTCGGATCGCAGCCATGGTCGGCGGTCAGGATCACCATGTCGCCGGGTTTCAGCCGGCGGTCGAGATCGGGCAGGCGTGCATCGAAGGCTTCGAGCGCGGCGGCATAGCCGGGCACGTCGCGGCGATGGCCGTAGAGCATGTCGAAGTCGACGAAATTGGTGAAGACGAGCGCCCCGTCTTCGGCCTCTTCGATGGCTTCCAGACTGGCGTCGAACAGAGCCATGTTGCCGTTGGCCTTGGTAAGCCTGGTCACACCCTGATGGGCGAAGATGTCGCCGATCTTGCCGATCGCGTGCACCGTGCGCCCGGCCTCCTGCAGCCGGTCGAGAACGGTCGGCTCGGGCGGCGGCACCGAATAGTCGCGACGGTTGCCCGTGCGCGTGAAGTTGCCCGGGTCGCTGCCGACGAAGGGCCGTGCGATGACGCGGCCGATATTGTGGTCGTCGACGAGCCGGCGGACGACCTCGCAGAGGTTCAGCAGGCGCTCCAGCCCGAAGGTCTGTTCATGCGCGGCGATCTGGAAGACGGAATCGGACGAGGTGTAGCAGATCGGCTTGCCGCTCCGCATATGCTCTTCGCCGTGGCGGGCGATGATGTCGGTACCCGAAGCATGGCAATTGCCGAGAATGCCGGGCACATCGCCCTCGCGACAGATCGCTTCGACCAGTTCGGGAGGGAAGGCGTCGCCTTCGGCCGGAAAATAGCCCCAGTCGAAGGTCACCGGCGTGCCGGCGATTTCCCAATGACCGGACGGCGTGTCCTTGCCGCGCGAGACTTCGCTTGCAGCGCCGTAGATCCCGTAGACGCGTTCCGGCAGCGCCATGCCGGCGGGCAGCCGCCCGGTCGCGAGCCGCGCCGCATGCATGAGGCCGAGCGCCGACATGTTGGGCAGATGAAGCGGCCCTTCCCGCAGACCCGTCCGGTCGGCCGCTCCCGCCGCGCAGAATTCCGCGATATGTCCGAGCGTATCGGCGCCGAGATCGCCGAAAGCCTCTGCGTCCGGCGCATTGCCGATGCCGAAGGAATCGAGGACGAAAAGGAACGCACGCGCCATGAAACACCCTGACTGATCCCGAGCGCGAGCGCGATAAGCGGCGAGCCGGTGCCATTAAGATTTTCGCGGCCGTCGCCGCACAATCCGGCAGAAATAGCGCGCCGCCTTGTCCATTGCAATTGATGCATGCCGTCCAGGACCCACGCGGCGTGGGTGCCGGGAGGGAAGCCTCAGCAATCGGTGCAGTTGATGGTCGTGCCGAAGCGCTGGCGGTAGTAGGAGGTCCTGGAGAGAGGGATCGTGCCGCCGGCGTCCGAGCCGAACAGGGAAAGCTGGTGATTGACGACGAGTTCGGTGCGCACGACGAAGGCATTCACCGCGTCGAGATCCGCCGGAACGCTGACCACGGAATTGACCGCATAGGGAACCGTCGCACCGTCGCTCGCGTCCGACCAGCCCCGGGACCAGGCGACCTTGCCTTCGGTCGTGCCGTTCACCTGGATGCCGGTGATCTTGAGGTCGTAGTCGGAGCCGTCATAGGGCACCAGCATGTTTTTTGCGACGTTGCGCATGTCGTCCAGAAAGGCCTTGGTCACCTGCTGCTCCTGGGTGACGATGTCGCTCACCGCACTCGAGGCCCGCCCGACCTTGCGCGCCACGGTGAAGCCGAGCGAGAGCTCGAAAGCGCCGATATAGGCCGCGATCAGAAGCGGTGCGACAATGGCGAATTCCACGGCCCCGGCGCCGCGCCGGTCCCGCAACAGTCCGTGGAAGACCCCCCACAGCTGCCGTTTGCATGCAGGAAGGCGTTCCATGGCGGCCTCAATAGTTTTCGTTGCGGAAGGTGGCGGTCGAGACCATCAGATAATCGCGCGGCATGCTGTCGCCGGCGGGTCTGAGCTTGGTCACCAGGGGACGAACGAGATCGGTGATCACGGTCCAGCGGTAATAGGCGCGCACCATGGTGTAGTCGTTCGGGCCGCCGGGTGCGAAAGTAAAGCCGCTGGTGTCGAGATCGGAGCCGATCCGCGGCACGGCTTCCGGAAAGACACTGAGATCGGCGGGAAGCTTGCGGACGTCGAGATAGAGTTTCGAGGCTTGCGTCGCCTCGGTCGCCGAGCAGGTCATCATAATCGCGATTTCCTCGCAGAAGGCCTGGCGGAACTGGGTTTCTGTCGTGAAGCCGGGCTTGCCGGCATCTGTAGTGATTTCACCCGTGCGGATTTTCCGCGCCAGCGTATCGGTCGCATTGGCCAGCAATTGCTCGCCGGCAAAAGCGACGAATGTCTCGATCGAGGCGAAGACGACGATGAAGAAGGGCATTGCAAGGATCGCGAATTCGATCGCGGTCGCACCTTTCCGGTCGCCGATGAAGCGCCGGAACAGGCCGCGCGGGGAGCGAGCCCGGGGAGTGGATGCTTTCTCGTCGATCGACATCGCGCCGTTCCATCCTGTCAACTGGTTGGCGCAAAATACACGGCGACTGTTGAAGATTCGTTTTCGAGGACCCGGAGAATTTTAGTGGTTCTGAAGCTGAGGGCGGAACGGCCCCTCATCCCGCTGCCGCGACCTTCTCCCCACACGCGGGGAGAAGGGACAAGCGGCTCGCTTTGCGGCTTAAGTCCCCTCTCCCCGCTTGCGGGGGAGGGTTAGGGTGAGGGGCAGGGCGAATTTTCCGGTCTTAATTGCCGCTCGAAGCGGAAGCCTGCCGTTCCGCACGCTCGCAATTGGGCGTGCAGGAGAGAACGGTGCGGACGGTCTGCTTATAGACGCGCACCGTGTTGCCCTCGTCGATCGATACGAGGATGCGCTCGTCGACCATGGCGTTGCCGTCCTGGTCGAGAATGACGAGATTGGTGGTGCCGAAATTGCGCCCGGTCAGCACGATGGTCTTCGCATCCGCCACGGTCGCGTCGGCAACCTCCGCATTGCCGATGATCACCTTGCTGACCGGCCGGTCGAGCTTCAGCACGCGGGCGTGGTCCATATAGACGCGCATCATTTCTTCAGCCGCGCGGGCGCCGTCCGGTGCGGCGATCGCCAGAAATGCAGTCGTTGCAAGCAGTGCGGCCCGTGGGGTCGCTGAGGGCGTGTTCATGGCGCGTCCTGACGGTCTATCTGCCGCATTCTGGCGCGTTTTGGTGAATGAATGGTTACGCCGATGCGGCGCAATTTAAGGTATCCATTTTCCGCACATTTACCCAGGAAAAAGCGAGTTTCCTTTAACCTCACGATAACCGGTTTCCTTAAGCGGAAAGCAATTAGCCCCCGCTAAATTCAGGGTATCCGATCAACGGCAACAGTTTGACGGACGTGCTGAACAACAAGTGAAGTTTGAGGAGAATAGTCATGAAGACCATTTTTGCACGCCTGATGAAGGACGAGTCCGGCGCAACCGCAATCGAATACGGCCTGATAGCAGCCCTGATTTCGGTGGCGTTGATCGGCGGCGCACAGACGCTCGGCGGCGCCCTGGACGAGCAGTTCAACGATCTGAGTACGTTCCTTAACGTCGATCCAGCCGGTGGCGCAGAATAATCGAGCCGCGAATATATCGGGCCGCCTTCGTCCGAAGGCGGCCTTTTCTTTGCCCTAGCCAGGCGGAAGCTAAACGAAGACAAGAGGAACTTGGATGATAGACGCAGCCATCTTACTGCTTTTTCCATTTCTTCTGGCACTCGCGGCGTTCTCAGATTTACTTACGATGAGAATTCCCAATTATGTTTCGGCGGTCCTCTTTGTCTCATTTCTTCTGATAGGGCCCCTTATGGGCTTTAATCTTGCGCAGATAGGCCTCCATATCGCCGCGGCGGCTGCTGTCTTTGCCGGCTGCTTCTGCCTTTTTGCTGCAAACGTGATGGGGGGAGGGGACGCGAAACTCTTGACTGCCAGTGCCATCTGGTTCGGCTTCAACGCCTCGCTCGTTGCTTTCTTTTTGTATGTCTCGGTTTTCGGCGGGCTTTTAACACTGCTCGTCCTTTTCTTGCGCAGCCAAGAGAACCTGATCCTTGCCGCCCGCATCCCGGTTCCGCGCCTGCTGCTGACTGCGAAGAAAATTCCTTACGGCATCGCCATCGCGTTCGGCGGATTTGCTGCCTATCCCTCGTCACCCCTGATGCAGGCCGCCTTTGCGCAGCTTCCGTGACGCGCTTCCGCCTCAGGCTGGAGCGTAGTCTTCCGTTAACCATCTGCATAAGCAATCCATTAACCATAATTACACCAATTCCTGATCAACCTGATCTCGGGCAATTCTTGGGGGTTTGGGGCGATCATGAGACCGGTGCGCATTATCATTCTGGCGGTGGCCGTCGGCTCGGCTGCCTTGGCCGGGCTGTTGGCGATGAAGCTCACCCGTGCGCCCGCCCCGCAGACGGCGGAACCCGTCATCGAGCAGGCACCGACCATCAACGTGCTGGTCGCCGGCAAGAGCCTGCCGGTCGGCTCCCGTCTCGGTGCCGATTCCATCCATTGGAAGGCCTGGCCGAAGGATGGTGTCGCCGAGGGCATGATAACGGAGGAAAACCGTCCCGCCGCCGTCGAAGATCTTGCCGGCGCCGTCGTCCGCCTGCCGATCTTCACCGGCGAGCCGGTCCGCCGGGAAAAGATCGCCGACGCATCGAACCGGATCATGTCGTCGCTGCTGCCCGCCGGAAAACGCGCCGTCGCTACGGAAATCACGGTTGCGACCGGGGCGGGCGGCTTCATTCTCCCGAACGATCGTGTCGACGTGATCATGGTGCGCAAGTCCGACGGCGATCTCTATCTGACCGAAACGGTGTTGAGCAATGTCCGCGTGCTCGCGATCGACCAGCAGATCGAAGAAAAGGAAGACGGCTCCAAAGCGGTCGTCGGTACGACCGCGACGCTGGAGCTGACGCCGGATCAATCGAAGGTCATGACGGTCGCGCAGCAGATGGCGGACCGCATCTCGCTGGCTCTGCGCAGCGTCGCCGACGCGCAGGAGCCGGATACCACGGCTGCCGACTACCTTCTCAACGGCGACGGCCGGCCGAGCATTCAGGTCATCAAGTCGGGCTCCATCGTCAAGGGCGACGGTGTGGCCCTCCAGAACCAGAAGTGAGGCGGGGCGCAAGGTGAAACCGATCGCAAAAAAGTTTCGGGCGTCTGTCGCAGCCGGCCTTTCCTTCTGCCTGACCTTTTCGGGCATGGCGCTGCCGACCCTCCCGGCCGCCGAGGCCGCCTCCTCCTCGGTGGTGAGGATCGTCGATAGCGGCCCCGGCGCCCGCAAGACCATCAATCTCGGCCTCAACAAGGCGGTCGTCGTGGATCTGCCGAGCGACGCCCACGACATCCTCGTCGCCGACCCGTCGCTCGCCGATGCGATCACCCGCACCTCGCGCCGCATCTATCTCTTCGGCAAGTCCGTCGGCCAGACGAACATCTTCGTCTTCGGCCCGGGCGGCGAGGAGATCGTCAGCCTGGAGGTCGCCGTAGAGCGCGACGTTGCCGGTTTGGAGGCGAACCTTCGTCGCTTCATTCCCGATGCGGATATCAAGGTCGAAATCATTTCGGACAACGTGGTGCTGACAGGCACGGTCCGCACGCCGCTCGACTCGACCAGGGCCGTCGATCTCGCACGCGCTTTCCTGAAGGGTGGCGAGGCGACCACGCGCAACATTACCGCCCAGGGCAATAACGGCGATGCCGATATCTTCGCCGAGGATCGCCAGAGCTCGCAGATCGTCAATCTGCTGACGATCGAGGGCGACGACCAGGTGACGCTGAAGGTCACCGTCGCCGAGGTCAGCCGCCAGGTGCTGAAGCAGCTCGGCTTCAACGGCCGCGTCTCCGATCGCGAAAGCGGCATCAGCTTCCGTAATCCGGCCAATCTCGGCGACGCCATCGGCGTCGGTACGAACGCCCTTATCAAGGGCTCGATCGGTCCCACCACCATTTCGAGCTACATTAACGCGATGGAACAGGCCGGCGTCATGCGCACGCTCGCCGAGCCGAGTCTTACGGCGATTTCCGGCCAGGAGGCGAAGTTCTACGTGGGGGGCGAATTCCGGCTCGCCGGCGTGCAGGAGGTCTCGACCGATGACGAGACCGGCCAAACCACGGTCGAGCGTGAGGTCAACGACGTGGAATACGGCATCCGGCTGAACTTCAAGCCGGTCGTTCTCGGCCCCGGCCGTATCAGCCTCCAGATCGAGACCGATGTCTCGGAGCCGACCTATGAGGGCTCGGTGGTCACCGGCAACAGCATGACGGCTATTCCCGGGCAGACCTTCCTCGGCATCCGCCGGCGCGAGGCCTCGACCAGCGTCGAACTGCCGTCCGGCGGCTCGATCGTGATCGCCGGCCTCGTCCAGGACAATATCCGCCAGGCGATGTCGGGCCTGCCCGCCGCCTCGAAGATCCCGATCCTCGGCACGCTCTTCCGCAGCAAGGACTTCCAGCGCAGCGAGACGGAACTGGTCATCATCGCCACGCCCTACCTCGTCAGGCCGGTTGCCCGCAGCGCGATCTCGCGCCCGGACGACAACTTTAATCCGGCGAACGATCTCGAAAGCTTTTTCCTCGGCCGCGTCAACCGGATCTATGGACGCCCCGAGGCTCAGCCGCCCGCCGGCCGCTATCACGGCAATGTCGGCTTCATCTACAAATAGGCCGGCCATGAAGAAGCGAAGCGCAGCTCGAAACAGTCCCGAAAGGCAGCCTCCGATGGCCCTGAACCGCTTTCTCTATCGTCTGGCCCTGGGGGCGCTCGTCGGCCTGCTGCTGGCTGGCTGCGCCAATAAGGACAGGCTCGCGACCGGTGCTCTTCCGGACGATTACCGCACTCGCCACCCGATCGTGCTGACGGAGGGCGAGCGGACGATCGACATTCCCGTCGCCTCGGGCGACACGCGGCTCACCCAGGGGACCCGCGACGTCATCCGCGGCTTTGCCGCCGAATATCGGAATGCGTCGAGCGGCGTCATCCAGATCATGCTGCCGCGCGGATCGGTGAACGGCCATGCCGCGCAGATCGTCCGCAAGGATATTCGTCGCGTGTTGGCAGCGGGCGGCGTGTCACCGAAGAAGATGATCGAAACCACCTATGACGCCTCCGTGACGGGCGATGCCGCACCGATCCGCCTGAGCTATGTCGCGATAACTGCGCAGACCGCACCCTGCGGCGCGTGGCCGGAAGATCTGGCGCTGAACACGCTGGAAAACCGCAACTACTACAATTTCGGCTGTGCCACCCAGTCCAATCTCGCCGCTCAGATTGCCAATCCGACGGATCTCGTCGGCCCGCGCCAGATGTCGCCGATCGACGCCGAGCAGCGGGGCCAGGTGATCGACAGCTGGCGCGGCACGGAAAAGGGCGACGGCGGAACCACGATCGTCTTCAACTGAAACGGGCCCTCAAGGAAAAGCGATGAACGCGATTGAATACACGATCGAAAGCGGCGCTGCCGGCGATTGGCCCGCGGACGGGTCGCGCCCCGGCGACCTCGAGCAGCTCCGGCCCCTGCCGCGCATCTCGATCCACGCCTTCTGCGAGAGCGAGGCGGTGCAGCGGCTTATGGAGCGTTGCGGCCAGGACCGCCGTATGGCGAAGGTCAGCCTTCGCATCACCGGTGGCGGCATCGCCGCCGCCGCGACCACTTTTGCCAGCGTCTCGACGCCCAATCTGATCATTCTCGAAACCGCGGCCGAGACCGGCTCGCTGCTTTCGGAGCTGGCGCCGCTCGCGGAGGTCTGCGATCCGAGCACCAAGGTCATCGTCATCGGCCGCCATAACGACATCGCTCTCTATCGCGAGCTGATCCGCAACGGCATTTCCGAATATATGGTCGCGCCGGTCGGGATGGCGGATATGCTGAGCGCCGTCTCGGCGATCTTCGTGGATCCGGAGGCGGAGCCGCTCGGACGCAGCCTTGCCTTCATCGGCGCGAAGGGCGGCTGCGGCTCGTCGGTCATCGCCCATAATTGCGCCTGGGGCATTTCCAATCTTTTCTCGACCGAGACGATCCTTGCCGATCTCGATCTACCCTACGGAACCGCCAATATCGACTTCGATCAGGACCCCCCGCAGGGGATCGCCGAGGCCGTATTCGCACCGGATCGGCTGGACGAGGTCTTTCTCGACCGGCTCCTGACCAGATGCTCCGATCATCTGTCGCTGCTCGCCGCCCCCTCCATGCTCGACCGCGCCTATGACTTCGAGACGGGTGCGTTTCAGCCGATCCTGGAAGTTCTTCAGCGCAGCGCGCCCGTATCCGTTCTGGACCTGCCGCATGGCTGGACCGACTGGACCCGCTCTGTGCTTTCCGCGGCCGACGAGGTGGTCATCACCGCCGCCCCGGACCTGGCAAGCCTCAGAAACGCGAAGAATCTGCTCGATGCCTTGAAGAAGTTGAGGCCGAACGACAAGGCACCGCATCTCGTGCTCAACCAGGTGGGCGTGCCCAAGCGTCCGGAGATCGCTCCCGATGAGTTCTGCGCGTCGCTGGAGATCGAAGCCGCAGCGATCATTCCGTTCGATGCGGTCCTCTTCGGCAATGCCTCCAACAGCGGACGCATGATCGCGGAGATCGACCGGAAGTCGCCGGCCGCCGAGACCTTCTCCCAGCTGTCCCACCTCTTGACCGGGCGCACCACCGTGAAGAAAGCCAGACGGGGCGGCCTCGGCAAGGTTCTGGCGAAGCTCGGCAGGCGGTAGCGGACTATTTCCGGTCCCGCACCCGAAGGGGCGGGGATCGATGAAGCAACTGGAATGAACTGATGTTTGGCAAACGCGGAAATGAAGGTTCTGGCAAGGGTGGTGCGCGCGGCTTCTCGCCTGCGCCCCCGATGCCCGCGGTCCAGCTGGTGCCGGTGGAGCGTTCCGCCGCGCCCGTTCTCGGCGAAACGATCGCTGCGCCATCCCGCCCGCAAGCGGCGGCGCCGCCTCCGCGGCGCCGAGCGCCGAGGGCGGAAGATTATTACGACACGAAATCGCAGGTCTTCTCCGCGCTGATCGATACGATCGATCTGTCGCAGCTCTCCAAGCTCGATATCGAGAGCGCCCGCGAGGAAATCCGCGACATCGTCAACGATATCATCACCATCAAGAACTTCGCGATGTCGATCTCCGAGCAGGAGGAACTGCTCGACGACATCTGCAACGACGTGCTCGGCTACGGACCGCTGGAACCATTGCTCGCGCGCGACGACATCGCCGACATAATGGTCAACGGCGCCGGGCAAACCTTCATCGAAGTGGGCGGCAAGGTCGAGGAATCGGAGATCCGGTTCCGCGACAACGGGCAATTGCTGTCGATCTGCCAGCGCATCGTCAGCCAGGTAGGCCGCCGCGTCGACGAATCGAGCCCGATCTGCGATGCGCGCCTGCCGGACGGGTCACGCGTCAACGTCATCGCGCCGCCGCTCGCGATCGACGGTACGGCGCTCACCATCCGCAAGTTCAAGAAGGACAAGCTGACGCTGGAGCAGCTGGTGCGCTTCGGATCGATCACGCCCGAGGCCGCCGTCCTGCTGCAGATCATCGGCCGTGTCCGCTGCAACATCGTCATTTCCGGCGGCACCGGCTCCGGAAAGACGACGCTGCTCAACTGCCTGACGCGCTATATCGACAGCACCGAGCGGATCATTACCTGCGAGGATTCGGCCGAATTGCAACTGCAGCAGCCGCATGTCGTCCGGCTCGAGACGCGCCCGCCGAACATCGAGGGCGAGGGCGAGATCACCATGCGCGACCTCGTGAAGAACTGCCTACGCATGCGCCCGGAGCGCATCATCGTCGGTGAAGTGCGCGGCCCGGAAGTCTTCGACCTGCTGCAGGCGATGAACACCGGCCATGACGGTTCGATGGGAACGATCCACGCGAATACCCCGCGCGAATGCCTCAGCCGCATGGAATCGATGATCGCCATGGGCGGCTATACCCTGCCGGCCAGGACCGTTCGCGAGATCATCTCCGGCTCGGTGGACGTGATCATCCAGGCCTCGCGCCTGCGGGACGGATCGCGCCGGATCACCCACATCACCGAAGTCACCGGCATGGAAGGCGACGTGATCATCACCCAGGACCTGATGCGCTACGAGATCGACGGCGAGGACGCCAATGGCCGCATCGTCGGCCGCCACGTCTCCACCGGCATCGGCCGGCCGCATTTCTGGGACCGGGCCCGTTATTTCAACGAGGACAAGCGGCTCGCTGCGACCCTCGACGCGATGGAAAAGCAATAGGCGAAACGGCTGCGGTCCCGCCGCTCCGAGTAAAGGACAGACCGAGCGATGTTCGGCATAGACATCACCGTCCTGGGATTGGCCGGCCTCGTCGCCCTGGCGGCGGCAGCACTCGCCTATGGTGTGCTCTATCCCCGTATCGAGACAGAGAAAAAGGCGGAAGGCCGCCTGCGCCGGGTCAGCGCCTCGGAGACGGACCGCACCAAGATCAAGGCGGCGCGCGACCGCGTCAACGAGATGTCGAAGCGTCGCAAATCCGTTCAGGATTCGCTGAAGGACCTCGAGAAGAAGCAACAGGAGAAATCCGCCAATGCGGCGCCTTCGATGAAGAAGCGTCTGCTGCAGGCCGGTCTTTCGATATCGATCGCGCAGTTCTATCTGTTCAGTGCGCTTTTCGGGTTGTTCGCCTTCCTTGTCGTCCTCCTGGGAGGGGCCGGACTGATCATTGCCGCAGGCGTCGGCCTGATAGGCGCGGCCGGCCTGCCGCGGTGGATCGTCGGCTCCATGGTCAAACGCCGCTGCAGAAAGTTTCTCGACGAGTTTCCGAATTCGCTCGATGTCATGGTCCGGTCGATCAAGTCGGGGCTGCCGCTGAACGACGCCTTGCGGCTGATCGCGAGCGACGGGCAGGAGCCGGTCAGGACCGAATTCCGCCGTGTCGTCGAGTCCCAGCAGGTGGGCCTCAACGTTCCCGAAGCCTGCGCCCGCATGATTCACAGCATCCCGCTGCCGGAAGTGAACTTCTTCGCGATCGTCATCGCCATTCAGGCGCAGGCGGGCGGCAATCTGTCCGAGGCGCTCGGCAACCTCTCCAAGGTCCTGCGCGAACGCAGGAAGATGAAGGCGAAGGTCAGCGCGCTGTCGATGGAGGCCAAGGCGTCCGCCTGCATCATCGGCGCGCTGCCCTTCATCGTCGCAACCCTCGTCTATCTGACTTCGCCGGACTACATGATGATTCTCTTCACCGACCCGCGCGGCCACATCATCATGGGCGCTTCCGCCGTTTGGATGAGCATCGGCATCTGGGTAATGCGCAACATGATCAACTTCGACATCTGAGGATCCCGTGGCCGGCTGGATAGAGACGCTTACCGATCTGAACATCCTCGTCGCGGCGCTCGTCTCGATGGCCGTGCTCGCCACGTTCTATTCGCTCGTGGCGCCCTTGCTCGAGCGGGGAGACCTCGCGAAGCGGATGAAGTCGGTCGCCACCGAACGGGAGCAGATTCGCGCCCGCGAGCGCGCCCGGCTCAATGCCGAGGCGACGACCGGCAGGGCAAGCCTCAGGGCACAGCACAACACCTCGGTCCGGGAGATCGTCGAGCGGCTGAACCTCAGGAAGGCTCTGGTGGACGACAACACCGTCAACCGCCTGAAGACGGCCGGCTATCGCTCGCAGAACGCGCTCAACACCTTCCTCTTCGCCCGCTTCTGCCTGCCGTTCCTGTTTCTGACCGTTGCGGTTCTCTATATTTTCGTGCTCGGCAATTTTGCCGATAAGCCGATCATGG
Source organism: Sinorhizobium sp. P24N7 (assembly GCF_042436655.1). Taxonomy (NCBI): domain Bacteria; kingdom Pseudomonadati; phylum Pseudomonadota; class Alphaproteobacteria; order Hyphomicrobiales; family Rhizobiaceae; genus Sinorhizobium; species Sinorhizobium sp. P24N7. Next base: position 518,340 of record NZ_JBHMIW010000001.1, on the reverse strand, counting down.
TCAGAGTGTCCTTCGCCATCGGATTCGCCTATGTCGGCTTCTACGCGCCGAACATCTTCATCGCCAATGCGATCTCCAAGCGCCAGCAGTCGATTCGCCGCGCCTGGCCGGATGCGCTCGATCTCCTGCTCATCTGCGTCGAGTCCGGCGTCTCGATGGAACTCGCCATGCGCCGCGTCGCCGACGAGATAGCCGTGCAGTCGCAGCCGCTGGCGGAGGAACTGGTGCTGACGACCGCGGAACTCTCCTTCCTGCCCGAAAGGCGCATCGCGCTCGAAAATCTCGGCCTGCGCACGGGTCTCGATGAGGTGAAATCGGTGACGCAGGCGCTGATCCAGGCCGACCGCTACGGCACGCCCGTCGCTCAGGCGCTGCGCGTTCTGGCGCAGGAGAGCCGCGACCAGCGCATGACCGCCGCCGAGAAAAAGGCGGCCGCACTGCCGCCGAAGCTGACGGTGCCGATGATCCTGTTCTTCCTGCCGGTCCTCGTCGCCGTCATCCTCGGCCCCGCCGGGATACAGGTGGCGGACAAGTTTTAGGATGGAAAGGCAAAGGTGGTCTACCCGCCGGGGGCGGGAGAAGGGACTGGAGAGGGCGGCATATCCCTTCTCCCCGCCTGCGGGGAGAAGGTCGCGGCAGCGGGATGAGGGGCGCGTGCCGCCACCCTGGCGGGCGGCGGTGCCGGCCGGTCACCTTCAATCCGCCTTCACCGCATCCGCCTTTGCCAGCTGCTTCCACGCGCCCTGCTGAGACAGCATGGAGCGAAGATAGGCGACGTTGGCCTCCGCCTGCTCGGCTGTCAGTTCCTGGCGGGCGATGGCTTCCGCTTCCTGGAAGCGGCCCTGCAGGCCGACGGCAAGCGCGAGGTTCTGGCGCACGCTGCTGCCGGCATCCGGTTGGCTCGCCGCGGATTTGAGGTAGGTCTCGGCCGTCCGCAGATCCTTCGAGAGCAGATAGGACATGCCCAGATTGGAAAGGACCGAGGGCTCGTTGGGCTTGAGGTCCAGAGCCTCGCGATAGCGCAGCCGTGCCTCGGCGGAACGGCCGAGCTGGTCGAGGATGGCGCCTTCCGCGGATTTCAGCTTCCAGTCGGGCCGGTCCGGCGTCTGGGCCCGGCCGATCGTTGCGAGCGCCTGTTCCAGCTGACCCGCTGCGGCCTGGGCCTTGCCGTAGGCTCCGAGCACCTCGCGATCCGCCGGATGGTAGATCGCCACCTGTTGCATGACGGCAAGCGCCTGTTCGTTGCGGCCCGTCATGCGCAGGAGATTGGCGTAGTTGAGCCCGGCCTCCCGGTCCTTCGGATTGCGCTCATAGGCCTTGCCGATGCGTTCGGCGGCGGCAGCGAGTTCGGTCGCGTTCATCGACTGCACCGGCCTCGTGAGCTTCGGGATAGATCCGGTGGTCAGCTCCTTCCTGCCCTGTTGTCCGGCGCAGGCGGAGAGCGACAGCGCCACCATCGCAACGGCAACCCCCGTTGCGATGCGGCACAGGGATAAGGAAAAAGTGTCTTGCATCGTCATCGAAGCCCCAGCCATCCAGTCCTGCACCGGAACTCCAGACAAAAGCGGCGCAACTTTCACTCCAGCAATAATCTGTTAACCCTAACGGAGCGTTAATCGCACCTGTTCGCATCCGCCAGTCGAGGATTCCAATGGCCCCCTATCAGTTCATCGAGCGACCATCGCCGTTCAACACCAGCAACGGCAAGACGCTGCCGATCTTTGCGGTGACGCCCGCGCATATCGAGACGGGGAGCATCGATCCGATCGCGCTCGATTGGGCGAAGAAGGCCGGCTTCAAGGCGGAATCCGGCGCGGTGCTGCTCATCCCCTCGGCCGATGGTCATCTCGGAGGCGCGCTGTTCGGGCTCGGCGCCAACCCGTCCGACACGCCCTTCCTGACCGGCAAGCTCGCCCGGGCGCTCCCGGCCGGCAAATGGCACATCGAAACGGCGCCGCTCACCGCCAATCGGCTGGCTCTCGGCTACGGCCTCGGGTCCTACCGTTTCGAGCGCTACAAACCGTCGAAGACGGATGCGCCGACGCTGCTCATTCCGGCCGATTCGGATGCGACCGATATCAAGCGGGAGCTTGCCGGCGTGTTCCTGGCGCGCGACCTGATCAACACGCCGACCAACGATATGGGACCGGAAGCGCTGGAAGCCGCATTCCGGGCGCTGGCCGCCCATTACAAGGCCGACGTCTCGGTGATTTCCGGCGAAGCCCTGCTGACCGAGAACTTCCCGCTCGTCCACACGGTCGGCCGCGCCAGCGCCGAAGCGCCGCGGCTGCTCGAAATGCGCTGGGGCAGGAAGGGCCACCGGCAGGTGACGCTCGTCGGCAAGGGCGTCTGCTTCGACACCGGCGGGCTGGACATCAAACCGGCGTCCTCGATGCTGCTCATGAAGAAGGACATGGGCGGCGCTGCGAACGTCATGGGCCTTGCGCTGATGATCATGGATGCAAAGCTCAAGGTGGATCTGCGCGTGATCATTCCCGTGGTCGAGAATTCGATCTCGGCGAATGCCTTCCGTCCCGGCGACATCTACAAGAGCCGCAAGGGTCTGACAGTGCAGATCGACAACACCGACGCGGAGGGACGGCTGATCCTCGCCGATGCTCTCGCCTATGCGGACGAGGAGAAGACGGACCTTGTCATCGACATGGCGACCCTGACGGGCGCCGCCCGCGTGGCGCTGGGGCCGGACCTGCCGCCTTTCTTCACGGACGACGATGACCTCGCCCATGATCTTGCCGAAGCGAGCCTGGCCGTGGACGATCCGGTCTGGCGGATGCCGCTCTACAGGGGCTATGACAAGGATGTTTCCGCCCGCATCGCCGATCTCACCAACGCCCCCTCGGGCGGCATGGCCGGCTCGATCACGGCGGCGCTGTTCCTCAAGCGTTTCGTGACGAACGCGAAAAGCTGGGTCCATTTCGACATCTTCGGCTGGGCCCAGTCCGAGCGCCCGCATTCGCCGATCGGCGGTGAAGCTCAGGCGATCCGGGCGCTTTATCATCACATCGGCAGGATAGCGGGGTAGCTATTCGCGCAATCGAGCCGTAAAGAAACGCTTGCGTAACGATCGCCGGCTATGCTCCCGGACACGTGATCCACGCAGGAGTTTCCTTTGCCGGTCGAACTTACCCCTTCTCAGGCGCTGGGGCTCTGGCATGCCGTGTCGCTCGAACAGGTGCGCGTCGACAGCCGCGATCTGACCTTGCGCCAGATGGCGATCCTGTTACAGATTTACCTCGTGCCGCCGCCCCATACGGTGCGCGGCCTCGCCGCGGCGCTCGGGGTGACGAAGCCGGTGATCACGCGCGCGCTCGACACCATGGGTGTGCTCGGCCTCGTCGACCGGATCCGCGACGAGCGCGACAGGCGCAACGTCATCATCAAGCGCACCGTCGAGGGCGCGCTTTATCTTGAAAAGTTCGGCGATCTGATCATCGATCAGGGCCGGAAAATGTGAGCTTATCCATGTCCGAGGTCCTCGACCGCCGCCTGAATGCCTATCGCGAGGATCTCGCGGAGGAACGCCTGCGCGGCATGGTCGACGCAAAGCGCTTCGTGGATGGAACGCCGGCGGCCGTATCCGTGCCGGTGACGCCGCTGCGGGCGCGGCCCGAGGCCGGCTGCGGGACCGATACGGAGCTTCTCTATGGCGAGACGGTGCGCGTGCTCGACGTTGCCGACGGATGGGCGTGGGTCAAGTCCGATCTCGACGGCTATGTCGGCTACGTACCGGAGGATGTCGTGCAGCCCCCGCAAGCGCCGGCGACGCACCTCGTGGCGGTGCCGAGGACGTTCGTCTATCGCGGCGCGGATCTGCGCTTTCCCCAGGCCTTTGCCCTTTCCATGGGAAGCCGGATCGCCGTCTCCGGTGAGGCCGAGACGCGCGGCACGCGCTATTTTCTGCTGGATGGCGGGCTGGCGATCGTCGCCGATCACTGCATCCCCGCAACCGGCGCGCTCACGGATGATTATGTCGCAATCGCGACCCGCTTTCTCGAAACGCCCTATCTCTGGGGCGGCCGCTCCGGCTTCGGCATAGACTGTTCCGGCCTCGTGCAACTCGCGATGCAGATGGCGGGGCGCAATGCGCCGCGCGATTCCGACATGCAGGCAAGCGGACTCGGCCGCCTCATCGAGCGCGAAGATCTCACGCGCGGCGACCTCGTCTTCTGGAAGGGCCATGTGGCGATCATGGAAGACGAGAAGACCCTGGTGCATGCCAACGGACACTCGATGACGGTGGCGCGCGAAGGTCTCGAAGACGCCATCCGGCGCATCGCGTGGCTCTACGCGCAGCCGACGGGATACCGGCGGCCGTGATCCCTGGATTGTCCGGCTCTTGAGCCGCGGCCGCCCCTCATCCGCCTGCCGGCACCTTCTCCCGCTTGCGGGAGAAGGGAATCGCGGATTCGCCTTCGCACCATCTCCACACGCAGGCGCGCCGTGGCGCACGTCCCCTCTCCCCGCATGCGGGGAGAGTGTTAGGCTGAGCGGCGGTCGCTGCGCTCCGCGCAATCAATAGCCGGCTACCTTATCCACCACATGCTCGAGGGGCAGCCCGCGCTCGAAGCGCGCGATCTGCTGCTCCACATGCACAAAGAGCGCCCTGACGTCGGAAGAAGCGGCGACATGCGGCGTCACATACACACCCGGCATGTCCCAGAAGCGGCTTTCCGGGGAGAGCGGCTCCTGTTCGAAGACGTCGAGCGATGCGCCTCCGAGAACACCGGAATCGAGGCAGTCCAGAATGTCGGCCTCGACCTGACTGCCGCCACGGCCGGCATTGATGAAAACGGGCGCTCCGAACGGCCCGTTCTGGCTGAGCTTGGCGAAGAGGGCGGCGTTGAAGATACCCCTGGTATCCGGCGTCAGCGGCAGCAGGCCGACGAGAAAATCCGTCCTGCCGAGAAATGCGTCCAGTCCGGCGGCGTCGTAGGTCTCTACACCCTCGACCACCCGTTTGCTTCGCGACCAGCCGATCACCTTGAAGCCCATCACGGCGAGCTTGCGGGCGGAGTCCTGGCCAAGCACGCCCATGCCCATGATGCCGACCGTCACGTCGGCTGCTTCCGGCTGGCTGAGGTCGCGCCATTCGTGCTTCTTCGCCAGCGCCTCGTAGGCGCGGTGCTGGCGAAGATGCAGGAGGCACTGCATCACCACCCACTCGCTCATCCGCGTCGTCAGCGTCCGGTCGACGAAGCGCACCAGGGGCACGTCGGGCAGGCCCGGCAGCGTCAGCACGTGGTCGACGCCGGCGCCGCCGGAAAAGACCACCTTGAGGTCGGGGGCGCGGGAGAAGAGGTCGGGCGCGGATTTCCAGACCACCGCATAGTCGATGCCGGAGAGGTCGCGCCCCTGATGCGCCGGGTCGGCGAGATCGATCACCTCACGGCCGGGAAAGGCGCCCGCAAGGGCGGCTTCGACCTCCTCGGGGATGAATTTCAGGTCGACTATCACGGGGCTTCTGGCGGACATGACGCAACTCTACTGATGAATGGCGGCGAGATTGACCGCTTCGAGGTTGAAGGCGGCGGCCATCAGCGCCTTGGTATAGTCTTCCGCCGGTGCCTCGAAGATGCGCTCGGCGGGTCCCTGTTCCACGACCTTGCCGAGCCGCATGACGATCACTTCGTTGGCGAGCGCGCGCACGACCCTGAGGTCATGGCTGATGAAGAGATAGGCGAGATTGTGCTTGCGCTGGAGATCGCGCAGGAGATCGACCACCTGGGCCTGCACGCTCATGTCGAGGGCGGAGGTCGGCTCGTCGAGCATGACGAACTGTGGTTTCAGCACCATCGCCCGGGCGATCGCGATGCGCTGGCGCTGGCCGCCGGAAAATTCGTGCGGATAGCGCCAGCGCGTCGCGGGATCGAGGCCGACCTCTTCCAGTGCTGCGGCGACGCGCTGATCGCGCTCGCCGTCCGTCAGCGCCTTCTCGTGGATCTTCAAACCCTCGCCGATAATATCGGCGATCGACATGCGCGGACTCAGCGATCCGTAAGGGTCCTGAAACACCACCTGCATCCGGTTTCTGAGCGGCCGCATCTCGCGGAAACTGTAGGCGTCGATGTCTTCCCCGACGAAGGCGATGCGGCCCTTGGACGAGATCAGTCGCGTCAGCGCAAGGCCGAGCGTCGTCTTGCCGGAACCGGACTCGCCGACCACGCCCAGCGTCTGGCCGGCGCGGAGCGTCAGGTCGATGCCGTCCACCGCCTTGACGTGGTCGACCACCCGGCGCAGGAAGCCCGCCTTGATGGGAAACCAGACTTTCATGTCCTTGGCTTCGATCACGATCGGCCTGGAGGCGTCCGAGGGCGGCGGTTCGCCCCGCGGCTCGGAGGCAAGCAGGTGGCGGGTATAGGCGTGCTGCGGATTGGCGAAGATCTCGGCGGTCGGTCCGGTCTCGACGATCTTGCCCTTGGTCATGACGCAGACCCGATCGGCGATCTTGCGGACGATGCCGAGGTCGTGGGTGATGAACAGCATGGACATGCCGTGCTCGTCCTTGAGCGACTTCAAAAGCTCGAGGATCTGCGCCTGCACCGTGACGTCGAGCGCCGTCGTCGGCTCGTCGGCGATCAAGAGCTCCGGCCGGTTGGCGAGAGCCATGGCTATCATCACGCGCTGGCGCTGGCCGCCCGAAAGCTGATGCGGGTAGGCGCCGAGCCGCTTCTCCGCTTCGCGAATGCCGACCTGCTCGAGGAGCTCCAGCGTTCTCGCGCGGGCGGCCGCACCCTTGAGTTGCTGATGGATTTCCAGGATTTCGCCGATCTGCTGCTCGATCGTGTGCAGCGGATTGAGCGATGTCATCGGCTCCTGGAAGATCATGGTGACGTCGTTGCCGCGGACATGCCTGAGCTCGTCGTCGCTCGCCTTCAGGAGGTCCTTCCCGTTGAAGAGGATTTCGCCGCTCGGATGGCTTGCGGCGGGATAGGGCAGGAGCTTCAGGATCGAGTTGGCGGAGACGGATTTGCCGGAGCCGGACTCTCCGACCAGCGCCACGGTCTCGCCGCGCCTGATGTCGAAGGAGATGCGGTCGACAGCAAGCGAGGTTTCGCCGCCCTGGTGGAAGGCGACGGAGAGGTCGCGCACGGAAAGGAGGGTATCTGTCATCGTCGCGCTCACCGGAACGTCTTTCTCGGGTCGAAGGCGTCGCGCGTCGCCTCGCCGACGAAGATCAAAAGCGACAGCATGATCGACATGGCGAAGAAGGCGGTCAGACCCAGCCAGGGCGCCTGCAGGTTGGACTTGCCCTGCGCGATCATCTCGCCGAGCGACGGGGAACCCGGAGGCATGCCGAAGCCGAGAAAGTCGAGCGAGGTGAGCGTGGTGATCGAGCCCGAAAGAATGAAGGGCAGGAAGGTGAGCGTCGCCACCATCGCGTTCGGCAGCAGGTGACGGTACATGATGGTGCCGTTGCCGACGCCGAGCGCGCGCGCCGCGTTGACATATTCGAAATTGCGGGCGCGCAGGAATTCGGCCCTGACGACGCCGACGAAACCGACCCAGGAAAAGAGCAGCATGATGCCGAGCAGGATGAAGAAGCCCGGCGGCAGGATGGCGGCGATGATGAGCAGGATGTAGAGCACCGGCATCGACGACCAGATCTCGATGAAGCGCTGCATGAGCAGATCGGTCCAGCCGCCGAAATAACCCTGCACGGCACCGGCCGAAACCCCGATCACCGCCGAGGCGATGGTCAGCGCGAGACCGAATAGGACCGAGATGCGAAAACCGTAGATCATCCGCGCCATCACGTCGCGGGCCTGGTCGTCGGTGCCGAGCCAGTTCAGGTTTCCGGCTATGCATCCGGGGTCGTCGACCCCTTGCGGATAGGCGGAGCAGCGCTCTTCTTCGCTCATCAGCCAGAAAGGGGGCGTCGGCGCCGAATGGGGGATGCTGGAGTTGACCGTCTGGTAGGAATAGCGGATCGGCGGCCAGACCATCCAGCCGTTCGCCTCGATCTCGTCGCGGACGAAATCGGACCGATAGTCGGTCTCGGCGAGGAAGCCGCCGAATTTCTCTTCCGGATAATCGATCAGCACCGGGACCAGGATCTCGCCCTTGTAGGAGGCGAGGATCGGCTTGTCGTTGGCGATGAATTCCGCAAACAGGCTGAGGCCGAAGAGGAGAAGGAAGAGCCAGAGAGACCAGTAGCCGCGGCGGTTGGCCTTGAAATTCTGCCAGCGGCGGCGCCCGATCGGCGTGAGCCAGCCCTTTTCCGGCGCGCCGGCATAGGCGGTAGCGGTGCTCATCAGACGTCCCTCCGCTCGAAATCGATGCGCGGGTCGACCCAGGTGTAGATGAGGTCCGAGACGAGGCTGACGACAAGGCCCATCAGCGAGTAGATGAAGAGGGTCGCGAAGACGATGGGATAGTCGCGTTTGACGACCGCGTCATAGCCGAGCCGCCCCAGCCCATCGAGCGAGAATATGTATTCGATGAGCAGCGACCCGGTGAAGAAGGCGGAGATGAAGGCGCCGGGAAAGCCCGCAATGATGATCAGCATCGCATTGCGGAACACATGTCCGTAGAGAACGCGCCGCTCGGTCAGGCCCTTGGCCCGCGCCGTCGTCACATATTGTTTCTTGATCTCGTCGATGAAGGAATTCTTGGTGAGCAGCGTCGTGGTCGCGAAGGCGGAGAGCAGAAGCGTGATCAGCGGCAGCGTCATGTGCCAGAAATAATCGAGGATCTTCTCGTACCAGGGAAGCTGGTCGAAATTGTCGGAGACGAGGCCCCGCAGGGGGAACCAGTCGAAGAAGGATCCGCCCGCAAAAAGCACGATCAGGAGAATGCCGAAGAGGAAACTCGGCACCGCATAGCCGACGATGATGACGCCGGAGGTCCAGACGTCGAAGGTGGAACCGTCGGAGACCGCCTTCCTGATGCCGAGCGGGATCGAGATCGCATAGGAAAAGATCAGGATCCAGACCCCGAGCGAGATCGAAACCGGCATTTTCTGGATGATGAGGTCGATGACCGGCGTATTGCGGAAGAAGCTCTCGCCGAAGTCGAAGCGGATATAGTCCCACATCATCGTGACGAAGCGCTCGAGCGGCGGCTTGTCGAAGCCGAACTGCTTTTCGAGCTTGGCGATGAAATCGGGATCGAGCCCTTGCGCCCCGCGATACTGCCCGCCATCGCCACCGCCGATCGGCATGAGGTCGCCGGCATTGCCGGAAAGCCTGTCGGAGCCGGCCGCGTTGGTGAGGTCGGAGATCACCTGCTCCACCGGCCCGCCCGGCGCGAACTGCACCACGGCGAAGGAGATGGCCATGATGCCGACGATCGTCGGGATCATCAGCAGGAGCCGGCGCAGGATATAGGCACCCATCAGGCGAACCTCTGGATCGACGAATTGCTGGCGAAGCAGACCGGCGCAGCGTCGACTGGAATTGCTCTAATGTGCCTCAAATCCTACATCTCCCAGCGGCTGCGGCCTCTGCGGAGCCGTTCGTGTTTCGTGATTCGTTTCCCGCATTTGGAATCGAGACAGCTCCTGAGCGCAAGAGCTTCATTTTGCAGCCGCGTTTTTCGACCACCACGAATCCGGGAAATCCATCCCGTAATAGGGAAGCTCCTTCGGGCGTGCCAGGTGGTTCCAGTAGGCAACGCGCAAGGCCTTCGAGTAGAAAAGCGGCACGACGTAGTGATGTGCGAGAAGCACGCGGTCGAGCGCCCGTGTCGTCGCGACCAGCTCCTCGCGGTTCGGCGCGAAGACGATTCTCCGGATAAGTTCGTCAATTGCCGGATCAGCGATGCCGGCATAGTTTCTGGATCCCGGCTGGTTGACTGAGGCCGAACCCCAATAGTCGCTCTGTTCGTTGCCGGGCACGAGCGTTTGTGCCCAGATGCCGTAGATCATGTCATAGTCGTAGCTTCTGACGCGGTTGGTGTATTGCGAGTCGTCGACGGTGCGGATGCGAGCATCTATCCCGATCTTCCTTACGCTGTTCACGAACGGTGTGACCGTTCGTTCGAAGGAAGGATTGGACAGAAGGATCTCGAAGCTGAACGGCTCCCCGGTCTTCGCGTTCACCAACCGGCTGCCCTTCAGTTCGTAACCCGCCTCCTTGAAGAGTGCGAGCGCCGTGCGCAGGTTGTCGCGCACCTTTTGGGGATCGCCGTTGACAGGGTTCTTGTAGGGTGTGGTGAAAACGGCGGCAGGAACCTTGTCTTTCAGTTCTTCAAGGATTTCTTTCTCGCGTCCTTCGGGCAGGCCGGAGGAGGCAAGCTCCGTGCCCCAGAAATAACTGTCGACGCGCTGAAACGCGTTGTGTGCGAGGCTGCGATTCAGATCCTCGAAGTCGAAGGCGTAGTTCAACGCTTCGCGCACCCGCTGGTCCTTGAATTTTTCGCGGCGCATATTGGGTACGAAGGCCTGCATTATGCCGGTAGCGCGCAACGGGTTTTCGATCTCCTCTCGGATCACCCGGCCGTCTTTCATCGCTGGAAAGTCGTAGGCCGTAGCCCAATGGCTTGCGCTGTTGTCCTGATAGAAATCGACATTGCCGGCACGGAAGGCCTCGAACTGCACGCTCCTGTCGCTGAAGAAGGCGTAATTGATGGTGCGGAAATTATATCGGCCGACATTCACGTTGAGATCCTTGCCCCAATAGTCGTCCCGCAATTCAAAGCGGATCGAGCCGCCCGCCTGGAACGAGGCGATCTTGTAGGGGCCGGAGCCCATGACCGGCTCCAGTGTCGTGCGGCTGATATCGCGCTTGCTCCCCTTGGCGTCCTGCCCTTCCCACCAGTGCTTCGGCAGGATCGGAAACTGGCCGAGAATGTTCGGCAGTTCGTGGTTATTCTTCTCGTCGAAACGGAAGGTGACGTCGCGTTCGCCTGTCTTTTCCGCCGAAATAACGTGGCGATAGTAGTTGGAAAAAAGCGGATTGTGCTCTTTCACCATGTTGAAGGAGAAGACGACATCCTCCGGGGTCACCGGTTTGCCGTCTGACCACTTGGCCTCTGCCCGCAGGCGAAAAGTGGCGGAGGAGATATCGGCGGGATATGAGATCGCCTCTGCGAGCAGGCCGTAGGATGTGGTGATCTCGTCCTCGGCGGATTTAAGGAGCGTTTCGAAGACCAGCGAAGAAAGGCCGGTCGCCACCTCACCCTTGGCGAGGATCGGGTTGAACGAGTCGAACGTCCCGTTCTCCGAGAGCCGCAGCACTCCGCCCTTTGGAGCATCCGGATTGACGTAATCGAAGCGCGGGAAGCCGTCCTTGTATTTGGGTTCTCCGACCGACGACGTAGCGTGGCGCCAGACGGGCTGTTCCTCGGCGTTGGACGCAGGAGGAACGAGGAGAAGCGCTGCTGTCAGAAACGAGGCCGCGAGGCCAGGCTTCACGGTCCTGCAGAAGTTTGGCATCCGGCCGGTACCCCTTTTTGTTTCAATGTTCTTTTTTAACGAACATAGGCGAAATCAGGGCAATTGACAGAACCTGCCCAAAATCAGGCGAAATTCTTCGGTCACATCCCGGTGAGGCGCAAGGCTGCTGCAACCGCGGCGAATCAGGATAGGAGAGGGCGGCGGACCGAGAGCGCCGCGCGTCCTGCCAGACGCGCAAAGGTCGCTGCAACGCTTCAGGCTGCCGCATGTTTTTGTCCTTTGATCGGGACGAGCAAGAAAACATGCGGTAATGCAAGGTTATGGGGAATGGAATGAGATTTGATGCGCGGGCTGCGCTTCGGCGCTGCGGTTCGACCGTCCTGGCTCTGATCATGGGGGTGAGCCTCGTCTCCGCCGAGGCGGCTGCAAACGACGCTCCCCCGGCCAAGGAACTCTTCGGCGCCAAGGACTTGCCGATGCAGGCGGCGCCGGCTTCGTTCGGCTTCTACTCCAAGGGCTGCCTTGCCGGCGGGGTCGCCATCCCCACCGACGGCCCGACTTGGCAGGCGATGCGCCTGTCGCGAAACCGCCGCTGGGGGCATCCCGCGATGATCGCTCTGATCGAGCGCTTCTCCCACGATGCCGTCGAGAAGATCGGCTGGCCCGGTCTTCTGCTCGGCGACATCTCGCAGCCGCGCGGCGGACCCATGCTTTCGGGTCACGCTTCGCATCAGATCGGGCTCGATGCGGATATCTGGCTGACGCCGATGCCGCAGCGGACGCTGAGCTACCAGGAGCGCGAGACGATTTCCGCGACGTCCATGCTCGACAAGAGCAAGTTCCTGACGGTCGATCCCTCCATCTGGACACCCTCTCACGCCCGGCTGATCATGATGGCGGCGAGCTATCCGCAGGTCGAGCGGGTCTTCGTCAACCCGGCCATCAAGAAAAAGCTATGTGAAACCTGGAAGGGCGACCGCTCGGCGCTCGGCAAGGTCCGGCCGATCTACGGCCACGACTATCATTTCCACATCCGGATCAAATGCCCTGACGGCTCCAAGGGCTGCAAGGACCAGGCCGTGGTTCCGGCGGGTGACGGCTGCGACAAGTCGCTCGCCTGGTGGTTCACGGACGAGCCCTGGGCAAAGCCGACCCAAAAGCCGGCCGCGAAGCCGCAGAAGCCGAAATTCGCGACTCTCGCCGATCTGCCGAAGGCCTGCGCCCTCGTGCTGAACGGTCCGGCACCCGCTTCGGAACAGGAGGCGACCTACGGCACGGCCTATCGCGCTCCTGCCGCCATTCCGGCTGCCGCGACCAGCATAGAGGCCGTAATCAGCGCGGCAGGCGAAGGGCTGCCCGCGAACATTCCCGTACCCCTGCCGCGGCCGGGCCTGCAGTAGCGCCATTGCAATTTGCCGATGCTCATGTATAGGCGTTCAATCGATTTAAATCGGTTCGCATGAGTGCGCCTGCCGCATCTGTGCGTCTTGAACCTTGCCCGGGGGCTCTCGCATGGCAGATCGGAAATGTCTCGCCCTGATCGCCCATGATCAGAAGAAGGATGACCTCGCGTCTTTTGCCAAGGCGAACGAGGCGGTCCTCTCCAAGTGGAAGATCGTCGCCACGGGGACGACCGGCGGACGTGTCCTCGACGTGTGTCCGGCGCTCGACATCGTCCGGCTGAAGAGCGGTCCGCTCGGCGGCGACCAGCAGATCGGCGCGCTGATCGCCACGGGGGACGTGGACTGCCTGATCTTCTTCGTCGATCCGTTGACGGCCATGCCGCACGACGTCGACGTCAAGGCACTGATGCGGCTCGCGATCGTCTATGACATCCCTATGGCGCTCAACCGCGCGACTGCCGAGCAGTTGATCGACTTCAGGCGCAACTGATACATAAACCCCGGACATTCACGCCGCGATCAGGACGGACCTCTGCCATGCCCAATGCGAGTGAACACAGCTTTCCCTTCCCGATCCTGATCGGCGACATCGGCGGCACCAATGCCCGGTTCGCATTGCTCATCGACGCCTACGGCGAACCGAAGCAGCTTGCCCCGATCAGAACGGGCGATTTCGCCACGATCGAGGAGGCGATGCAGAAAAGCATCCTCGACAAGACCTCCGTCCAGCCGCGCTCGGCGATCCTCGCCGTAGCCGGGCCGATCAAGGGCGACGAGATACCGCTGACGAATGCCGGCTGGGTGATTCGCCCGAAGGACATGCTGGCCAGCCTCGGACTGGAGGACGTGCTGGTCATCAACGACTTCGAGGCCCAGGCGCTCGCCATTGCCGCGCCGGCCGATCAGGATGTCGTTCAGATTGCCGGCGGCGCCGTCCGGCCCTTCCATTCGCGCGTCGTGCTCGGCCCGGGTACCGGTCTGGGCGTCGCTGGACTGGTCTATGCGCAGCATACCTGGATACCCGTGCCCGGCGAGGGCGGCCATGTCGATATTGGCCCCCGAACGGAGCGCGACTTCCGGATCTGGCCCTTCCTCGAACCGATCGAGGGACGTATGGCCGGCGAGCAGATCCTGTGCGGCCGCGGCATCATGAATCTCTATCGCGCGGTCTGCGCGGCCAATGGCGAGGAAGCGGTTCTTGCGGATCAGGCGGCCGTGACGACGAGCGCCCTGTCCGGCGCCGATGCGGCGGCGGTCGAAACCGTGTCGCTCTTTGCCACCTATCTCGGGCGCGTTGCCGGCGACATGGCGCTGATCTTCATGGCGCGCGGCGGGGTGTTCCTTGCCGGCGGCATTTCGCAAAAAATACTGCCGGCACTGACGAAGCCCGAATTTCGCGCGGCCTTCGAGGACAAGGCGCCGCATTCGGCGTTGATGCGGACGATTCCGACCTTCGCCGTCATTCACCCCATGGCGGCGCTCTCCGGCCTCGCGGCCTTTGCCCGCACGCCGAGGGACTTCGGTGTTGCAATGGAGGGACGCCGCTGGAGAAGGTGACGCTGCGCCCGGCGCAGAGACTCGCCAAAACGGCAGCAAAGCACTATAGAGCCCCCGAAAGCGATGCCGGGGTGCGGTACGCGAGCGGGCTCAGGGAAGACGGGCTTATTGAACGCCAAGGATAGAAACAAGCGCGCAGTCGATTCCGAAACGATCACGGGAATCCTCAGGCGCGTCATCGCCGAGAACGGCCGCGACCACATTCGTGGCTATGCTTTCGCAATCGCATGCCTTGTCGTGGTGGCGGCGACGACCGGCTTCACCGCCTGGATCATGGAGGCGGTCGTCAACGAGGCTTTCGCCAACAGGCGCGCCGACATCGTGCTCCTGATCTGTGGTGCGATCTTCGCCGCCTTCGTCCTCAGGGGGCTTGCGACCTACGGGCAGGCGGTCGCCCTGTCCAAGATCGGCAACAACATCGTGGCGCGCTATCAGCGCCGGCTTTATGCGCATCTGATGGCGCTCAGCGTCGGCTATTTCCACGAGCACCGCTCGGCCCAGCTCGCCGCCAAAGTCAGCCAGAACGTCAGCGGCATCCGCGACGTGCTCAACATGACGGTCACGTCCGTCGCCCGCGACCTCCTGACGCTGATCGGCCTGGTCGTGGTCATGTTCAGCAAGGACTGGCTCCTGTCGCTGATCGTCTTCTTCGTCGCGCCGCCATTGCTCCTCGGGCTCCGCTACATTTCCAGACGCCTGCGCCTGGCGACGCGCGAAGCCGTCGAGGTCAACAGCCGGGTTCTCGGCGCCATGCAGGAGACCATCCAGGGCATCACCATCGTCAAGGCCTTCACGATGGAGAACGAATTGCGGCGCAAGGTCGAGTCGATCATCGATCGTGCCGAGAACCGGGCAAACCGCATCGCGCGCCTGAGCGAGCGCACGGCGCCGATGACCGAGACCTTCGCGGGACTGGCGATCTCCAGCGTGCTTGCCTATGCGGCCTTCCGCACGATCTATCACAACGTGCCGCCCGGAGCGTTCTTCGCCTTCGTCACCGCCCTGCTCATGGCCTATGATCCGGCTCGTCGTCTCGCGCGCCTGCAGGTTTCGCTGGAACGCGCGGCGGTCAATGCCCGCATGATCTACGAGATTCTCGATACGGTGCCGCACCAGCGCGACCGTCCGGACGCCACCGAGCTGAGGCTCGGCGAGGCGACCGTCGAATTGCGCGACGTGCGCTTCGCCTATGGCACCGGCGACGAGATACTCAAAGGCGTCAGCTTCCGTGCGGAGGGCGGCAAGACCACCGCTCTCGTCGGCCCCTCGGGCGCCGGCAAGTCGACGATCATCAGCCTGATCCCGCGCTTCTACGATCCGATGTCCGGCGAGATCCTGATCGACGGCCAGAATATCGCTGGCGTCACCAAGCAATCGCTTCGAGCCGGCCTCGCCTATGTCTCGCAGCAGCCCTATCTCTTCGAAGGCTCGATCCGCGACAACATCCGCTACGGCCGGCCCGATGCGACCGATGCCGAGATCGAGGAAGCGGCCCGGCTGGCCTATGCGCATGATTTCATTCTGGCGCAGCCGCAGGGCTACGATACGCCCGTCGGCGAGCATGGCGTGACGCTTTCCGGCGGCCAGCGTCAGCGCCTGTCGATCGCCCGCGCGCTCGTCCGCAACGCGCCCGTCCTGCTGCTGGACGAGGCGACATCGGCGCTCGACACCGAGTCGGAAGCGGCCGTCCAGAAGGCACTCGAAGAGGCGATGAGCGGCCGCACCGTCATCGTCATCGCGCACAGGCTTTCCACCGTCGTCAACGCCGACAAGATCGTCGTCATGAAGGAGGGTACCGTCGTCGAGGAGGGCTCCCATGAGGAGCTTGCGCGGCGTCCGGACGGTCTTTACGCTCGCCTCCACAATCTCCAGGGCAGCGGAGCGGATACGGTCGCCGAGGCCCAGTTTCTGTAGCACAAGGGATTTTCAGATGAACGAAACGGACATGAAGCTCGTTGTGGTCGGCGCGGCCGGCCGTATGGGCCAGACATTGATCCGGATCATTCACGAGACGGCCGGGGTGAGCCTTCATGCCGCGATCGAGCGGACCGGATCGCCCTTTATCGGCCGGGATGCCGGCGAGCTTGCCGGTGTCGGCCCGATGGGGGTCGCCGTTACCGACAAGCCGCTCGAAGCCTTTGTCGAGGCCGAGGGCGTCCTCGACTTCACGGCCCCCGCCGCCACGGTGGAATTCGCCGGCCTTGCGGCGCAGGCACGCATCGTCCACGTGATCGGCACGACCGGCTGCTCGGCGGATGACGAGGCGAAGATCCGCGCCGCCGCCCGTCATGCCCGCGTCGTCAAGTCGGGCAATATGAGCCTCGGCGTCAACCTTCTCGGCGTGCTTACGGAAAAGGCGGCGCGCGCGCTTCCGGCCCGGGGTTGGGACATAGAGATCCTCGAAATGCACCACAAGCACAAGGTCGATGCGCCCTCGGGCACGGCGCTGCTTCTTGGCGAAGCGGCGGCCAAGGGGCGCGGAATCGGTCTTGCGGATCACTCCGTGCGGGTCCGCGACGGCCACACCGGTGCGCGGCCCGAAGGGTCAATCGGTTTTGCGACGCTTCGCGGCGGCTCCGTCATCGGCGAGCACTCGGTTGTGATCGCCGGAGAGGGTGAGATTGTCACGCTTTCGCACAGCGCGACCGACCGCTCCATCTTCGCCCGCGGCGCTGTCGCTGCCGCCCTCTGGGGCCGGAGCCAAAAGCCCGGCCTTTACTCAATGCTCGACGTTCTCGGGCTCGACTGACATCCGATAGTTCACAATGAGGAAATCGAAATGAGCGGCACCCTCGTCCTTGTCCGGCACGGCCAGAGCGACTGGAACCTGAAGAACCTCTTCACCGGCTGGCGCGATCCCGACCTCACCGAGCTCGGCATCGAGGAGGCAAAGGCCGGCGGCAAGGCGCTTGCCGATTACGGCATCAAGTTCGACATCGCATTCACCTCCGTCCTCATCCGGGCCCAGCGTACCTGCCAGCTCGTCCTCGACGCCGTCGGCCAGTCGTCGCTCGAAACGGTCCGCGACCAAGCCTTGAACGAGCGCGACTACGGCGACCTCTCCGGTCTCAACAAGGACGATGCCCGGGCGAAATGGGGCGAAGAACAGGTCCATATCTGGCGCCGCTCCTACGACGTGCCGCCGCCCGGCGGCGAGAGCCTGCGCGACACCGGCGCCCGCGTCTGGCCCTATTATCTGACCGATATCCTGCCGCGCGTGCTTTCGGGCGAGAAGGTGCTCGTCGCCGCCCATGGCAACTCGCTACGCTCTCTCGTCATGGTGCTGGACAAGCTGACCAAGGAGCAGATCCTCAAGCTCAATCTCGCGACCGGAGTGCCGATGGTCTACAAGCTGAACGCGGATTCGACCGTCGCTTCGAAGGAAGTGCTCGGGGATATGTCCGGGGCGCATTGAGGGCGGCAGGGGTTTTAACCCCTCCCGAACCCCTCCCCACAAGGGGCAGGGGTTTGGGAGGGGCCCTGTTTCCTACCCCATCATACCGGGAATGCTCCCTTCAAGCCTTCCCGGCCTCCCAGCCCAGGATCGCGCGCTTGCGCGTCAGGCCCCAGTGATAGCCGGTGAGATCGCCGGTCTTGCCGAGCGCACGGTGGCAGGGGACGACGAAGGAGATCGGGTTGCGCCCGACCGCGGCGCCGACCGCACGCGAGGCCGTCGGCTGGCCGAGGTTTTCGGCGATCTTGGAATAGGTCGTGGCCTTGCCGAGCGGAATCTGCAGCAGGGTCTGCCATACGCGGATCTGGAAATCCGAACCGATCAGGAAAATCCGGAGCGGCTCTTCCGCGCACCAGCGGTCGGGGTCGAAAATGCGTGCCGCATAGCGCGCCGTCGCCGCGCTGTCCTCGACATAGACGGCGTTCGGCCACCGGGCGGCCATGTCTTCGAAGCTCGCGCGCTCCTCGCCCGAATCGGCGAAGGCAAGGCCGGCGAGGCCGCGGTCGGTCACCATCACCAGGGCCGTGCCGAAGGGCGAGGGGTGAAAGCCGTAGCGGATGGTGAGGCCGGCGCCGCGCGCCTTCCACTCGCCGGGCGACATCGCCTCATGGGTGACGAAAAGATCGTGCAGCCGGCTCGGACCTGACAGACCGACCTCGATGCTGGTCTCGAGCAAGGGCATGTCTTCCTGGCGCAGGAGCCGCTTGGCATGATCGAGGGTGACCGCCTGCAGGAAGGCCTTCGGCGAAAGCCCGGCCCAACGGGTGAAGACTTTCTGGAGCTGCGTCGGCGACTGGCCGAGGCGCCGGGCGAGCGACTCGAGCGAGGGCTGCTCGCGATAGTCTTCGGTCAGCATCGCGATCACACGTCTGACCGTGTCGTAGTCGGTGCCTTCCGGGGTGATGTCGGTGGGAATGGATGTAACGACGTTCATGATCATCTCCTTGTGCCACAGATAATCATGCAGGCGATGCTATAACCACCCGATTCTTGTCGGCCGACCGGCTCAACGCGACCTGGCGGTCGCCAGCGCCCGGGCGAAGGCGACGGCGAAGGTTTCGCGGTCGTCGCGGTTGAGGAAGGAGCCGATATCGGTCTGCCGGCCGCCGCCACTGATCTTCATCGACACGATGCCGATCTCCTGATGACGCTTGATGCTGAAGCGCGCCCAGAAGGTGTTGAAGCGGTGCTCGATCATCCTTCCCGAGGGCGCGAACTTCCTGACCGACACGTCGGTGCGCGAAACGCTGACCTCCTCGCGGGCCCGCGCAGTGTGGTAGTTGAGCCAGAAGGCACCGAAGAGCAGGATGAAATCGAGGCCGAAGAAAAAGACGACCGGCCAGGCGCCGATGACCAGAAACACAACGATGTGCATCAGGCTCATGATGCCGGCGATCATCAGGAAAATCTTGAGGCCCCTATGTCCCAGCGAGCGGTAGGGGGTGAGTTCGGCCGCAAAGATCGGCTCGTCATCGATGTTTGGCGCAGCGTTGCCTTTGATCATGACCCTTGACTATAGATGCAGCATGAAAAACGTGAAGCTCAAATCGCCACCACAAGCGCCGAAGCCGGCGAAAGCGACAACGCGCCGCACGGGGCCGCGCAGTGCCTACCGCAGGGCGGAAGTCGAGGAAATCTTCCGCCGATTTTCGGTGCAGCGTCCGGAACCGAAGGGCGAGCTCGAGCACGTCAATCCGTTCACGCTCGTCGTGGCGGTCGCTCTCTCGGCGCAGGCGACGGATGCCGGCGTCAACAAGGCGACCCGGCAGCTCTTCGCTGTCGCCGATACGCCGGAAAAGATGCTGGCGCTCGGCGAGGAACGGGTTCGCGATTATATCAAGACGATCGGCCTCTACCGCAACAAGGCGAAAAACGTCATCGCTCTCTCCGAGAAGCTCATCACCGACTTCGGCGGCGAGGTGCCGCGCACGCGCGAGGAGCTCGTGACGCTGCCCGGCGTCGGGCGAAAGACCGCCAATGTCGTGCTCTCCATGGCCTTCGGTCAGCCGACGATGGCCGTCGACACCCATATCTTCCGCATCGCCAACCGTATCCGTCTTGCCCCGGGCAAGACGCCGGACGAGGTGGAGGCCCACCTCCTGCGGGTGATCCCGGAGCACTATCTGCTCCATGCCCATCACTGGCTGATCCTGCACGGCCGCTACGTCTGCAAGGCGCGCCGGCCGGAATGCGAGCGCTGCGTGATAGCGGACCTCTGCAAATCGCCGGAAAAGACCTGCGACATCCCGGCGCCGCTCGTGGAATTGCCGCCGCAAGCGATCTCGCTCGCCGCTCATTGAGCGATCAGGCGATCGATCAGCCTGTCGATGGCGTAGGCATAGTCGGCCCGTGCGGCGCCCGCATCGATCTCGAGCGCAGCGCGGTCGAAGGCGGCCGATAACAGGAATGCCATCGCCTTGACAGTCTTCTCCTCCAGGCGGTGCGGAGCCATGGCGGCAGCGAGGCCTTCCTCCAGCGTTCTGCCGCCATGGGCGGCGTCGAGAGCCGCCATTTCGGTGACGCCCAGCACGGCCGGCCCGTCGAGCAACAGCAGGCGTACCCTGCCCGGAACGGCCATGGCGTCGAAATAGCCCGCCGCTCCTGCAAGGAGTGCCTCACGGGGTGGGAGGGGAGCACCGGCCAATTGCTCGATCGTCGCCGCGACGTCGCGTGCTTCCCGTTCTACGATCGCCCGAAACAGCGCCTTCTTGTCCTCGAAGTGATGATAGAGCGCGCCGCGCGTGAGCCCGGCTGCGGCAACGATGTCCGGCGTCGCCGTTTCGGCGTAGCCTCTGGAGACGAAGAGCGCGCGTGCGGCATCAAGGATCGCCGTGCGGGTTGCATCGGAGCGTTCCCGGTTGGAGCGTCTTGGTTCTTTCTGTTGCATACATGCAGCCTGTATGTTATTGACCGGATACATGCAGATTGTATGTTATGGAAAAACGGAGGGAAAGATGAAATCGACAAGCTATTATCCGGTGATCATGACGCAGGACGTTCGGCAGACGGCGGATTTCTACGTCAAGCATCTAGGGTTCGAGGCGCTTTTCGTGAGCGATTGGTACATGCACCTCCAGTCGACCGAAAACGATCATGTGACGCTCGCGGTGCTCGATTACCGTCATGAGACGGTGCCCGACCGGCACCGGGCGCCGGTGCAGGGCCTGCTCCTGAATTTCGAGGTGGAAGATCCCGATCGGCTCTATGACACGATGCGTGAAGCGGGCCTGCCCATCCTCAAGCCGATCTGCGACGAAGACTTCGGCCAGCGTCATTTCATCACGGCCGATCCGAACGGCGTGATGATCGACATCATTAAACCGATCCCGCCAAGCGCCGAGTTCGCCGCCGCCTATGACGCAAAGGCGCTGCCGACGTGATCGTCGGCATCCCCGAATTCCGCTGCATGCGGGAGCCTTCCCGCATTTGAAGAAGCGCATAACGAAGTTGCGTCTTCCAAATGGCCGGAAAACCGCTATTAACGAACACCGGTCACCAAGGAAACCCGGACGGAGTTCATGGCAAAATACGACGTTCTGACGATCGGCAACGCGATCGTCGATATCATTGCGCGCTGCGATGACAGCTTTCTCGAAGAAAACGGCATCATCAAGGGCGCGATGAACCTCATCAATGCCGATCGCGCCGAACTGCTCTATTCGAGAATGGGACCGGCGGTCGAAGCCTCCGGCGGCAGCGCCGGCAATACGGCGGCAGGCGTCGCGAGCCTCGGCGGCCGCGCCGCCTATTTCGGCAAGGTCGCCGACGACCAGCTCGGCGAAATCTTCACCCATGATATCCGCGCACAGGGCGTCCATTTTCAGACGAAGCCGCTCGACGGCCATCCCCCGACGGCCCGCTCGATGATTTTCGTGACCGAGGACGGCGAGCGCTCGATGAACACCTATCTCGGCGCCTGCGTCGAGCTCGGCCCGGAGGACGTCGAGGACGACGTCGTCGCCCAGTCGAAGGTCACCTATTTCGAAGGCTATCTGTGGGACCCGCCACGTGCCAAGGATGCGATCCGAGAAGCGGCGCGCATCGCCCACGCCCACGGGCGGGAAACGGCGATGACGCTGTCCGACAGTTTCTGCGTGCATCGCTACCGCAGCGAGTTTCTCGAACTCATGCGCTCGGGCACGGTCGATATCGTCTTCGCCAACCGGCAGGAGGCGCTCGCGCTTTACGAGACCGAGGACTTCGATCGCGCGCTCGAGCTGCTGGCCAAGGACTGCAAGCTTGCGGCGGTCACGCTGAGCGAGGAAGGCTCCGTCGTCGTGCGCGGCGCTGAGCGCGTACGTGTCGGCGCGAGCGTTCTGGAGCAGGTGGTCGACACCACCGGCGCCGGCGATCTCTATGCCGCCGGCTTCCTCTTCGGCTATACCAGCGGCCGCTCGCTCGAGGAGTGCAGCAGGCTCGGCAATCTGGCAGCCGGTATCGTCATAGGTCAGATCGGCCCGCGGCCGCTGGTCTCGCTTGCAACCGCTGCCCGGCAGGCAGCTCTCGTCTGAGGCGCCCGTCCCACCGGCCAATCGAAAGCCCGCGTTCATGCTCATCATCTTGGGAGGCTTGCCCGGATCCGGGAAGACGACGATTGCTCGCGCTTTGGCGAAGCGATTGCGCGCGGTGCATGTGCGCGTCGATACGATCGAGCAATGCATCCGGGTTTCGGGCGGTCCGGGCTCCGACGTCGGAGCCGCAGGATATGTAGCGGCCTACGGGGTGGCTGAAGACAACCTCACGCTCGGCCACACCGTCATCGCGGATTCCGTCAATGGCCTGGGTGTGACGCGAGACGCCTGGCTCGCCGTGGCAGACCGATCGGCGGCACGGGCGGTCGAGGTGGAGGTCATCTGCTCGGACAAGGCGGAACATCGCCGGCGCGCGGAAACGCGGCTTTCCGACGTACCGGGTCTGACGAAACCAAGCTGGGAAGAGATTACCGATCGCGTTTACGAAGATTGGGGATCGCGACCCCTCGTCATCGACACCGCGAAGAAGAGCCCCGACGAGCTCGTCGCCGATCTCATTTCGAAGCTCGAACGCCAGAAACCGGGGAGCTGACGCCCTCCCGCACCGCTTACTTGAAGGCCTCGCCGGGATAGGCGCCCCAGATCTCGCTCTGGGCAATCCAGCCTTCGACCCCTTGCGTGTCGGCATGGCACCAGTCGCCGTTGCATTCGCCGATGTGCAGCATGACGCCTGGTTCGACGCGCGCGACGATCGGCGCCGTGCTCTGCGGATCGCGCCGCATGTTGACGAAAACACCCTCTCCCTTGCTGCGCATCCACGGGGCCGCCAGCGCCGTGCGGTCGCCGGAGAGAAGCGCCTGGTTGACCCAGCCCTCGGTTCCGTCGGCGTCGCGGATACGGCGCCAGTTGTCATATTCCTGAATGATCTCGACCGGCACGCCGGATTTGAGATAGCGGAACGCCACCGCATAGTCGACGCTCGGGCCGATTCTCAAGTTCACGCTTTTCGCCTTCAGGCTGACGAAGCGGGGGAGGGGAAGGCCGCTCGGCCCCTTCGCCGCCTGCGCCTGGGCGGTGCCGGCCGTCAAGACCGCTCCGAGCAAGGCTGCCATCGTGAGGGTGGAAACTCGTGAAATGAAGTGACGCATGACGAAGCTCATCTTCCGAAGGTAAGCAGGGCTTGGCGCAAGCCCTTGCGGTGCTGACCGGCCGGGCGCTCGCAGATTCCCGCACTTTTCAAATCCCCGCACGGGGGCGGCGAGTTTCAATTGTGTTCCCCACCGGGTCTGGTAGAAATTGCGGCTGTAGGGAGAACTATCACCCGACTTGGTTAAGGACCCGTCAACGAGGGCGCCGCTCACAGCAATGACAAGCAAGAAAAAGCCAACGGTCTACATCACCCGCAAACTGCCGGATGTCGTCGAAACCAGGATGCGTGAGCTCTTCGACGCGGAGCTGAACATCGATGACACGCCGCGCAGCCAGCCGGAGCTGGTCGCCGCGGTCAAACGGGCCGACGTGCTCGTGCCGACGGTGACGGACCGGATCGATGCGGCTCTGATCGAGCAGGCCGGGCCGCAGCTGAAGCTCATTGCCGCCTTCTCGAACGGCGTCGACAACATCGATGTGGATGCGGCCGCGCGCAAGGGCATAACCGTCACCAACACGCCGAACGTCCTGACGGAGGACACGGCCGACATGACCATGGCGCTGATCCTCGCGGTGCCCCGCCGGCTCGCCGAAGGTGCACAGGTGCTGACCGACCGCAAGGGGGAGTGGGCAGGCTGGTCTCCCACCTGGATGCTGGGCCGGCGCATTGCCGGAAAACGCATCGGCATCGTCGGCATGGGGAGAATCGGCACCGCCGTCGCCCGCCGTGCCAAGGCCTTCGGGCTTTCGATCCACTATCACAATCGCCACCGCGTCAAACCGGAAACCGAGGAGATGCTGGAAGCGACCTACTGGGACAGCCTGGACCAGATGCTCGCCCGCGTCGACATCGTCTCCGTCAACTGCCCGTCGACCCCGGCGACCTATCATCTGCTCTCGGCCCGGCGGCTGGCGCTGATGCGGCCCGACAGCTACATCGTCAACACCGCGCGCGGCGGCATCATCGACGAGGCGGCGCTGATCAAGAGCCTCCGCGAGGGCAAGATCGCCGGCGCCGGGCTCGACGTGTTCGAGAACGAGCCGTCCGTCAATCCGAAGCTCATCAAGCTCGCCGGCGAGGGAAAGGTCGTTCTCCTGCCGCATATGAGCTCGGCGACGCTGGAAGGCCGTATCGACATGGGCGAGAAGGTGGTGATCAACATCCGCACCTTCTTCGACGGCCATCGCCCGCCGGACCGGGTCCTTCCGGGGCGGGATTGAAACACCACCACTTTGGCAAAAGCCGCGGCGCTATCCGCCGAGGGGTCGCATCCTCTCTGTCCTCGTCCCTGTGCTCGTCACAGGGATGAGAGCAGCGCCGCGTCTGCGGCGGAAAGCGTTCTTTCAGCCCAAGGACTTGGTCTGGCTGGATTCCTGTGACAAGCACAGGAATGAGGGACCGGGGATGTACGGCTCCTACAACTTTCGCTTGGGAATATGCGGGGGAATGGTCAGCCTGGGCTATGAAGCTTACCGAGGGGTCGCACCCCTCTCTACCCTCATCCCTGTGCTCGTCACGGGGATGAGAGCAGCGCCGCGTCTGCGGCGCGGGAAGCGTTCTTTCAGCCCAAGGACCTGGTCTGGCTGGATCCCTGTGACGAGCACAGGACTGAGGAAATCAAACGAGCGGCGCCGGGTATTCCAGATCCCAACAGGCCTCAATGCGCCTCGTCCCAGTTGTGTGCCGCGCGCGCATCGACCTTGAGGGGCACCCTCATGTCGAGCGCGGGCATCGCGGCGTTCTCCATCACCGAGATGATGACCGGAATGGTGCGCTCGATCTCGCCATCCTCCACCTCGAAGATCAGCTCGTCATGGACCTGAAGCAGCATTCGCGCGGAGAGCTTTGCCGCTTCGAGTGCCGGCTCCATCTTGACCATCGCGCGGCGGATGATGTCGGCGGCCGAGCCCTGGATCGGGGCATTGATCGAAGCGCGCTCGTTGAAGGCACGCATCGACGGATTGGACGAGCGGATGTCCGGGTAGTGGGCCCGGCGTCCGAAGATCGTCTCGACATAGCCGTTCTCGCGTGCAAAGGCCTTGGTGTTCTCCATATAGTCGCGAATGCCGGGGAAGCGTTCGAAATACCGTTTGATGTAGTCACCCGCCTCCGAACGCTCGATCGAAAGCTGGTTGGCTAGCCCGAAGGCGGAGATGCCGTAGATGATGCCGAAATTGATCGCCTTGGCGCGGCGGCGGATCTCGCTCGGCATGCCGTCCACCGGCACGCCGAACATTTCGGAAGCCGTCATCGCATGGATGTCGACGCCATCGGCGAAAGCCTGGCGCAGCTGCGGGATGTCGGCCACATGGGCGAGCACTCTCAGCTCGATCTGGCTATAGTCGGCCGAGACCAGCTTGTGTCCCGGCGCCGCCACGAAGGCCGTGCGGATCTTGCGGCCTTCGCCGGTCCTGATCGGAATGTTCTGCAGGTTCGGATCGGAGGAGGAAAGCCGCCCGGTCGCCGTCGCAGCCATTGCAAAACAGGTGTGGACGCGCCTCGTCTCCGGATGCACGAAGCCGGGAAGGGCGTCGGTGTAGGTCGATTTCAACTTGGTCAGCTGCCGCCAGTCGACGATCTTGCGAGGCAGGTCGTGCCCGGCGGCCGCGAGGTCTTCGAGCACCTGCGCGGAGGTCGACCATTGCCCGGTCTTGGTCTTGGAGCCGCCCGGAAGGCCCATCTTGCCGAAGAGAATGTCGCCGAGCTGCTTCGGCGAGCCGATGGTGAATGTCTCGCCGGCGAGGCGATAGATCTCGTCTTCGAGCGCCGCCGCCCCCTGTGCCAGCTCGCCGGAAAGGCGTGACAGGATCTGCCGGTCGATGGTTATGCCGCGTTCCTCCATCCCGGCAAGGACAGAAATCAGCGGCCGCTCCAGTCGCTCGTAGACGCGCGTCAACCCCTTGGCGGCGAGCCGGGGCTTCAGCACATGCCAAAGCCTCAGCGCGATATCCGCATCCTCGGCCGCATAGGTCGTCGCCTTGTCGATGTCGACGAAGTCGAAGGTGAGCGAAGACCGGCCGGTGCCGGTGACGTCCTTATAGGCGATCGGCTTGTGGCCGAGCCACCGCTCGGCAAGCGAATCCATGCCGTGGGCGCCGTTGCCGGCATCGAGCACATAGGACATCAGCATCGTGTCGTCGAAGCTTCGCATGGCGATGCCGTGCCGCTTCATCACGAGATAGCCGTATTTCAGGTTCTGCCCGACCTTCAGGACGGACGGGTCCTCCAGCAGGTCCTTTATCCGGCTAAGGGCCTCGCGGACCGGTACCTGGCTGTCGACAGGTCCACCCCCCAGGAGGTCGCTGACGCCGCTCTTGTGCGCGAGCGGCACATAGGCCGCCCTGATCCTGGAGCCCGACGGGTCGTTCGCGTAATCGGCGACCGCGAGCGAAAAGCCGACGAGGTCGGCGCGCATGGCGTCGGGCGACGTCGCCTGGGTGTCGAAGCCGACGAGCCCCGCCTCGCGGGCGTCGGCGATCCAACGCTCGAGCGTATCGAGATCGCGGATGGTGAGATATCCGGAATGATCGAACGCGGCTTTGCCGAAATAGGCCGCACGCGCCTCGGCGAGGCCCGCGGGCGTCGCGCCGGTCGTATCGGCATCCTGGCCGGAGGAGAGGAACGAGACAGCCGCCCTGGCCGCATTTCCCCTGGGCGGCGTCGCGCTCGATGATTGCGGCGACGGCGGCGGGCCGCCGGCCTCGCCGACGTCCAGATCCGGTCCATGCGCCTGCGCGCCCCATTCGACCGGCACATGAGCCGGTTCGATCGCTTCCGCATCCGTATCGGTCGCCGCTGCGACGCGGCGCGTGAGCGTGGTGAATTCCATCGCCTTCAGGAATGCGATGAGCTTCGGGCCGTCCTGCGAATCGAGCCTGAAGTCCTCGGGCGGAACGTCGAGCGGCGTGTCCTTCTTCAACGTCACGAGCTCACGCGAAAGGCGCGCCAGATCGGCATTGGCGATGATGGACTCGCGCCGCTTCTGCTGTTTGATCTCGCCAGCCCGTTCGAGCAGCGTGTCCAGATCGCCATATTCTTCGAGGAGCTGGGCTGCCGTCTTCGGCCCGATCCCGGGGATGCCCGGCACGTTGTCGGTCGAATCGCCGGTCATGGCCTGGAGATCGATCATCTTTTCCGGGGGCACGCCCCACTTTTCGATCACGTCCGGAACGGTGATCTGCTTGTCCTTCATGCTGTCGTACATCGACACTTTCGGCGTGACGAGCTGCATGAGGTCCTTGTCGGAGGAAACGATGGTCACATCGGCGCCCGCCTCCTCGGCAAGCCGCGCATAGGTCGCGATGAGGTCGTCGGCCTCGTAGCCCTCCTTCTCGATGCAGGGCAGGTTGAAAGCGCGGGTGGCGTGGCGGATGAGCCCGAACTGCGGAATCAGATCCTCCGGCGGCGCCGTACGGTTGGCCTTGTACTGGTCGTAGAGCCCGTTGCGGAAGGTCTTCGAGGAATAGTCGAAGATCACGGCCAAATGCGTCGGCGTCACGCCGACGGAGGTGTCGCGCGCGTCGGTCAAAAGCTTCCAGAGCATGTTGCAGAATCCCGCAACCGCATTGACGGGAAGCCCGTCCGACTTGCGGTTGAGCGGCGGGATGGCGTGGAACGCCCGGAAGATGAAGCCCGAGCCGTCGACGAGGAAGAGATGATCACCGTTTTTCATGCGGCCATGGATAGCGCGAGGCAGGGGAAAGGTCCATTGCGCTTTTCCGGCGCTACCCCATTTAAGTGGAGCGACAAAGGTCTGCCGGAACCCTGATATTCGGGTGCCGAACACTCACGCAAACGTTACGCATTTGTAATGCGCGATTCAGTCTTCCTATCCTTGAAATGCCACATTTGACTCCACAAATCATGTCGAGCGGCAATCATTCAATGCCGTGAGTCTGGTGATTGGCCTGTCCCCCGCCCGCACCAGATGAGGACAAAGGCCTCATCCCCCTCTCCGGGCCTTTGTCCCGCTTTCAAAGAGCCGCCACGGCGCAGCCTCCGCGCCGTGGCGGTTTTTTGCTGCCTATGCCCGTCAGTCGAAAGCGTATCGCCACACAGTCTCAAATCCCCGTGAAGTCGGCGCGGTTCGGCTCATTGCAGGCATTGTAACTTGTCTTCGCGCTCCTTCCCGCGTAGGCATAGACATGGCCTTCAATCGTATGGAATCTGCGACTTACCTGGCCAGCTTGTTGGCGAGGGGTTTCTCGCGCGCCCTGCAGGAGCGCGGTCAGAAACTCGGCTTTGCCCCCGGGCAATTCCCGGTCCTCCTGGAATTATGGTCCGAGGAAGGGCTGACTCAGAGGCAGCTCCTCGACCGGCTCGACATCGAGCAGGCAACCATGGCCAATACGCTCGCCCGAATGGAGCGCGACGGCCTCATCGTCCGCCGCAAGCATCCTAACGACAAGCGTTCGCAGCAGATATTCCTGACCGAACGTGCCCGCAAGATGGAGGCCGCTGCGAAGGAGGCTGCTGCTGCAGCGGAGCAGTCGCTGCTTTCCGGCTTTCGCCGCTTCGAGAAAGAACTGATGCTCGAATATATGCGCATGGCGCTCGCGAATACGGCGCGCCACGGCGACGCTTCCTGATTTCACCCCGACAATTTATCGTTGCATCAAAAGTTTTCGCTTAAAGCCGCCGGGTTTCGATTCTAGTTTCGCCGCGAAACCCAAAAAGGATTCGCATGATGGCAGATATCACCCCGGTTCTCGAGCGCGCC
The DNA here is from genome assembly GCF_042436655.1 of Sinorhizobium sp. P24N7. NCBI lineage: Bacteria > Pseudomonadati > Pseudomonadota > Alphaproteobacteria > Hyphomicrobiales > Rhizobiaceae > Sinorhizobium > Sinorhizobium sp. P24N7. The sequence continues at coordinate 489,229 of NZ_JBHMIW010000001.1, read as the reverse complement.
GACGCAAATCTCCCGAAAAGCCTCGAGCGGCTCTTCGACCTCGTCCGCATCAAGTCCATTTCCACCGATCCCGCCTTCAAGGAGGAGTGCCGCAAGGCTGCGGAGTGGCTGGTGGCGGAACTCGGAGCGATCGGCTTCGAAGCCTCGGTTCGCGACACGCCCGGCCATCCGATGGTCGTCGCCCATCACGCTGCCGAGAAAGCGGACGCTCCGCACCTGCTCTTCTACGGCCATTACGATGTGCAGCCGGTCGATCCCCTGAACCTCTGGGAGACCCCGCCCTTCGAGCCCTCCGTCAAGGAGGTCGAGCCCGGCCGCAAAATCATCACCGGCCGGGGTACGGCCGATGACAAGGGCCAGTTGATGACCTTCGTCGAGGCAGTGCGCGCCTATAAGGAAACCCGTGGCGGCTTGCCCTGCCGCATCACCATTCTCTTCGAGGGCGAAGAGGAATCCGGCTCTCCGTCGCTCAAGCCCTTCCTCGAAGCCAATGCCGGTGAGCTCAAGGCCGACTACGCTCTTGTCTGCGATACCAGCATGTGGGACCGGGACACGCCCGCGATTTCGGCTGGCTTGCGGGGCCTCGTCGGCGAGGAGGTCGTCGTCAAGGCGGCGGACCGCGACCTGCACTCCGGTTATTTCGGTGGCGCGGCGGCGAACCCGATCCATATCCTGGCCGAAATTCTCGCCGGCCTTCACGACGAGACCGGCCGCGTGACGCTCGACGATTTCTACGAAGGCGTCGAGGAGACGCCGACCGAGATCAAGGCGGGCTGGGAAACGCTCGGACAGACCGCCGAGAAATTCCTCGGCGAGATCGGCCTCTCTATCCCCTCCGGCGAAAGGGGCCGCTCCGTGCTCGAACTCACCTGGGCGCGGCCGACGGCGGAGATCAACGGCATCACCGGGGGCTATACCGGCGAAGGATTCAAGACGGTGATCGCTGCAGAAGCCTCCGCCAAGGTTTCGTTCCGCCTGGTCGGCAAGCAGGACCCGGCAAAGATCCGCGAGAGCTTCCGCGCCTATGTGCGCTCGAAAATCCCGGCGGACTGCTCCGTCGAATTTCATGCGCACGGCGGTTCGCCGGCTATTCATCTGCCCTATGATTCGGCGCTGCTGAGCACGGCGAAGGCGGCACTTTCGGATGAATGGCCGAAGCCCGCCGTGGTCATCGGCATGGGCGGCTCCATACCGATCGTCGGCGATTTCCAGCGGATGCTCGGCATGGAATCGCTGCTGGTCGGGTTCGGTCTTTCCGACGACCGCATCCACTCGCCCAATGAGAAATACGAGCTCGCGTCCTTCCACAAGGGCATCCGCTCGTGGGTCCGCATTCTGGACGCACTCGGCACGCGGTAACGCCTTGCAGGCGGGGGGCTATGGTGAACACCGTTCGGCCATTGTCCACCGCCTTCGGCCATGAATGACAAATCGCACCCGCTTGACGGATATCAAGTCGACTTTGCTTGACCTGCCTGCCTTGGGATGCTTCCCTTTTTGAAAACAAATCAAAGTGGGAAATGGGCTGTTGGCAAGTGCAAGGATCGGGACGCCTCGTCCCGAGCATGTTTCTTTCATTACGCAGAATGGGCATCGCCACCTCGGCAGAACCGCGAAGCGCTTGGCGTGCCTTCAACCGGCCGCTGCTGATGGGCACCCGCATCGCCGCGACGCTTCGCTCGTGAATCGATTTCCGCCGGAAAATCACGCAGAAGCCCCGGCATGAAACGGCTCAAGGCATATTTCTGGCCCGTTGTGGGGCTTGCGGCGATCTTGGTTTCGGTGCGCGCGCTCGTCGATGAACTGCGCGGCCTGTCTCTCAACGAGTTCCTGGCGAGCTTCCAGGCCATATCGCTCGAAAGCTGGCTGCTCGCCATCGGTTCGACGCTTGTCGCCTATGCGGCGCTTGCCGCCTATGACCGGCTGGCGCTCGATCATCTCGGCCACCGCATCTCGCTGTGGTTCATCACCCTCTGCTCGTTCACCACCTATGCGCTTTCGCACAATCTCGGCGCCTCGGTTTTTTCCGGCGCGGTGGTGCGCTATCGAGCGTATCGGTCGAAAGGCCTGACGCCCGGAGAGGTGGGCGTGCTCGTCGCCTTCTGCTCCTTCACCTTCACGCTCGGCACGCTGATGCTCTCGGCCATCGTGCTGCTCCTGAGGCCGAATATCATCGAGAGATTTTCGGAGTTCCTGCCCATCGAAATGTCGTTGACGACGGGCGGCCTCATTCTCGCGCTCATCGCGCTCTACGTCCTCGGCAGCCTGGTCGGCATGCGGCCGCTGCGCACGCGCTGGTTCCAGCTGCATTACCCGCGGCCCTACATCGTGCTGAGGCAATTGATCATCGCCCCCGTCGAGCTTCTGGGCGCTGCCGGCATCATCTATTTCGCGCTGCCCGAAGCCGGCAATCCCGGCTATGTGGTCATTCTGGGCATCTTCCTCGCATCTTTCTCCGCCGCGCTGCTCTCCCATGCGCCGGGCGGCATCGGTGTGCTTGAATTCGTCTTCATCGCGGCGCTTCCGGAAATGGACCCGGCCGACGTTCTGGCTGCGCTTGCCATTTTTCGGCTGCTCTACCTCCTCGTCCCCTTCGTGCTGGCGCTCGTCGTCATTCTCGTCTTCGAGCATTCCCGCTTTCTGGCCGAGCGTGCCGCGAAGGAGCCGTAGAGTTTCGCTGGAGCACTTCCAGGAAAAGTGTGTAACGCTTTTCCGTCCGGACCTCAGGGGGCGTTGCAGGTGGCGGGGATCGCCTTCTCGATGGGGCCTTCCCCTTCGTCGAGCCGGGCCGTCTCGATCTGATAGGGCGTGAAGGGCGGCACCTGGAGGGACGGATTGATGATCCTCGTCACGTAACAGCCGGAGAAGAAGCGGGTCTTTCCGCCTTCTTCGATGGATTTGATCGCAACCGGAACGGCCGAATAGATGCTGCCGGCAGCGCCCTCCGTGACGACCTTGCCGAACTTCGCTTCCACCGACACCGTCTTGGCGTAACCGTCGGCGAAGGCCTTGAACTCGCCGACGGGTTTCGACGCTCCGAAGTAGCCGTAGGCTCTGGCATATTCCTTCCGGTTGATCGCGTTGTAGAGCGAGCGGACGAGCGCCGCGCCATCGGAGCGGTCGTCGACATAGGGAAATTCCTCCTGTGCCCTGGCCCCGATCCCCTGCGCGGCAAGGGCGGCAAGGGCGATCAGCACGGTGCAGCGAACCCTCATTCTCTCTCCTTTCGAACGGATGAGCCGGCCGGCCGAGAAGCCGGCGCGCTCGCGAGTGTCCGGTACGATCCCGACGATTTTGAGTCGAAGGAGAGGCTTACCGCGGCGGCAGACCGGCCTTTCGCCGGCCGACGACATGCTCGCGCCAGATGGTGAAGATGCCGGCGGCGACCACCAGCACCGAGCCGATGATCATGTTCGTCGTCAGCGTCTCTCCGAAGATGGTCACGCCCATGACGGAGGCGAAGACGAGCTGCAGGTAGGTAAGCGGCTGAACCGCGGCGGCATCGAGCATGTCGTAGGCGCGGATCAGAAAATAGTGGCTCGACGTGCCGGTGATGCAGAGCAGCACCATCCAGATCCAGTCCGCCCCGGAAAGCGTCGCCCAGAAGAAGGGCCCGACGAGACTGATCGCGAAGGCGCCGACGATGCCGGTATAGAAGAAGCTGGTCATCGCCGAATCGTCGCGACTAGCAAGCCTGGTGGTGATGACATAGAAGGCGAACATCACGGCTGCCGCCAGCGGCAGCAGAAAGTTCACGTCGAACGACCCGTCTTCCGGCCGCAGGATCAGAAGAACGCCGATGAGTCCGACGGCAATCGCCGACCAGCGCCGCCACCCGACCCGTTCGCCGAGCAGAGGCATCGACAGGAGCGCCACGAAGAGCGGAGTGGCCGCGAGGATCGCCTGCGAATGCGCCAGCCCGACGATGGTGAAGGACGTGATCACCACGACGATCTGCACGGGCAACAGGACGCCCCGCAGGAGCTGAATGAGCGGCTTTCTCGTCACCGCGGTCGCGGCAAATCCGCCCGGCGCCCGCGCCGCGATCACCGCAGCGAAGCCGGCAAATGCCCAGTAGCGGATCATTGCCACGAAGACCGGCGGGTAGATGGCGCCCAGATGCTTGGAGATGCCGTCCTGGATCGAGAAGATGACGATCGCCAGAAGCGCGAAGACGTAACCGTTTGCCTTGGATCTCATGGGGTGGTGATACACGCGCTTTGCGGCCGCAGCCACGAGTTTTTCGCCCTGTGCATCTGGCCAGATCCGAAGCGCGTCGCGCGAATGCGATGCGTTTTCAGGTATCGCCAGATACAGAAAGACCCCGAGCCGGGAGGAGGTGGCTCGGGGTCTTAAACTTGATCGGTTCTGGGAGGAGGAGTGAACCGACCGAATGCCGGGCGCCGTGGGAGGAGGTACAGCGCTTCGACAAGGAGGAGAATAGATTATTTTCGTTGAGGTAATAGTGCGAATGTTGCATTGCAGCATTGCGCCGGATGCAAGGCGGCGTTCAGCCTTCCGAAGGTGAGGAACCAGGAGGCCGGGGGCCGATGCAAGGTTTTGAACAATCTGCCTTTTTCGCAAGAGAGCTCTTAACTCCCCCTTAAATTGCCGCATTTAAAGTACAACGCATCGGGACCAGCGGACGGGGTGGAGCCTACCGCACGACAACGGCACGGCCGGGATCGCCTGCGGGCGATGGGCACCGGTTTGGCCCCCAAAGGGGATATTTCCTTCCGGCATGGCGAGCGGCAAATCAGGACAGCGGATCGAGCCTTCCTTCGGCAGTAGCGACGACGGCGGCGACCTGCGCGTCGACGCGAGCGACCGCGTCTCGGGCGGCGGCAGCAAGCCGAAGCGCGCCAAGCCGCCCGAACGCGGTGCGAGGCGAGAAAAGCCCGGCAGGCGCGCCGGCGGGCGCGGCTCCGGAAGAAGCGGCTCCGGCGGCGGGTTCTTCGGCCTCGTCCGGCGGCTCGCCTATTGGTGCATCGTGCTCGGCATATGGGGCGCGATCGGCGTCGGCGGGCTCGTGCTCTATTACGGGGCGCGCATGCCGAGCGCCACGAGCTGGTCGATTCCCGAACGGCCGCCCAACGTCAAGATTCTCGCGGCGAATGGCGACATCATCGCCAACAGGGGCGCGACCGGCGGCGAGGCGGTCGCTCTCGAAGACATGTCGCCCTATATCCCGCAGGCCGTGATCGCCATCGAGGATCGCCGCTTTTATTCGCATTTCGGAGTCGATCCGCTGGGGCTGGCGCGCGCCATGCTCACGAACGTCATGAGCGGCCGCATGGTCCAGGGCGGCTCCACGCTCACCCAGCAGCTTGCCAAGAACCTGTTTCTCTCGCCGGAGCGGACGTTGGAGCGCAAGGTGCAGGAGGTGTTGCTCGCCTTTTGGCTGGAGCAGAAATACACCAAGGACCAGATCCTGGCGATGTATCTCAACCGCGTCTTCTTCGGGTCGAACGCCTATGGCGTCGAGGCGGCCTCCCGGCGTTACTTCAACAAGTCGGCGCGCGACGTCAACCTCGGCGAAGCGGCGCTGCTCGCAGGCCTTCTGAAAGCTCCCTCGCGGCTGTCGCCGGCCCGAGACCCCGAAGCGGCGGAGGAGCGCGCACAGCTCGTGCTCGGCGCAATGCGCGAGGAAGGCTTCATCAGCGACTCCGAGATCAAGACGGCGATGTCGCAGGCGCCGACACGGGCAAAGAGCTTCTGGTCCGGCGCCGAGCACTATGTCGCCGACATGGTGATGGACCAGCTCCCCGGCATGATCGGCGAAGTCACGCAAGACCTCGTCATCGATACGACCATCGACCTTGCGCTCGAGAAGAAGGCGGAAGAGGTGCTCGCCGAGAGGCTCGAGGCCGAGGGCGGCAAGCTCAACGCCTCCCAGGCGGCGCTCGTCTCGATCGACGGCACAGGCGCCATCCGCGCGCTCGTCGGCGGCAGGGACTATGCCGAAAGCCAGTTCGACCGCGCCTCCAAGGCGAAGCGCCAGCCGGGCTCGGCCTTCAAGCCCTTCGTCTACGCGGCGGCGCTCGAGATCGGCCGCACGCCGATGTCCGTGCGCAACGACGCGCCGGTCCGGATCGGCAACTGGACACCTGAAAACTATGATCAGAAATACCGCGGCGAGGTGACGCTCGCCGATGCGCTCGCCAATTCGCTGAACACCATCGCCGCCCAGCTCGTCATGGAGGTGGGGCCGCAGAACGTGGTCAAGCTCGCGCACCGGCTGGGCATAGATTCCGAGATGCAGGCCAATGCATCGATCGCGCTCGGCACGTCGGAAGTGACGCTGGTAGAGCTGACGTCCTCCTATGCGCCTTTCATGAATGGCGGCTTCAAGGCGACGCCGCACGTCATCCGGCGCATCTCCGCCGCCGACGGCACCGTGCTTTACGAAAACACCTACGACAATCCGCCGCGGGTGCTCGATCCGGCGATCGTCAGCGAAATGAACCGGATGATGGTGCGCGTGCTGACGGATGGCACCGGCAAAAAGGCGCGCCTGCCGGGCTGGGAGGCGGCCGGGAAGACCGGAACGACGCAGTCCTTCCGCGACGCCCTGTTCGTCGGCTACACCTCCAACCTCGCGACCGGCATCTGGTTCGGCAACGACGACGGAAAATTCATGAAGAAGGTCACCGGCGGCGGCCTTCCCGCCAGGGCCTGGCACGATTTCATGGTTGCGGCGCATGAGGGTCTTTCGCCGTCGCCGCTCTTCGGCACGACGGGCGTGCAGCCGGTCTTCGACGAGGGCGGCATCGCTGCTGCCGACGAAATGCCGGCCGAGGGTTTCGGCACGGGTAATCCCGACGTCTTTCCCGAGCGCCCGGCAGGCATGGACAGCGTCGAAAGCATGGACGGCATGGCCGCGGTCGATCAGGTCCGGCCTGCAGAACAAGCCGGAGGACCAGTCCCGCCGGCCGGCGTCGGAGAGACCACCGGTGGGACCCGCCGAACGACGCTGTTCGACCTGCTGACCGGCGGCTGAACCAGCGGCAGCGGGCCCCCGTCGGGTGTTTGTGGATGACGGCTTGCATTTGCCGTCGTTCCCCCCGCAGAATGCCTTGCAGTCCGAAACGCCGGTCCTTATATACGCCGCATCGATGCAGCCGCGGCTGCGATGAAAGACAAAGACCATCCCGTTAGGGGCTGTCCCACGAATGCCTGACCGGGTTCCGACAGTCCGCTGCAAGGAGAGAACGACATGGCTAAAGTTATTGGTATTGACCTGGGAACGACCAACTCCTGCGTCTCCGTCATGGACGGCAAGGACGCGAAGGTGATCGAGAATGCGGAGGGCGCGCGCACGACCCCCTCCATGGTGGCATTCACCGAAGACGGCGAACGTCTCGTCGGCCAGCCGGCCAAGCGCCAGGCGGTGACCAATCCCGAGAACACGCTTTTTGCGATCAAGCGCCTGATCGGCCGCACCTTCGAGGATCCCACCACCCAGAAGGATAAGGGGATGGTCCCCTACAAGATCGTCAAGGCAGACAATGGCGACGCCTGGGTCGAAGCCCATGGCACCAGCTACTCTCCGTCGCAGATCTCCGCGATGATCCTTCAGAAGATGAAGGAAACGGCCGAGTCCTATCTCGGTGAAAAGGTCGAAAAGGCCGTCATCACCGTTCCGGCCTACTTCAACGACGCACAGCGCCAGGCCACGAAGGATGCCGGCAAGATCGCCGGTCTCGACGTGCTGCGCATCATCAACGAGCCGACCGCAGCGGCCCTTGCCTACGGCCTCGACAAGAAGGAAGGCAAGACGATCGCCGTCTACGATCTTGGCGGCGGCACGTTCGACATCTCGGTCCTGGAAATCGGCGACGGCGTCTTCGAAGTGAAGTCGACCAACGGCGACACCTTCCTTGGCGGTGAAGACTTCGACATGCGCCTCGTCGAATATCTTGCCTCCGAGTTCAAGAAGGAGCAGGGCATCGACCTCAAGAACGATAAGCTCGCGCTGCAGCGCCTGAAGGAAGCTGCCGAAAAGGCGAAGATCGAACTCTCGTCCTCGCAGCAGACCGAAATCAACCTGCCGTTCATCACGGCGGACGCTTCCGGTCCGAAGCACCTGACGATGAAGCTGTCCCGCGCCAAATTCGAGAGCCTGGTCGAAGACCTGATCCAGAAGACCATCGCGCCCTGCAAGGCCGCGCTCAAGGATGCCGGCGTTTCGGCTGCCGAGATCGACGAAGTCGTTCTCGTCGGCGGCATGACCCGCATGCCGAAGGTTCAGGAAACGGTGAAGCAGCTTTTCGGCAAGGAACCGCACAAGGGTGTCAACCCGGATGAAGTGGTTGCCATGGGCGCCGCGATCCAGGCGGGCGTTCTGCAGGGCGACGTCAAGGACGTGCTGCTGCTGGACGTCACCCCGCTCTCGCTCGGTATCGAAACGCTCGGCGGCGTCTTCACCCGCCTGATCGAGCGCAACACGACGATCCCGACGAAGAAGAGCCAGGTCTTCTCGACGGCCGACGACAACCAGTCCGCCGTGACGATCCGCGTCTCGCAGGGCGAGCGTGAAATGGCGGCCGACAACAAGCTGCTCGGCCAGTTCGATCTCGTCGGCATTCCGCCGGCACCGCGCGGCGTGCCGCAAATCGAGGTCACGTTCGACATCGATGCGAACGGCATCGTCCAGGTGTCCGCCAAGGACAAGGGCACGGGCAAGGAGCACCAGATACGCATCCAGGCCTCGGGTGGCCTTTCCGACGCCGAGATCGAGAAGATGGTCAAGGATGCCGAAGCCAATGCGGAGGCCGACAAAAAGCGCCGCGAAGGCGTAGAGGCCAAGAACCAGGCCGAAAGCCTGATCCATTCTTCGGAGAAGTCGCTCCAGGAGCATGGCGACAAGGTTTCCGAGACGGACCGCAAGGCGATCGAGGATGCGATCGCAGCGCTCAAGAGCTCCGTCGAAGCTTCCGAGCCGGACGCCGAGGACATCAAGGCCAAGACCAATACCCTCATGGAAGTCTCCATGAAGCTCGGTCAGGCGATCTATGAGGCTCAGCAGACGGACGCCGCCCATGCGGATGCCGCCGCCGACGCCAAGCGCTCCGGCGATGACGTGGTCGACGCCGACTACGAGGAAGTCAAGGACGAAGACGACCGTAAGCGGTCGGCCTGACGGCTTCGCCTTTCGATGAACGGGCCCGGGAGCAATCCCGGGCTTTTTCATAGATGGTTGATGGGCTGCGGCCCCAGGCGTGGAAGCGAACCGACCCTGCGGAGGAAAGTGGCTGCGTAAACCGCCGTTTTCCGACAAAAAACGGCTTCCGCCCCGACTTGGCTATGGTATCGCGCTTAAAGGTTTACTAAATCCTGTGGCAAGATAATCAGGCAGCCGTCGGATCCTTCGCGCTGGCAAGCCCTGTCGCTGATAACAGGACGATCTTTGAAGCATGAAACGTGATCTTTACGAAACGCTTGGCGTTCAAAAAAACGCGGACGAAAAGGAGCTGAAGAGCGCCTTTCGCAAACTCGCGATGAAATATCACCCGGACAGGAATCCCGGCGACCAGGAATCGGAAAAGTCCTTCAAGGAAATCAACGAAGCCTATGAGACGCTGAAGGACCCGCAGAAACGCGCAGCCTATGACCGTTACGGCCATGCGGCCTTCGAGCAGGGCGGCATGGGCGGAGGCTTCGGCAACGGGTTCGCCGGCGGCGGAGCGCACGGCTTTTCCGATATTTTCGAGGACATCTTCGGCGAAATGATGGGTGGCCGTCAGCGCCGCTCGTCCGGGGGACGCGAGCGCGGCGCGGACCTGCGCTACAACATGGAGATTTCGCTCGAGGAGGCCTATTCCGGCAAGACGGCGCAGATCCGCGTGCCGACGTCGATCACCTGCGACGTCTGCACCGGCACGGGCGCCAAGCCCGGTACCAGTCCGAAGACCTGCGGCACCTGTCAGGGCACCGGCCGCGTCCGCGCGGCCCAGGGCTTCTTCTCGATCGAGCGGACCTGCCCGACCTGCGGCGGCCGTGGCCAGACGATCGCCGACCCCTGCACCAAATGCCACGGCCAGGGCCGCGTCGTGGAGGAGCGGACGCTCTCGGTCAACATTCCGGCCGGTATCGAGGACGGCACGCGCATCCGGCTTTCCGGCGAGGGTGAGGCCGGCCTTCGCGGCGGCCCAGCGGGCGACCTCTACATCTTCCTCTCGGTCAAGCCGCATGAGTTCTATCAGCGCGACGGCGCGGATCTCTATTGCGCCGTGCCGATCTCGATGACGACGGCGGCGCTCGGCGGCAAGTTCGACGTCACCACGCTCGACGGTACCAAATCGCGCGTCACCGTGCCGGAAGGCACGCAGGCCGGCAAGCAGTTCCGCCTCAAGGGCAAGGGCATGCCGGTGCTGCGCTCCAGCCAGACGGGCGATCTCTATATCCAGATTCAAATCGAGACGCCGCAGAAGCTCACCAAGCGCCAACGCGAGTTGCTGCAGGAATTCGAGCAGATCTCGTCCAAGGAGAACAATCCCGAATCGACGGGCTTCTTCTCGCGGATGAAGGATTTCTTCGATACGTTGAGCGATTGAGGTAACGTCTCGGACGTTGCGCCTTCCCCTATGCGGCCGCTTGGGAAGAGGCCCGGGACTGTGCGGCTTGTCCCTTCTCCGGTGAAACCGGGAGAAGGCGGCGGCGGTCCCCCTGCATGGCGCCATCCGCCTATATTGCAGCTGAAATCAATTGCCACAGGCCGGCGGCGATGAGCAGCGTGCCCGCAATACGGGAGAGGAGGCGGCCCGGGAAGAACACCTTCTCCGCCAGCACGAAGATGGCGATTGCCGCAATCCAGAGCACATTCATGATGCCGCCGACGAAAAGAAGCGTCATCAGCGCCCAGCAGCAGCCGATGCAATAGAGCCCGTGGCGCAAGCCCAGTCCGACGGCTCCCGCCGGGTCGCGGCGAAAGCCGCCGTGGCGCTGCAGGAAGACGATCGGCGTCTGACACTGGCTGAGGCAGGCATCCTTGAGCGGCGTCCATTGGTAAAGACCCGCGACGATCAACACGGCACCGCTGAAGATGCGACTGGCGCTTGCCAGCGCCGGCGACAGCAGGGTTCCCTCCATGAGCCATTGCCCAAGCGTCGCGGCAAGCGCAAATCCCACCCAGGCAAGGAGATAGCCGCCGGCGAAGAAACCGGTCGCCGCAAAGGGCTTGCCCTCTTTCCGGCTTTGCCGGCCGACCCGGGCATAGAGCAGGATCATCGGCGTTGCCGAAGGCAGCATCATGCCGACCATCATCACGACCCACATGGTCAGAGTGACGCCGGCCTCTACGGGACTCCAGGGACGCGGTGAAATGCCGAGGACGGTGCCGAGCGACGGGGCGTCGCCGGCGTCCATCTCCATGCCGTCCATCTCCATGGCAGGGTCCATCCGCATGTCCGCTCCCATGCCGGGACCGGACATGCTCATGCCGTCGCCGCTCATGGCTGCTGCCAGCCAAAGAGTGTATGTCCAGGCGATCACCGTCAATGCGGCGAGCGACGCTGCCACGATGACGCGATCCCGCCTGAGCAGGCTTTCAAGCGCGGTGTCGGTCGGCATGACGTCAGTGAACCACGCCGCTTCCGGTCATGTGCAGTCTGGCGAAGTGGGCGTGCGAATCCGCGAGCGAAACTGCCAGCGGCCCGCTCGTCTCGGCCCAGCCGCGCCCCACCTCGCAGCGGTCGTATTCGAAACCGTGCGGAAGGTTGATGCGGGCGTGGTGCTCCTCACCGGTCACCGGATTGACGATGGGCTCGCCGCGAGCCTCCATCCATCCCGGAATGTTGACGCGCGCCGAGCGCCTTTCGACGTCGATCTCGAAATCGATCGGCGCGAAAACCGGGTCGTGGAAGGTCTCGAAAGTCGTCGCGAACACCTGGAAGAAGGTGGCGCCGGGCTCGGTGTCCTGGCCGCTCATGATTCGCAGCAGCGCCTCACGCTGCTCGTCGGAGGCACGCTCGTCGATGATCGGAACCACCGCGCCCCTGCCCTCGTGAATGGCACCGGGCCAGGATACGATCATGCCGCACCTCAAGTCGTCGAGCCGGGTGTCGCCATGGTGTCCCTCGTCGATATCGACGACCCCGATCGCGCGGCAATGCCCCTCGGTAGGCAGTGCGTTGAACTGGCACGGGCAGCCATAGGCGCAGTTGCAATGGATGAATTCGCGGCCCTTGATCGTCCACTCGACGTCCGTCATCGTTTCCTCCCCAGATACGATGGAAGTTTCACTCTCCTCCGAATGCAATTCTATTAGATAGCGGGAATATACTCCCCGCCGACGGCAATGCCAACGGGGTGCCTGGCGAAAGCGTCAGGCGATGAGGTCCACGGCGAAATAGCAGAGCGCCGAGATCAACGCTGCCGCCGGCATGGTGATCACCCACGCGACGACGATGTTGCCGGCGAGCCCCCACCGCACCGCCGACACCCGCCTCGCCGCGCCGACGCCGATGATCGCGCCGGTGATCGTGTGGGTGGTCGAAACCGGAATGCCGAGCCAGGTCGCCGCGAACAGCGTGATGGCGCCGCCCGTCTCGGCGCAGAAGCCCTGCATCGGGTTGAGCTTGGTGATCTTCGAGCCCATCGTGTGGACGATCCTCCAACCGCCGAAGAGCGTGCCGAGCGCGATCGCCGCCTGGCAGGTGATGACCACCCAGAAGGGCACGTAGAATTCCGAGCCGAGATAGCCCTGCGAGAAGAGAAGCACGGCAATGATGCCCATGGTCTTCTGCGCATCGTTGCCGCCATGGCCGAGCGAATAGAGGGAAGCCGAAACGAATTGCAGCACCCGGAAGGTGCTGTCGACGGCGAAGGGCGTCTGGCGAACGAAAACCCAGGAGACGATCAGGATCAACAGCAGTGCCAGAACGAAGCCGATGCCCGGCGACATGACGATGGCGCCGGCGGTCTTCAGCAGTCCTTGCCAGACGATCGAGCTGAAACCGGTCTTGGCCAGCCCGGCACCGACGAGGCCGCCGATGAGCGCGTGCGAGGAACTCGACGGGATGCCGAAGACCCAGGTGACGATGTTCCAGGTGATTGCGCCCATCAGCGCCGCGAAGATCACCTGCGGCGTGACGATACCCGGATCGATGATGCCCGTTCCGAGCGTTTCGGCGACGTGCAGTCCGAAGAAGAGGAAGGCGATGAAGTTGAAGAACGCCGCCCAGAAAACCGCATATTGCGGCCGGAGCACGCGGGTCGAAACGATGGTCGCGATCGAATTGGCCGCATCGTGCAGCCCGTTGAGGAAGTCGAAGAAAAGCGCGACGGCAATGAGCCCCACGAGCAGCGGGAAGGCGAGCGTCGCATCCATCAGACGTTCTCGATCACGATGCCGCTGATTTCGTTCGCCACGTCCTCGAAGCGGTCGACGACCTTTTCCAGTTCGCCGTAGATCTCGCTGCCGATGATATAGGCCATGGGGTTGGAAGCGCCGTGGCGCTGGAAGAGATCCTTCAGGCCCTGCTCGTGGAGCTGGTCGGACCTATCCTCGACATGCGTCACCTCCTCGGCGATGGCGCCGAGGCGGTGGGCATTGGCGCCGATGCGACTGAGGAGCGGAATGGCCTCGGCGACCAGATGGGCGGCCTCGACGACCGCCGCGCCCATGGACTGCATGCCGGGGTCGAAGCTCTTCTGTTCATAGAGCCGGATCGTTTTCACCGTCTTGTGCATCATGTCGATCGCATCGTCCATCGACTGGATGAGATCCTTGATGTCGCCGCGGTCGAAGGGGGTGATGAAGCTGCGGCGGACGGCCAGCAGAACCTCGCGGGTGATCTCGTCGGCCTCGTTCTCGAGCGCGACGATGCGGTCGCAATGGCTTTCGATGTCAGGGCCGCCGGCAAGAAGCGCGTTCAGCGCCTCCGCCGCACCCATGACGGTGCGCGAATGGTCGGCGAAGAGGTCGAAGAAACGGTCTTCCCGGGGGAGGAGCTTGCGAAACAGGCCGAGCATCAGCGATCCATCCAACTGTCGATTGTCACGCAGTTGTCATATTGTACTTGCGCGCTCGGGGAAAGTTCCGATGCGGCCGAAAAAAAGGGCTTTCCCACAGGCGATTGGGCGGAAATGCGCAGCCCGGACACGGAATCGCCGCGGGCCGGAGAGAGGCAGACGGAACGCCCTTTCCGCCTTGCCTTGGCCCGGCTTTCATCCTACCTGACAGCAACGTCGAATTCGGACCCGCAATGCCCCACAAGGTCTTTCTCACACGTCTGAAACTGAGCGACTTCCGCAACTATGCAACGCTGGCGCTCGACCTCGACCAGCGCCATGTGGTGCTGACCGGCGAGAACGGCGCGGGCAAAACCAATCTGATGGAGGCGGTCTCCCTTCTTTCGCCCGGACGCGGCTTGAGGCGCGCTGCCTATGCCGATATCGCCCGCGTCGGCGCCGCCGATGGTTTCTCGATCTTCGCCGCCGTCGACGGCATGGAAGGGTCGGTGGAGATCGGCACGGGGACTCAAGGGGCCGAGGAGGGGCAATCACGCCGCCTCAGACTCAACGGCACTGCGGCCCGCACGGTCGACGAACTCACCGATCACCTCCGGGTGCTCTGGCTCACGCCGGCGATGGATGGCCTCTTCACCGGCCCTTCCGCCGACCGCAGGCGTTTTCTCGACCGGCTGGTACTGTCGCTCGATCCCGGGCACGGCCGGCGCGCCAGCGAGTTCGAGCGCGCCATGCGCAGCCGCAACCGGCTACTCTCGGAATTCCGACCCGATCCCGCCTGGCTGTCGGCCATCGAGCGCGAAATGGCCGGGCTCGGCATCTCCATGGCGCTCGCCCGTCAGGAGATGCTCGGCCTGCTCTCGGCCCTCGTCGAGCGAAGCCGGAGCGATGGGACCTTTCCGTCCGCAAGCCTGTCGCTCGCCGGCTTTCTCGACGACTGTGCAGGTATTCCCGCCTTTGAACTCGAAGAGCGTTATCTGGCAATGCTCGCCGAAGGCCGTGCCCGCGATGCGGCCGCCGGCCGCACGCTCGACGGGCCGCACCGCACCGATCTCCTGATCCGCCACCGGGAAAAGGACATGGAGGCAGAGCGCTGTTCGACCGGCGAGCAGAAGGCGCTGCTCGTCGGTCTGGTTCTCGCGCATGCACGGCTCGTCGGGGACATGACCGGCCACGCCCCGGTGTTGCTGCTCGACGAAATCGCCGCCCATCTCGACCGGGGACGCCGTGCCGCCCTCTTCGATCTGGTCGATGCGCTCGGCGGCCAGGCCTTCATGACGGGCACCGACCGGGCGATGTTCGACGCCCTTGGCGAGCGGGCTCAATATCTGGCCGTTGCAAACGGCCGCGTTTCCGGGTGACATAGAGCGCCGTCCGCGGAAATTAAATGGAGACGCATATGACGACCGATGCGACGCTCGCTCCTTCGGAGATTGCGCGCTACGCACGCCACATCGTGCTGCCGGAGATCGGCGGCCCGGGGCAGCAGAAACTCAAGGCCGCGCGCGTGCTCGTCATCGGCGCGGGCGGGCTCGGCGCGCCGGCTCTGCAATATCTCGCGGCCGCCGGTGTCGGCACGCTCGGGGTCGTCGACGATGACGTGGTCTCGTTGTCGAACCTGCAGCGTCAGGTGATCCACGCCACCGCAGATATCGGGCGGCCGAAGGTCGAGAGCGCCGCCGCGGCGATCGACGCCCTCAATCCGCATGTGAAGGTCATGACGCACGCGCTCAGGCTGGACGCCGAAAATGCAGATGCGCTCATGCGCCAATACGATCTCGTCGTCGACGGGTCGGATAATTACGATACGCGTTATCTCGCCGCCGATACGGCCGCGGCGGCAGGCGTGGCGCTCGTCACCGGTGCCGTCGGACGCTTCGACGGCTCGGTCACCGTGCTGAAGCCGTACGAGACCGATGCCGAGGGGCACCCGAACCCCTCCTACCGCGATCTCTTCCCGGAGCCGCCGCCGCCGGGCACCGTTCCAAGCTGCGCCGAAGCGGGCGTCCTGGGCGCGCTCACCGGCGTCATCGGCACGCTGCAGGCGATGGAAGCGATCAAGCTCGTCACCGGCATCGGCGAGCCGCTGGTCGGCCGTCTGCTGCTCTACGATGCGCTCGCCGCCCGGTTCGACACGATCCGCTATCGACGCGGCACGCGCTGAGGACGCGATGGAGACGGTTCGCATCGACGCCAGCTTCGATCGTTACGAGGAGTTGCTGTCGCTGATCCGTGCGTCCTTCGCCTATATGGACGGCCGCATCGATCCGCCCTCCTCGGCCCATGCGCTGACGGCGGCCTCCCTTAACCGGAAGGCAAGGGACGAGATCGCCTTCGCGGCCGTCGCCGGGCGTGACCTCCTGGGCTGCATCTTCTGCAAGCCGGAAGCGGACTGTCTCTATATCGGCAAACTCGCCGTCGCTCCCGGCTTCCAGGGAAAGGGAGTAGGGCGGATGCTCATCGCCGCCGCCGAGGAAACGGCGCGCGGTCTGGGCCTGCCTGTGCTGAGGCTTCAGACACGCATCGAACTCACCGGGAACCAGGCCGCTTTTGCGGCTTTGGGCTTCGTGGAGACGGCGCGAACCGCCCATCCAGGCTTCACCCGCCCGACCTCGGTCGATATGCGCAAAGTGCTCAGCTAGATCACGATGGTTTTGGGTCTGGTCGACCTAAAAGCACGACCGTGATCGGTTCCACGAAGTTGAGACGCGGGATGCGGGCGGAAACCGCACATGTTTTTCCTCATCCCGCTCTTTTCCTCATCCCGCTCCAGGGCCGAGGTGCGGGGAGGTATCGCCGCGCCCCGGCACCCGCCGGAAGCCCGCAAAGAGAGACTGGAGCGCTTCGCTCCCCTGGGCCACGAGGTCGAAGCGGCGGCCGAACAGCAGCCATTCGGTACAGAGCCCCATCATCATCCAGCGCAGGGCCCGCGCCGCGGTCGGTGGCGCCCAGTGCTCCTGCAACTGACCCCTTTCCAGTGCCCGGGCGAAGGCAAGCTCCAGAAGGGCATCGTGGCGCTCCTCGATCTCGCGCTGGCGCACGAGAACGGCGGACATGTCATTGTCGTAGTCGCAGCGCAGCATGATCGCGAGAATGCGCTGCCGCTGCTCGTCCGCGGCCAGGGTCGTCAACCAGTCGCTGGTCGCGCTCTCGACGATGGCGAGCGTGTCGAAGGCTTCCGTTTCGATCTCGCGTGCGATCATGTCTTCGTGAGGCAGCGGCACGGCCTCGTAAAGGGCGAGGAAGAGATCTGTCTTGTTGGCGAAATGCCAGTAGATGGCGCCGCGGGTGACGCCTGCCTCCTTCGCCACTTCCTCGAGCGTCGTATTGGGAACGCCCTTCTTGTAGAACATCCGCTCGGCGGCACACAGGATCTTCTGTCTTGTAGCCTCGGCGTCGGCCTTGGTTCGGCGCATCTATTCAAATTCTCCTTCGGCGACGGCCCGCCCGCCGCCGTAGGCGGGCGGGCCGTCTTCGATTTTATTCGGCCGGGCTGGCGGTTTCGGATGCTGACTTGGCCGCCTCCGGCGCCGCTCTTCCGCGTTCGAAGATCTTCATCACGAACACGAAGAAGACCGGGACGAAGAAGATCGCCAGCACCGTCGCCGAGATCATGCCGCCCATGACTCCCGTGCCGATGGCGCGCTGGCTGCCGGAACTTGCGCCCGTCGCGATCGCCAGCGGCAGGACGCCGAGGGTGAAGGCGAGCGAGGTCATCAGGATCGGCCGGAAGCGCAGATGCGCAGCCTCCAGTGTCGAGTCGATGAGCGACTTGCCCTGTTCGCGGAGTTCCTTGGCGAACTCGATGATCAGGATCGCGTTCTTCGCCGAAAGCCCGATGATCGCGATCAGGCCGACCTTGAAGTACACATCGTTCGGCATGTCGCGCATCGTCACGGCAAGCACGGCGCCGATGACGCCGAGCGGCACGACCATGATGACCGAGACCGGAATGGACCAGCTCTCATAGAGTGCGGCCAGGCACAGGAAGACGAGCAGGCAGGAGAGCGCAATCAGGAGCGGCGCCTGCGAGCCCGACTGGATTTCCTGCAGCGACTGCCCCGTCCACTCGTAGCCGAAGCCCGCGGGAAGGTGGGCCACCAGGCGCTCCATCTCGGCGATCGCATCGCCGGAGGAGTAGCCGGGAGCGGCCTCGCCGCTGATGCGGACCGCCGGATAACCGTTATAGCCCACCGTTTGCGTCGGCGCCTTGACCCATTCCACATCCGCAAAGGCCGAAAGCGGAACCATGCCGCCATTGGAGTTGCGGACGTTCAAGTTCAGGAGATCCGCCGTCTGCATGCGCTTCGTCTCGTCCGCCTGCACCGTCACGCGCTGCATGCGGCCGGCATTCGGGAAGTCGTTGACATAGGACGAGCCGAGATTGGTCGAGATGGTCGAGTTGATGTCGGCAAAGGTCACGCCGAAGGTATTGGCCTTCTCGCGGTCGATATTGACGCTGACCTGCGCCGCATCGGGCATGCCCTCGAAGCGGACCCCGGTCAGGACCTTGCTCTGGGAGGCGAGGCCGAGCAGCTGATCGCGCGCTTGCGCCAGCGCCTCTTGACCGAGACCCGCACGGTCCTGCAGGCGGAAAGAAAACCCGCCGGTCGTCCCGAGGCCCTGGATCGCCGGAGGCGACAGAGCGAAGCTGATCGCATCCTTGATCTGACTCATGGCCATCGTGGCGCGGCCGGCGATCGACTGGGCGGAGTTGTCAGCATCGCGCTCGCTCCAGTCCTTGAGCGTCACGAATGCGAGCCCCGCATTCTGCCCGCTGCCGAAAAAGGAGAAGCCGTTGATCGCCACGATCGTGTCGACCGCCTTTTCCTGGCCGAAGATGGTCTCGGTCTGCTCGATCACCTCCGTGGTGCGGTTTGCAGTCGCTTCCGAAGGCAATTGCATCATCACGATGACGAAGCCCTGGTCCTCGTCCGGCAGAAAGGACGAAGGAAGCTGGAGAAAGGCCCAGCCGAGGCCGGCAAGCAGCGCTAGATAGATGACCATGAAGCGGCCGGTCCGCCAGACGATGCCTCCGACGGCGCGCGTGTAGCCGTGCGACGTCCGGTCGAAACCGCGATTGAACCAGCCGAAGAAGCCGCGCTTGGCGTGATGGTGACCCTTCGGAACCTGCTTGAGGAAGCTTGCGCAAAGCGCCGGCGTCAGCGAGAGCGCAAGCAGCGCCGAGAACAGGATCGAGACGACCATGGTAAGACTGAACTGGCGATAGATCACGCCGACGGCGCCCGGGAAGAAGGCCATCGGGATGAACACCGAAGCCAGCACCAGGGTGATGCCGATCACCGCACCGGTGATCTGCTTCATCGCCTTGCGGGTTGCATCCTTCGGAGTGAGCCCTTCTTCCGACATGATGCGCTCGACGTTCTCGACCACGATGATCGCATCGTCGACGAGAATGCCGATCGCCAGCACCATGCCGAACATCGTCAGCACATTGATCGAGAAGCCCATCGCCAGCATGACGGCGCAGGTGCCGAGCAGGGCGACCGGCACGACGATGGTGGGAATGATCGTGTAGCGGACGTTCTGCAGGAAGAGGAACATTACCAGGAAGACGAGGCCGACGGCCTCGACGAGGGTGTGCAGCACCTTCTCAATCGACACCGCGACGAAGGGCGAGGTGTCATAGGGGACCGAATATTCGAGCCCTTCCGGGAAGAACTCCGCCAGCTCGTCCATGCGCGCCTTGATCGCTGCCGAGGTCGACATCGCGTTGCCGCTCGGAGAAAGCTGCACGGCGATGGCCGCCGAGGGGCTGCCGTTGAGGCGGGTGGAGAAGGTGTAGCTTTCGCCGCCGATCTCGAGGCGCGCGACGTCGCGCAGCCGCACGGCGGAGCCGTCGGCATTCGCCCTGAGCACGATGGCACCGAATTCCTCCGGGCTCGAAAGCTGACCCTTGATGACGACCGGAGCGGTGACCTGCTGCGTGATCGGATTCGGCTGGGCGCCGATCGAGCCCGAGGCGATCTGGGCGTTCTGAGCCTGGATCGCTGCCGTGACGTCGGCCGCCGTCAGGTTGAGGCCGAGCATCTTGTCGGGATCGAGCCAGACGCGCATCGAGCGCTCGGTCGCAAAGAGCTGGGCGCGTCCGACGCCGGGCACGCGCTGGATTTCGCTGAGCACGTTGCGGCTGAGATAGTCGCCAAGCCCGATCGCGTCCATCGAACCGTCGGTCGAAGTCAGCGAGATGATCAGCAGGAAGCCGGCGCCGGCCTCGTCCACCTGCACGCCCTGCTGCCTGACGGGATCGGGCAGGCGCGGTTCGACGCGCTGCACCCGGTTCTGAATGTCGACCGAGGCCTGGCTTGGATCGGTGCCCGGCTGGAAGGTGGCGTCGATCGAGACCGAGCCGGAGGAGCTGGTCGACGATTCGAAGTAAAGCAGCCCCTCGACGCCGTTCAGCTCATCCTCGATCAGCCGCGTGACGCTCTGATAGGTGTCCTGCGACGAGGCGCCGGGATAGTTGGTATTGATCGATATCTGCGGCGGTGCGACATCCGGATACTGCGAAACCGGCAGGAGCGGAATAGCGATGATGCCGGCGATCATGATGAAGATCGCCACCACCCAGGCAAAGATCGGCCTGTCTATGAAAAAACTGGGCATGATATCGGTCTCACTTCACTTCGGTGCCGGGCTTTTCGCCGGCATCGGCCGAAGCGCTGGCCTGTTCGGGCGCGGGCTTTGCATTCGGGTCCCAGTCGGAGGGCTGCACGGGCGCGCCCGGGCCGACTTTCTGGAAACCCTCGACTATGACCTTTTCGCCGGGTTTCAGGCCGGAGGTCACCTGCCAGCGCTCGCCGACGGTGCGTCCGAGCGTGACGTTGCGGAATTCAACCTTGTTGTCGGCATTCACGACATAGACCTGCGACTGCCCGGCATTGTTGCGCTGCACCGCCTGCTGCGGGACGGTGATCGCGTCCTTTTCCAAACCCTGCTGGATCTGGACGCGGACATACATGCCCGGCAGCAGATCGTTGTTCGGGTTGGGGAATTCGCCGCGCAGCGTCACCTGGCCCGTGGTCGCGTCGACGGCGGCTTCGGAGAAGAGCAGCCTGCCCTTGAGGGCGTAGGGCGTCCCGTCGTCGAGGATCAGTTGAACCTCGGCCTCGTTGTTGGCGCTCATCCACTGGCCGTCCTTGAGCGCTTTGCGCAGGCGGATCAGATCCGTCGCCGACTGGGTGAAATCGGCGTAGATCGGGTCGAGCTGCTGGATCATTGCAAGGTTCTGGGTGTCGTTGGTGTTGACGAGCGCGCCTTCGGTGATCAGCGCCCGGCCGATCCGGCCGCTGATCGGAGCGGTGACGTTCGTATATTGCAGATTGAGCTTGGCCTCGGCGAGCCCTGCCTCGGCAATGCCGACATCGGCCTCGGCCTGGGCGAGGGCCGCGATCGCATCGTCGTACTGCTGCACGGCGGTGACCTGCGCCTCCTTCAGGCGCGACTGGCGGTCGGCCGTCCGCTTGGCCTGATCGACCACCGCCTGAGCGCGCTTCAGCGTCGCCGCGGCGCTGTCCACCTTGACCTGGAACGGTGCCGGGTCGATGCGGTAGAGCACGTCGCCTTCCTTGACCATGGTGCCCTGCTCGAACACGCGCTCGACGACGATGCCGGAGATGCGCGGGCGGACCTCGGCGATGCGGGTGGCGGTGATGCGGCCGGGCAGTTCGTTGGTGATCGGCAGCGGTTCCGCCTTCGTCGTGAAGACGGCGACCGGCGACGGCGGAGGGGCGGCAGCCGCTGCCTGCTGTTCTTCATTCTTCTGGCAGCCCGCGAGAAAAATCACGGATGCCAGCGCGGCGGCCAATATCGGTCGGTTCATGCGCATCGCAATGTCCATATTGTCAAAGGACCGGCCGCAGTCGCGGCGTTTCGCAAGCGCTGCGCGGTCCAAAAGTGAGGTGAAGCGGAGCCGGTATCGGCGTGGAAAATACCGGAAAGCTAATATACAGACGCCAATGTATGTTAATTTCTGCCGCAGTGCAACAGAGTTTCGACGCGCCGGACGGGGAGGCAAAAAAGGGAAGAGCCGCAACGGTTTCGGCGTTGCGGCTCGCGGTGATCACGCAGGTGTGATTCGGGCCGAAGCTGTTTCAGAGTGCAAATCGTCCCGTCATCCGGCTGCCGCGACCTTCTCCCCGCCGGCGGGGAGAAGGAAGACACGGGGACCGCCTGCGCCACGATGCCACGGCCCGCGTGCGGAGGGTTAGGGTGAGGGGCAATCATACCGGCACTTCGTCTCTCACTGACCGGACTTGATCACGCGCCCGTCCGCATCGAAGCGGTGCATGCTGCCGATTACCGGCGTCGCGTGGACGATGTCGTCGGCGGCATAGCGGTGTTCGCCGAAGAGGCGCACCGTCAGCAGGCCGACCGCCTCCGATTCGATATAGATGATCGTGTCGGCGCCAAGATGCTCGACATGGATCACCTTGCCCTTCCAGTCCCCGCTTTCACGGGAGAGGCCGATATGCTCCGGACGGATACCGATCGTCTTTGCCTCTCCGTCGCCGAGCTTTGCGGCTTCGATGAAATTCATCTGCGGCGAGCCGATGAAGCCGGCGACGAAAAGGTTGGCCGGGCGATTGTAGAGCTCCATCGGCGAGCCGACCTGCTCGATCCGGCCGGCATTCAGCACGACGATCTTGTCGGCAAGCGTCATCGCCTCGACCTGATCGTGGGTCACGTAGATCATCGTCGCCTTGAGGCTGCGGTGAAGGCGGGCGATCTCGAGCCGCGTGTTGACGCGCAGCGCCGCGTCGAGGTTCGACAGCGGCTCGTCGAAAAGGAAGAGCTTCGGCTCGCGCACGATCGCGCGGCCGATCGCCACGCGCTGACGCTGGCCGCCGGAAAGCTCGGCCGGACGGCGGGCGAGATAGGGTTCGAGCGACAGCATGCCGGCCGCCTTGGCGACCTTTTCTTCGATCTCCGCCTTCGGCACACCTGCCTGCTTCAGCCCCAGGCCCATATTGTCCTTGACGGTCAGGTGCGGATAGAGCGCGTAGGACTGAAACACCATGGCGATGCCGCGCTTGGCCGGCGCCACATGGCCGACCTCGACGCCGTCGATCTGAACGCTGCCCGAGGTCGCGTCCTCGAGGCCGGCGATAGTGCGCAGAAGCGTCGACTTTCCGCAGCCGGACGGACCGACGAAGATGACGAACTCGCCGTCCTTCACGTCCAGGTCGATGCCCTTCAGCACCTCATGACTGCCGAAGGCCTTGCGGATGGTTTTGAGTTGAAGTGATCCCACGTGTCGCCCTCTTGGGTTAAAGCTCGACCGGCTTGCCGGTGCGCACACTCTCGTCGGCGGCGAGGCAGATCTTCAGCGACTGCACCGCATCGTCCATGTGCCGGCCGAGATCGATGTCTTCTCGGATGGCCTTGAGCACGAAGGCCTGCTCGCGGTCGCAAAGCTCCTGGTGGCCGGGCTCGCCCTCCATCACCAGGTCCTCGTCGGATTTCAGGAACCGTCCGTCGGGTCCGGTCGCGGCGCTGTGCACGCGGATGACGGAGGTTTTCGTGTGCACGTCGATGTCGTCCGACTTGGCGTTCTGATCCATGACGATCGACACGGAGCCGTTCGGAGACATCACGTCCTTCACGAAAAAGGCCGTCTCGGAGATCATCGGCCCCCAACCCGCCTCGTACCAGCCCACAGAGCCGTCCTCGAAGATCACCTGCAGATGCCCGTAATTGTACATATCCGCGGCGATCTCGTTCGAGAGCCTCAAGCCCATGCCGCGCACCTCGACGGGCCTGGCATCGGTGATCTGGCACATGACGTCGACATAGTGGACGCCGCAATCGACGATCGGCGGTGTCGTCTGCATCAGCGACTTGTGCGTCATCCAGGTCGGGCCGCTCGACTGCTGGTTCAGGTTCATGCGGAAGACAAAGGGCCCTCCGAGCTTGCGGGCTTCCGCGATCAGCCGCATCCAGGACGGGTGGTGGCGCAGGATATAGCCGACGACCAGCTTGCGGCCGTTGGCCCGGGCGCAGGCGACGACGCGCTCGGCGTCGGCGACCGTCGTTGCCAGCGGCTTCTCCACGAAGACGTGGGCTCCCGCCTCCATCGCCATCACCGCATAGCCCGCATGCGTGTCGGAATAGGTGTTGATCGAGCAGAGCTCGGGCTTCAGCGCGGCCAGCGCCTCCGGGAACGACGGCAGGATCTCGTATCCTGCCAGAGCCCCGGGCAGCGCCACCTTCGATCGGTTGACCAGCCCGGCGATCTCGAAGCCGGGGTTCTGATGATAGGCGAGCGCGTGGCTGCGGCCCATATTGCCGAGCCCGGCGCTGAGCACGCGGATCGGGGGTGCGGATGAATTCACTTGACTGCTCCTGCCGTGATGCCGCGGATCAGCTGCCGCGAGAAGATGACGTAAAGGACGAGGACCGGGAAGATCGCCAGCGACAGCGCCGAGAGGACGGCGTTCCAGTTGGTGACGAACTGGCCGATGAAGATCTGCGAGCCGAGGGTGACGGTCTTGGTCGCCTCGGCGGGCGCGAGGATCAGGGGGAACCAGAGATCGTTCCAGATGGGGATCATGGTGAAGACGGCGACCGTCGCCATGGCCGGGCGGATGAGCGGCAGCACCAGCCGCAGGAAGATCGCATATTCCGACAGGCCGTCGATGCGTCCGGCATTCTTCAGGTCGTCGGATACGGTGCGCATGAACTCGGACAGAATGAATACCGCCAACGGCAGGCCTTGCGCCGTATAGACGAGGATCAGCGCGGTCAGCGTATTGACGAGACCAGTCGCCACCATGCCCTGCAGGATCGCCACCGTTCCGAGCCGGATCGGGATCATGATGCCAAGCGCCAGATAGAGTCCCATCAGCGTATTGCCGCGGAAGCGGTATTCGGAAAGCGCGAAGGCGGCCATGGCGCCGAACAGCAGGACGAGCGTGATCGAGACCACGGTGACGATGATGCTGTTCTGGAAATAGCCGATGAAGTCACCCTGCTTCAGCACCGTTTCGTAGCCGATCAGGCTGAAGGTCTCGGGTGTCGGGATCGCCAGGGGCTCCCGGAAGATCGCGTTGCGGCTCTTGAACGAGTTTACGATCGTCAGGAACACCGGAAAGAGTGCAACGAGCGTATAGGCGATCAGGGCCGCGTGAACGGCGCCCATGCGCACGAAGGAGGCGCGTGCTTTCGACATCTTCTATCCTCCTTAGAACTGATAGCGGCGCATGCGGCGCTGTATGCCGAAGAGATAGAGCGCGACGCCGGCGAGAATGATCAGGAACATGATTGCGGCGATCGTCGCGCCCATCGAACGGTCGCCGAGCTGAAGCTGGAAACCGAAGAAGGTGCGATAGAGCAGGGTGCCCAGAATGTCGGTCGACTTATCCGGGCCGGCAAGCGCGCCCTGCACCGTATAGATCAGGTCGAAGGCGTTGAAATTGCCGACGAAGGTGAGGATCGACACGATGCCGATGGCAGGCAGGATCAGCGGAAGCTTGATCTTCCAGAACTGGCTCCAGCCGGTGACGCCGTCGAGCTCCGCCGCCTCTGTCACCTCGTCTGGAATGTTGAGGAGCGCCGCATAGATCAGCATCATCGGGATGCCGATATATTGCCAGACGGAAATGAGCGAAACGGCGATAAGCGCGGTGTCGGGCTTGCCGAGCCAGGGCCCGAACAGCGATCGCAGGCCGACCGTGTCGAGAAGATAGGGGGCGACGCCCCAGATCGGCGACAGGATCAGCTTCCAGATGAAACCGACGATGACGAAGGAGAGCAGCGTCGGCAGAAAGATCGCCGTGCGGTAGAAGGCGCCGAAGCGCAGCTTCGGGACGGACAGCATGGCGGCGAGCGCGATGCCGATCGGGTTCTGCACGGCCATGTGGATCAGGAAAAAGACGAAATTGTTCTTGAGCGCGTTCCAGAAATCCGCCGCCCAACGCGGGTCGCCGAACAGAACCTTGAAATTGCCCAGGCCCACGAAGGTCAACTGGCCGTCAACCGTGTTGTAGAAGGACTGGCGCAGCGTCTCGAAGAGCGGAAGGATCATCACCGCCGTGTAGACGACGAGCGCCGGCAGCAGAAAGACGAGGATGTGCCAGCGCCGCGGGCGCCTGATCTCGGTGACGTCGGTCGTGATTTCACGTGGGTTCATCGGCCTCTGGCCCGTTCTCAAACCGGCTGGCCATAAGGGCGCAGCCTCGATTTCTTTCGAAATGCGGCGCGGCTTCCTGCCTTGCACCGTGCTTCCGTCAGGCGTCCCGGGGTCGCGGAGAGCCGGCAAGCCGCTTCGATCCGCCCGTTACAGGCGCGGCGCCGTAGCGCCGGTGCCCGAGCAATCCATGACGCCGCCCCGCATGCGATACGTTTGCACATGTCGGGGAGGGTGCGCAGACGGCGTCCACGCACCCCGTTTCGGTCTTACTTTACCGGCTTGAACCAGCTGTCGAGACCGTCCTGGAGTTTCTTGGCCGCCGCCTCCGGCGTGTCCGTGCCGTTGATGACATTGGCCGACATGACCCAGGTTTCGTTCTCGAGGTTAGGGGTTCCGCGCGAAAGGATCTGATAGGTCGAGCGGATGGTCGGCTTGCATTTCTCCCGCCAGGAGACGAATTCCTGAGCGAGCGGATCGGACATCTTCACCGCCGTCGAATTCAGGCTGAAGAAGCCGGGCAGGGCGTTCGCATAGATTTCCGCGAACTCCGGCGAGGCGACCCAGGTGAGGAAGGTCTTGGCGGCATCCGCATTCTTGCTCTTGGCATTGAGTCCGATGCCGATGTCGTTGTGGTCGGAGATGTAGCAGGTATCGCCCGCCTTCTTCACCGGGGGCGGAAAGGCGCCCATCTTGAATTCGGCCTGTGTGTTGAAGCCGGAGATTTCCCAGGAGCCGGCCGGGTAGATCGCCGCCCGGCCGAGCGTGAAGAGGTTCTGGCTGTCCGGATAGGTCTGCGCCTCGAAGCCGTCGCCGAGATAATCCTTCCACTTCGCCAGCACGCGGAAAGGCTCGACCCACGGCTCGTCGGTCAGTTTCTGCTCGCCTTTCAGCAGAGCCAGACGGCCTTCCTCGCCCTTCCAGTAGTTCGGGCCGATGTTCTGGTAGCCCATCGTGGCGGCTTCCCAGAGGTCCTTGGTGCCCATCGCCATCGGGATGTAGTTGCCGTCCGCCTTGATCTTTTCGAGGACCGCGAAGAACTCCTCCTCGGTCGTCGGAACGGAAAGGCCGAGCTGGTCGAAGGCATCCTTGTTGTAGATGAAGCCGTGAATGACGGAAGCCATCGGCACGCAGAAGGTCGCCTTGCCGTCGTCGGTCGTCCACGCGGATTTGGCGACGTCGGAGAAATTCTCCATGCCGGGAAGACCGGTCAGGTCGGCAAGATGCTTCTTGTTGTAGAGTTCGAGCGAGGCGTCGAAGGGACGGCAGGTGATGAGGTCACCCGCGGAGCCGGCGTCGAGCTTGGCGTTGAGGGCGGCGTTGTATTCGGTGGGGGCCGAGGGCGCGAATACCACTTTGATGCCCGGGTTCTTCGCCTCGAAGGCGGGGATCAGCTTTTCCTGCCAGATCGCCAGGTCGTCATTGCGCCAGCTTTCGATCGTCAGCGTTGCGTCCTGGGCTTGTGCAAGCCCGGCCGAGCCGAGAATGCTCGATGCGAGCAGCAAGCCTTTCATTGTTGTGCGGGTCATGCAGTTTCTCCCCTTTAGGCGCGTGTCGCGCGGTTTTGAATTCCCAGTTTATCTCACGCCCCGACGATGGCGATCGCCCGGCGCAAATTCTGATCGGCGCGCTCGAGCGCGTCTTCGGCATGGGCGATGTCCCTCGCTCCGGATGCGAGCAGGATCGCCAGCTTGACCGACCCGGCGGCAAGGCCGAGAAGCCTGTCCGCCTCGGCGGCGCCGATGCCGGTTATGTCCGAGACGATCCGGATCGCCCGGCCGCGCAGCTTGATGTTGTCGGCACGCAGATTGACCATGTGACCATCGAGCACGTGGCCGAGATGGATGCCGACCATGGTCGAAAGCATGTTGAACGCGATCTTCTGAGCCGTCCCGGCGCCCATGCGGGTCGAGCCGGACACGACTTCCGGAGGCGTCTCCAGGAGGATGGAGACGTCGGCGTTCAGAAGGAGCGGTGCGCCGGCATTGTTGGCCATGCCGATGACGCGTGCGCCGCGTTGCCCGGCCTCGTCGGCAGCGGCGATCGCATAGGGCGTGGAACCGCTGGCAGAAACCGAAATGAGGCAGTCGCCCGCCCCGATTCCGGCTTTGCGCACATCGGCGCGCGCGAGCTCCATATCGTCCTCATAGCCGCCGGCAAGATCGGTGAGGCTTTCGGCGCCGCCGGCAATGAGAATGACGATCTGCTCCCGAGCTATGCCGTAGGTGCCCGGCAGTTCGAGGGCGTCCGCCATCGCCATCAACCCGGAGCTTCCTGCGCCGGCATAGGCAAGCCGGCCGCCCGAGGCAAGGCTGTCCGCCGCAAGGCGGGCCGCGGCGGAAATCGGCTCGATCGCCTGTTCCACCGACCTTGCCGCCTCCTGCTGACCGGCTGCGAGCAAGCGAAGGGCCAGCTCCGGACGCATGACGTCCAGGCCCTTGGCGTTGTCGCGGCGTTCCTCGGTCTTGGCTGGCGGCATGGCGTCGTTCTCCTCTTCTGGAATTAATGCCAAAAAAATACCACTTGTCTAGGAGAAATTTAACTTTTACCGCAGGAAACCACTGAAAAAAGAAATAAATCCATAATTTTCAAAGAAATAGGCTGGGGAATGATCTGTAGTCAGAAATCTCGCTTGGTTAATGGTATTTTTTTGGTATCTTGTGGTGACGGAGGTACCCATGGCGTTTTACCTGATCGGAATTGATGGCGGCGGAACGAGCTGCCGTGCGGCTGTGGCAGCCCTCGACGGCCGCATTCTCGGCCGCGGCAAGGCGGGCGCCGCGAACATCCTTACCGATCCGGAAACGGCGCTGCAGAACATAACCGATGCGGCGCGCAACGCCTTCGGGGATGCGGGCCTCGACCAGGCCGCAATTGCGGCATCGCGCGCCATCGTCGGCGTCGCCGGCCACAATGTGGGCGATGCCGTTCATTACGTGAAGAGGCGGCTTCCCTTTGCTCAGGCCGATATCGAGTCCGACGGGCTGATCGCGCTGCAGGGCGCTCTCGGCGACGGGGACGGGGCCGTCGCGATACTCGGGACGGGCACGATCTATATCGCGCGCCGGGCCGATGAGATCTGCTATGTCGGCGGCTGGGGCTTCACCATCGGAGATCACGGCAGCGGCGCACGCATCGGTCACGCGCTGCTGCAGGAGAGCCTGCTCGCCTATGACGGCATACATCAAGGCTCGCGCGTGACCGATGCCGTGCTTGCCGAGTTCAACCACGACCCGCGCGACATCGTCGATTTCGCACGCCTCGCCAAGCCCGGCGAGTTCGGCCGCTATGCGCCGCGCGTCTTCGAATATGCCGAGCGCGGCGACCCTGTGGCAGTCAGCCTGTTGGAGGCTGCCGCCGCGACGGTGGACGAGGCGCTCGACGTGGTGGTTTCGAGGGGAAGCGAGAAGCTGTGCCTCCTCGGAGGATTGGCGCCGCTTTATCGCCGCTGGCTCGCCGACCGGCATCAGCCGCGCTTCGTCGAGGCGCAGGCCGATGCTTTGACCGGAGCCGTCGCGCTGGCGGCGGCCCGTTTCGGCTCCCATTCCGGGGTGTCGGCATGAACCAGCAGCTCGCCGCCATTCTGCCGCTCGAAACCCTGCAGTCGGGGGGCGCCGGCCCGCTCTATCTGAAGCTCAGACAATCGCTCGAAGAGGCGATCCTGTCGGGCAAGCTCAATCACGGAGATGCGCTGCCGCCGGAGCGGGATCTTGCGGATTACGCCAATGTCAGCCGAGTCACGGTCCGCAAAGCCGTCGACGATCTCGTGCGTGACGGGCTCCTCGTGCGCCGCCACGGTTCCGGGACCTTCGTCGTCCGGCCGGTTTCGCGCGTCGAGCAGTCGCTTTCGCGCCTGACCTCCTTCACCGAGGACATGGCCCGGCGCGGCCTCAACACGCGTGCGGAATGGCTGGAGCGCGGGCTCTTCCATCCCTCGCCGGACGAGATGATGACCCTCGGGCTTGCGGCCGACGCGCTGGTGGCTCGCCTTGGGCGGCTCCGTATTGCCGACGACATGCCGCTTGCGATCGAACGCGCCTGCGTTTCGGCGGAATTCGTTCCCGATCCGCTCGCCGTCGCCTCCTCGCTCTATTCAGAGCTCGAGAAGAAACAGGCCCGGCCGGTACGCGCGGTGCAGCGGATCTCCGCCTGCAATATCAAGGAACCGGACGCGGCCATGCTCGGCGTCGCGGTCGGCGCCGCCGGTCTTTCGATCGAGCGCGTCTCCTATCTTGCTTCGGGGCGTGTGGTCGAATTCACGCGCTCGCTCTACCGCGGCGATGCCTATGATTTCGTCGCGGAGCTGACGATCCCGGAAAACTGAGCCGGCGTGGCCGGACGAGGGAAGGGCGGGGCCAAGGAAAAGTGTAAAGCGGTTTTCCGCCCGCATCCCGCCTGTTTGATGAAAGGACATGACGATGCAGACCAACATGCGGCGAGAAATCGACGAGATTCCCGAGGCCGCAGCGCGGTTGCTGGAGCGCTCGGCCACGGGGCTGGCGCAAGCAGGCGCGGCGCTGCGCGCCAAGGATCCGGCCTTTCTGGTAACGATCGCCAGAGGCTCTTCCGACCATGCCGCGCTGTTCCTGAAATACGCGATCGAGCTCACGATCGGTCGTCCGGTCGCCTCGCTCGGG
The DNA here is from genome assembly GCF_042436655.1 of Sinorhizobium sp. P24N7. NCBI lineage: Bacteria > Pseudomonadati > Pseudomonadota > Alphaproteobacteria > Hyphomicrobiales > Rhizobiaceae > Sinorhizobium > Sinorhizobium sp. P24N7. The sequence goes on along the minus strand of NZ_JBHMIW010000001.1, from coordinate 458,473 downwards.
CCCTCGCTGGCGTCGATATACGGTGCCGATCTGAAACTCGGCGGTGCGGCGGCGATTGCGATCTCGCAGTCCGGAAAGAGCCCGGACATCGTGGCCATGGCCGAAGCCGCGACACGCGCCGGCGCCGTTTCGATCGCGCTGACGAACACGCTGCCGTCGCCGATCGCCGAGGCCTGCACCCACCCGCTCGACATTCTCGCCGGGCCCGAAATTGCCGTTGCGGCGACCAAGTCCTATGTTAACTCGATCGTCGCCGGTCTTGCCGTGCTCGGCGAGTGGACCGGCGACGCGACGCTCAAGCATGCGGTCGCCGATCTGCCGAACCAGCTTGCCAAGGCCGTGAAGCTCGATTGGCAGGACTTCGCCGACGACCTTGCAGAAGCGGAATCGCTCTATGTGCTGGGCCGCGGTCCGGCGCTGGCCATCGCCAGCGAAGCGGCGCTGAAATTCAAGGAGACGTCCGGCATGCATGCCGAGGCCTATTCCGCGGCGGAGGTGCTGCACGGACCGGTGGCGCTGGTCGGGCCCCGGTTCCCGGTGCTTGTGCTGGCCGCCCGCGATGCTGCCGAGGCCTCTGTCGCCGATATCGCGGACGGCATGAGCGCCAAGGGCGCGGTGGTGCACGTGACCTCGGCACGGGCGAGCAAGGCAAAGCGCCTGCCCTTCGTCGAGACCGGGCACCCGCTCACCGACGCCTTGGCACTGATCCTGCCGTTCTATGGCTTCGTCGAGGCCTGGTCCCGCTCTCGCGGTCTCAATCCCGACGCACCGGAGAACCTCAAGAAGGTGACGGAGACACGATGACTGCGAAGAAGACGATCAGCGGAGCGCGGATTTTCGACGGCATCGACTGGCACGACGGGGCAGCCCTCGTGATCGAGGCGGGACACGTCAAGGCGATTGCGCCGGCGGGAAGCGTCCCCGCCGGCGGCGAGACCGTCGACGCGCGTGGCCTGCTTCTCGTGCCCGGTTTCATTGATCTGCAGGTGAATGGCGGCGGCGGCGCGCTTCTGAACGAAGCGCCGACCCTCGAAAGCATCCGGCAGATCTGCGCGGCGCATGCGAAATTCGGCACGACGGCGCTGCTGCCGACGCTGATCACCGACACGCGCGCGGTCAGGACCGCGGCCATTGCAGCAGGCGTCGAGGCGAAAGCCGCGGCGGTTCCGGGCTTCCTCGGCCTGCATCTCGAAGGCCCGCATCTGTCCGTCGCGCGCAAGGGGGCTCACGATCCGGCGCTGATCCGCCCGATGGGCGATGACGATCTTGCCGAGATACTCGCTTGCGCAAAGGCGCTCGGTCGTCTGATGCTCACCGTGGCCCCGGAAAACGCCACCAGGGAGCAGGTGCGGGCGCTGGCCGATGCCGGCGTCGTGGTGAGCCTCGGCCATACCGACGTGGATTACGATACCGCCTGCGCCTATGCCAAAGCGGGTGCCCGGACCGTCACGCATCTCTTCAACGCCATGAGCGGGCTCGGCCATCGCGAGCCCGGCGTGGTCGGCGCGGCGCTTTCGACCGGCACGCTCCACGCGGGCATGATCGCCGATGGTTTTCACGTTCACCCGGCGTCGATGGGCATCGCGCTGCGCGGCAAGAAAGGCCCGGGTCAGATTTTCCTGGTCACCGACGCCATGTCGCCGATCGGCACCGACCAGACGAGTTTCTTCCTGAACGGACGGGAAATCCTGCGCCAGGGCGGGCGCCTGACGCTTGCCGACGGCACCCTTGCCGGCGCCGATATCGACATGCTGTCGTCGGTCCGCTTCGTCCACCAAAGGCTTGGTCTCCCGATCGAAGAGGCGGTTCGCATGGCCTGCGCCTATCCCGCCGACGCCATGGGGATCGCCTCGCACAAGGGCCGGCTCCTGCCTGGCACGGATGCGGACTTCGTGCTGCTCACGCCGGAACTCGCAATGAAATCGACCTGGATCGCCGGGGAGGCAGTTTTCGCGGTTTGAGGCAGCTTGGCGGCGCGATACCACGGCAAGATGCCCCTCACCCTAACCCTCTCCCCGCAGGCGGGGAGAGGGTACTTGCCCTATGAAACACGGGCAGTTGTGGCTGGGCAGGCAGTCTCCGCTTGGCCCTTTGCCCCGCCTGCGGGGAGAAGGCGGGCCGGATGAGGGGCGGACGCCGGAAGGAAGCCTCACAACTTACGCTCGAATCTTCGCCCCTGTGGCATCGAGCCGCGCCCGCATCGCCCTGATCGTTGCTGAGTGCGTGCGGCGACGCTCCGGCGCGGCGAATCCCATCTCGACGAGGCGCTTGTCTTTAGCCGGCTCAGCAACAGAACAGGACGAATGAACCTCGGCGACAGCAAGCCTCGGCACGATCGCTCCGACTGTGTCGACGGTGATGCCCGATCCGGGCATGATCGAGAGCCGTCCCGCCGCCAGTTCGATAAGTCTTTCCAGCGTATCGGCCGCTTCCGGTGCCGTTCTCGCGCCGCCCGAGGTCAGGATGCGTTCGAAGCCGAGATCAGCGGCGATCTCCACCGCCTCGGCGAAATCCGGCACCAGATCGAAGGCGCGGTGCAAGGTGAGCCCCAAACCTGACGCATGGCCGGCGAGTTTCGTCAGCATGCGCGCGTCCAGGCGGCCGTCGGCGAGCGATGCGCCGAGAACCACGCCGGCGAGTCCTGCATGCCGCGCCGCGTCGATGTCGTGTCGCATGACCTCGAGGTCGGCCCTGTCATAGATGAAATCGCCCGCCCGCGGCCGGATCATCGCATAGACGGGCACCGGCGGTGGAGCGGCGGCGGCCATCAGGCCGGGGCTGGGTGTCAGCCCTCCCGCCCCAAGCGCCGAACAAAGTTCGATGCGGTCGGCGCCCCCGGCAACGGCGGCCTCCAGACCATCCGGATCGTCGACGCAGACCTCCAGCAATATGCGGCTCATGCCGATCTCCCAGCGAAGCCGAGCAAGGCGGCGCCGATCAGGCCCGGCTCCACCCGGCACTCGCCACGCACGACGAGCGGCCGGTCGAAACGCCTGAGGATGCGCGCCCGCACCGCCCGGTCGATCTCGGTGAGCAGCGCTTCGGCATTGGAAAGACCGCCGCCCACCGGCACGATCGTCGCCCCGGTGATGTTGATCACGAGCGCCAGCGGCGAACTCACCAGATCGACGAAGACGTCGATCGTGCGCGCCGCCTCGGCATTTCCGTTCTGCCAGCCTTCGATAATGTCGTGACTGGAGAGCACCTTGCCGTGGACCGTCTCATGGAGCCTTTCCAGCCCGCGTGCACCGCCGACCGTATCGACGCAACGGCTCTGGCCGCAGCCGCAGGGAAAGGCCGGTATGTCCATGGGCGGGTGTCCGGCGGCGGCCGCGACGGCGGGGCCGTGACCCCACTCGCCGGCAAAGCCGCCATCGGCATTGATCAGCCGGCCGTCGATCACCAGCCCGCCGCCGACGCCGGTGCCGAGGATGGCGCCGAAGACGATGCGATGGCCGCGCCCGGCGCCGACACCGGCCTCGGCAAGCGCGAAACAATCGGCATCGTTGGCGATCACCACCGGCAGGTGCAGCGCCGCTTCGAGTTCGGCGACGAGCTCACGCCCGTCGATGCAGGGAATGTTGGCGCATTTGATCCGGCGCGTCTCCGGATCGATCACCCCGGTGATCGAGATCGCCACCCTTTCGGGCAGGCCGCCCGCTTCGTCGAGCACGGATTCCATCGCCTCGACGAAGCGGCGGAAATCCGTGAGCGGCGTCGCGCGTCGGGGCAGCGGGAATATCCGCTCCGACGAATGGGTGATCGCGCCCTTGATCGCCGAGCCGCCGATGTCGAAACAGACGATCATGCATCGCCCCGGATGGTCGCCTCGGCGGCGAGTGCTGCGGAAAGCAGGCGGTCGTCCTGGTGATGAGGCGCCGAAAGCTGGAAGCCGACCGGCATGCCGGCCGCACCCGTGCCGCAGGGAAGAGAGACGCCGCAGAAATCCAGGAAGTTACCGATCGATGTATTGCGCAGCGTCCTGGCATTGACCTTGAAGAAGAGATCGTCGTCGGCAAGAAGCGGATCGAGCGGCGGCGCCACATGCGGCAGGGTCGGATGCGCAATGAGCTCGCCGGCCCTGATGCTCTCGCCCGCTTCATGGATCAGCCGCTCGCGGGCGTCGAGGATGGCGATGTAATCGCTGACGGTGATCTTCTCGCCGAGGCGGCTACGGGCGACGACGCGCGGGTCCATGCGCTCCGCTTCAGGCCCTGCCAAGCGTTCCCGGTGCAGCGCGTAGGCCTCTGCCGTCACAAGAGCGCCGTGGCGGGCGGTAAGCTCGAAAATTTCCGCAAAGCTCGGGAAGGCCTGCCGGCGGACCTTCACGCCCGCCGCTTCGAGGCGCTTGATCGCTTCCTCGAATGCGGTCACGACTTCCGGTTCGGCGTCGTCGAAGACGATCGTCTCGGGAACGACGATTGAAAGATCGGCGATCTCGGCGCGGCGGATCACCGGCGCGGTCAGTCCATGCATGGCGGCGTCTGCCCAGACTGCATCCTGCACCGTCTGGCAAAGAGGGCCGAGCGAATCGAGGCTTTGCGCGAGCGGGAAGACGCCCTTCATCGCGTAGCGGCCGCGTGTCGCCTTGTAGCCGACGATGCCGGTCATTGCCGCCGGGATACGGATCGAGCCGCCGGTGTCGGTGCCGATCGCCAGCGGCACGAGGCCGGCAGCGACCGCAGCGGCGGAACCGGAGGAGGAGCCGCCGGGAATGCGATGGACATCCGTGGACCTCGGATTGCGCGGCGTGCCGTAATGCGGATTGATGCCGAGCCCGGAGAAGGCGAATTCGCTCATATTGGTCCGCCCGACGCTGACCATGCCGGCGCTGCCGAGGTTCGCGACCACCGTTGCGTCGGCCGCGGCCGGCGGCCCTCCAGCGAGAATGACGGAACCTGCGGTCGTGACACCGCCGGCAAGATCGAAGAGGTCCTTCCAGGCGACGGGCAAGCCGTCGAGCAGCCCGAGGGAGCGGCCGGTCTTGATGCGCTCGGAGGCCGCCTTCGCTTCGCGCGCCGCACGCTCCTGCGTGAGCGCGACGAAGATCGATCGGTCGGGGTGGTTTTCGATCCGCGTCAGGGTTTCCGCGACAAGCGCGACGGGATCGAGCTTGCCGGACTGCGCGAGCACGGCGAGGCTCGCAAGTGTTCGTTGGTTGATCATGGTACCTTTTCCCGCTGGCGTTCCAGCGCTCGGATACGACTTTCCTTCCCCTGGATCACGATGTTTTTAGGTCGGGAGACCTGAAAAGATGAGCGTGATTGGTTCCAAGAGGTTGAGACGCGGGATCCGGGCGGAAAACCGCACACACTTTTCCTCGTCCCGCTCCAGCATATCGCATTCGTTCGACGCACACGACAATGCCCTCCTCGTTATTCCGATAGAGCAGGCGGGGTGCTTCTGCGATGGTAAAGCAATCGGCGACTTGGGGGCTGTCGCTACAAAAGGAAACAGCAGCACGCCCGAAAACCGCCTCCGGCCGGCTTGCCCCTGCCGGCCGCTCTGCCTACATGCCTTTCGGTTGCACTTATCGGCCAGGGAGACGGTCATGATTCTCGATGCGGCGCGCCTTGCCTTCGCCAATCTTTTCGCGACGGAGACCCGCACGGTCTTCTGGAAGGTCATCGGGCTGACGCTGCTGGCGCTCGTCGCGCTCTGGTTCGCGCTGCGCGAGCTCTTCGTCTGGCTTGCCCTGCCCTGGATCGATGCGCTGATGCCGGGCACACCCGACTGGGCGGGGTGGCTCACTTTCGTCGTCGGGATCTTTGCGAGCCTGGGACTCGCGCTCGCTCTGGCGCTGCTGCTGGCGCCGGTGACGGCGCTGATTGCCGGCTTCTTCCTCGACGATGTCGCCGAGGTGGTCGAGAAACGGGACTATCCCGGCGAGGCGCCCGGCACGCCGCTGCCTCTCGCCGAGGCTATCACCGGTTCGGCGAAATTCCTCGGCGTCGTCATTCTCGGCAACATCGTCGCGCTCTTCCTCCTGCTGGTGCCGGGCGTCAATCTTGTCGCGTTCTTCCTCGTCAACGGCTATCTGCTCGGCCGGGAATTCTTCGAGTTCGCCGCCATGCGCCATCGTCCGCCCGCGGAGGCGCGGCTCTTCCGTGCCAAACATCGCTCGACCGTATTCCTCGCCGGCCTCGTGCTGGCGGCCTTCCTAGCCGTGCCTCTGCTCAACCTGCTGACGCCGCTCTTTGCTGCCGGCATGATGGTGCACCTGCACAAGATGCTCTCGGCGCGGGACACCGGTTTTGCGGGCACGACCGCGGCTGCGAGAAGCTGATCGCACCGCGCTCCCTTGACACCCGGCTGCGCGCCGACATTCTGCGCCCGACTTTGAATCCGACCCACGGAGAAGCATGATGCGCGAAGTAGAAGAGCGGATCACCCGGCTCGAAGAGACGGTGGCTCATCAATTGAAGACCATCGAGGAGCTTTCGGACCAACTGGTGGAGCAATGGAAGGTGGTCGAGCAGACGCGCGCCAAGCTCGATCGTCTGACGGAACGGTTCCTGAGCCTCGAAGAACAGGCGCAAGATGCGACTCCGGTGACGCGCCCGCCGCATTATTGATGCTTCTTGATCCGACAAAAAAAGCCTCCGGTCGCATGAACCGGAGGCTTTTGAATAAGGTCTGATGTGCGACGATCAGTACGGGCAGGTCTCGTCGGTCATATAGTCGTGAACCTGGACCTTGCCGGCGATGATGTCTGCCTTCACTTTCTCGACCGCTTCCTTCATTTCCGGCGTGATCAGCGCCTGATTGTGCTCGTCGAGCGCGTAGCCGACTCCGTCTTCCTTGAGACCGAGATTGGAGATGCCGAATTCGAACTTGTCGTCCTTCGCGGCCATGAAGGAGTCGTAGACGGCGACGTCGACGCGCTTCAGCATGGATGTCAGCACCTTGCCCGGCTGCAGCATGTTCTGGTTGGAATCGACACCGATTCCGAGCTTGCCCGCATCCGCTGCCGCCTGCAGCACGCCCACGCCGGTGCCGCCGGCGGCATGATAGACGACGTCGGAGCCTTGATCGATCTGCGACTTGGCGATCTCGCCGCCCTTGACCGGGTCGTTCCATGCATCGGGCGTGGTGCCGGTGTAAGCTTCGAGCACCTTTACGTCCTCACCGGTCGACTTGGCGCCGCCGACATAGCCGCAGGCGAATTTGTGGATCAGCGGGATGTCCATGCCGCCGACGAAGCTGACCGTCTTGGTCTTGGAGGCGAGGCCGGCAAGAACGCCGACGAGATAGGAGCCTTCCTGCTCCTTGAAGACGATCGATTTGACGTTGGGTTTTTCGACAACCATGTCGATGATCGCGAACTTGGTGTCCGGATATTCGCCGGCGAGCTTCTCGAGCGACGCCGCCCAGTTGAAGCCGGCCATGACGATCGGGCTGTTGCCGTCGCTGGCGAAGCGGCGCAGCGCCTGTTCGCGCTGGGCGTCGTTGGCGATCTCGAACTCGCGATATTCGATGCCGGTTTCGGCCTTGAACTTTTCGGCTCCGTTGAAGGCCGCTTCGTTGAAGGATTTGTCGAACTTTCCGCCGAGGTCGTAGATGATCGCCGGCTTGATGTCGGCGGCCAATGCCGTCGCGGACATCATCGAGAATGCAAAAAGACCGAGAATGGTTTTTTTCATTGTAAAGCCCTGTTGTCGCTATTGATCTTTTCGGGTCTTCCGCCGGTCCCGAACGGGCCCCCACCGCGGAACCCGCCCCTCTCTTTAAGGCTTGGGTGGGCGCATCCTTGCACGGCTTCGGCAAAAAAACATCCAAATTTTTTCGGATGGTAAAAAAGCGATCCGGCCGCCGAACTGGCCGGCGGAGCCGGCTCACGGTGCAAAAAAAGGGGTGCGGACATATGTCCGCACCCCGTTCGATCCTAAGCATGTCGAGAGCGTCGGCTTCGACGCGCCGCGGAACGGTCAGGCGCCGATCGGGCAGCTGACGCCGGTGCCGCGCAATCCGCAATAGCCGTCCGGATTCTTGGCGAGATATTGCTGGTGATAGTCTTCGGCGAAGTAGAAAGGTCCCGCCTTCGCGATTTCGGTGGTGATCTCGCGGTCATGCTTGCCGACCCGCAGCGCCTTCTGGAAGGCGTTGCGCGCAGCATTCGCCTCGGCGAGCTGCTCCTCGTCATAGACATAGATCGCCGAGCGGTAGGTGGTGCCGACGTCGTTGCCCTGGCGCATGCCCTGGGTGGGGTCGTGCTCCTCGAAGAATGTCTTCAGCAGGCGCTGAAGCGAGACCTTGGCCGGATCGTAGACCACCAGCACCACCTCCGTGTGGCCGGTCAACCCCGTCGTCGTCTCCTGATAGGTCGGATTGGGCGTGAGCCCGCCGGAGTAGCCGGCAGCCGTCACGTAGACGCCGGGGATCTGCCACAGGAGACGCTCGGCGCCCCAGAAGCAGCCCATACCGAAGAGGATCTTCTTCATGCCCTCCGGATAAGGGCCCTTGAGCGGCCGTCCGGACACGAAATGCGTCGTCGCGGTCGGGATTTCCTCCTCTCGGCCGGGCAGCGCCGTTGCAGCATCGGGCAGGATGGTCTTCTTGTTGAACATGTCGATCAGAAACATCTGAGGCTCCTTTCGTCAGCGCTCGTGGGAGCAAGCCGCGCGGCTCCGGCGCTCAGGCGGCAAAGCGCCCGGCAGCGGGTTTCTTCCTGTATCCGGCCATCCACAGGAGGAGGGCGAGGGCGAGGAATACGGCAAAGGCGGGCTGCGCCAGAATCCAGTGCAGCGCCCTGAGCCACATTGCAGGCCCGGCGCCGGTCCGCTGCAGCGACTGAATCCAGTTCAGCTGGTCGGATCCGATCGCCGCTATGCCGTCGGCAAGCGAAGTGATGACCGGCTCCGACGCCGCTACCGACTGAATGGAATCGATCGTCCCTGCAAAGACCGCAGCCATCAGCGCCAGAAAGCTCGCAAACCGAAGCAGCAACCGCATCCGCTCCCCCCTTTCGGCTCGTCCTGCGCAAGAGATAGGCGCAAGGGCGGGCAAGCGCAATGGCGGGTCATCCGCAGCAGCTTTCACGGCCTGTCAATAATATGTCAGAAACCAGTTGATCCCGCGCACATCATCGGTATATATCGCGCCCGTCTCCCGGTTTCACCGGTGACGCGGAGAAGCTTCGCTTTTCCCCATCCAGCCGGATCGACCGCCGGCTGCAGAAGGATGGACAGGTGGCCGAGTGGTTGAAGGCGCACGCCTGGAACGCGTGTATACGTGAAAGCGTATCGAGGGTTCGAATCCCTCTCTGTCCGCCATCAGCCGCCGATTGTCCTCGATCGTGCGATACTGCCGCCGATGGCCGCATCATCATCATCATCAAGCTGCATACGCACATCGCCAATTACTGCCGTTCCTACGATACAGCCCGACGTGTGCGACGTTCGTGATCGACCGTGTTGTCGGTGACGGACCAGCCGTCGAACGCAGCCGGCAGGGTTCCCGCCACTGACGAAGCAAGATGGTGCCGACAGCCATACCTCATTGATCTTCATCGCGAAGTGCCGCGCCGGCGGAAGCGCGCATCAAGAGAGCGCGGCTCCGGAGCGCGATGACGAGTGCTGCCATGACCAGAACGCCCGCGACTGTGAAAGTGATCCGCATGCCGGCGGCAACGGCCACGGGTGGTGCGGACGCGATCTCGGGTGCAGCCGATGCGAAGGCGAAGACGACTCCCATGACCGACGCGCCGGTGACGAGCCCGACATTGCGCGAGAGATTGAGCATTCCGGAGACGACGCCGCGCCGGTCCGGGCGGACTTCCACCATCACGGCCGTATTGTTGGCTGCCTGGAACAGCTGGTAACCCGGCGTCAGGACGAGCATGGCGGCTAGGTAGCCGGCGACGCCGAACATCTCCGGAAGCACCGTCAGGGCGAATGAGCCGGCGGCCATTGCGAGGAGACCCGCGACGATCATGAACGGGGCTCCCAGGCGGTCGACGGCACGGCCGGCCGGCAGACCGCTCAGGGCGGAGACGACCGGACCCGCCGACATGACGATCCCGACCAGCGCTTCGCCGAGGCCGAGCGAGCGCGAGAGGTAAAACGGCCCGACCACCAGCGTTGCCATCATCACCGTCGAGACGAGTGCGCTCATGGCAAGCCCCGCACCGAGCACCGGGTCCCGCAGAGCCTCGATCCGGATCAAGGGGGTCGCCGCTCGCCGCTCGGCCAGTACGAAGAGGCCGGCGCCGACGACGGCGGCGGCCAGGAGAGCCATGTTGAGCGGACCGAAACGATCGCGCGCAACGGTCATGGCCAGTGCATAGGCGGCCAGCGTCAGGCCGAGCAGCACCGTGCCCGGAACGTCGAAATCTGCATGCCTGGCCGCAGGCCTTTGGAGATCGGCGGGCAGCGAGCGATGAGCGAGAAGAAGGGCCAAAGCGCCGAGCGGCACGTTAACGAGGAAGATCGCCTGCCAGCCGAGACCGGCGACCAGGACGCCGCCGAGCGACGGCCCCAGCGCGGTTCCGATCGCCGACATGGTGCCCAGCAGGCCCATGGCGCCACCGGTCTTTTCCTTCGACACCGTCTCTCCGACCAGGGCCGTGGCGAGCGCCATCATGACCGCCGCACCGAGCCCCTGAACCGCCCGGGCGGCAATGAGGAGCTGCAGGCTCGGTGCAGCGCCGCACAAGCCCGAAGCCACGGTAAAGAGCAGGATCCCGGCAAGCAGCAGCCGCCGGCGCCCGACCATGTCGCCGAGCCGGCCGACACCGACGATGAGGGTGGTAATGGCAAGGAGATAGGCAAGGACGACCCATTGGACCTGCTGGAACGAGGCGGAGAACGCCGTGGCGAGGCTCGGCAGGCCGACATTCGCGATGCTGGTGCCGAGCGAGGACAGCAGCACGGAGAGCGAAAGGCTGGCGAGCGCCCATCGGGCCGAGGCGGCTCTGTGCGGATTTGCACCTGCGGCATCGTCTGGCGCGGCAACGGCTGGTTTCGGCATGAACATTCCTTCCCTGGACCCTGAAGCGTTCCGAGGAGAAGCTAGCCGCTCGACCATCATGGCGGAACACGCACGATTTGCACTTGATTCGTGCGTTTCACGCCATGTCAATGAAATCTGTGCTACTGTCGCCGCATGCCGAAACCCGATCTCAATCTCCTCGTCATCCTCGACGTGCTGCTCACGGAAGGCAGCGTCGCGCGCGCTGCCAAGCGGCTGCGCCTGAGCCCCTCGGCAATGAGCCGGGCGCTTCAGCGGTTGCGCGAGACGATCGGCGACCCGCTTCTGGTTCGGGCCGGGCGCGGCCTCGTTGCGACGCCGCGTGCGCTCGATCTGCGCGAGAAGGTTGGCCGGCTGGTGGAGGAGGCGCAATCCGTCCTGCGGCCGCAGGAGAAACTCGACCTGAAACGGCTCGCTCGGACGTTCACGCTGCGCACCAGCGACGGCTTCGTCGAAAACTTCGGGCCGAAGCTCCTTGCCCGGCTCGGCGCGGATGCCCCCGGGCTACGCCTGGCCTTCGTGCAGAAATCGGACAAGGACAGCGGCCCGCTTCGGGACGGGAGCGTAGATCTCGAAACTGGTGTGGTGGGCGAGGCGACAGGGCCGGAGTTGCGGACGCAGGCTCTGTTCCGGGACCGGTTCATCGGCGTCGTGCGCAAGGGCCACGCTCTAAGCGGGGGCGAGGTAACACCGGCCCGCTACGCAGCCGGCAGGCACATCCTTGTTTCAAGGCGGGGGCCGGAGAAGGCGGCTGTCGGCATCGATGACACAATGAGGTCGATCGGATTGGAGCGCGAGGTCGTTACCATTGTGGGCGGCTTTTCGAGCGCCCTGGCGCTGGCTCGCTCCACGGACCTGATCGCCAGCGTTCCAGAACGCCACACCAGCGCCTTGCGTCAGGGAATGCACAGCTTTGCGCTGCCCTTCTCCCTGCCGCAGATCACGGTGTCGCTGCTCTGGCATCCGCGGCTCGATGCCGATCCGGCGCATCGCTGGCTGCGCGGCTGCATCCGCGAGGTTTGCACGGCGCAAGGCTCAGACATGCCGGCCCTGGCCAGTTGAGACGCGGCTCCCTTCACTTTGAATCTTCGCGCGCCCTTAGTCCGTTCTCCACGCTCGAAACACCGATGACCGAGGCGGCTGCTTCGCCGGCAGAGGCAATGTCCGCTTCGCTTCCAACCGTACCGGAGAGCACGACGATATTGCCTAAAGCGATCACCTCCATGTCGCTCGTATCGATCGTAGTTGCGTAGCGAAGGAAGTGCAGAACTTTATCCGCCAGATCGTCATCGGTCAGATGAGGATCGTCGTCCTTGTGAGAGTAGTTCGGGTATTCGCTCGGCATTTCTGGTCATTCCCGTCCTCGATCGCAACGCTTGGCAGCGCCGGAATGTTCCGGTCGCGCATGGCCGCGTTCGCGCTGATTCTTCTGTAATTGCTGCATGTTGGCCTCTAATCAAGAAGGCCCGCAGCATGCGTCTCCCTTGCCTCCATAGCCCGAACAGGGCTATGGCTTGGAAACCCATCAAGGCTCTTCCATGTCCGACGTCTTCCTGAACGTTCTACCGATTTTCGTCCTGATCCTGACAGGCTGGCTCATCGTCCGGCTCGGCTACCTGAAGCCGGCCGTCGGCGAAGCGCTCGGCGATTTCGTCTTCCGCGTCGCAGTGCCGGTGCTGCTCTTCCGTACCATCGCAGAGGCGGATTTCAAGGAAGGGTCGCCCTGGCCGCTCTGGGTTGCCTATTTCTCCGGCGTCGCGGTGACCTGGACCATCGGCCATCTGGCGGCGACGCTCGGCTTCGGCCGGGACGCGCGCATGGGGGTGCTTGCCGGCGTTTCGTCCGCCTTCGCCAATACGGTCTTCATCGGCCTGCCGCTCGTTTCCCGCCTTGTCGGCCAAGACGGTATCGTTGCGCTGTCGATCCTGCTCTCCGTCCATCTGCCGGTCATGATGATTGCCGGAACGGTGATGATGGAGCGCGCAGAACGTCAGACGACCGGCGCACCGGGGCAGGGCATCTGGAAGCTCATGGGCGGAGTTGCCCGCAACCTCGTCCGCAATCCCCTCGTGATCGGCCTTGCCTTCGGCGCTCTGTTCCATCTCCTCGGACAACCGCTCGGCGGACCGGTGAAGATTGTCGTCGACCAGCTTGCGGGCGTGGCAGCGCCTGCGGCGCTCGTCTCGATCGGCATGGCCCTCGACAAGTACGGTCTTGCCGGCAATACCGGGCTCGCGGCCGTGACGAGCACCCTCAAACTCCTGGTGCTGCCCGGCGCCGTCTTCGCCGCCTGCCATCTGTTAGGGCTGAACGACAGCTGGACCGCGGCGCTGGTGCTGACCTCGTCGGTCCCGACCGGCGTCAACGCCTGGCTGATCGCCAACCACTTCAATGTCGGGCATGCGCTCGCCTCCTCCACCATCACCCTGACCACTGCGCTCGGCGTGGTCAGCGTGTCGGTGTGGGCCTATCTGCTGATGTGACAGGGCGGGAGTCCTGACCGAAGGCTGCGCTCAAAACAGCCGGTCGAGCCAGCCATGCGGGTCCGGCGCGCGCCCGTTCTGGATGTCCAGCAAGGCTGTCTTCAGGCGGCCGGCAACCGGACCGGCTCCGCCGTCGCCGATGGTGAAGCTGTGTTCGCGGCCCTTGACCTTGCCGATCGGCGTTACGACCGCGGCCGTCCCGCAGGCGAAGGCCTCGGTGAGGCGGCCGCTTTCCGCATCCGCCTGCCATTGATCGATGGCATAGGGCTCTTCGCGCACCGTAAGCCCCATATCGCGGGCGAGCGTGATCAGCGAATCGCGCGTGATGCCCGGCAGGATCGTGCCCGTCAGCGGCGGCGTCTGCAGCGAGCCGTCGCGGAAGACGAAGAAGACGTTCATGCCGCCGAGCTCTTCGACGAAGCGGCGCTCGACCGCGTCGAGGAACACCACTTGCTCGCAGCCCTCCTGCATCGCCTCCGCCTGCGCCGCAAGACTCGCGGCATAGTTGCCGCCGCATTTGGCCTCGCCGGTGCCGCCGGGCGCTGCCCGGGTGTAATTCTCCGAAACCCATATGGTGACGGCCGGGGCGCCGCCCTTGAAGTAGGAACCGACCGAGGAAGCAATGACGCAGTAGAGATATTCAGCCGAAGGCTTCACGCCGAGGAGCACTTCCGTCGCGATCATGAACGGCCGGAGATAGAGCGCGGCTCCTTCACCGGCGGGAATCCAGTCGCGGTCGATACGAACCAGTTCGCGCACGGATTGGACGAACAGCTCCTCCGGCAGCGGCGCCATTGCGAGCCGAAGCGCGGAATTGCGAAAACGGCGCGCATTGGCGTCGGGGCGAAACAGCGTGGCGCCTCCGTCGGGCAGGCGATACGCCTTCATGCCCTCGAAGATCTCCTGGGCATAATGCAGCACGAGTGTCGACGGATCGAGATCGAACGCCTTTCGCGGGCCGATCTTCGCATCGTGCCAGCCGCGGCCCTCGGAATAGCGGATCGTCGCCATGTGATCGGTGAACACGCGCCCGAAGCCCGGATTGGCAAGCAGCGCATCGCGCTCGCCGGTCGCCATTCTGGTCGGGTTCTGCTCGAACAGGAAAGTCTGCTCACCGCTACCGGTCATCTGTCGTCTGCTCCTTCGTTCCGAGCGGTTGGTGTCGCTCGCGTTGCATATGTCGAATGGTGAAGGCCATTCTATATCATGATGCGGCCAGGCTCATCACATCTGCGGGATGTGAAAAAACCCGATCGACCGACCGGGTTTTTCAGGAAGACTGGCCGTGTGCTGACCGCAGTCAGTTTGCCGGAGCCGGCGCCGGAGCGCCGGTCTGACCTGCCGGAGCTGCTCCGCCTTCGGCAGGAGCAGGGGCCGGGCTGGCTTCAGTGGCTGCGGGAGCCGCACCGCCCTCGGCAGGAGCCGGAGCTTCAGCAGCGGCGGGAGCCTCCTGACCTGCAGCGGGTGCCGCCTCGGTGGAGCCTGCCGCGCCGGCGTCCGGCAGCGGGGCCGGGCTGTCGGCCTGCTCACGCAGCCAGGCGATGAGGTTGGCGCGCTCGTCGGTCTTCTTGAGGCCGGCGAAGCCCATGGCCGTGCCCGGCACGTGCTTCTTCGGCGCTTCGAGGAAGTAGCTCAGATGATCGTAGTCCCACACGACTTTGCCGCCTTCGGAAAAGGTCTGCATGCCCGCGGAATAGCTGAAGCCCTCATGCGAGGCGATCGGGCGGTTGACGACGCCCCAGAGGTTCGGGCCGACCTTATTCGGTCCGCCCTTCTCGATGGTGTGACAGCTTGCGCATTTCTTGAACACGGCCTCGCCGGCGGAGGCATCGGCGCTGGCGAGCAGCGGCCCGATCGGTTCGGACTTCGCTTCCTCGCCGCCGGCAGCCCCCGCTTCGCCTGCCGTTTCCTCGGCGACGATGGCGAAACCTTCCTTCTCGGGAGCTTCGGAATGGAAAATGCCTTCCGACGCAATGGATACGGACATCAGAACGAAGACCGTACCCAACAAGGCACCCACACCCATGTTCACATATGGATTCATCTGCAAACGCTCCCTTAGCCACCGGCAAACAAAAAACCGGCCCATCTTGAAATCGCGCGGAACCTATGTCTTTTGGCTCTGCGTTGCAACAGAGATTATCAACCCCGGAGTGAGACGTTTTGACACTTTCTCCGGGTTTTCGAAGGCCGAACGATGAATCGTGAACAATCGGGCAAAACCCTCGTACTCATTCCCGCGCGCATGGCGTCGACGCGCCTTCCCGGCAAGCCGCTTGCCGACATTTGCGGCCTGCCGATGATCGTGCAGGTGGCAAGGCGGGCGGCGGAGGCCGAGGTCGGGCGGATCGTGGTGGCAGTCGATCATCCCGATGTCTTCGCGGCCGTGACCGGCGCCGGCTTCGAAGCGATCATGACGCGCGTCGATCACCAGTCGGGCTCCGACCGGATCCACGAGGCGCTCCTGAAGGCTGATCCGCATGGCGAAGCGGAAATCGTCATCAACGTTCAGGGCGATCTTCCGACCATCGAGCCGGGTCCTATTCGTGCGGCGCTGAAGCCGCTGGAAAATGCCTCGACCGACATCGCCACGCTGACCGTGGCGATCACCGACGAACACGAAAAGACCAATCCCAACGTCGTCAAGGTCGTCGGCTCGCCGCTTTCCGAAAGCCGCTTTCGCGCGCTCTATTTCACCCGCGCCACCGCACCCTACGGCGAAGGCCCCCTCTATCACCACATCGGGCTTTACGCCTATCGTCGCAAGGCGCTGGAAAGCTTCGTTTCGCTGAAGCCGTCGACGCTCGAGAAACGCGAATCGCTCGAGCAGTTGCGGGCGCTCGAAGCGGGCATGCGCATCGATGTCGAGATCGTGGATTCCGTGCCGCTCGGGGTCGACACGCCGGCCGATCTCGACAAGGCCCGCCGCATCCTTTCCGCCCGCGTCTGACATTCCGACATCAAGGGGACCAAAGTGACCGCCAAGACCAACCGGATTTCATTCCAGGGCGACTACGGCGCCAATTCCGACATGGCCTGCCGCGACATGTTCCCGTCGATGGAGCCTCTGCCGTGCCAGACCTTCGAGGATGCCTTCCTCGCGGTGGAAAACGGCGAGGCCGATCTCGCCATGATCCCGATCGAAAACACGATTGCCGGACGCGTCGCCGACATCCATCACCTCCTGCCCGAATCGCGCCTGCATATCGTCGGCGAATATTTCATGCCGATTCGCTTCCAGCTGATGGTGCTGCCCGGCGTCGGGCGCGACGAGATCCGCACCGTGCACAGCCATATCCACGCGCTCGGCCAGTGTCGGAAGATCGTGCGTGCCAACGGGTGGAAGCCGGTGGTCGCGGGCGATACGGCCGGCGCCGCCAAGCTCGTCAAGGAAGTGGGCGACCGCTCGATGGCGGCGCTTGCTCCGCGCCTTGCCGCCGACCTCTACGGCCTCGACATCATCGCCGAGAACGTCGAGGACACCGACAGCAACGTCACGCGCTTCGTGGTGCTGTCCAGAGAGGAGAGCAGGGTTGCCCGCACCTCGAAGGACGAACTGATCATCACGACCTTCGTCTTCAACGTGCGCAATATCCCGGCGGCGCTCTACAAGGCGATGGGCGGCTTCGCGACGAACGGCATCAACATGACCAAGCTAGAGAGCTATCAGCTCGGCGGCAAGTTCGTGGCGACCCAGTTCTATGCGGACATCGAGGGGCATCCCGACGATACAGGCGTGCGCCACGCGATGGACGAGCTGCGCTTCTTCTCGGAAAATGTGCGCATCCTCGGCACCTATCCGGCGCATCCGATGCGCGGCGTGCTCTGACCATGCGGTGCGGCTTCGGCCGACCCGCATCACCCCGGACGCACGAGAAAACGGCAAAACGCGTTAACCGGCTACGCGTCCAGTGCATGCCTAATTTGCAATCGTGGAACTACTTAAATCTTAGGCAAATGCCTATTTAGCTCTCGTACAAAGAAGGAGCTAAAAAGATGAAAATCCGTCAGAAGATTACGGAATACGTAAAGATGCGCCGTGCGGTCCGCGAGCTGAACGCCCTCGACGATCACGCCCTGAGCGATATCGGTATTTCCCGTTCCCAGATTCAGGCAGCCGTTTTCGGCCGTTAATACCGGGATGACCCCGCGCCGCATTTGACCGCGCGACATCCGAAGTCTTCCACACCCCGCCTCCGTGCGGGGTGTGAGCGTTTTATACGCACGTTTGCTTACGGGCGTTCAACGTTTCTCACGCGGCATGGCTATTCGTCGTAAAGGCAGACACGCAGGCGATGCCCGTCCGGATCGAGTGCGACGAAAGTCGGTCCGAAATCCATCCGTGTCAGTTCCTGGGCGATCGGCAGGCCCATTGCGCGCCATTCCTCGTAACGCGCACGCACAGCCTCTTCCCCTTTTACCATGAAGGCGACTTCGGCTCGGGCGCCGTCACCGATAGGCTGAGGCTGCACTTTCTCCCTTGCCCACAAGCCGAGAACGAAACCGTCCTGCACCTCGAAGGACGAGAAGGTCGGAAAGGTGGCGGTCGGCTCTTTGGCCAGAAGCTTCCTGTAGAATTCGACGCTGGCCGGTGGGTCCATGACGTAGAGGACGATGAGATTGGGTGTTGCCATGATGGTCTCCTTGTTTCGAGACCTGAAGTCTAGCTCGGCATGCTGCCAGTTTTTGTCAGCAGTCTGCGAGGCGGCAAAGAAACATCCGCGCATCGGATTCAGGCGGGATCGATGCCGTTCACGGCGCGCCAGTCCTTGAGCAGGGCTTGGCGGCGGCGCGGATAGCGATTGTCGAGCATCGCCGCTTCTGCAATCCGGTCCGTCCGGAAATGGCGGAAATCCTGCCTCAGCTCGCACCACGCCGCGAGCACCCGGACCTCTTCGAAGAAACCAAGCGCGAAGGGCCAGACCGTCCGGCGGCTGTCGCGGCCGTCATTGTCGAGATAGTGCAGTTCGACCTTGTGTTCGCTGCGGATCGCTTTGCGCAAGAGGCTGAGGTCGATCGTTTCGGCACCCGGCTTTCGCGGGCCCACCAGAAGGGTCGAATGCTCGAGTTTCTCTTTCAGGTCCGCCGGAAGCACCGAGCCGATCTTTGCCAGCGCATCGGCGGCTGCGGTCGCGAGCCTTGGGTCGCCGCGTTTGGCGACCCAGCGAGACCCTAGCACCAGCGCCTCGATCTCCTCCTCGGAAAGCATCATGGGGGGAAGCATGAAGCCGGGCCTGAGCACGTAGCCGACGCCGGGCTCGCCTTCTATATGCGCGCCCCGCGCCTGCAGGCTGGCTATGTCCCGGTAGAGGGTTCTGAGACTGACGCCGGTCTCCTCGGCGAGCCGCCGGCCGCTGACCGGCTGGCGATAACGCCTCAGCACCTGCATGAGATCGAGCAGGCGTTCCGATCGGGACATGGCACCTCAGCTGCGCTCGGGCCAGGCCAGCCAGTCGCGCATGAGCTGGTGCGCAATGGCGCCCTTCGGCGGCGGAATGTGCTCGTCTCCGGTGTCGGCGACGCCCGTGGCGCGCTCCAGCATCGCCTCGGTTTCCGCCCGCGTGAACCAGCGGACGTCTTCCAGTTCCTGTTCGTCGCGCTTGATGGCGGTCGACTTCGCTTCCGCATAGCAGCCGATCATCAGCGAATGGGGGAGCGGCCAGGGCTGCGACGCATGATAGCGCACGCGGCCGATCCGGATGCCGGACTCCTCGAGCGTTTCCCGGCGCACCGCGTTTTCGATCGTCTCGCCCGGCTCGACGAAACCGGCGAGGCAGGAATACATGCCCGGCGTAAAATGCGGGCTGCGGCCCAGCAGGCATTGATCGCGCTCGACATCGATCGTCAGCATGATAACGACCGGATCGGTACGCGGGAAGACCATGTGCCCGCAGGCCGTACAGATGCGCCTATAGCCGCCGGCCGCACCGTCCATCGGGCCGCCGCAGCGGCCGCAGAACCGGTTGCCGGCGTTCCAGACGATCAGGCTCGACGCCTGCGCAAACTGCCCCAGCAGGTTTTCCGGCAGCATCTGCTGGCGATAGAGCATGCGGGCATCGGCGATCTTGAAGGGCTCCGGCACCGTCTCCTCCGTCAGCCCCGAAGGCACGGCAAGACGCGGCTCGCCGTTCGGCAGAAAGCCGAGCAGGACCGCATCGTCCATGGTCGGCTCGAGCCCCGCCAGTTCATAGGGTGCGAAAAGCGGATCGATGACCTTCTCGTCGTGCTTGACGATCAGCTTCGCCCCGGAAAAAGCCAGGAAATGCGCGCCGGGATGCTTGAGCGCCGCCTCGATGCAGTCGTCGGGGCGGTGCTCGGACCGGCGGTCCAGGTGGTTCTCCGCGAAGGCGACGAGCGTGCTCGGCTCGGGGTGCGGGCTGTGAAGATCGAAGATCGTTTTCGTCATGCTCAGAGATTTTCCATGATGCGTGCTGCGAATGCCCTGTGCTCCTCCTCCGGCCATGGCTCGGCCTTGCCGAAGCCCCAGACCGGGCCCGGCCAGTTCGGATCGCCTTCACGACGGGCGATGATATGCACGTGAAGCTGCCGGACGATGTTGCCGAGCGCGCCGATATTGATCTTTTCGGCGCCGGTCGCCTTCTTCAGGCCTGCCGCTACCAGATTGGTCTCGAAGGTGAGCATCGCCTGGTCGAGCGGCGTCAGTTCGAAGACCTCCGTTATGTCGGCGCGCTGGGGTACGAGGATCAGCCAGGGCCAGCGCCGATCGTTCATCAGCCGCATCTGGCACAGCCCGAGCGTGCCGATCGGTATGCCGTCGCGCTCAAGTCGCTCGTCAAGCGTGAAGGTCGTCAAGAAACTCTCCTCGGCATCAAACGGATTCGCTTTGTTTTGCATATCGATACCAGTTTTTTAAAGGCTTGGCTTGCATTTGCTGCGGATATTGCCGATATGAAAGCCGGGAGGTTGGTGGTGGACGAGCCACTCGCCAACCGGGTCAGGTCCGGAAGGAAGCAGCCCTAACGAGCCCCGGCACGGGTCATCGTGCCAGCCTCCCACCTTCTCCGTCCTGTCGGGACACCACCTTCTTCGTCCCTGTCGGGGCACCACTTTCTTTGTCCCTGTCGGGACAAGAGTTCGAGCAGCGGCAGGGTCGATGAGCGACGAAGCGCCCACTTCATCCCCGATTTTACCCGTCGAGAAACCGGCCGCCTACCGTGTTCTGGCGCGCAAATACCGCCCCAAGGACTTCTCCGACCTGATGGTCGGCCAGGAGCCGATGGTGCGCACGCTCACCAACGCCTTCGAAACCGGCCGGATCGCCCAGGCCTATATGCTGACCGGCGTTCGCGGCGTCGGCAAGACGACGACGGCGCGAATCCTGGCACGGGCGCTGAACTACAAGACCGCCGAGATCGACAAGCCCACCATCGACCTTCGCGTCCCCGGCGAACATTGCCAGGCGATCATGGACGGCCGCCATGTCGACGTGATCGAGATGGACGCCGCCTCGCATACCGGGATCGACGATATCCGCGAGATCATCGAGCAGGTACGCTATCGGCCGGTCTCCGCGCGCTACAAGGTCTATATCATCGACGAAGTGCACATGCTCTCGACGCAGGCCTTCAATGGCTTGCTGAAGACGCTCGAGGAGCCGCCGGAGCATGTGAAGTTCATTTTCGCGACGACCGAAATCCGCAAGGTTCCGATTACCGTCCTGTCGCGCTGCCAGCGCTTCGATCTCCGGCGCATCAGCGCTTCCGATCTGGTCGGCCTTTTCTCCACCATTCTCGGCAAGGAGGGAGTGCCCTTCGATCCGGAGGCGCTGGCGATGGTGGCGCGGGCAGCGGAAGGCTCGGCGCGCGACGGCCTGTCGCTGCTCGATCAGGCGATCGCCCATGGCGGCGGTTCGGTCGAGATCGAAACCGTGCGTTCGATGCTCGGCCTTGCCGACCGGGCGCGGATCGTCGACCTGTTCGAGCATGTCATCAAGGGCGATGTCGCCGCTGCGCTTGGCGAGTTCGCCGCGCAATACGAAGCCGGCGCCAATCCGACCGTGGTCCTCACCGACCTTGCCGACTTCACCCACCTCGTGACAAGGCTGAAATATGTGCCCGACGCGGTCAACGACCAGTCGCTGAGCGAGATCGAGCGCACGCGCGGGGCCGAATTCGCCGGCAGCGTTGCCGTGACGACGCTGTCGCGCATCTGGCAGATGCTGCTCAAGGGCATTCCCGAGGCGGAGAGCTCGGCGCGCCCCGCAGGTGCTGCCGAGATGGTGCTGATCAGGCTCGCCCATGCCGCCCATCTGCCTTCGCCCGAAGAGGCCGCGCGGCGGCTTCTCGATCTTTCGGGTGGCGAAGGCGGCGGACGCCCGGCCCCGAACGGCGGCGGTGGCGGCGGTGCGCAGGCGCCTGCAGGCACCCCGGTCGAGGCCCGCGCCGTGGAGACGGCCGTTTCGCGTCCAAGCGGCAATGGCGCGACCATGCTGCGCGCCGTGCCGAGCTCCGCGCCCCAGCCGATCGGTATCGGCCGCATCGAAGAGCGCACGGTGGCGAGTGCCGCTGCGAAACCCGAGCCGAAGGTTGCTGTCAGTTCCATCGGCGACATCGCCGATCTCTGCGCCAAAAACCGCGACATCAAGCTGAAGACGATGGTGCGCGGTTTCCTGAGGCTCGTGCATATCGAACCCGGCCGGCTCGACGTCAATCTGCCCGACGACGCACCGAAGACGCTGCTGAACGAACTCGCCGTCAAGCTCAAGGAATGGACGGGTATCCATTGGGTCGTGAGCTACAGCCGGGAGCAGGGCGAACCGACGCTGGTCGAGGCCGAGCAGCGCGCGCAGGAGCAGCGCGTCAACGATGCGCGCCAGGACCCGGACGTCGCTGCCATTCTTGCGCGCTTTCCAGGGGCCAGGATCACCGACGTGCGCATCCGCGCGGCGGTAGAGGAGGTCGAGAGCCTCGCTCCGGCCGCGGCCGAATCCGAGGACGGCGACATCGTCCCGGGAGACGACATCGAGTAGCCGCGTCGCACAGGCGCGGCGCTTCAGAGTATTTCCAGGAAAAGCGAGTAACGGTTTTCGTCCGGAAGTGCGTAGGGCCAAAGAATACCAGAGAACAGGAGACGACGATGCGCGACATCATGGGCATGATGGGCAAGGTCAAGGAAATGCAGGCCAAGATGGAGAAGATGCAGGCGGAGATCGCCGCGCTCGAAATCGACGGCACCTCCGGCGGCGGGCTCGTCACCGTCCGTCTCGACGGCAAGGGCCACATGAAAAGCCTTAAGGTCGATCCCTCGCTCTTCAAGGAAGACGATGTCGAGATCCTCGAAGATCTGATCGTCGCGGCCCACAAGGATGCCAAGGACAAAGCCGAGGCGGTGCAGGCGGAAAAAACCCGCGAACTGACCGCCGGTCTGCCGATCCCGCCGGGCATGAAGCTGCCGTTCTGATCCTCGGCCCCGCAGAGGCTGGCGCCAGCCGAGATGCGTGTTATCTTGCGGACCGTTTTCCGGAGGAGGGAGTGACATGACCGTCGCAACGCTGCTCGTCTTTGCCGGGGCGCTGCTGATTGCCGCCGGGTCGCCGGGGCCGAGCATTGCCGCGCTCGTCGCCCGGGTGCTGTCCAAGGGCGCCCGCGACGTCTTGCCGTTCCTCGCGGCCATGTGGATCGGTGAGGCGATCTGGCTCTCCTTTGCGGTTGCCGGTCTCGCGGCGATCGCCGAGACGTTCCATTGGATGTTCGTCGCGATCAAATGGGCGGGCGTCGCCTATCTCCTCTTCCTCGCCTGGAAGATGTGGTCGGCCGAGCCGCAAACGCCCGGCGAAAGCCTGCCGGAGGCGCGATCTGCATCGAAGATGTTCTTCGCCGGGCTGACGATCACGCTCGGCAATCCCAAGATCATGATGTTCTATGTGGCGCTGCTGCCCTCGATCATCGATCTCGGCTCCGTCACCCTCTTGGGCTGGGCCGAACTGGTCGCGACCATGTTCGTCGTCCTCGTCGCGATCGATGTCACCTGGGTGCTTATGGCCGCAAAGGCGCGGCAGTTCCTCAAGAGCCGCCGGGCGGTAAGGATCGTGAACCGTGCCAGCGCAGGCACGATGGCAGGCGCGGCGGTGGCCATCGCCACGCGCTGAAGCGCTACGATTCCGATTGGCGGCGATAGACGGTTGGTCTAAAAGCCGGGCATGGCAAAGCGAGTCACCGGCCCCGAAATCGAAAAGCTGATCCAGCTCCTGGCGAAGGTCCCGGGCCTCGGGCCTCGTTCCGCCCGCCGCGCGGCGCTGCATCTCGTCAAGAAGAAGGAACAGTTGCTCGGCCCCCTTGCCGAGGCCATGGGCGAGGCCCATCGCAAGGTCAAGATCTGCTCCTGCTGCGGCAATGTCGACACTATCGACCCCTGCACCGTCTGCACCGACGAAAAGCGCGACCAGGCGGTGATCATCGTGGTCGAAGACGTCGCCGATCTTTGGGCGCTGGAGCGCGCCGGCGCCATGAACGCCGCCTATCACGTGCTCGGCGGCACGCTGTCGCCGCTCGACGGCATCGGGCCGGAGGATCTGAACATCAGGGGCCTCATCGACCGCGTCGCCAAGGGCGACGTGCGCGAGCTGATCATCGCCGTCAACGCGACCGTCGAGGGCCAGACGACGGCGCATTACATCACCGATCGACTCGAGGGCATGCCGGTGAGGATCACGCGCCTCGCCCACGGCGTGCCCGTCGGCGGCGAGCTCGACTATCTCGACGAGGGAACGCTGGCCGCCGCGCTCCGGGCGAGAACGGTGATTTGAGCATTCGCCTCCGCAGCTTCAGTTTCAAGGAAAAGAAATGCTGAGATTCCTTTCCATTCTGCTCCTGGCCTGCCTGTCTTTCGCTACCTTCTCCTTCGCCGCTTCCAAGGCCGACGTCGAAGCGCAGTTCCGGCAGTGGCTGCGAAACGATCTCTGGCCGGAGGCGCAGAAGGCCGGCGTATCGAATGCGGCCTTCGAAGCAGCCTTCGAGGGCGTCCGGCTCGACTGGGACCTGCCCGACCTCGCGCCGCCCGGCTTTCCGAAACCGAAGCAGCGCAAGCAGAGCCAGGCCGAATTTTCCTCTCCCGGATCCTATTTCTCGGAAAAGCGCCTGCAGGGACTTGCCGCGACGGGCCGCAGCCTCGCCTCCGCCCACGCCTCGACCTTGAAGCGGATCGAGAGGACCTATGGTGTTCCCGGTCCGATCGTCCTTGCCATATGGGGCAAGGAATCCGGCTTCGGCCGGGCGAAGATCCCGCATCCGATCATGGATGTGCTGGCGACCAAGGCTTTCATGTCGACCCGGCCCGAGCTCTTCCGGCGCGAACTGATCGCGGCGCTGCATATTCTCGACAGCGGTGACGTCAAGGAGGCGCAGATGCGCGGTTCCTGGGCAGGTGCCATGGGCCAGCCGCAGTTCCTGCCTTCGAGCTTTCTGAAATATGCCGTCGATTTCGACGGGGACGGACGCCGCGACATCTGGAATTCCGTGCCGGACAGCCTCGCTTCGATTGCCAATTATCTGGCGCAGAAGGGTTGGCAGAGCGGGCGCGACTGGGGTTTCGAGGTCGCGATCCCCTCGGGCGTCTCCTGCGCCCAGGAAGGCCCTGACCTTGCCCGCCCGATCGCCGAATGGGCCGGCATGGGGATCGGCCGCATTTCGGGAAAGGCCTTCCCGGCGGCAGAGCGTGCCTCGGCAGGCATGATGCTCGTGCCGGCGGGGACCCATGGACCGCAATTCATCGTCACGCCGAATTTCTACGTGATCAAGGAATACAATAATTCCGATCTCTACGCGCTGTATATCGGCAATCTGGCCGATCGCATCGCTTCCGGCGGCGGTGCCTTCCGCGGCAGATGGGGCGATGTCGGCGGCATGTTGCGATCCGATGTGCTCGCAATGCAGAAGGCGCTGGTCGCGAAAGGCTACGACGTCGGCAAGGCCGACGGGCTGCCGGGCTACAAGACGCGCCGCTCGCTCGGCGACTGGCAGGCGAAGAGCGGCCTCGAGCCGACATGCTTTCCCGATGTTTCGCTGAAAGCAAAGCTTCGGTGAGTGACGTGGCGGATGGGCGGCTCCGCCCTCCTCAATGCATCTCGACGGATCGCTTGTAGCGCTCGTAGTGATCGGGAACGATCGTCTGGCGCTCGATCATGCGATGGACACGCGGCGGGTTCGGGCCGCGATGGAACGCGGTTAGCTTGTCGCCGACGGCGGCGTCGGCCTGGGTGCGCCGCTGATTGTGGCGGACATATTCGACCCAGGTCGGCACGTGGTAGGTCTCGGTCCAGGTGGTCGGGTTTTCGAGGTCGCGCATCAGCGCCCAGTGGCCGGCTCCGTCGCGGATGCGGATACGCCTCCGCTCCGCCATCGTTTTCAGGAACTCGGGGATGTCCTCATCGGCGATCTCGTAGTCGATCATGACGACGATGGGACCGCTGCGCGGCTTCAGGTCGAGCTCGAGCAGCGGCTCGTTGAAGCGGTTGAGCGGGTCGAGATTGAGCGACTTGAACTCCGGCAGGGCGAAGCGCAGTCCGATTGCCGCTCCCGCGAGCATCAGCAGACAGGAGCCGATGAGTGCGTTGGCCGCGCCGTATTGTTCGGCAGTGACGCCCCAGAGCCAGCTGCCGCCGGCGATCCCGCCGAAGGTCATGGTCTGGTAGAGCGAAAGCGCCCGGCCGACGACCCAGCGCGGCGTGGAGAGCTGCACCGTCGTGTTGAAGAGCGACAGCGCCAGCACCCAGCAGGCACCGGAAACGGCGAGCACGAGGCAGGTCAGCCAGGCCTGCGAGCTGATGGCCGTGACCAGGGCGCTGAAGGCGAAGCCGGCGAAGGCGTAGCGCACGATCGCCTCGCTGGTGAGGAATTCCCTCAGCCTTGCACTCAGGAGCGCGCCGCCGATCGCCCCGACGCCGAAGGCGCCGAGCATGACGCCGTAGGTGAGCGGGCCGCCGCCGACGAGGTCGCGTGCCACCAGCGGCAGCAGTGCAAGTATGGCGCTCGCCGAAAGGCCGAAGGCGAAGCCGCGCACGAGCACTTTACCGATATTCGGCGACATCGCCACGTAGCGCAGCCCCGCAGAAACCGCGCGCCCGAGCGTCTCGCGCGGCAGCCGGTTTTCGGGAGCGACCGGTTTCCACCGAGCGAGCGCGAAAAGGATCGCGAAATAGCTGAGCGTGTTGGCGGCAAAGGCAGCCGCCGCACCCGCGGCCGCGACGATGGCGCCGCCGATCGCCGGACCGACGCTGCGGGTAAGATTGAATCCCATGCTGTTCAGCGCGACTGCAGCCGGCAGGTCGTCGCGCGGAACCATGTCGCCGACCGAGGCTTGCCAGGACGGGTTGTTGAGAGCGGTGCCGCAGCCGAGAAGAAAGGTGAAGATGAGCAGTAGCCACGGCGTAACGATACCGTAATAGGCGCAGACGGTGAGCAGCGCCGAGACGGCGAGCATGAAGCTCTGCGCGACGAGCATGATCCGCCGCCGGTCGAAATTGTCGGCAAGTGCGCCGGCAACCAGCGAGAAGAGCATGATTGGCAGCGAGGTCGACGCCTGCACCAGCGCCACCATGTTCACCGATTGCGAAATGGACGTCATGAGCCAGGCCGCACCCACGGCCTGGATCAGCCCGCCGAAATTGGAGGCAAGGCTCGCGATCCAGATGGTGCGGAAGATGTCGTGCCTGAAGGGCGCCAACGGCGATATGCGGTTCGTCACCTCTGATCTCTTTCGGTTGCTCGTCATGTGGATTGCTTCGTTATAAACCTCGGAACGCGATGCGCCAGACGCTGAAACTTGCGTTCGGGCCGAAAGGTCCGACCCGGCGCCTGCGCGACCCTTGCAATTTACGGCAATGAAGCGTATATGAGCCTCAAATTCTTGATCGGTTAGATGAAGAGTGGGGCCGTGAGGACCCGCTCTTTTTTATTAGCCGGTCCGACGAGGAGAGGATCGTTTGTCCGATACGACAACGGCTGAAAATACGAATGAACCCCGGCTGATTACCGAAACCGGCCTCGACCGGCGTGTTGCCGACATCATCGAGCCGGTGCTCGTGGATATGGGTTTCCGCCTGGTGCGCGTGCGTATGTCCGGTCAGAACGGCCTGACGCTGCAGGTCATGACCGAACGCAACGACGGCACCATGACCGTCGAGGATTGCGAGGAGGTCTCCAAAGCGATCTCGCCGGTTCTCGATGTGGAAGATCCGATCGACAAGGCGTATCATCTCGAAGTGTCGTCCCCGGGGATCGATCGCCCCATGGTGCGCAGGTCCGACTTCATCCGCTGGCAGGGCCATCTGGTGAAGTGCGAGACGTCGGTCATGGTCGACGGGCGCAAGCGCTTTCGCGGCAAGATCGTTTCGGTGGACGAGGATGGCTTCCGGCTCGAGCGCGACCAGCCCGCCTATGGTGAAGAGGCGGCAGTCGCGATCCCGTTCACGGCGCTTTCGGAGGCGCGACTGATCCTGACGGACGAGCTCATCCGCGACGCGCTGACGGCCGACAAGAAAGCCAAGGCCGCGCGCGCCGCCAACGAAAACTTCGAAGACGAAGACACAGACAACGAATAAGGCTGGGTGCGCTTTCGATGCGCCTGCAACAGACGGAGACAAGACATGGCAGTCAGTGCTAACCGGCTCGAACTTCTGCAGATCGCAGATGCTGTGGCACGCGAAAAGGTCATCGACCGTGAGATCGTTCTGGCCGCGATGGCGGACGCGATCCAGAAGGCGGCTCGTTCGCGCTACGGTTCGGAATCGAACATCCGCGCCGACATCAATCCGAAGACCGGTGAAATCCGTCTCCAGCGTCTCCTGGAAGTGGTCGAGAAGGCCGAGGACTATTCGACCCAGATCCCGATCGAGCTCGCCCGCGACCGCAATCCCGATGCAAAGCTCGGCGATTTCATCGCCGATCCGCTGCCGCCCATGGATTTCGGCCGCATCGCCGCCCAGTCCGCCAAGCAGGTGATCGTGCAGAAGGTGCGCGAAGCCGAGCGCGACCGTCAATACGAAGAGTTCAAGGATCGTGTCGGCGAGATCGTCAACGGCACCGTCAAGCGCGTCGAATACGGCAACGTCATCGTCGATCTCGGCCGTGGCGAGGGCATCATCCGCCGCGACGAGATGATCCCGCGTGAGAACATGCGCTATGGCGACCGCGTCCGCGCCTTCGTCTACGACGTCCGCCGCGAGCAGCGCGGACCGCAGATCTTCCTGTCGCGCACGCATCCGCAGTTCATGGTGAAGCTCTTCACCATGGAGGTGCCGGAAATCTATGACGGTATCATTCACATCAAGTCGGTTGCCCGCGACCCGGGCTCGCGCGCCAAGATCGCCGTCGTCTCCAACGATTCGTCGATTGATCCGGTCGGCGCCTGCGTCGGTATGCGCGGCTCGCGCGTGCAGGCCGTGGTCGGCGAGCTCCAGGGCGAGAAGATCGATATCATTCCCTGGTCGCCGGATCCGGCTTCCTTCATCGTCAATGCGCTGCAGCCGGCGGAAGTGGCCAAGGTGGTTCTCGACGAGGACGCGGAACGCATCGAGGTCGTGGTTCCGGACGAGCAGCTTTCGCTCGCGATCGGCCGCCGCGGCCAGAACGTGCGCCTTGCCTCGCAGCTGACCGGCTGGGACATCGATATCCTCACCGAGCAGGAGGAAAGCGAGCGTCGCCAGAAGGAATTCAACGAGCGCACGCAGCTCTTCATGGATGCGCTGGACGTCGACGAGATGGTCGGTCAGGTGCTCGCCTCCGAGGGCTTCGCCCAGGTCGAAGAGCTCGCCTATGTCGAACTCGACGAAATCTCCTCCATCGAGGGCTTCGACGAGGATACGGCAAACGAGCTCCAGACCCGCGCCCGCGAATATCTCGAAAAGATCGAGGCGGAAATGGATGCCAAGCGCAAGGAGCTCGGCGTTTCCGACGAGCTGCGGACGATCGATGGCCTCACCAGCCAGATGCTGGTCGCTCTCGGCGAGGAAGGCATCAAGACGATCGAGGACTTTGCCGGCTGCGCCGCCGACGACCTCGTCGGCTGGACCGAGCGCAAGGATGGAGAGACCAAGCGCTTCGAGGGCATCTTCTCGAAGTTCGAAGTCACCCGGGAAGAGGCCGAAACCATGATCGTGCAGGCTCGTCTGGCCGCCGGCTGGATCACCGAAGAGGATCTGGTCAAGCAGCAGGAGGAGGAGCAGGAGCAGGATGAGACGATCGAGGTCGCCGAGGGCGCGGATCAGGACGCCTGATCGCGATGATCGTCGAGATCGATGCCGACAGCCTGCCTGCGGACAAGGGTCCGAAGGACCGGAACGGCAACAACCGGACCTGTATCGTCACGCGTGAGAGCGGCTCTCCTGAAGAGTTGATCCGCTTTGTCGCCGGACCCGACGGCGTCGTCGTTGCGGATCTGAAGCGGCAGCTCCCGGGGCGCGGATGTTGGGTCAAGTCCGAGCGGCAGCTCGTGGAAAAAGCGGTGGCGAAGAAGCTCTTCGCCCGCGCTCTTCGCGCCGAAGTGAAGGCGAATGCCGGGCTCGCGGACGAGGTCGAGAGACTTCTCGCCGAGCAGCTCGCGGGCATGATGCACATGGCGCGCAAGGCGGGCCAGTTCATCTCCGGCGCGACGAAGACGGAGCAGGCGGTGCGCGGCCTTGCCGCGCTGGCCGTCTTTCATGCGATCGATGCGGCCGCGGATGGCGTCCGCAAGATCGATCAGGCCCGCAAGGCGATGAGCTTCGTCAGCGAGGACGAAACGGAAATACCCGCTTTCCGCCCCTTCACGGGGGCGGAAATGGAGGGACTTTTGGGAAGTAATGCCTTTATCCATGCCGCAGCGCTTGCAGGGCAGGCAGGTGAAGGTGTAGTGAAGCGCGCAATCATGCTCGAAAAGTACCGAGGATCCGTCCCGGTCCGGGCCGAAGGCGGCGCTGGCAAGCCACAGCAATGAAGCGCGTCACCGGCAGAGACCGGCATAGCGAGCATTGTTTGAGACAATTTGGAAGACAGGGTCAGGGGTTTCGTATCCGGCCCTGATCGCTAGGAACGGAACGGAATGACGGACAACAAAGACGACAAGACACTCAGCGTAGCGGGCAAGAAGACGCTGACCCTGAAGCCCTCCGGGGTGACGCAGGGTACGGTGCGTCAGGATATGGGTCGCGGTCGCACCAAGGCGGTCGTGGTCGAGACCAAGAGAACGCGCGGCCCGCTGAAGCACAAGGACGAGCGCCCGATCACGCCGGTTGCCGCCACGCCTGCCGCCCGCCCGGCTGAGCAGCGTCCGATGCCGCCGCAGCCCTCGGGTCGTCCGGCTCCTCAGCCGCAGCCGCACCAGCCGCGCCAGGAACAGAACCACCCTCGCGGCGGTGTCGTCCTGAACGACCTCTCTGCCGGTGAGATGGAAGCCCGCCGCCGCGCCCTGGCGGAAGCCCAGATTCGCGACGCCGAGGAAGCCAAGCGTCGCGCCGAGGACGAAGTGCGCCGCCGGCGCGAGGAGGAAGAGCGCCTCGCCCGCGAGAAGGAAGAGGCTGCGCGCCGTGCCGCCGAAGAGGCTGCACGCCCCCCGGTAGAGGCTGAAAAGATCGAGGAGAAGGTCGAGGCTGCAAGTCCCGCCGTCGGCGAACGCCGTGTCGAGACGCGCCCGCAGCCGGGACGCCCGGCTCCGGCTGCAACGCCGGCGGGGCCGGACGGTGCAGCACTTCGCGGCCGCCGCGGGACCGAGAGCGAGGAAGACGAACGCCGCCGCAGCGGTGCCGGTGCTCCCCGCGGCAAGGTCGTGCGTCCGGAACCGGCCAAGCCCGCTCCCCGTGCAAAGGGTGACGAGGGCCGCCGCCAGGGCAAGCTGACGCTTACGACGGCTGCCGTGGACGAGGATGGCAGCCAGCGCGGCCGTTCGCTTTCGGCGATGCGCCGCCGCCAGGAGAAGTTCAAGCGCAGCCAGATGCAGGAAACGCGCGAGAAGATCTCCCGCGAAGTCGTCCTGCCGGAAACCATCACGATTCAGGAATTGTCGCAGCGCATGTCCGAGCGCGCGGTCGACGTCATCAAGTTCCTGATGAAGGAAGGCCAGATGATGAAGCCCGGCGACCTGATCGACGCCGATCTCGCGGAGCTCATCGCCGGCGAATTCGGCCACACGGTCAAGCGCGTTTCCGAATCGGACGTCGAGGAAGGCATCTTCAATATCTCCGACGTGGACGACGACATGCAGTCGCGGCCGCCGATCGTGACGATCATGGGTCACGTCGACCACGGCAAGACGTCGCTGCTCGACGCCATCCGCCACGCCAACGTGGTTGCCGGCGAGGCAGGCGGCATCACGCAGCACATCGGTGCCTACCAGGTCGAGCAGAACGGCCAGAAGATCACCTTCATCGACACGCCCGGCCACGCGGCCTTCACGGCCATGCGCGCCCGCGGCGCCCAGGCGACGGACATCGCCGTCCTCGTCGTCGCGGCCGACGACAGCGTGATGCCGCAGACGATCGAGTCGATCAACCATGCCAAGGCGGCCGGCGTTCCGATCATCGTGGCGATCAACAAGATCGACAAGCCGTCCGCGAATCCGCAGAAGGTCCGCACCGAGCTGCTGCAGCACGAAGTCTTCGTCGAATCCATGGGCGGTGAGGTTCTCGACGTCGAGGTTTCGGCCAAGAACCAGACCAACCTCGACAAGCTTCTCGAGGCGATCCTGCTGCAGTCCGAAATCCTCGACCTCAAGGCTAATCCGAACCGGACGGCCGAAGGCACGGTGGTGGAAGCCGAGCTCGACCGCGGCCGCGGTGCGGTTGCGACCGTCCTCGTGCAGAAGGGTACGCTCACTCCGGGCCAGATCATCGTCGCGGGCGATCAGTGGGGCCGTGTGCGCGCACTCGTCAACGACAAGGGCGAACATGTGAAGGCCGCCGGGCCGTCGACGCCGGTCGAGGTTCTCGGCCTCTCCGGAACGCCGGCGGCGGGCGATCGCTTCGCCGTCGTCGAGAGCGAGAGCCGGGCGCGCGAGATTTCGGAATATCGCCAGCGGCTCGCCCGCGAGAAGGCGGTTGCACGCCAGTCCGGTTCGCGCGGTTCGCTCGAGCAGATGATGACCCAGCTCCAGACCTCCGGCGTCAAGGAGTTCCCGCTGGTCATCAAGGGCGACGTGCAGGGCTCGATCGAAGCGATCTCCGGCGCTCTGGACAAGCTGGGCACAGACGAAGTGCGCGCCCGCATCGTTCACTCGGGTGCCGGCGGCATCACCGAGTCGGACGTCTCGCTTGCGGAAGCTTCGAACGCAGCCATCATCGGCTTCAACGTCCGTGCCAACAAGCAGGCGCGGGATGCGTCCGAGCGTGCCGGCATCGAGATCCGCTACTACAACATCATCTACGACCTGGTGGATGACGTGAAGGCGGCGATGTCCGGTCTCTTGTCGCCGGAGCGGCGCGAGACCTTCCTCGGCAATGCCGAGATCCTGGAGGTGTTCAACATCACCAAGGTCGGCAAGGTCGCGGGTTGCCGCGTCACCGAGGGCAAGGTCGAACGTGGCGTCGGCGTCCGTCTGGTACGCGACAACGTCGTCATCCACGAAGGCAAGCTCAAGACGCTCAAGCGCTTCAAGGACGAAGTCTCCGAGGTTCAGTCCGGCCAGGAATGCGGTATGGCCTTCGAGAACTACGAGGACATCCGTGCCGGCGACACGATCGAGTGCTTCCGCGTCGAACACGTCACGCGGACGCTCTGATCCGATCCGGCAGGGTATTGGCGAGCGCCGGATCGGCTCCGGCGCTCGCTTTTTTTTGAGTGAGAAGGCGCGCGACGCCGCCCGCCTCTCGCATGTTGGAACCGATCGCGTTTCGATGAGGGTTTGATACGCCCGATCGGCGCGGTCCAGGGTGAAACGATGGCCAAATCCACATCCTCCGCTCCGTCCCAGCGCATGCTGCGCGTCGGCGAACAGGTGCGCGCAGCGATCACGCAGGTGCTGCAACGCGGTGAAGTACTCGATCCGCTGATCGAAAATACGGTGATTTCCATTTCCGAGGTGCGCATGTCGCCCGATCTGAAGATCGCCACGGCCTATGTGACCCCGCTCGGGGTCGCCGATCACGCGGCGGTTATCGAAGCGCTGAACAGGCATGCGAAATTCATTCGCGGGCGGCTCGGCCCGCAATTGCGGCAGATGAAATACATGCCGGACGTCCGGTTCCGGGACGATACCAGCTTCGACAACTATCAGAAGATCGACTCGCTGCTGCGCTCGCCGGAGGTCAGTCGCGACCTCGATCGCGACGCCGACGACGAAGAGTAAGCGACAGAACCGATGTCCAGACCCCGCAAACCAAAGGGCCGCCCGATTTCGGGATGGCTGATCCTCGACAAACCCCTCGATTTCGGTTCGACCGAGGCCGTATCCAAGATCAAGTGGCTGTTCAAGGCGCAGAAGGCGGGCCATGCCGGCACGCTCGATCCGCTCGCCTCCGGCATGCTGCCGATCGCGCTCGGCGACGCGACGAAAACCGTTCCCTACGTCATGGACGGCCGCAAGATCTACGAATTCACGGTGGCCTGGGGCGAGGAGCGCTCCACCGACGACCTCGAAGGCGAAGCCGTCCGCTCTTCCGCCGCGCGTCCGGAGGAAGAGGCGATCCGCGCCCTGCTGCCGAAATATACCGGCGTAATCGCGCAGGTGCCGCCGCAGTTCTCCGCGATCAAGATCGGCGGCGAGCGCGCCTATGATCTCGCCCGCGACGGCGAAACCGTCGAGATACCGGCGCGGGAGGTGGAGGTCTTCCGCCTGTCGCTCATCGGTTCGGCTCCGAATCTCGCTCACTTCGAGATCGAGTGCGGCAAGGGCACCTATGTCCGTTCGCTTGCCCGAGACATGGGCCGCGATCTCGGCTGCTTCGGTCATATCGCGTCGCTGCGCCGCACCTTCGTCGCTCCTTTCGGCGAGGAGGACATGGTGCCGCTCGCCGACCTCGTGGCACTGGAAAAGATCGAGGACGAGGCGGAGCGTCTCGCTGCGCTCGACGCCTATCTGATCGACACGGGGGAGGCCCTGTCCGACCTGCCGCATATCGCGGTCAGCGACGACCAGGCGCACCGGCTCAAAATGGGCAATCCGATCATCCTGCGCGGGCGTGACGCACCGCTGCCCGCGCCCGAGGCCTATGCCACCGTTCAGGGCAAGCTCGTGGCGATCGGTGAGATCGCCGAGGGCGAGTTCCGGCCGAAGCGCGTTTTCGCCTCCCAATAATTCTGCTGGTCGAAAATCGATCTTGCGCGTTTAAAGTCGAGCGGCGCGGCACGCGCGGCGTATACTCGTTGTGCGCCGAAGCCCATATTGTCATTGTGGGCCTGCCGGCCGCGCTCGAATCATGGACGGGCGGCCCGGAAGCACACGGCACCCGCTCCGGTAATGCGGCAGGGAATCGGCAAGAGGCGTACATATGGTGGAAGCGTCAGAGAAGAGCCGGGAAGATGCTTCATCCGGCAGCCTGCAGGCCGCCGCCGGCTTCGTCCGCGATTATCTTCGCAGGCCCTTCAGCTTCTACCTGATCTCGCTGCTGCTGATCGCCATCATACCGCCTTTCATCTTTTCCTTCGTGATCCTGCAGCGCAATCTCGACGCGCAGAGGGAGGAAGTCACGTCTCTGCTGCGCGCCTCCACCGGCTCGGTCACGCGCATCGTCGAGCGCGAGGTCGACGGCATGCTGACGACGCTCCGGGTGCTGGCGAAATCCGGCGCCGTGGACCTCGCCGACATGCGAGGCTTATACGACCGTGCATCGGTCGCATTGGCCAACACCGATTCCCACCTGATCATCGTCGACGCCGACCATGATCTTCTCCTGAGCACCCGCGTTCCCTTCGGGACGCCGCTCGGGCAGGCGAAGGATCCGGAGGTCGATCTCGCCCTGCAGAGTACCGCACCGCTGGTTTCCGGGGCTTTCCCGGCCGAAATCGGAAAGGGCTGGGTCTTCACCGTGTATCTGCCGGTCACGACGCCCGACGGAAAGAAGTATCTGCTGGGCCTTAGGCAGGATGCCCAGCGCATGACGAAAGCCGTCAACCGCGACACGCTTTCGCCCGGGTGGAATGCCGCGCTCGTCGACGGAAAAGGCAAGGTGATCGTCTCCTCGGACTCGTCGGTGAAATCCGGCGACCCGTTCTTTCTCGACGAATTGCCGTTGCTCAGCATCGGCGTCAGCAATACCACCGCGAGGGGTGTGGACTATCGCGTCGCGTCCGAGTTTTCGGTGGTGACCGGGTGGCGTATCGTCGCTTGGGCGCCGAGCGCCATCGTCGATCAGCCGATGCTATGGTCCTTCCTCTGGCTCTCCTTCGGCGGGATCATTTTCGCAAGCATCGCGGTCGCCGGTTCACTAACCATCGCGCGGCTGCTCACACAGGGCGTCCGGTTGCTGGCCATGGATGCACGGCGATTGGGAGCGGGCGAGCCCGTCGAAGCGCGCCGCTACATGATCACCGAGGTCGAGGCGGTATCGACCGCGCTCGCAAGCGCAGCGACGGCCAGGGCCAAGGCCGAAGGCGAGATTCGCCTGCTGATGCGGGAGGTCGCGCATCGCGCGAAGAACCAGCTCACCGTCATCCAGTCGATGCTGGCGCAGTCGGCAAATTCGGCGGAGGAGCCGTCGGATTTCGTCGAGGCGTTTCGCAAGCGCCTTGCGGGCCTCGCGCGCTCGACCGACCTCATGGTGGCCAACGCCGCCTCCGGAGTCGACTTCCGCGAGCTCGTGCGCAACCAGCTTCAGCCGTTCATGCCGGCCGAGTCCGACCGCGTCGTGCTCAGCGGACCTGCTCTGCGGCTGGACGCCCAGATGGCGCAGACCCTTGGCATGGCGCTGCATGAACTGGCTACCAATGCCATAAAGCATGGAGCGCTCGCCAACCAGACCGGCATGATCCAGGTCGAGTGGTCGGTGGCGGAGGGTGCGATCGACATTCGCTGGCGCGAGAGGGGTGCCGATATCGTCGCGCCTTCCGGAAAGAAGGCCCGCCGAGGCTTCGGCACGGTCGTGCTCGAGCGCATGCTCGGCCTTGCGCTTCGTGCGGAGCTCGAAAGGACGATGCATGCGGATGGCATCGAATGGCGGATACGCATCCCGCGCGGCGAGGAACTTTCCTCGCAGGAGCCAGGCGGTTGAGGGGCGGATCGTCCTGAGCAAACCACCGCAAATGGATGCCGGAGCATCCGTGCGCAACCGGAATTGACGGTGCGCGGGAGGCGGTGCCGCGCAGCGGTTTCATGACCCTTTCCTTTTGGAACGGATTCGGTTATAGGCACGCCAGCGAAAGGCGCCGCCTCTTCGTGCGAACGGCCGTAGCTGGACGACATCCCGGCTGCCGGCGACCCTCAAATCCTCGAACGAAAGGATCAAACGATGTCGGTTACTGCAGAGCGCAAAGCTCAGATCATCAAGGAATTCGCAACCGTAGAAGGCGACACCGGTTCTCCGGAAGTTCAGGTTGCCATCCTGACGGAACGGATCAACAACCTGACCGAACACTTCAAGGACCACAAGAAGGACAATCACTCCCGACGTGGCCTCCTTGCGCTGGTTTCCAGCCGGCGGTCGCTCCTCGACTATCTGAAGAAGAAGGACGAGGCGCGCTACACCAAGCTGATCGGTGCCCTGGGCATCCGTCGCTAAACGACTGGTCCGGCGGGTTGCCTCGGCAACCCGCCGGCTTTTTTCTACAGCCCGTGCGCCCTTCAAAAGGCCTAGGGTATTGTACAGGGCGCCACAGCGCCGCGCGTCCTATCGGACGCGCAACGTCCAGCGGACCGGATGGGCCGGGATCGCGGATCAACCAATGGCCCGTCATGGGGCAGGATTGCAGGATGCTTCGGCGCCTGCTTGCCGAAGCGGCTGCTATACGCAGCGCGGCAAAGCGGTATGCGGCCGGTTTTCTTTGAAGCCTCCCGTTGTCTTGCCCGTGATGCGCCACCATGCGGCTTTGAGATCGCCCGCGCTTTTTGAGCCGCGGAAGGTCTGTCGCACACGAAGGACAGAACATGTTCGAGACACACAAGGTAGAAATCGAATGGGCGGGGCGTCCGCTCAAGCTCGAAACCGGAAAAATCGCGCGGCAGGCCGATGGTGCCGTTCTCGCGACCTACGGTGAAACCGTCGTGCTCGCCACGGTGGTTTCGGCGAAGGCACCGAAGCCAGGCCAGGATTTCTTCCCGCTCACCGTCAACTATCAGGAAAAGACCTACGCTGCCGGCAAGATTCCCGGCGGGTATTTCAAGCGTGAGGGCCGCCCCAGCGAAAACGAGACGCTGGTGTCGCGTCTGATCGACCGGCCGATCCGCCCGCTCTTCCCGGAGGGCTACAAGAACGATACCCAGATCATCGTCACGGTCATGCAGCATGACCTCGAGAACAACCCGGACGTCGTCGCGATGGTCGCGGCATCCGCTGCATTGACGCTTTCCGGCGTTCCCTTCATGGGCCCGGTCGGCGGTGCCCGCGTCGGCTACATCAACGGCGAATACGTTCTCAACCCGCATCTCGACGAAATGGACGAATCCACGCTCGACCTCGTCGTCGCCGGCACGCAGGAAGCCGTGCTGATGGTGGAGTCGGAAGCGAAAGAGCTGCCGGAAGATGTCATGCTCGGCGCCGTCGTTTTCGGCCAGAAGGGCTTCCAGCCGGTGATCGACGCTGTCATCAGGCTCGCGGAAGTTGCCGCCAAGGAGCCGCGCGAATTCAATCCGGAAGATCACTCCGCTCTCGAAAACGCGATGCTTTCGATCGCCGAAGACGAGCTGCGCAACGCCTATAAGATCACCGAGAAGGCCGCACGCTATGCCGCCGTGGACGCGGTAAAGGCAAAGGTCAAAGAACATTTCCTGCCGGAAGGGGTCGAGAACCCGGCCCATACCGCCGAAGAGATCGCCGCTGTCTTCAAGCACCTGCAGGCCAAGATCGTTCGCTGGAACATCCTCGACACGAAGAGCCGCATCGATGGCCGCGACCTCGTCACGGTTCGCCCGATCGTCGCCGAAGTCGGCATCCTGCCGCGCACGCACGGTTCGGCGCTCTTTACCCGCGGTGAAACGCAGGCGATCGTCGTTGCCACGCTCGGCACCGGCGAAGACGAGCAGTATGTCGATTCCTTGACCGGCATGTACAAGGAAAACTTCATGCTGCATTACAACTTCCCGCCCTATTCGGTCGGTGAAACGGGCCGCATGGGTTCTCCGGGCCGCCGCGAGATCGGCCACGGCAAGCTCGCCTGGCGCGCCATCCATCCGATGCTGCCGACCACGGAACAGTTCCCATACACGCTGCGCGTCGTCTCCGAGATTACCGAGTCCAACGGTTCGTCCTCCATGGCAACCGTCTGCGGCACGTCGCTTGCACTGATGGATGCGGGCGTTCCGCTCGCCAAGCCGGTTGCCGGCATTGCCATGGGCCTCATCAAGGAAGACGACCGTTTCGCCGTCCTCTCCGACATTCTCGGCGATGAAGACCACCTCGGCGATATGGACTTCAAGGTCGCGGGCACGGACACCGGCATCACCTCGCTGCAGATGGACATCAAGATCGAAGGCATCACCGAGGAGATCATGGGTGTTGCCCTCAACCAGGCCAAGGGAGGCCGCCTGCATATTCTCGCCGAAATGGCCAAGGCCATCTCCGAGAGCCGCGGCCAGCTCGGCGAGTTCGCGCCGCGCATCGAAGTCATGAACATTCCGGTCGACAAGATCCGTGAAGTCATCGGCTCGGGCGGCAAGGTCATCCGCGAGATCGTCGAAAAGACCGGCGCCAAGATCAATATCGACGACGACGGCACCGTCAAGATCGCCTCGGCTTCCGCCAAGGAGATCGAGGCCGCCCGCAAGTGGATCCACTCGATCGTCGCCGAGCCGGAAGTCGGTCAGGTCTATGAAGGCACTGTCGTCAAGACGGCCGATTTCGGCGCCTTCGTCAACTTCTTCGGCGCCCGCGACGGTCTCGTTCACATCTCGCAGCTCGCTTCCGAGCGCGTTGCCAAGACCACCGACGTCGTCAAGGAAGGCGATAAGGTCTGGGTCAAGCTGATGGGCTTCGACGAGCGCGGCAAGGTTCGCCTCTCCATGAAGGTCGTCGATCAGGCGACGGGCAAGGAGATCGTTGCCGAGAAGGGCGAAAAGAAGGACGGCGGCGAAGCCGCCGAGTAAGCCGCCCTCGGCTGAAACCATTCAGGGCGCGGAGCGGATCGCTTCGCGCCCTTTCTCGTGACGAAAACGGAATCGAACCCATGAGCCGCGACGCGCTGAAAACACTGTTCCATCCTTTCGCAACGGGGATCGTCGATCCGCCGGGAGAGGGCGAGCGGGTGCTCTTCCTCGGCGCCGAGGCGGGCTACCGCTTGCCGGAGGGCTTTGCTGCGGACGTCTCCGCCGTACAGCCGCTGAAGCCCCTCTACCGCGCGCTGACGGCAGCTCGCGCCGATGTGGTGCCGGTGGCGGCCGGCGACGGCTACGACGCCGCGCTCGTTCTGTGCGGCAGGCACAAGGGCGAG
Source organism: Sinorhizobium sp. P24N7 (assembly GCF_042436655.1). Classification (NCBI taxonomy): domain Bacteria; kingdom Pseudomonadati; phylum Pseudomonadota; class Alphaproteobacteria; order Hyphomicrobiales; family Rhizobiaceae; genus Sinorhizobium; species Sinorhizobium sp. P24N7. The sequence continues at coordinate 418,521 of NZ_JBHMIW010000001.1, read as the reverse complement.
AACGAAGACCGCATTGCGCAGGCGTTGAAACGCACCCGCGCGGGCGCGCTGATCGTGGTCGCCGGTGGCAAGGAGGACGGCATACAGTCGCTGCGCAAGCGGATCGACAAGTTCGGCTGGGATGGCGACTCGATGCCCAAATATCACGGTGTGGCCTTCTGGTTCACGCGCCCGGAGGAGGTTGCCGAGGCCATCTCGGCGCTCGCCAAGGTCCCGGTGCGCGTCGACGGCCTGTTCGTGGCATCGCCCGGCATGTTCTCGCATGACCGCGTCGATGCCGGCTCGGAACTGCTCGCGTCGCGGCTGCCGCGCGATTTCACCGGTCACGCGGCGGATTTCGGCGCCGGCTGGGGTTATCTCTCGGTCAAGCTTGCCGAGGCTTCGCCGAGCCTCAAGGGCATCGATCTGTTCGAAGCGGATTTCGAAGCACTGGAGGCGGCACGGGCAAACATGGCGGCAAATGCGCCTTCGACGGCGGCTCGCTTCTTTTGGCACGACCTGACGGCGGAAGAGACGCGCGACAAATACGACCTTATCGTCATGAACCCGCCCTTCCACGAGGGCCATGCTGCCGAGCCTGCGCTCGGCGCGGCAATGATCAAGGCGGCCGCCAAGGCGCTGAAGCATGGTGGCCGGCTGATGCTCGTCGCCAATCGCGGACTTCCCTATGAGCCGGTCCTGACGGAGAATTTCAAGGAAATCGGCGAGACCTGCCGCAATGCGCGCTTCAAGGTGCTCTGGGCGAAACGCTGACCCAGTGAACAGCTCCTCATCCGGCCTGCCGGCCGCCTTCTCCCCGCAAGCGGGGCGAAGGGAGGTGCGGCGTCCGTTCTGACCCCCTTGCCCGTCTCCGAAAGCGGGGAGAGGGTTAGGTAAGGGGCAATCCCTGCTTAATCCGCGTCTGCGACCCGCAAGGCTTCGAGCGTCGGCATCGAAGTGATGTTGTAGCCGGAATCCACGTAGTGAATTTCCCCGGTGACGCCGCGCGAGAGGTCCGAGAGCAGATAAAGTGCGGAACTGCCGACGTCTTCTATGGTGACGGTCCGGCGCAGGGGCGAGTTCTTCTGCTGCCAGGAGAGCATCGCGCGCGCGTCGGAAATGCCGGCGCCTGCAAGCGTCCGGATCGGACCGGCCGAGATCGCATTGACGCGGATGCCGCGCGCTCCGTAGTCGGCGGCCAGGTAGCGGACCGAAGCTTCGAGCGCGGCTTTGGCGACGCCCATGACGTTGTAGTTCGGCATGACCCGCATCGAGCCGCCATAGGTGAGCGTCAGCATGGTGCCGCCCTCGCTCATCAGCTCCGCTGCACGCTTGGCAATCTCGGTAAAGGAGAAGCAGGAGATCACCATGGTGCGGCTGAAATTGTCCCGCGTCGTGTCGGCATAGAGACCCTTGAGCTCGTTCTTGTCCGAGAAGCCGATGGCGTGGACGACGAAATCGAGCTTGCCCCAGCGCTCCCTTATGGCGTCGACGACTGCGTCGACGGAGTCGAGGTCCTCGACGTCGCAGGGGAGCAGGAAGTCGGAATTGACCTCCGCAGCCAGCGGCTTGACGCGCTTGCCGAGAGCTTCGCCCTGATAGGTGAAGGCGAGCTCGGCGCCCTGAGCGGCGAGAGACTTGGCGATACCCCAGGCAATAGAATGGTTGTTGGCGACGCCCATGATGAGGCCGCGCTTTCCGTTCATCAGTCCGTTCATCGTGTTATCCGTTATAGCGCTGGAAGACGAGCGTCGCGTTCGTGCCGCCGAAGCCGAAGGAGTTCGAAAGAACCGTGTCGATTTTGGCATTGTCGATGCGCTTGCGGACGATCGGCACGCCTTCGAATTCGGGGTCGAGCTCGGTGATGTGAGCGCTTTCGCCGATGAAGCCGGCCTGCATCATCAGGAGACCGTAGATCGATTCCTGCACGCCGGCGGCGCCGAGCGAGTGGCCGGTCAGCGATTTCGTGGACTGCACATGCGGCATCTTTTCGCCGAAGACCTCGCGGATGGCGCCGATCTCCTTCTGATCGCCGACCGGCGTCGAGGTGCCGTGGGTATTGATGTAGTCGACCTCGCCCTTCACCGTGGCCAGCGCCTGGCGCATGCAGCGCACCGCGCCCTCGCCGGAAGGCGCGACCATGTCGTAGCCGTCCGAAGTGGCGCCGTAACCGACGACTTCCGCATAGATCTTGGCGCCGCGCGCCTTGGCGCGCTCCAGTTCTTCCAGAACGAGAACGCCGGCACCGCCGGCGATGACGAAGCCGTCGCGGTTCGCGTCATAGGCGCGTGAGGCGACGGATGGCGTGTCGTTGTACTTCGACGACATGGCGCCCATGGCGTCGAAGAGGTTGGACATGGTCCAGTCGAGGTCCTCGTGGCCGCCCGCGAACATGACGTCCTGCTTGCCCCACTGGATCATTTCCGCGGCATTGCCGATGCAATGCGCCGAAGTCGAGCAGGCCGACGAGATCGAGTAGTTGACGCCGTGGATCTGGAACCAGGTCGCAAGCGTCGCCGAAGCCGTAGACGACATCGCCTTCGGCACCACGAAGGGGCCGATCCGCTTCGGGCTGTTGTTCTTGCGGGTGATCTCCGCCGCTTCGACGATCGCGCGGGTAGAAGGGCCGCCCGAGCCCATGATGATGCCGGTGCGCTCATTGGTGATGTCGCCGGCCTCGAGCCCGGAATCGGCGATCGCCTGCTTCATCGCCACATGGTTCCAGGCGCCGCCCTGGGACAGGAAGCGCATGGCGCGGCGGTCGACGAGGTCGCTCGGATCGAGCGTCGGCGCTCCCCAGACCTGGCACTTGAAGCCGTGCTCGGCAAAATCCGGAGAAAACGTGATGCCCGACCGCGCATCGCGGAGCGACGCGGTGACTTCGTCGGCATCGCTGCCGATCGAGGAAACGATGCCGAGGCCCGTTACAACAACCCGTCTCATGTCAGATGACCTTTTCTTCGATTGGAACCGTGCGGGGATCGCCCGCAGTTCAGTCGGCCTTTTCCTGGAAGAGGCCGACCCTGAGATCGGTGGCCTTGTAGATCGTTTCGCCATCGGCCTTCATCCAGCCGTCGGCGATGCCGAGAACCAGACGGCCGCGCATGACGCGCTTGAAGTCGATGCCGTATTCTACCAGCTTGGTCTTCGGCGTCACCATGCCGGTGAACTTCACTTCCCCGGTCGAGATGGCGCGGCCCTTGCCGGCCTCGCCGAGCCAGCCGAGGAAGAAACCGGTCAATTGCCACATTGCGTCGAGACCGAGGCAGCCGGGCATGACCGGATCGCCCATGAAGTGGCAGGGAAAGAACCAGAGATCCGGCGTAATGTCGAATTCGGCGCGGACATAACCCTTGTCGTTTGGCCCGCCCGTTTCCGAAATGTCGGTGATGCGGTTGAACATCAGCATCGGCGGCAGCGGCAACTGCGCATTGCCGGGGCCAAACATTTCGCCTCGGCCGCAGATCAGGATTTCCTCATAGCTGAAGCTGGATTGTCTGGTGGTCATGAATGGTTGCTTCCCGAGTCTATTATGTGTTCTCCGACCTGCTTTAGTGCAAGTTCGGTCTGATTTGAAGCGCAACCTGTCATCCGCGGCTGCGATGCGGGCTGCGGCTCGTGACGTTCCAAATAGGGCGGCATGCGGGTGTAGGAAAGCTCTCTCATCGTCGCCGAACCGCTCGGAATGGTGACATCATTCCGCCGTCGCTTACAGTATGAATGTGGCGGCGGCCAGAGTTAAATGCCCGCCTTCCCCCGCTTTGGGCCGATTTTCAGGCGTTTGCGGCCTTCGCACGTGCGGAATCTATTGAAAGCCGCGGCGCCAGAAGTTATATCGCAAATTGATAATCCACGGATCCCGCAGGTATATCGGAACGGCTGTCGATGACGAAAGCAACGCACATGTCCTCACAGGAGAGGCTGCGCAGTTCGGGTTTGCGCCCGACGCGCCAGCGCGTTGCGCTTGCCGATCTGATCTTCGCCAAGGGCGACCGTCACCTGACGGTGGAGGAACTCCACGAGGAGGCCGTCACGGCCGGCGTTCCCGTTTCGCTCGCGACCGTCTACAACACGCTCCACCAGTTCACCGAAGCCGGCATGATCCGCGTCCTCGCCGTCGAGAGCGCCAGGACCTATTTCGATACGAATGTCTCGGATCATCACCATTTCTTCATCGAGGGCGAAAACGAAGTCCTCGACATTCCGGTGAGCAATATTCAGATCGACAATCTCCCCGAACCGCCGGAAGGCATGGAAATTTCCCATGTCGACGTGGTCATCCGGCTGCGTCACAAGAGCGAGCGCTGAGCGTCGTCGCTCTCGCGCCACGAAGTCTCGTCACATCACGTCCTTCGGGTCGCGTCCGGGACCGGCCTTGCCCGTCGGCAGCGTCCAGCCGTATCGAAGCGCGCCGCCCCGCACGGCGAAGGCCGTGACGACGCCGAGTGCGGATGCTGCGACAAGCGGCAATCCGACCAGGCTGGCCAGGACGAAGGCGCCGGCGCCGATGAGGGCGGCGCTGACGTAGATCTCCGGTCTCAGGAGGACAGAGGGCTCGCCGGCCAGAAGATCACGCAGAACCCCGCCGAAGGTCGCCGTCAGGGCTCCCGTGACCAGGGCGACGATAGGCGAGCCGGTCGCCGCCAGCCCCTTTGCCGCGCCCATCACGCAATAGGCCGAGAGGCCGAGCGCGTCGAGCCATACGAGCATGCGGTAGCGCGATTCGAGCAAATGGGACGTGAGGAAGACGGCCACCGCCACCGCCGCGCAGACGATGATGAAATTAGGGTTCACCACCCAGAACACCGGCGTCGCGCCGAGAACGAGGTCGCGGATGGTGCCGCCGCCGATGCCCGTCGCGGAAGCGAGAAACAGATAGCCGATGATGTCGAGCTGCTTGCGGGAGGCCGACAGCGCGCCGGTCGCCGCAAAGATTGCGACGCCCGCATAATCGAGGAATTCGAGGATCGGCATGGCTGCTCCGCTTGGCTGCAGGTCTCCTCTAATCGTAACCTATTAAAGAAAACATGCGGTAGGCTACCGCGGCAGCAGCGTCTCAGTCCGGCCGAGGAGATAATAGGCAACGAGCCCTGTCCACTCCTTGGCGGCCGTCGTCGCCAATTGGGCATTGAGCGAGGGCTGGGTGGAATCGAAGCCGAGCCGCACCTTGCCGCTCGTGCGATAATCCGTCGGCCAGGGCGTGACTTCCATGCCGTTTGCCCGAAAAAGGCCGATCGAGCGCGGCATGTGGTAGGCGGAGGTCACGAGCGCACAACGCTCAAGCCCGTTCCTGGCCAGCAAATCCCTGGTATAGCGTGCGTTTTCGAAGGTCGTCCGCGATTCTCCCTCACGGATCAGCCGGTCGGAACCGATGCCGAAGGTCCCGAAGAATTTCTGCGAGGCATGCGCGTCGCCCTCGTAGATGCCGCTGAGCGACCCGTCTCCGCCCGAGACAAGGATGCGGGCCTGCGGATAGGCCCGCGCGAGCCTAAAGGTTTCGACGAAGCGCTCGGCCGCCTGGTTCAGCTCCATGCCGCCGCGGCTAGCCATCACCACATTCTCGAAGGCGCCGCCGAGCACGATGATGCAGGCGAGCTCCGTGGGCTCCATCGCGGGGCGGGGAAACCGGTCCTCGAGGATCTGCAGGAAATAGGAGCCGGCGGTGGTGAAGAGAGTGACGAAGAGGATGGCGAGCCCGAAGGCGCTCAAGGTACCGCCGCTGCGGCGGAAACGGCTGAGCATAAGCAGCACGCCGGCGAAGAGGGCGAGGAAGGCGAGGGACAGCGGCTGGGCTACGAGCCAGAAGATTTTCGAGACGAGAAACATGGGCAGATCGTTCTTCGGCCTCGGCCGGTAAAGATTTCATGAATGACGGCGCCGCGTCTGGCGGCGTGCACAATACAGGACGATAGCACGGTGCGCCTCGCCGGTTGCTGCACGGCAAGGTTTTTCTTTGCGAGCAGCGTTCAAGCGGCTGAATTCTTTACGTCGGGGATCGAGAAGATTTTGGTGGAGCTAAGCGGGATCGAACCGCTGACCTCTTGCATGCCATGCAAGCGCTCTCCCAGCTGAGCTATAGCCCCATCAGGGTCCGGCTTTGCCGGTCCGGGAAGATCGCGAGGCGCGTTGCGCCCGGCGAGTGGCGGCTTATTACTTCTGCTAGGTGCAGATGGCAAGCCGAAAAGTGAGGGCCGGGACGAATTATTTTTTGGTTCCGGCCGGATGCTTCGATGCCGATCGCGTTCGACGGATAGGGCGGTTTCGTGCGCCTTTCGAAACGCTTGCGGGCAGGCATGCGGGCGCTGATCCGCCCGCGCCGCCAGTCTGTTCAGACGTCGTCGTCCTCGTCGGAAACGCCGATGATGTCGCTCATGTCGTCGTCATCGTCTTCGTCGTCGGTCTGGAGGAAGGTGTCGTCGTCGTCACCCTCGATCTCCACATCGTCGTCGCCGAGATCCGGCAGATCGTCGCCGCCCGAGGCTTCGTCGTCCGCTTCCTCGAGCGAGACGAGTTCGACTTCCGTGTTCTCGGTATCGACTTCCTTGACGTCTTCCTCTTCTTCCTTCTCGAGCACCTTGGCGACGGAGGTTTCCTCGAAGAAGGACAGCGGATAGGACTTGCCCGTGTAGGGGGAGACGATCGGATCACGGTTCAGATCGTAGAATTTGCGCCCCGTTTCCGGGTCGATGCGCTTTGTTCCAAGTTCCGGTTTTGCCACAGTCAAAGCCTCTTGAATGGCCGGCGAGCCGGCTCTTGCCGGAAAGCCGGCGGTTAGAAACGTATCAAGCTTATGATGATTAGCCGGTCCCCATAATCATCTTGGCGAGTTCTGTCAAAGATAAACTTCCGCGAGCTCCGGCCGTCATTTTCTTCACAGCAGGAGGATGACCCTTTTCGCGCATTGTGTTAGGGAGCCGGCGAGACCGGCGGTCCGCCACCAACGCGCCGGAAAGCACCACCTTCCGCGCCAGCCGTCAGCCGGATTGTCAGAGGAAAACCACGATGTCTCACGGCTCGAACCCGCGGCCCGCCACCGCACGCAAGTCTTCCGACCTCAAGGGTACTTTGCGCATTCCGGGCGACAAGTCGATCTCGCACCGCTCCTTCATGTTCGGCGGCCTTGCCGCGGGCGAGACGCGCATCACCGGTCTTCTCGAAGGCGAAGACGTGATCAATACCGGCAAGGCCATGCAGGCGATGGGCGCCAGGATCGGCAAGGAGGGCGACACCTGGATCATCGACGGTGTCGGGAACGGCGCGCTGCTCGCGCCGGAGGCACCGCTCGACTTCGGCAATGCCGGCACCGGCTGCCGGCTGGCGATGGGCCTTGTCGGCGTCTATGATTTTGATTCCACTTTCATCGGCGATGCCTCGCTGACCAAGCGCCCGATGGGCCGCGTGCTCGATCCGCTCCGCGAAATGGGCGTTCAGGTGAAGTCGGCGGAGGGCGACCGGCTGCCGGTGACCCTGCGCGGGCCGAAGACGCCGAACCCGATTACCTATCGCGTGCCGATGGCGTCTGCCCAGGTGAAATCCGCCGTGCTGCTCGCCGGCCTCAACACGCCCGGAATCACGACCGTCGTCGAGCCGGTGATGACCCGCGACCATACGGAAAAGATGCTGCAGGGCTTCGGTGCCAAGCTGACGGTCGAGACCGATGCCGAGGGTGTGCGCACCATTCGCCTCGAGGGCCGCGGCAAGCTGACGGGCCAGGTGATCGACGTACCGGGCGATCCGTCCTCCACGGCCTTTCCGCTGGTGGCGGCGCTCATCGTTCCGGGCTCGGACATCACCATCCTCAACGTGCTGATGAACCCGACCCGTACCGGCCTCATCCTGACGCTGCAGGAGATGGGCGCCAATATCGAGGTCATGAACAAGCGGCTTGCCGGCGGCGAGGATGTCGCCGATCTGCGCGTTTGCTATTCGGAGCTGAAGGGCGTCACCGTGCCGGAGGAGCGCGCCCCGTCGATGATCGACGAATATCCGGTGCTCGCGGTCGCCGCCGCCTTCGCCGAGGGCGCAACCGTGATGAACGGGCTGGAAGAGCTCCGCGTCAAGGAGTCCGACCGTCTGTCCGCCGTTGCGGACGGCCTGAAGCTCAACGGGGTGGATTGCGACGAGGGCGAGGCCTCGCTGGTCGTGCGCGGCCGGCCCGGCGGCAAGGGCCTGGGCAATAACTCGGGCGGCCAGGTGAAGACCCATCTCGACCACCGCATCGCCATGAGCTTCCTTGTCATGGGACTTGTCTCGGAGCATCCGGTGACGGTCGACGATGCGACGATGATCGCGACGTCCTTCCCCGAATTCATGGGCCTGATGACCGGACTGGGCGCGAAAATCGAAGAGGCAGAGAACAAGGCAGCCTGATGACCTTCGTAATCGCCATCGATGGGCCTGCGGCCGCCGGCAAGGGAACGCTCTCGCGCCGGATCGCCGAGCAATACGGCTTCCACCATCTCGACACGGGGCTCACCTACCGCGCCACCGCCAAGGCGCTCATGGATGCCGGACTGCCGCTCGGCGACGAGGCTGTGGCCGAGACGATGGCGCGCGAGGTGGACCTTTCCGGGCTCGATCGCGCCGTGCTTTCGGAGCATTCGATCGGTGAGGCGGCCTCGAAGATCGCCGTCATGCCGGCCGTGCGCCGGGCACTGGTCGAGGCGCAGCGGGCCTTCGCGCGCAAGGAGCCGGGTACCGTCCTCGACGGGCGCGACATCGGCACGGTGGTCTGCCCTGATGCGGCGGTGAAGCTCTATGTGACCGCTTCCCCCGAAGTGCGGGCGAAACGGCGCCATGACGAGATCATCGCCGGCGGCGGAAAGGCTGACTACGCCGCGGTTTTCGAGGACGTGAAGAAGCGCGACGAGCGCGACATGGGCCGTGCCGACAGTCCTTTGAGACCTGCCGAGGACGCGCACTTGCTTGATACTTCCGAAATGAGTATAGAGGCGGCATTCCAGGCGGCGAAGACGCTGGTCGACGCTGCCCTGAAAGAGAAGATTTGAAGAAGGCCTGATCCGGCCCAGCCGGTCTCCTTCTTGAAAATAGCCTGAAATTCCGTCCACGCGCCGGATTGCTCCATGACAGGAGCGGACTGGGTTCAGGCCTGTCTAACACCAACCCCCGGCGCACATGCGTTTCCGGCAGGAGACGCAGCAGGAGATTATATGTCTGCAACCAACCCCACCCGTGATGATTTCGCAGCGCTTCTGGAAGAGTCCTTCGCCAAGACGGACCTCGCCGAAGGCTATGTCGCCAAGGGCATCGTCACGGCGATCGAAAAAGACGTCGCAATCGTCGACGTCGGCCTCAAGGTCGAAGGCCGCGTACCGCTGAAGGAATTCGGCGCCAAGGCCAAGGACGGCACGCTGAAGGTCGGCGACGAAGTCGAAGTCTATGTCGAGCGCATTGAAAACGCACTCGGCGAAGCAGTCCTTTCGCGCGAGAAGGCCCGCCGCGAAGAGAGCTGGCAGCGCCTGGAAGTCAAGTTCGAAGCCGGCGAACGCGTCGAAGGCATCATATTCAACCAGGTCAAGGGCGGCTTCACCGTCGATCTCGACGGCGCCGTAGCCTTCCTGCCGCGTTCGCAGGTCGACATCCGTCCGATCCGCGACGTGACGCCGCTGATGCACAACCCGCAGCCCTTCGAAATCCTCAAGATGGACAAGCGCCGCGGCAACATCGTCGTTTCGCGCCGCACGGTTCTCGAAGAGTCCCGCGCCGAGCAGCGTTCTGAAATCGTTCAGAACCTCGAGGAAGGCCAGGTTGTCGAGGGTGTCGTCAAGAACATCACCGATTACGGTGCGTTCGTCGACCTCGGCGGCATCGATGGCCTGCTGCACGTCACCGACATGGCGTGGCGCCGCGTCAACCATCCGTCGGAAATCCTGAACATCGGCCAGCAGGTCAAGGTTCAGATCATCCGCATCAACCAGGAAACCCACCGCATCTCGCTCGGCATGAAGCAGCTCGAGTCCGATCCGTGGGATGGCATCGGTGCGAAGTATCCGGTCGGCAAGAAGATCTCCGGTACCGTCACGAACATCACCGACTACGGTGCCTTCGTCGAGCTGGAGCCGGGCATCGAAGGCCTGATTCACATCTCCGAAATGTCCTGGACGAAGAAGAACGTTCACCCCGGCAAGATCCTGTCCACGAGCCAGGAAGTCGACGTGGTCGTTCTCGAAGTGGACCCGACCAAGCGCCGCATCTCGCTCGGCCTCAAGCAGACGCTCGAGAACCCGTGGCAGGCCTTCGCGCATAGCCATCCGGCTGGCACGGAAGTCGAAGGCGAAGTCAAGAACAAGACCGAATTCGGTTTGTTCATCGGCCTCGATGGCGATGTCGACGGCATGGTCCACCTCTCCGACCTCGACTGGAACCGTCCGGGCGAACAGGTTATCGAAGAGTTCAACAAGGGCGACGTCGTTCGTGCTGTCGTTCTCGACGTGGACGTCGACAAGGAGCGCATCTCGCTCGGCATCAAGCAGCTCGGCCGCGATGCGGTCGGTGAAGCTGCCGCTTCCGGCGAACTGCGCAAGAACGCCGTCGTTTCGGCAGAAGTCATCGGCGTCAACGATGGCGGCATCGAAGTGCGTCTCGTCAACCACGAGGACGTCACCGCCTTCATCCGTCGCGCCGATCTCTCGCGCGATCGCGACGAACAGCGTCCGGAGCGTTTCTCGGTCGGCCAGACCGTCGACGCGCGGGTCACCAACTTCTCCAAGAAGGACCGCAAGATCCAGCTGTCGATCAAGGCTCTGGAAATCGCGGAAGAGAAGGAAGCCGTCGCTCAGTTCGGCTCTTCCGACTCGGGTGCTTCGCTCGGCGACATTCTGGGCGCTGCGCTCAAGAACCGCCAGAACAACGAGTAATCGTTGACGGCTTGAAATGATAAGCCCGCGGAGAGCGATCTCCGCGGGCTTTTTCGCGGGCTACAGCGACCTTTGCGCGTCTTATAAGACGCGCGGCGCAGTCGGAAAGACCGTTACACTTTGTGCTCTACGGCCTGTTGAGATTCGGGCCACCCGCCGCCGCTTGTTTGATTTCCTCATTCCTGTGCTCGTCACAGGAATCCAGCCAGACCAAGTCCTTGGGCTGGAAAGGCTCTCCCGCGCCGCAGACGCGGCGCTGCTGGATCTCTGTGACAAGCACAGAGAGAGATGAGGGCGGAGAGGGTGCGGTCCCTCGGCGCGCTTCATAAACCGTGAAGATAGTGGGGCGGCGCGGCAGGTCCCGGGGCACGCCCGTATACGACGTCCCGCTTCGTTTGGACGCGAGAATGTAGACGTAACCTTTCATTGCGTGACAGGTTTGACCATTCTCATATTCGCAACGGAAGTTGTAGTAGCCGCACATCCCGGTCCCTCATTCCTGTGCTTGTCACAGGAATCCAGCCAGACCAAGTCCTTGGGCTGAAAGAACGCTTCCCGCGCCGCAGACGCGGCGCTGCTCTCATCCCTGTGACGAGCACAGGAATGAGGAATCAAACAAGCGGCGGCAGGTGCCCGAATCTCAACAGGCCTTAGGTCGACCCGACCTGAAGACATCTTGATCTAAGCCAGGCCGCCGAGCTTTCGGTAGAGGTCATAGGCGTCGGCTGCCGGTCGCTCTTCGATCTGATCCCCTTCGCCGCCGGCGCCATGTCCCTGCTGCCGGTCGTCGCTTTCCGTTTCTCCCTCGTCGTCCCTTGCGTCTTTCTCCGGCTCGCTCTCGCTTTCCCGCTTGCGCCGGTTCACCTCGTCGGCATCGTTTTCTTCGGCCGGCGGGTAGGGAACCAGGGCGAAGGGAAACATTTCGCGCGGAAGTCCGCTTTCGGGGACACGGGCGAAGCCCTGCGGCGCCATCGCGTCCTCGCCGGTCCGACGTTCTGCCTGAGGAGGAGGCAGGTCGCGAAGCGGTGCGCCCGTTTCGGCGTCGGGTGCGATATCCACCGGCGGTTCGCCGGCGGCTGCTGCGCTTCTGATCGCGCCGGTGGTCTCCCGCGGCCGCGCCGGCGCCTCATTCTTCGGCGCCAGGGGCACGGCCGGTCCTGTGTCTCCCGTATCCCGAGGCTGCCAGCTCTTGATCGTCCCCGGCAACGCAAGACTGTCGCGTATGATCGTTCTCAAGGCCTCCGCCGGCGGTTGCGCCATGCGCGCGGCACTTTGAATCCGCACGCGTGGCCTGTCGTCCTCCCTCGCGGAGCGCGGCGGGCCCTCGGTGTCCTCCGAGGCTTCCCCGCCAGGGAGTTTTTCAGCGCCGGCTTCTGCGGCTGCAGCCTTGTCCTCGGCTGCAACCTTGTTCTCGGCTGTCGCAGGTTTTGCATCTTTCAGCGCTGCGCGCGCACTCCCGTTCAGGTCCGCCGCCTGACTGGGGCGTGGCGCCGATGGTTGCGCAGAATCCGCTTCGCTATCCGGGAGCTGCTTATCGGAGCCTTCCGGCGTGACGGCCGGCGTTTCCGCCATCTCCGCCATCTCGCTCTCAAGCGGGCTTGCCGAAGCATCTCTCGCTGCAACTTCCGCACCTCGCGGCGCTGCAGGAGCGTTCACGGGCGTCTTCGGCGAACGTTGCGGCCCGGCCGGAGCCTCCTCGTGCGCCGCTTCGATTGCCGCGCCTGCGGATGGCGTCTCGATCCGGACGCTTTCCGTATCGGCGCCGTAGGTCTTCCTGAGCATCGCTTGCAGGAGCGCGAGGTCCCCCGGGACCGGTGCCTTGGCGCCCGGAAGCGCCGGCGGGACGTGTGCCGGCAGGGGCAGGCCGCGGAGCGGGGTCCGATCGGGCGGCATCGCGCCCCGGCGGTCGGCCGTTATCGCCGCCGCGACGGCGACGCGCTGCGCAAGGTTGCGCGCTGCCAATTGCTTCTCCAGAAGCTGGCGTTCCGGCATTGGCAATGCTTCGATGAAGCCGGTCAACCGCCGAATGAAGGCGCGTCCGGTCTCCTGCGGCAGGGGTGGAAATTTGAGGATGAGCGCCAGGTCTTCGACCAACTTCACCAGCGCGTCCTTGGATAGGACCTCCCTGCCGGAGAGATGGCGGGTCAGCGCATCGACGATCTTCCGGATCGCCTCGCTACGCTCCGTCGCCGGCAGCGGGCGGCGCAGGCCCTGCGTCCTCTCCTCGGCAGTTCCGACGGCTGTCCTGATGGCAATGAAGGCGGGCAGTTCGGGCATGATCCGCAAGCCTAGAGCACTTCCAGGAAAAGTATCTAACGGTCTTCCGACCGGAAGTGCGTTGGACCAAAGGGTTAGAGCATTTCAGTGTTTCCATGAAACATTGAAATGCTTAGGCCAAACGAGTTTAGGGAGTGTTAACCATGACGATGACGTGGTGCCACGCCGCAGTCTTGCGCGGCCCCTTGCGGGAACCTCATTCACGGCCCATCCTGGCATGAGCTTGATGGAGCCGCCGATGACATTTCGCCCGCCGCAATCGCTGCGCCGTTTCGATCTCACCGGTAACGGGGTGAACGTTCTCGAATACGAACTGATGGCCGAGCGCGCCGACGCTCTGGGGCGCAATGGCCTGAAGGTCGAAAAGGCAATGGCCGCCCTGAATGCCTATGACGGCAACAGGCACCCGCCTTCCGAACGCGAGCGACTGCTCGACGAGGCAGCCGACGCGGTTTGGGCCTTCCTCATCCAGCGCGAGACCTGCGGCCTTCGCGACAGCTGCGATGCCGTGCGCCGCTACGGCATTCCGAAGGAAGTCATGGCGCGCGTCGGGATCGTCAGAAAGCGCTGACCGACGGGAGCGCCGCGCGCCGGATAGAACGCGCGGAACTCGATGAATCCAAGGGTACGCTCCCCTACCGATAGGGCGAATAGCACACCCGATAAACCCCGCCATAGGTCAGGTACCGGTTGGTGGCCGGGTTATAGGACCGATAGCGCGACAGGCACCAGCCGACATGGCTGTTGCCGCCGCTCCGGACATAGCCGCCGCCATAGTAGCGTGGCCTATAGGAGCGATAACCGTAATATCCGGGCCCGGGATAGCTGTAATAGCCGGGGCCATAGTAGCGCGGCCCGTAGTAATAGCGGTTCCCGTAATACGGCCGGTAGCGGTAGCTGGGTCCGAAATAGAAGCTGATCCCGGACCGTCGGTAATAGGGGCTCCAGCCCGGATAGAAGCCGGACCCTCCGTAATAACCGCGGCGAGAGTAGCCGCCGCGCCACCCGTAACGGCCGCGATGCGTGGCATTCTCTATGCCGGCCGGCGCTTTGATCGCAATGTCGAGCGCCGGGCGCGGCATGGCCTGAACGGACGTTACAGGGGGAACCGCGGAGACGGCGGCGAGTGCGCAGCTCACAACGAAATTCCGAAATTTCGTCATTTTCTCCTCACTTTCCGAAAGCCGTTGCTTTCCGGTTTTTGTCCCTGCTCCTTTCAGCGCGGCGCGACTTATCAGACGCGCAAAGATCGCTGTAACTCTTCAAGTTGCTGCATGTTTTGGCGTCGATCGGGTCGACCGACGAAACATGCAGTAGGCGTTTGGCGCCGCATGTTTATTCGTGGGCGTGCGCTCCACGTGTCGGCGCGGGCGCGTTCCGGATTCCGCTCCTTCGCCCTTGCTCTAGAATGCGCCTCTCCGGCCCCCATGTCACTGGAATTCTTACCCTATCATCGAGGAGCCGAACGCGCTTTACCGCGCTTTTTCGCGATGTGAGACGAAAACTTCAAAATGCCTGTTGACACTTCGGTCACGGCCTTTTACATGCCGGTCCGTCGCCCAGATGGCGGAATTGGTAGACGCGCCAGCTTCAGGTGCTGGTACTCGAAAGGGTGTGGAGGTTCGAGTCCTCTTCTGGGCACCATTCCTTTTTCCAGTAACCGCTTTTGCGGTTCGGAAGTCAAAAAAAGCCCGGTTTCCGGGCTTTTTTGCTTTCAGAGTTCCGAGGCGAATTCGGCGGGGCCGTCGTTTGCCGCGGCATCTGCCTTTCCTTCTTCAGGCGGCCGTTCCGGCTTCGGTAGTGTCAACCGTACGGATGACGCCCACGACTTCGTAAATGTCGAGCGCCGTCGAACGACCCTTTGCCTTGGCGGTGCCGAGCGGGCGGAACTTCACCATGTCCTTGCATTGGGCGACCACCGCACCGCTTGCAAGAACGCTCGTGCCGTAATCCTTGTTCATGCCCTCGAGCCGGGAGGCGACGTTCACCGTGTCGCCCATCGCCGTATATTGCAGCCGTTCCCTGGCGCCGACGCTGCCGACGACGGCCGTTCCGGTGTGGATGCCGAAGCGCGTGCGGAACTCCGGCAATCCCTTGGCGCGTTGCGCGGAATTGAAGGCCTGGAGCCTCTCCTCGACCGCGAGTGCGCAGCGACAGGCATGCTCGGCATGCCTGGTATCGGCGACCGGCGCGTTCCACATGGCGAAGACCGAGTCTCCATGGAACTGGATGATGGTTCCGTCGTGGGCGGCGACGACCTCGCTGAACAGATCGAAATACTCCGAGAGCATCGCGACCACTTCTTCCGGCGAACGGCCCTCGCTGATGGTGGTGAAGTCGTAGATGTCGGTGAACATCGCCGTCACTTCCTGCCGCCATGCGGCGCGGCCGCCGAAATGGCCGGATTCGATGCCCTTGCGCACCAGTTCCTTCGGGACGTAGAGCGCGAAGGTGAAGATCGCGTCGCGAGCTCTGTTCATTGCGCCGTTGAGCGTCGAGATTTCCGCCACATGCGATGAAACGTCGATAGGAGTGGCAAAATCCAGGTCCTGCAGGCGGTTGGCGCTGTCGGTGAGCTGGTTGAGCGACTTCGTGATCAGATGCGCAAGCACGAGGGCCAGGAGAACGGCGACCACCACCACGGCGCCGGAGACGGCAAGTCCCTGAACGAGGGTCTCGTTTGCGGCCGCCAGCAGCTCGTCGAGCGGGGCCGCGACGACCACCCGGTGCCCGGACAGAAGCAATGCCGATTCGAGCGGCGCCACCGTGACGAGATAGGTGCGGTTTCCGACTTCGACGAGAGTTGCCTTCCCGGCCGGTGGCGGGTTGCGCCGGATGCTTTCGATCAGTCCATCTTCCTGCGGCGTGGCCACCGGCCGGTCCCGGCCCTTCGATGCCATGATGCGTCGCATCATCACGGTGTCGGAATGGATGATCGGCCGTCCGACCGCATCGAGAATGAAGGAGACGGATTCGTCCGTCAGCCGCTCGCGGGAGAGGAAGTCCGTGATCGTATCGAGCACCACATCGGCACCGATGACGATCTGCGGGTTGCCGCGGTGCGCTTGCGATATGGTCATTCCGAGATTGCCTGTCGTGGCCATCTCATAGGGACCGATCGCCACCGGTGCCTTGCCGTTGACGGCTGCGCGATACCAAGGCCGCGTCCTCGGGTCGAAGCCGTGGGAAGCAGCGCGGCGTTCGGCGAACTGCAGGCCGCTCGCGTCCAGGAACAGGATCCGGTCGAACGGCTTGCCCCGGTCGTCTCTCTCCATCGAGCGCACGGCGATGGCCGCTCCCCGCGGTGCGTCGAGCGCCATGCGCCAGGCGGCCGAGTCCAGATCGACCACATGAAAGAACGCACCGCTCGGATAACCGACATAGACGCCGTCGATGTGCGGCGAGCGGGCGATGCCTTCGCGCAGCACCGCCACCTTGTCGTTCATGCGCTCCGGCGGCGGCACGAGAAAGGCATTGGCGACCGATGCGACGAGACTGACGAGCGCGGAGGTGTCCCCGGAAAGGGCGCCGAGCCGATCGACCAGGCGGCCGACGAAAGCGTCCATATTGCCTTCGGCATCGGCGATCGAAGCGCTGCGTGCGCGGCGATAGTCAAGTCCCACCAGCGTCGCGGACACGACGATGAGCATAGCAACCATCACGAGACCGAGCAGCGACCGCAGAGAGCTGGTCCAGGTCCGGGAAGGCTTGTCCGCGTTGGAATCTTGCATGCTTTCGATGTCCTTGAATCCGGATTCCGATCTTTGCAGCATTGCAACGCATTTTCATAGCACCACCGGCCGCATACGGCCTGCGCTACAGCGCCGCGCGTCCGGTCGGACGCGCAAAGATCGCTGCAGCACTTCGATCTGCTGCGTGTTTTGTCGTTGGTCGGCTACGACAGTTTTGCGGCTCATCACTCTTCAGTTGACGGTGACGGGCTTCGAGCGCATTCGGGCCACCGTCTCCCGCTCCGCCCGCTTGCAGCGCATCGGCGGCAGGCTGCGGTCCATCAGTTCCATATCCTCGAGCACCATCTCGCCCATCCTCTTGAAGGCGATGTCGAGCGCACCGGCCCGGTGCGCCGAGCGCAGGAAGCCGGCTAGCCGGCGGACGGGATGTCCAGGGGGCAGGGGCTCCTCCGGGAAGACGTCGCTTGCCGCGCGGATATGGCCGCTTTCCACGGCTGCGATCAATGCATCGAAATCCACGACGCCGGCGCGGCTCAGGAGAATGAAGGCGGCGCCCGGACGCATGGCCGCGAAGGCCCTGGCGTCGAGGAAGCCCTCATTGTCACTGGTGACCGCTGCGACAACAAACAGGAAGTCGCTCTCGGCGAGGACCGTCTCGAGCGACGCCGGTTCGACGCCGGCGTCGAGAAGAACGGAGGCCGGCAGCCAGGGATCATGGACGCGGATCTTCGCACGAAATCCCGAAAGGACGCGGTTAAGCGCCTTGCCGAGATCGCCGAAGCCGATGATGCCGATCTCCGAACCCGAGAGGAGCCGGGCGGACTTGTTTCCCTCACCGCCCCAGCGTTCGCGGCCCTCGCGGAAATCGACATCCGCATCGACGATGCCGCGGGCGAGGTTCAGCGCCATGGCGAGCCCCATCTCCGCCACCGGTTCGGCGAAGACCTGGCCGGTGGTGAGCACGTGGATGCCGCGCTGGAAAACCACGTCGTAGGGCATGTTGTCGATGAGGTTGCTTTCGACGTTGAGAACGGCCCGCAGCTGCGGCATGCGTTCGAGCGTTTCTGCGGAAAGCGGCGGCTGTCCGACGATATAGCGGACCTCGGAGAGGACGGCGGAGCCGAGCCCGGCGATGTTCTCCGGATCGGCTTCGATCACGCGGTAGCGCCTGTGAAGACGCTCGAGCGCGTCGGGCGTGAAGATCAGATCGAGCGAACGCGGCGCGGGCGCGCTGATGACAAGTGGCCTGTCGCTTTGCGGCCTGTCGGTTTCGGGCATGGTTTCCTCCAGTCAGTGCCGTCCGGGACGCAGTTTCGCCTGTCCCGAGCGCGCAATGCAAGCGTGCCTTTGTCTGGTTCGAACTCAGTAGTTGAGGCCGCGCTTCTGCCGCTCGAGCGACGGCGGCAGCTCGCCGCTCTGGAAGATCGGGCCGCTGCCCTCGCGGCAGCGGTAGACCGTATCGTAACGGGGACGGCCGTGAGACGACTCAAAGGGGCCGTAGCGGTCGATGAAAACCTGCCGGCAAACGATGTTCTTATCGTCGCCCAGCGGGTTCGCCGGCCGCACGCCGGGCAGATCGTGAAAGGCCTGCGCCAGCTCGAATGTCGCCCCGGCGGCGAGGCCGATACCGGGCGAGAGGGTCGACATCAGGGCGACGAGGGGAGCCGCCAGGGCGAAACGGAACCAGGTCATATACGAACTTTCTCGGGGTGCCGGCAAACGGAACGTCTGCCGAAGGACAAGGTATCGCGGCCGGCCAACATGCGCTATAGGCCAGCTACGCTCCACAGCGCCGCGCGCCTGATCAGACTGGCCGGGTCGCTGCAGCACTTGTATCTCAGCAGGTTTCCTGAACCGTTCTCCGGGAATCATGCAAGTAACGATCTGGGGATTTTCGATGGCGAATACAATAAGGTTCCACGAGGGGGACATTTCCGAGACCGACGCCGCCCGTTATACGGGCGCGATCGCGATCGATACGGAAACGCTCGGCCTGGTCCCGCGTCGCGACCGCCTCTGCGTCGTGCAGCTCTCGTCGGGCGACGGGACTGCCGATGTGATCCGCATTGCCGCCGGCCAGAAACAGGCGCCGAATCTCGTCTCGATGCTCGCCGATCCGATGCGCCAGAAGATCTTCCATTTCGGCCGCTTCGACATCGCCGTGCTGTTCCATACCTTCGGCGTCACCGCGTCGCCGGTGTTCTGTACCAAGATCGCCTCGCGCCTCGCCCGCACCTATACGGACCGGCACGGCCTCAAGGACAATCTCAAGGAACTGCTCGACATCGACATTTCCAAGCAGCAGCAGTCTTCCGATTGGGCCGCCGACATTCTTTCTCCGGCGCAGCTCGAATATGCCGCATCCGACGTGCTCCACCTGCATGCGTTGCGCGACAAGCTGACGGCGCGGCTCCTGCGCGATGGCCGGATGGAACTCGCCGAGGCCTGCTTTTCGTTTCTCCCGACGCGTGCCAAGCTCGATCTGCTCGGCTGGGAGGAAACGGACATTTTCGCCCATAGCTGAGTTCTACGGCGCCCACCGGTGCGGGAGCAGGCGCCGGTTACGATAGCCTAGAGCATTTCAATGTTTCGTGGAAAAACTGAAATGCTCTAACCATTTGCTCTAACGCATTTCCGGACGGAAAACCGTTACACACTTTTCCTGGAAGTGCTCTAGCTCCTGTCCGTGTGGCCGAGATCGCGCTCGGGCTCGATCACGTCGCGAATGCGTTGCTTCAGCTCCTTGGGCCCGGGAAAGCCGCCGTCGCGCTTGCGTTCCCAGATCAACGCGCCATCGACGCGAATCTCGAAATTGCCGCCGGTCCCGGGGATGAGCGCCACTTCCCCAAGCGTGTCGGCGAAGGTCGACAGCAATTCCTGCGCCATCCATCCGGCGCGCAGCAGCCAGTTGCACTGGGTGCAATAGAGGATGGTGACGCGTGGCTTTTCGCTCATCTCGCATGTCCTGTTCACTTGGCTTTCGCGCCACAGGAAACATGGAGCAGCGTCGTCGCGCAAGCGCCGCAATCCATGCCTTCACGCATGTCTCACATAAATGTCAGCTTGAGCGGTCATGTTTTTGACGCTGAGCCCTTGTTTTCCAAAAGGCCTGAGGCAAGAGAAACCCCTGATTTGCAATGGATACGAAAGGGATTTCATGACCGATACCGCTGCCAACAATCGACCGCGCGCGATCCTGCCGGCGCTCGAAAAGATTTATCTGCCGCTCGATACTTTCGCCGAGACGTTGCTGCGCGTCGTGGCAGGCCTGCTGCTCGTCACCCACGGCTACGGCAAGATCCTCAATCCCTTCGGCGCGGCCGGCATGGTGGAGGGGCTTGGGTTCTATCCGGGCGTTTTCTGGTCGCCCCTGCTTTCGGCGACCGAGTTCTTCGGCGGCATCTTCATTGCCATCGGCTTCCTGACGCGGCCTGCTGCCTTCGCGGCGACGATCGTGCTGCTCGTCACCGTCTATTTCCACGGCATCGTCCAGGGGCAGGGCCTTGGCGGGGCGGAGAAGTCCATCCTCTGGGCGGCGATCACGCTCTTCTTTGCCGTTCGCGGCGCCAACAGCCAGTCCGTCGATGCCAAGCTCGGCCGCCAATTCTGATCTCACTCTTTGAATTGGAGCGCTTCCGGGCGACGACACATTTTGCCTGGAAGCGCTTTGAAAGCGGCCGGCTCGAGCCGGCCGCTTCGAGCAATTGCACCGGCGGCACGCTCAGCCCGCCTGCGGCATCACGCTGCGGATCGTCATACGGTGTACCTTGCCGGCCCTGTCGACCCAGTCGATCGACTGTCCGACGGAAAGGCCGATAAGCGCCGCTCCGATCGGCGTCAGTACGGAAATCTTGCCGGCTTCGATGTCGGCCTCCCCCGGATAGACGAGCCTCACTTCCTTCGCAAAACCGTTGTCGGCGTCAAAGGCGACGGTCGAGCCCATCTGTACGCTGTCTTTGGGCAGCTTGCCGGGCGCGGCGATTCGCGCGCGGTCGAGTTCGGAAAGCAGCGCCTCCGCGACTTCCGGGACACGGTCGAGCGCCGAGGAGGCGATCGCCGTCAGACGTGCATGGTCTTCGGCATTGATGACGATCGAGGGGAGCTTCTTGCGGGTTGTCTTGTCCGCCATGATGATACCTGTGCCTGGGCGCACCGCTCTGCTTGCGCCGAAAGTGAAATGTCGAGGATGATTTACGCTCGCCGCTCGGGGGTGGAGGCTTGGCCCTCCGCTCGCCGATGCGCAGGCCCCCTTACCCGGAGAGCGCACGCATCCGGGCCGGGGTCAGGTTCCTGCGATGGGGCAGACCCGGAAAGAACAGCGGAAATGGATCGCGAGCACTGGCATGGTCTGAAGGTCGGAAACTTCGCCAACGAAGTCAAGCCCGCGTCGCCACTTGAGACACCGCAGCGCCCGTGGCGATCATGGCGGATCGCGCAAGAAGATCGGAAGCCTTGAAACGCAAAGTCCGTGGCGGCGGCGCTTTTCGTCACGCGGCCCGCAGGTCGACGACGCGCGTTTCGCCTTGCTTCAGGCCGATGCGCATATTCTATGCGCGTCGACCTGATTGGAAATCACTCGTCGCTCATCTTCAGTGCGGCGATGAAGGCTTCCTGCGGGATTTCCACCTTGCCGAACTGGCGCATCCGCTTCTTGCCGGCCTTCTGCTTCTCCAGCAGCTTGCGCTTTCGGGTGGCGTCGCCGCCGTAGCACTTTGCGGTCACGTCCTTGCGCAGCGCCGAGATGGTTTCGCGGGCGATCACGTTGCCGCCGATGGCGGCCTGGATCGGGATCTTGAACATGTGCTTCGGGATCAGTTCCTTCAGCTTTTCGCACATTTCGCGGCCGCGCTTTTCCGCCGCCATCCGGTGCACCATCATCGACAGCGCGTCCACCGGCTCGCCGTTGACGAGGATCGACATCTTCACGAGATTGCCTTCCTTGTGCTCGGTGATCTGGTAGTCGAAGGAGGCGTATCCCTTGGAGATCGACTTCAGCCGATCATAGAAATCGAACACGACTTCGTTCAGCGGCAGGTCATAGGTGAGCATCGCGCGGGTGCCGACATAGGTCAGCTCGATCTGGATGCCGCGACGGTCCTGGCAGAGTTTCAGGATGCCGCCGAGATATTCGTCGGGCGTCAGGATCGTCGCGCGGATCCACGGCTCGTGGATTTCGGCGATCTTGACCACGTCCGGCATGTCGGCAGGGTTGTGAAGCTCGCGCTCCGTGCCATCGGTCATAAACAGCTTGTAGACGACCGAGGGTGCCGTCGCGATCAGATCGAGATCGAATTCGCGCTCCAGACGCTCCTGGATGATTTCGAGATGCAGGAGGCCGAGGAAGCCGCAGCGGAAACCGAAGCCGAGCGCTGCGGAGGATTCCATTTCGAAGGAGAAGGAGGCGTCGTTGAGGCGCAGCTTGCCCATGGCCGAGCGCAGGTCCTCGAAGTCGGCGGCGTCGACCGGGAAGAGGCCGCAGAACACGACCGGCTGGGCCGGCTTGAAGCCGGGCAGCGCCTTGGCCGTCGGCCGCTTGTCCTCGGTGATCGTATCGCCGACGCGGGTGTCCGCCACTTCCTTGATAGAAGCCGTGATGAACCCGATTTCGCCGGGGCCGAGCGCCTCCATGGCAACCATCTTCGGCGTCAGCACGCCGACGCGCTCCACCTGGTACTTCGCATCCGTCCCCATCATGCGGATGGTCATGCCCTTTTTCAGCGTTCCGTCGATGACGCGCACCAGAACCATGACGCCGAGATAAGCGTCGTACCAGCTGTCGACGAGCAGCGCCTTCAAGGGCGCGGCGTCGCCGCCCTCGCTCTTCGGGGCGGGCAGCCTATGGACGATCGCCTCCAGCACATCCGGAATGCCGAGACCGGTCTTGGCGGAGATCAGCACGGCGTCGGAGGCGTCGATGCCGATCACTTCCTCGATCTGCTCCTTGATCCGCTCCGGCTCGGCCGCAGGCAGGTCGATCTTGTTCAGAACGGTGACGAGCTCGTGATTGTTGTCGATCGCCTGGTAGACATTGGCGAGCGTCTGGGCTTCGACGCCTTGGCTGGCGTCGACGACGAGCAGCGAACCTTCGCAGGCTGAAAGCGAGCGCGAGACCTCGTAGGCGAAGTCGACGTGGCCGGGCGTGTCGATGAGGTTCAGCACATAGGTCTCGCCGTCGTTCGCCTTGTAGTGCAGGCGCACGGTCTGGGCCTTGATGGTGATGCCGCGTTCGCGCTCGATGTCCATGCTGTCCAGGACCTGCTCGGACATTTCTCGTTCGGCGAGGCCGCCGGTCGACTGGATCAGCCGGTCGGCAAGCGTCGATTTGCCGTGATCGATATGCGCCACGATCGAGAAGTTGCGGATATGCGACAGGGGCGTCTTGGAAGATGGTGTGCTCATGGGCCGCATATAGCAGCGCGATCAGGCGGCGCAAAGCGGGAAATGAAGGCTTCGTTCACTATAAATCCGGGCGTCTGACCGGCCGTTCCGCTCGCGCTTCCGTCTCGGCGAGTGCCGCGGCATTCGGCACCTGGGCGCTTTTGAATTCGAAGCTGTCGCAGTGCTCGGGCGGGACGCGTTCGCGCGAGCGGAGGCGAACGAGCACGAAAAGGGCGTAGAGGAGCGCCACCGTCATCGTCGCATAGATGAAGGTCCGTTGGCCGAAGGCCGGCGTCAGCAAGGTCACGAGCATCGGAACGAGGGTCGCCGCTGCCGACCAGGCGACCAGCATGGTGCTGGCGAGCGGCACGAAATCTGCCGGATCGGTGCGATCGTTGGCATGCGCATTGGCGATCGAATAGACCGTCTCGACCGCCCCCGCGAACATCGCGAAAACCAGCATGAGCAGGAGCAGGTTGTCGAAGGAGGCGGCGAGCGCAGCGATGCCCGCCGCGATGACGAGCATACAGGTGGCGATGAGGACGATCCGGCGGTCGGTGCGGTCTGAAAGGGCGCCCATCGGATACTGGATGAAGAGCAGGCCGAACTGCATGACGAACATCAATGTCGCTACGTCTTTCTGACTGACGGAATTGGCGGCGGCATAGATCGGCGTAAAGCCCTGCACCAGCATGGAGAGGCCGCCGGATGCAAGCACGCCGATGAAGGCGACCGGAGAAATCCGCCAGACCATGGGAATGTCGATGCTGACCCGGGCAGGGGCGGGCGGCGTGGGCAGGCGCGTGAGGCCGATCGGCAGGATGGCGACCGCGGTGAAGAAGATCGTGACGATCGGGGCGAGATTGCCCTCGACCGGGATTTGCCCGAAGAGCCAGGCGCCGGCGCCGAGCCCGATGACGTAGGCCATGTAGAAGAGCGCCATCGCCCGGCCGCGCCAGTGGTTCTCGCTGGCATGGTTGAGCCAGCTCTGCGTGATGATGAAATTCATGTTGGCGGCAATGCCGTAGAGGCCGCGTGCGACGACCCAAAGCAGCGGGTGGACGCCGAGGCTGATCATCAGCGCCGCGAGAATGACCAGCGCCATCGAGCAGGAAAAGGCGCGGGCGTGGCCAACGCGGCGAATGAGCGAGCCGCCCATGAGGCAGCCGATCAGCCCGCCGAAGGCAATCGCCGTCACGGCGGCTCCCGGGACCCAATCCGGCGCCGCCGAGCGCGTCAGCACGAAGGGCACATAGGCGAGCATCATGCCGTTGCCGACCGCGACCGATGTCATGGAGGCGACTATGCTCGCGATCGACAGCAGCGACGAAGGAGATCGATGCATCTGCCTGTCCTTCTGCCGATCGTATGAAGATGATCTAAATTATTGAAGTTGGATGTGTTTTAAGAATCGGCGCAGAGTTCGGACGATAAAGCAGGACCCTGACCGGCGCTGTCGTCAAAGCGGCATGCGCGAATTTATTTCTCGGTTCGATCGCCTTGACTCCATTATATGAGAAATGCAGTCTCGTATAATGGAAAATGCACTCGCCCCTCTCGAAGAGACCATCGGCATGCGCCTGCGCGAGCTGCGCATGGCGCGGGATCTGACGCTTGACGACCTGGCCGGCCGCTCCGGCGTCAGCCGCGCCATGATTTCGCGCATCGAACGCGGAGAGGCGAGCCCGACGGCGCAGCTTCTGGCGAAGCTATGCAGCGCGTTGGGCACGACGCTTTCGGCGCTTTTTGCTTCCGAGAGGGGCGAGGCCTCGCCCTTGGCCCGGCGCGCGGAGCAGCGGCTGTGGCGCGATCCAGAAAGCGGCTACCTGCGCCGTTCCGTTTCACCCGAAGGCGTCGGTTCGCCGGTCGACATCGTCGAGGTCGAGTTTCCGCCCGGCGCCCGCGTCGTCTTCGAGCGACAGCCGATGGACCGCGGCATCACCCAGCACCTCTGGCTTTTTTCCGGCCGCCTCGAACTGACGATGGAAAGCGGACGGCAGCTCTTGGAGCCGGGCGACTGCATCTTCATGGGGCTTGAAGAGGCCCACATCTTTTACAATCCCCACGAGGAACCGGCGCATTACGCCGTCATCCTCTGCCGCAACAAGGTCTGACATGCCCGACGCCGATATACGCGTGCTCACCGCAGAAGAAACCCTGGCCGCCCTGCCGGCTCTGGCCGAAATCCTCTCCGATTGCGTCGAAGGCGGCGCTTCGGTCGGCTTCATGCATCCCTTTTCGCCGCACGCCGCCGTTCAATTCTGGGAGGGCGTCGCCGCCGCCGTCGGGCGCGGCGAAACGGTTCTCCTCGCGGCCGAAGTCGATGGCCGAATGGCGGGCACCGTGCAGCTCGGCGTCGGCACCATGCCGAACCAGCCGCATCGCGCCGATGTCAGGAAACTGCTCGTCCACCGCGACGCCCGCGGTCTCGGCCTGTCGCGTTGCCTGATGGACGCAGCCGAAGCGGAAGCCCTCAGGCGCGGCAGAAGAGTCCTGGTCCTCGACACGGCGACCGGAGAGCCGGCCGAAGCGATCTACGAGCGCTTCGGCTGGACGCGCGCCGGTGTCGTTCCCGACTACGCGCTGATGCCGGACGGCCGCTATTGCGCGACGACGTTCTTCTACAAGCACCTTGCCATATAGGGCGGCTCGAATGGACCCGCCCGGTTGCCGTCGCAATCACGAAACGAAGAAGTGCGAGAGCCCCTGGCCGGCGGCAAAAGCGGCATAGCCGAGAACTGCGAAATAGACGGTGGTCGCGAACAGGAAGAAATAGCCGCCGGCCACCATCAGCCCGTCGCGTTGGATGATGCCGAGCGACAGGAGCAGGATGGCGATGCCGGGCAGCGTGTTCGACAGCGGAATCAGCCCGAGCGGAAACATGAGAAGCACGCCACCGGCCATGATCATCAGGCCGTTGAAACGGTTCATCAGGGCGCCTTCGGTCAAAAAATTGACTCGCGGGCGCACATAGCGGTCGAGCTTCGAGACCAGTGCCGCACCTTTGCGGAGCGTCGGCACGAGCTTTTCCGTGTCGATCTCCCGATCGAGGATGCGCTTCGGCAGCCAGGGCATGCGGTTGAGGGTGATCGCGAGCGAAATGAGAATGATGGCCGCCCCGAAGACGGTGCTGACACCCGGAATGGAAACAGGGATCAGGAACGGCAGGGTCAGCAGCGCGCAAAGAAGGAGGAAGCCCTGCTCGCCGATCTCGATCATCAGCTCGCGCAGCGTGATCGTATTGCCTCTGATCGACGCGATCATGCCGGTGAGCGTGTCGCTGAGGCTGCGTTGCGAATCGCCGAACTCGACCGCCATGATTTTTTCCCTTCACGATTTGCGGGCGCTCCATGCGGCGTCCACGACTCGCATTCTTTACGCCGAACCGGGCCCGGCAGACCATAGCGCCAAGCGCGTGAACCTTCGGTTAGCGGGCCCTCTGGTCAGCAATATGGCGAGGTCCGGCAGAAATGGTGCACCGCAATACTCCCGATCGGGGAAAGTAGAAGGCCCCTTCATCTTCCTGCCGCAATCGATAGTATGAACCGATCCTGAGCACCAATGGGGACAATTGATTCGATGATCAAGAAATGCGCCATCCTGGCTGTCGTGGCCGTCTATCTTTCCGGATGCACCACCACCGATCCCTATACGGGAGAACAGAAGATGTCGAACACGGCCGGAGGCGCTTTGATCGGCGCGGGTCTCGGCGCTGCGACCGGTCTTCTGGTGGGCGGCAGCGCAGCGGGCCGGCGTGATGCCGCTCTTGTCGGCGCAGGCATCGGCGCTCTCGGCGGCGGCCTGGTCGGAAACTACATGGATCAGCAGGAATCGGAACTGCGGGCGCAGCTGCAGGGCACCGGCGTTTCGGTCACCCGCGCCGGCGACCGCATCATCCTGAACATGCCGTCGAACATCACCTTCGCGACCGACCGCGACCAGGTGATTCCGGCCTTCTACCCGACCCTCGACTCGGTTGCGATCGTGCTGCGCAAGTTCAACAAGACACTGATCGACGTCGACGGTCACACCGACTCCACCGGCAGCGCCTCCTATAACCAGGGACTTTCGGAGCGGCGCGCGGCCTCGGTCGCCAACTATCTCGCCAGCCGCGGCGTCGACCAGCGCCGCATGTCGGCAGTGGGCTACGGCCTGGAGCGGCCGATTGCGTCGAACGCCACCGAAGTCGGCCGCGCCCAGAACCGCCGCGTCGAAATCTCGATCGCGCCGATCAAACAGGGCTGAACGGCTTCAACGTTATGGCGAAGGGCCGCGCGGATCGTCCGGGCGGCCTTTTCACGTTCCGATACGGCCTCACCCCTTCGGCGGATAGTCGTGCCTGTTCCCGCGGAAGTCGGTGACCGTGTAGCAGCCACCGCCTTCCGCCTCGATCGCGCTCGCGCTGACGATGGCCTTGCCGTGGCCGCCGGGAATGTCGAGGATGTAGGCGGGTTGGCAAAGGCCCGAGACGCGTCCACGCAGCGAGGCGACGAGCGCCTGGCCCTCCTCGATGGACAGCCGGAAATGGCTGGTGCCGGGCGCAAGATCCGGATGGTGCAGGTAATAGGGCTTGATCCGCGTCTCGACAAAGGCGCGCATCAGCGCGGCGAGCACGTCCGGGTCGTCGTTGACGCCCTTCAGCAGCACCGACTGGCTCACCATGACGATGCCCGCATCGATCAGCCGCGCGGCGGCGGCGCGCGCCTCGGCGGTGAGTTCCCGCGGATGGTTGGCATGAAGCGCCACATAGGTCGCCTTGCCGCTGCTCCTCAAAGCGGCGATCAGCCCCGCATCCACCCGTTCGGGCTCGACCACCGGCACGCGCGTGTGGAAGCGCACGACCTTGACGTGCTCGATTTCTGCGAGCCGCACCATGATTTCGCCAAGCCGCCGGGGCGAGAGCACCAGCGGATCGCCGCCGGTCAGGATCACCTCCCAGATTTCCGGGCGCCCGGCGATATAGGCGAGCGCCGCATCGAGTTCCGCGGGCGTGAGCGTGCCGAGACCCTCGGGGCCGACCATCTCGCGGCGGAAGCAGAAGCGGCAGTAGACCGGGCAGACATGAACCGCCTTCAGGAGCACCCGGTCCGGATAACGGTGGACGATGCCGGCAACCGGGCTGTGCGTGCCGTCGCCGATCGGATCGGCACGCTCTTCCGGCATGAGCGTGAGTTCGGCCATGTCGGGCACGAACTGCCGCGCAATCGGGTCGTTCGGATCGTCCCGGTTCACAAGGCGCGCGATTGCCGGGCTTATGGCTACGGCGTAGCGGGACGCGACACGGGAAATCGCCTCTTCCTGCTCTGGCCCAACGAGACCGGCGTCGGCGAGCTCACGCGCTGTTCTGATGGCGCGTTCCGCGGTCATGGCCTGGCCTCCGCGACGGGGGCCCAAAGAACCTGATCGATGCGGGATGCGCCCGTTGCCAGCATGACCAGACGGTCGAAGCCGAGCGCGATGCCGCTCGCCTCGGGCATGCCGGCGAGCGCCGCGAGGAAATCCTCGTCGATCGGGTAGGTCTCGCCGTAGACCCGCGCCTTTTCAGCCATTTCCAGCTCGAACCGGCGGCGCTGCTCGGCGGCATCGGTCAATTCGCCGAAGGCATTTGCGAGTTCGACGCCGCAGGCATAGAGCTCGAAACGCTCTGCCACGCGAGGGTCGCCGGCTGCAGGCCGGGCAAGTGCGGCCTCGGCGACCGGATATTCGTCGAGGATCGTGGCGCGCCCGAAGCCGAGATTGGGCTCGACCCTTTCGACGAGCACGCGGCTGAAGAGATCGGCCCAGCTATCGTCTCCGGCGACACGCAGGCCCACCTCCCGCATGGCCGCCGCGAGGCTGTCGCGGTCGGTGGAGCCGTCTTCCCGGATCGAGGCGAGAAGGTCGATCCCCGCGAAGCGCGCGAAGGCCTCGGCGACCGAGAGCCGCTCCGGCTCGGCGAAAGGATCGCACGCTCTTCCCTGATAGACGAGGGACCGCGCGGCGACTGTCTCGGCGGCGAGCGCGAGAATTCCGGCGCAGTCATTCATCAGCGTCTCGTAGCTCTCCTCGGCGCGGTACCATTCGAGCATGGTGAATTCCGGATGATGCAGCGGGCCGCGCTCGCGGTTGCGGTAGACATGGGCGAAACAGGCGATGCGCCGTTCGCCGGCGGCAATGAGCTTCTTGCAGGCGAATTCCGGAGAGGTGTGGAGATAGAGCGGCTGGACGGAGCCGTCGAGCCCAAGCGCCTCGGTCGCAAAGGCATGCAGATGCGCCTCGTTGCCCGGCGACACCTGCAGCGCTGCCGTGTCGACCTCGACGAAGCTGCGTTCGTCGAAGAACCGGCGGAGCGCCGACTGGATGCGATTGCGCCCGATCAGGAAGGGGCGCCGGTCGGCATGGACATCGGGTGTCCACCAGGGAGAAGCATGCGGCATGGTCGGTTCGGTCCAGGCTTTCTTCCGCGCGAATGCCCGCTCAGGCTGGCTATTTGCGCGAAATTAGGATAGTGGCGGCGCGAAAACTGAATTTTCGCGTCCCTTCCGGGCCGATCTCCGGCCCGCTCGTGTCGCTGATACCTCTGTTACAAGGAAGACTAATGGTCAAGGTCATCGCTTCTTCGGTCCGCAAGGGCAACGTTCTCGACGTCGACGGCAAGCTTTATGTCGTGCTCACCGCGCAGAACTTCCATCCGGGCAAGGGCACGCCGGTCACGCAGGTCGACATGCGCCGCATCTCCGACGGCGTGAAGGTCTCCGAGCGCTACCGCACGACCGAGCAGGTCGAGCGCGCCTTCGTCGAAGACCGCGAGCACACCTTCCTTTATGAAGATGGCGAAGGCTTCCACTTCATGAACCCGGAAAGCTACGACCAGCTCGTCATGAGCTCCGAAGACATCGGCGACTTGAAGGCCTATCTTCAGGAAGGCATGGCCGTGATGCTGTCGATCCACGAAGGCATTGCCATCGCCATCGACCTGCCGCGCCACGTCACTCTCGAAATCACCGAGACGGAGCCGGTCGTCAAGGGCCAGACGGCCTCCTCCTCCTACAAGCCCGCCGTGCTTTCGAACGGGGTTCGTACCCTGGTGCCGCCGCACATCCAGGCCGGCACCCGCGTCGTCATTGCGACGGAAGACGGGTCCTATGTCGAGCGCGCCAAGGACTGATCTGTCCTGACGGAGATCGAAACGGGGACGGTAGTCGATGACTGCCGTCCCCGTTCTCGTTTCACCGTTCGCTTGAAGCGGCGAAACGCTCGAAGCCTGTGAAACCGAGCGCTTCCGCACGGAAAACCGTTACACATTTTTTCTGGAAGTGCTTAGGATGCCGCCCTCCGGATCGGGATGAGAGGCGCGGCACTGCATGTTTCCATTATCGCATATGATGAAGTCGTTCATTCGCAAGGGGGCGCTCACGGTAATCGATGCCGACGGCAAGCGGCACGTCTTTGCCGGCGAGCCCGGGCCGAGCGTGACGATGCGGCTCACCGACAAGCGGCTCTATCGCAGCCTCGTCTTCAATGCCGAGCTCGCCGCCGGCGAAGCCTATATGAACGGGACCATGCGGTTCGAGGAAGGCTCGACGCTGCGGGATTTCCTGACGCTCTTTTCGATCAACCGCCTGTCACTCGGCTCCTATCCTATTCAGAAGCTGCTACGGGCGGTGAAGATGCGCTTTCGCAAGCGCCAGCAGGCCAACCCCAAGGGCAAGGCGCAGCAGAACGTCGCGCATCATTACGATCTCGGCAATGATTTCTACAAGCTCTTCCTCGACGAAAACATGCTCTATTCCTGCGCCTATTTCCGCGAGCCGCACGAGACTTTGGAGGCTGCGCAACGAAATAAGCTGAGGCTGCTTGCGGCAAAGCTCTGTCTGAAGCCGGGCATGAGGGTACTCGACATCGGCTGCGGCTGGGGAGATCTCGCCCTCTATCTCGCCTCGCTCGAAGACGTCGAGGTGCTGGGTGTGACCCTTTCCAAGGAACAGCAGGCGCTCGCCTCCGAGCGGGCACGTGCGGCCGGAATGGCGGACCGCGTGCGCTTCGAACTCAAGGACTACCGCGACGTCGAGGGGCCGTTCGACCGGATCGTTTCGGTCGGCATGTTCGAGCATGTCGGCGTCCATCACTATGACGAGTTCTTCAAGAAACTGAATGCGTTGATGCCGGATGACGGGCTGGCCGTGCTCCATTCGATCGGCCATATGAGCCCGCCCGGCATGGCGAGCGCCTGGCTCCGCAAATACATCTTCCCCGGCGCCTATTCCCCGGCATTGTCGGAGGTCTTCGAGGTGGTCGAACGCAACAGCCTTTGGGTGACCGATCTCGAATTCCTGCGCGTGCATTATGCTACGACGCTCGCCCATTGGGGCGCGCGTTTCGACGAGAATCGCGACAAGGTGGTGGCGATGTACGACGAGCGCTTCGCCCGCATGTGGGAGTTCTACCTGATCAGCGCGGAAATGATGTTCCGCACCGGCAGCCAGCTCGTCTTCCATATGCAGCTGTCGCGATCACGCGACGCGGCGCCGATCGTTCGTGATTACATCACCGATCTGCAGCGCACCTATATCGAGAAGGAAAAGGCGCTCGATCTGGCGGTTTGACTCAACCTCAGGGTTGCCCCTTCCAATCCCTCCCCACAAGGGGAGGGGGCGAGTGCGCGCCGCGAAGATGGACGCGTTGCCGCCGATCCACCGCCTTGACGCCTCACGCATCGGCGCTTATTTAGAATTATTCTAAAGAAGGTCTTGCGATGCTCTCCCGGCTTTTCTCCCGTTACAAACGTCCGTTCCTGTCCTTGAGCGAACAGGAAATCCTTGCCCTCGCCATATCCTCGGAAGAGGACGATGGACGCATCTATCTCGCCTATGCCGACGCTCTGCGCCAAAAATATCCCCATTCCGCAAGGGTCTTCGAGGAAATGGCGGAGGAGGAGAGCCACCACCGCCAGGCCTTGATCGACCTGCACGTCGCCCGTTTCGGCAACCGCATCCCGCTCGTTCGGCGCGAACACGTGCGCGATTTTCCGGAGCGCAAGCCCGATTGGCTGATCGCCGAGATGCCGATCGAAAAGGCGCGCGCCGAAGCCGAGGCGATGGAGGAGGCGGCGCACCGGTTTTACGTCGAGGCTGCGGCGCGCACGCAGGACGCGGCGACGCGCAAGCTCTTGGGCGATCTGGCGATTGCCGAGAAGTCGCATGAATCGCTCGCCCGCCGGCTCGGTGAGGAGCATACGCCCGTGGACGTGCGCGACGAGGAAGATGAGACCTCACGCCGCCAGTTCATACTCACCTATGTGCAGCCGGGCCTCGCGGGACTGATGGATGGCTCCGTTTCGACGCTCGCGCCGATCTTCGCCGCAGCCTTCGCCACGCAGGATACATGGCAGACCTTTCTCGTCGGTCTGTCGGCCTCCGTCGGCGCAGGCATATCGATGGGTTTCACCGAGGCGGCGCATGATGACGGCAAGCTTTCCGGCCGCGGCTCGCCGGTCAAGCGCGGGCTTGCCTCGGGCATCATGACGGCACTCGGCGGTCTCGGCCACGCTCTGCCCTATCTCATTCCGCATTTCTGGACCGCGACAATGACGGCAGCGGCAATCGTCTTCTTCGAACTATGGGCAATCGCCTTCATCCAGAATCGCTATATGGAAACGCCCTTCCTGAGGGCCGCCTTCCAGGTGGTGCTCGGTGGCGGCCTGGTTCTTGCCGCCGGCATCGTCATCGGGAATGCTTAGAGCATTTCAATGTTTCGTAGAAACACTGAAGCGCTCTACCCATTTGAACCAACGCACTTCCGGACGGAAACCCGTTAGACACTTTTCCTGGAAGTGCTCTGGAGTCGTGCTCGTTACAGCGAGCAGCGGCACCGCGTCTGCGGCGCGGTGATGAGCTCTTTCAGCCCAAGGACCTGGTCTGGCTGGATTCCTGTGACGAGCACAGGAAGGAGGAGTTTCGGGGACGGCACGCGTTACCACGACGCCCGCTTTGGGTATCTGAGGATTTCACCGACACGCGTAAAAAAGGCCGCAGGATGCGGCCTTTTTGAAAGGAACCGTTCGACGGGATCAGTTTCCGACGGAACCGACGAGCACTTCCCCGCCATTGTCGATGGTGACCCAACGGCCGCTGTGGGTCGTCGCCTGCCGCTTGAGGAAGCGGTAGGGCGTGTGCGTCCACAGCTTCACCCCATCGTCGAGATTGTCGAGAACGAAGTCGCCCTGCGCTGTGCGTACCGTCAGCACCGCATGGCCTTCGCCATCCGGCTTGCGCACCACCGTCATCAGCAGGTTGCCGGCGGAGAAGCCCTTCTGCATGAGGCGTCTGCGCTTTTCGAGCGCGAAGTCCTCGCAATCGCCCTGTCTCCCCGGATAGGACCACACCTCGTCCCGGCCGGTAAGCTCGATGTCTGTTACCGGCGCGATCTGCCGGTTGACGGAAGCGTTGACCTGGCGAATGGCAGCCCAGCCGCCGGCGGTGACACGCGGCGGCACCGTCGCCTTCGAACGGACGCTGCACTCGCCCCTGTGCTTCTGACAGAACTCGTAATGCCCGATCGGCTGCGAGGTCACCGCGCCGGTCTGCATCCAGGGAGTAGCTCCCGCCTGTGCGGGAATTGCCGTGTTCGTGGAGATGAAAAGCGCACACAGCGCCGCGAAACTTGCCTTAACCCCGGTCCAAGACTGCATACAGATCCCCTGCAACGCGCCCGCATCCGTACCTTCCGGATCGATCCGCGCAATCAAAAGTTGTCGACAGCTTTATTAGGAATTTCCCCTGCGCTGCTCTAATCGTTAATAAAGAGTTAATATACTCCGCTTGTCGGAGTCAATCGCCTGATTCGGACTAGTCCGTTTTATGGTTAAGGCTCGCGGCAGACGGACGCAGAAGCCCGCCAGCGCAGGGGTTTGGCTGTGCGTTGCGAAGCAATTTCAGGGAATTTTGATTAGGCCGGATGGACTAGTCGTGCGCTCAGGCCTTGGTCAGCATGGCGTCGATCGCCTGTTTCAATTTGGCAATGTCCTCCTCGCGGGACAACCGGTGGTCGCCATCGCGGATCAGGGTCATGACGACGTCGTCAGCCGGCATGTGCTCCATCAGTTTGAGGGCATGCGTGTAGGGGACGTCCGGATCGCGCATGCCCTGGAGAATGTGCACCGGGCAGCCGGTTTCGATCGGCCCTTTCATGACGAGGTTGTTGCGGCCATCCTCGATCAGCGCGCGGGTGAAAACATTGGGTTCGGGGCTGTATTCCGATGGCTCTTCGAAATAACCCCGTTCGGCGAGCGAGGTCCTTTCGGCATCGGTAAGATTGGGCTCGATGAGCTCGGCGGTGAAGTCGGGGGCCGGGGCGATCAGCACGAGTCCGCAGAGGCGGCCGACCCCACCCTCCCCGAGGCGGGCGCGGCTTTTGAGCTTCTCGGCAAGGCGCAGCGCGACCCAGGCACCCATGGAGGAACCGATCAGGATCATGCGCGCCGTCGCGGCGTGATCGATCACGGCAAGACTCTCCTCGACCCAGCGCGAGATCGTGCCGTCCCTGTAGTCGCCGTCCGACGCGCCGTGGCCCGAATAGTCGAAGCGAATGCAGTCGGTGCCGGCCTCGCGCGCGTGCCGCTCGACCTCCACCGCCTTCGTTCCGGTCATGTCGGATCGGTAGCCGCCGAGCCAGACGAGCGCCGGATGGCCTGGATGCTGCCGGTCTTTCAATTGGACATCCGACGGATTTCCGGCGCGGAAGATACGCATGGCGATGCTTCTGGCCGCATCTCCCGTTCCCACTTCGATCCGCGTGATCTCGGTTTCAGCCGGCGTGGTCGACATCGAGTAACTCCCTGAAGGCCTGATAATGACGGATTTCCTTCTAAAACAGATTCTTTCGGGCATCGACAGAGGATGATTTTCATTGCGGGCCATGCTATTGACTCTGGAGCCGCAATTCACACATTGCCGTCAGTGACTGTTTCAAGCGCTTCTGTTTGAGATCGCGCTGACCGTTTGACCGAATATTTACTATCAATAGCTCGAGGAGAGTACGACCATTCGCAGACCCTTCAAAGCGGACGCTCCAGTCAAGGAAGGACCGCGCGCAAACAAGGAAATCCGGGTCCCCCGGGTTCAGCTTATCGATGCCGAAGGCCAGAACTTGGGCAGCATTCCGATCGACCAGGCGCTCCGCATGGCGGACGAGGCCGGTCTCGACCTCGTAGAGATCGCACCGAACTCCGATCCGCCGGTGTGCAAGATCCTCGACCTCGGCAAGCTGAAATACGCGAACCAGAAGAAAGCCGCCGAGGCGCGCAAGAAGCAGAAGATCGTCGAGATCAAGGAAATCAAGATGCGCCCCAACATCGACACCCATGATTATGAGGTGAAGATGAAGGCCATGAACCGCTTCTTCGAGGAAGGCGACAAGGTCAAGGTGACGCTGAAGTTCCGCGGCCGCGAAATGGCCCACCAGGAACTCGGCATGAAACTTCTGATGCAGGTCAAGGACGACACCCAGGAAATCGCCAAGGTGGAAGCCGAACCCAAGCTCGAAGGCCGCCAGATGATGATGGTTCTTGCGCCGAAGTGATCGGCGGAGCCTGACAGACCAGACACGCTTGGTGAAGCCGCCCCGGGAAGTTCGTGGGGCGGCTTTCCTTTTTGGGAAAGCTTACGCGAGCGACCTCCGGACCGCTTGCCTTTTCCGGGATGTGCGGTTATAAGCCCCCGTCCGAACGGTCCGGCAGGGCATGCCGTGGCCGTTCTTAACGCTGGAAATGGGCTTCGTCTGCCTGTTTCGCATATCAAGAACAATGGAGTAGCAAAATGCCCAAGATGAAGACGAAATCGTCTGCCAAAAAGCGGTTCAAAATCACCGCAACCGGCAAAGTTCGAGCTGCTGCTGCTGGCAAGCGCCACGGCATGATCAAGCGGTCCAACAAGTTCATTCGCGACGCGCGCGGAACCATGGTTCTCGCTGAGCCCGATGGCAAGAAGGTCGTCAAGAACTACCTGCCTAACGGTCTTTAAGACGTCTGGCGATTTGGATTTTAAGGAGATCATGACATGGCACGTGTAAAACGCGGCGTAACCTCCCACGCCAAGCACAAGAAGACGCTCAAGGCCGCCAAGGGCTTCTACGGCCGCCGCAAGAACACCATCCGCGCCGCCAAGGCAGCGGTGGATCGTTCCAAGCAGTTTGCTTACCGCGACCGCAAGGTCAACAAGCGCAATTTCCGCGCGCTCTGGATCCAGCGCATCAACGCTGCCGTCCGCGAATTCGGCCTTACCTACGGCCGCTTCATCGACGGTCTGAACAAGGCCGGTATCGAAGTCGATCGCAAGGTCCTGTCCGACATGGCAATCCATGAGCCGGCAGCATTCGGCGCCCTGGTCGAAGCTTCCAAGAAGGCGCTCGCCTATCTCAAGGAAGCCGGCACGGCAAACGAGTTTGAAAGCGCTGTCCGTTAAGCCAGCGTTTTCCCAAGACCGTTTCTGAAATTGTTGGGAAACCCGCGCTGGCAGGGCTGGCGCGGGTTTTTCTTGTTCGGCTCGCGGCGCGATCCTACCGCCGAAGTGTCGAACCGATACACGAACCGCATCGAGGCAGGACAGAATGAGCGAACTGGAAACATTGGAACGGACCTTGCTGGCGGAAATCGCCGCCGCCGCCGACGAGGGGGCGATCGAGGCGGTGCGCGTCGGCGCGCTCGGCAAGAAGGGATCGATCTCGGAACTGCTGAAGACGCTCGGTTCGATGAGCCCGGAGGAGCGCCAGACCCGCGGCGCGCGCATCAATGCGCTGAAGAACACGGTGACGGAGGCGATCTCCGCCCGCAAGACGGCGCTCAAGGACGCGGCGATCGCCGAACGGCTGGCGCGCGAGACGGTGGACATCAGCCTGCCCGTCCGGTCCTCGCCGGCCGAGCGCGGCCGCATCCATCCGATCAGCCAGATCGTCGACGAGATCACCGCGATCTTCGGCGACATGGGTTTCTCGATTGCCGAGGGGCCGGATATCGAGACCGACTACTACAACTTCACGGCCCTGAACTTCCCCGAAGGTCATCCGGCCCGCGAGATGCACGACACCTTCTTCTTCGCGCCCGACGAGAAGGGTGAGCGCAAGGTGCTGCGCACGCACACCTCGCCGGTGCAGATACGCACGATGGAGGCCGGGCAGCCGCCGATTCGCATCATCATTCCG
This sequence comes from Sinorhizobium sp. P24N7, assembly GCF_042436655.1. Lineage (NCBI taxonomy): Bacteria > Pseudomonadati > Pseudomonadota > Alphaproteobacteria > Hyphomicrobiales > Rhizobiaceae > Sinorhizobium > Sinorhizobium sp. P24N7. The sequence goes on along the minus strand of NZ_JBHMIW010000001.1, from coordinate 381,143 downwards.
GGCAAGACCTACCGCCAGGATTCCGACGCGACCCACTCGCCGATGTTTCATCAGGTGGAAGGTCTCGTCATCGACAGGACGGCGAATGTCGCCAATATGCGTTGGGTGCTCGAGGAATTCTGCAAGGCCTTCTTCGAGGTCGATCAGGTGACGATGCGTTTCCGCCCGTCCTTCTTCCCGTTCACGGAACCCTCCTTCGAGGTCGACATCCAGTGCGACCGCTCCGGCCCGATCGTCAAGTTCGGCGAGGGCAAGGACTGGATGGAGATTCTCGGCTGCGGCATGGTGCATCCGAACGTGCTCAGGGCCGGCGGCCTCGATCCGGACGAATATCAAGGCTTCGCCTGGGGCATGGGGCTCGATCGCATCGCCATGCTGAAATACGGCATGCCCGACCTGCGCGACTTCTTCAATGCCGATGTCCGCTGGATGACCCATTACGGCTTCCGCCCGCTCGACATGCCGACGCTCTTCGGCGGCCTCTCGGCGTGACCCGCGCAGAAAATCAAGGACACAGGTGACATCATGAAGTTCACGCTTTCCTGGCTGAAGGACCATCTGGAAACCGACGCCTCGCTCGAGGAAATCTGCGCCCGCCTGACGATGATCGGGCTGGAAGTCGAGGATGTCGACGACAAGGCGGCGTTCAAGCCCTTCGTCATCGCCAGGGTGATCTCCGCCGAGCAGCACCCGAATGCCGACAAGCTCAGAGTGCTGATGGTCGACACCGGCTCCGGCGAGCCGGTGCAGGTCGTCTGCGGCGCGCCGAACGCGCGCAAGGGCCTCGTCGGTGCCTTTGCCGCGCCCGGCACCCATGTGCCCGGCATCGGCGTGACGCTCTCCGTCGGCAACATCCGTGGCGTCGAAAGCCGCGGCATGATGTGCTCGGAAAAGGAGCTGGAGATCTCCGACGACCACACCGGCATCATCGATCTGCCCGAGAACGCGCCGGTCGGCACCAGCTATGCGACCTATGCCGGCCTCGACGACCCGGTCATCGAGATAAACCTGACCCCGAACCGGCCGGATTGCACCAGCGTCCACGGCATTGCCCGCGATCTCGCGGCATCCGGTCTCGGCACCTTGAAGGCGCGGCCGGCGCCGTCCTTCGCGGTGGAAGGCGAGACGCCCGTCAAGGTCCGCCTCGATCTCGGTGAGGACAGGCATCTCTGCCCCAGCTTCGCGCTTCGCCTCGTGCGCGGCGTGAAGAACGGCCCGAGCCCCGCCTGGATGCGCCAGCGGCTGACTGCCATCGGCCTCCGCCCGATCAACGCGCTGGTCGATATCACCAATTACCTGACCTTCGACCAGGGCCGGCCGCTGCATGTCTTCGACGCGGCGAAGGTCGAGGGCAACCTGACGGTCCGCCGTGCCAGGGAAGGCGAAAAGGTGCTGGCGCTCGATACGCGCGAATACACGCTGTCGCCCGCCAATGTGGTGATCGCCGACGAAGAAGGCGTCGAGTCGATCGGCGGCATCATGGGCGGCGAGCATTCCGGCTGTGACGAGGCGACGACCGACGTGCTGATCGAATCGGCGCTCTGGGATCCGATGAACATCGCCAAGACCGGCCGCACGCTCGGCATCATCACCGATGCGCGCTACCGCTTCGAGCGCGGCGTCGATCCGGAATACATGGCGCCTGGCCTCGAACGGGCGACCGAACTGGTGCTGGAGCTCTGCGGTGGTACCGCGGCCAAGATGGACGTCGTCGGTTATGAGGGCCACGAGCCCAAGTCCCTCGATTTCCCGGTCTCGGAGGTCAAGCGCCTGACCGGCCTCGAGGTCTCCTCCGAGGAGAGCGTTTCCATCCTCAGGAAGCTCGGCTTCGGCGTCGAGGGCTCCGGCGAACGTCTGACGGTAACCGTCCCCTCCTGGCGGCCGGACATCGACGGCAAGGCGGACCTCGTAGAGGAGGTCATGCGCATCCATGGCGTCGACAACATCGTCGCCGCGCCGCTTGCAAGCCACAATGCCGTCAACGGCAAGATCCTGACGGTGCTGCAGATCCGCACGCGTCAGGCGCGGCGTGCGCTCGCAAGCCGCGGCATGCTCGAAGCCGTCACCTGGTCCTTCATCCCGGAAGAGCATGCAAAACTCTTCGGCGGCGGCCGGCCGGAACTGAAGCTGGCCAATCCGATCGCCGCCGACATGTCGGACATGCGGCCGTCGCTCCTGCCGGGCCTCCTGGCCGCGGCGCAGCGCAATGCCGACAAGGGCTACGGCGATGTCGCGATCTTCGAGGTTTCCGGCATCTATGAGGGCGACACGCCCGAGGCGCAGCGCCGCGTCGCCGGCGGCATCCGCCGCGGCACCGCGTCGCTCAACGGCACCGGCCGGTCGTGGTCGAACGCCGTAAAGGGCGGCGGCAAGCCGGTCGATGTTTTCGACGCGAAGGCCGATGCCATCGCCGTGCTCGAGGCCTGCGGCGTGCCGATGGCCAATGTCCAGTTCGAAGCCGGCGGTCCCGCCTGGTATCACCCCGGCCGCTCGGCAACGATCAAGCTGGGCCCGAAGATCGTGCTCGGCGCTTTCGGGGAGTTCCACCCGAAGACCTTGGACGCCCTCGACGTCTCCGGGCCGCTTTCAGGCTTCGAGATCTATATCGATGCCATGCCGGAGCCGAAGAAGAAGACGACCCGCACCAAGCCGGCACTGGAGCTTTCGCCCTTCCAGGCAGTCAAACGCGACTTTGCCTTCGTCGTAGACAAGGCGGTCGAGGCCGCTGCGATCGTCAGGGCCGCGTCCGGCGCCGACCGCAAACTGGTTGCGGCCGTCAACGTCTTCGACGTCTTCGAAGGCGCATCTCTCGGCGAGGGCAGGAAGTCGGTAGCGATCGAGGTAACGATCCAGCCGGTAGAGCGCACGCTGACCGATGAGGATTTCGAGGCGCTGACCTCGCGCATCGTCGCCAACGTGGCAAAGAGCACCGGGGGCGTGCTGCGCGCTTGATGAATAGGTGAGGGGGAGCCGGTTTGGTTTCCTCATTCCTGTGCTCGTCACAGGAATCCAGCCAGCCCAAGTCCTTGGGCTGATAGAACGCTTCCGCGCCGCACACGCGGCGCTGCTCTCATCCCTGTGGCGAGCGCAGGGATGAGGAAAAAGCAGAGATTGCAATCCTCCGAAAAGTCCTACAGCGCCGCCGCGTCTTATGGGACGCGCAACTAGCCATGCCGGTGCCAGACCTTGTTGACGATCAGCCATCGCCCGTCGACCTTCAGCAAGGACAGGTAATCGGAATAGCGCGCGCCGGCGAATTCATCGATCACCTTCACGCTGGCGACGTCGCCGGTGATGTGGACCATCTCCACTTCCATGAGCGGCTGCGTACCCGGGGACGCCGCGCCCTCCCTCACGATAGAGGTGATGAAGGCGTCGCGTGTCTGCCACTCGACGGCTCCTCCTGAGTTGCCGACGATCGATGCGCTCGGATGGAAGGCCTTGCGCAAAGCTCCCTCGTTGGCGAAGGCCATGCCGTCGACATAAAGATGGACGACCGCGCTGATGGCCTGCTCTTCGGACATGGTTTTTTCCTCCTTTCCGGAGCGGTGACAGATGCGGCTATCCGCCCCGCAGGCCGCTCCTGTTCCCACGAAGGCGGACATCTTCTCATAGGTAGGACATCGCAATGGAATTGCGATGCCCTCCAGGACTTCGACGCTGCCCGCCGGGTCTTCACCTGTTCGTCAGTGCCAGCGACGCATCGGTGTAGCGTTTTCCAGCGACCAGCGCTGGAGAGAGCGCTTCGCCGAGTTCGGCGCGTTCCCTGTCGGTGAGGACGATTCCGGCGGCAGCCACGTTCTGCTCCAGATGCTCGATCCTGCGCGCGCCCGGGATCGGAACGATGTCATCTCCCTGGTTGACCACCCAGGCGAGTGCGAGTTGGGCGGCCGTCACGCCTCTTTCCACGGCCAGCCTTTCGAGGGTTGCGACCAGCGCGGCGTTGGCCTCGAAGTTCTCCTGTTGGAAGCGCGGCAGCGACCGGCGGAAATCGTCGGCAGCGAGATCTTCGACCTTGCGGATGGTGCCTGTCAGCATGCCGCGCCCGAGCGGACTATAGGGCACGAAGCCGATGCCCAGTTCGCGGCAGGTATCGAGCACCTCCTGTTCCGGGTCGCGCGACCAGAGCGAATACTCGCTTTGTATCGCTGCGATCGGATGCACGGCATGGGCACGGCGTATGGTAGCGGCGCTTGCCTCGGAAAGCCCGAGTGCGCGCACCTTGCCCTCCTTCACCAGTTCCGCCATCGCGCCGACGGTTTCCTCGATCGGCACGGCGGGATCGATGCGGTGCTGGTAATAGAGGTCGATGACGTCCGTCCCGAGTCGCTTGAGGGAGGCCTCGGCGACGGCTTTCGCATTTTCCGGCCGGCCATCGACGCCTTTGATCGCTTCGGCGGCGGGTTTGTCGGGGTCGATGCGGAAACCGAACTTGGTAGCGATCACCACCTGGTCTCGCCGGCTCTTCAGCGCCTTGCCCAGGAGCTTCTCGTTCTCATAAGGCCCATAAACTTCCGCCGTATCGAAGAAGTCGACGCCGAGTTCGATGGCGCGGTGTAGCGTGCGGATCGATTGGCTCTCGTCGGCTTCGCCATAGGCGAAGCTCATGCCCATGCAGCCGAGGCCGACGGCCGAAACGGTGAGTTCATTGCCGAGCTTGCGGGTCTTCATTTGGATTTCCTTTCGGGCTGAACGCGCGGCCTGCGGGGTGGCATACGGCGTTCGCGAAGAAGATAGAGAAGCATATCGCTGGACTGAGCCTTTCGGCACGGGCCCGACGACAAGGCGAAGATAGGTGCCGCGCGGCCGGTTGAAAATCTCTGTCAATTCTCACGGGCTGTTCTATTATTTCGATCAATGAACCGCACACAGCTCTCCCAACTGGCCGTCCTTTCCGCCGTCGCCGCCCATGGCAGCTTTCGCGGGGCGGCGAAGGAACTCGGCATCGCGCCATCTGCCGTCAGCCACGCCGTGGGCAGTCTGGAGGCGAGCCTCGGCGTTCGTCTCCTCGCGCGCACGACGCGCAGCGTCGCGGCCACGGAGGAGGGAAAGCGCCTGCTGGAGCGGCTGCGGCCGGCGCTCGACGACATTGCCGAGGCGCTGCAGCGGGCGGCGGAGGCGCGCGATCGTCCGGCCGGAAAACTGCGCGTCACCGCCCCTCGTTTTGCAGCCGACCTCATTCTGGCGCCGCGCCTTGGCGACTTCCTCGGCCGCTATCCGGACATCGTCCTCGAAATCGCCAATGAAGACGGCTTCACCGATATTGTCGAGGAGGGGCATGACGCCGGCATCCGGCTCGGCGAGAGCCTGGAGGCCGATATGGTCGCGGTGAAGGTGGGGCCCGAGCTGAAGAGCGCGGTCGTCGCCGCACCGTCCTATTTCGAGCGCTTTCAGCGGCCGCGGCACCCGCGCGATCTCGCGGGCCATCGCTGCATCCGCCGCCGCTTCTCCAACGGCACCCTATATCGCTGGGAGTTCGAGAAAGAGGGGGAGGAACTGACCGTTTCGGTGAACGGCCCGCTCATTCTGGGCGAGGACCGGCCGATCATCGAGGCCGCGATCGGCGGTGCGGGGCTCGCCTATCTCTTCGAGCCGCGCGTCAGCGGATATGTAGGTGAGGGCAAATTGGTCCGGGTGCTCGAGGACTGGTGCGCGCCCTATGCGGGCCCCTTCCTCTATTATCCAACCCGCCGGCTGATGCGTCCGGCGCTCCGGGCCTTCATCGATTTCTTCCGCCACAGCGGGTGACGGCCGGCGGGGAGCGCCGGCCGTCGTGACGGCTTACGCGGCCTTCTTGTTCACTTGGGCCATCGCGAGTTTCGTCAGGTCCTCGTCGGTGACGACTTCTTCCTTCAAAGTCGCGTCGAGCAGCGATACCGCATCCTTGAGACCGATGGTCTTTGCCCAGGTCTTCAGGGTGCCGTAGCGGGAGATTTCATAATGCTCGACCGCTTGCGCGGCGGAGATGAGGCCCGCATCGAGCGCGGCCGTGCCCTTGAATTCGTCCATGATCTCTTCGCCCTCGGCGACGATGCCCTCGATCGCCTCACAGGTCTTGCCCTGCGGGCGCTTGCCGATCATTTCGAATACCTGCTGCAGCCGCTCCACATGGGTCTCGGTCTGCTCCTTGTGCTTCTCGAACGCGGCCTTCAGCTCAGGGGCCTGGGCTGCGCGCGCCATCTTCGGCAAAGCCTTCAGGATTTTCCGCTCGGCATAATAGATGTCCTTGAGCGTATCGTGGAACAGGTCGTCCAGCGTTTTTTCTTTGGCCATTTCGGGTTTCCTTCCTCGTCTGCTTCGTGTTGCCTTCGACCCGCAATCAACAGCAAAGGGCGAAGATTTGTTCCTCGCGACTGCAAAAAGCGCATGAGACGCGGGTCAAATTCGTCGCTTTCGCGAAGGGTGTCCGTTTCACTTCAGGCGGAAATCGGGTGGTTGCAGCGTGGCGCATCGGCAATGGTCCCGCCGTCAACGCAATCGGATGGAGAAGAATCATGTCGAGACTGGAAGGTAAGATCGCGATCGTCACCGGCGCAAGCTCGGGTATCGGCCGCGCCGCCGCGCTGCTCTTTGCGCGCGAGGCGGCAAAGGTTGTGGTCACCGCCCGCAACGAGAATGCGCTTGCGGAGCTTACCGACGAGATTGCCCGAGAGGGCGGCGAGGCGGCAGCGCTTGCCGGCGACGTGCGCGACGAAGCCCTGCATGAGGCGCTGGTCGAACTGGCGGTGCGCCGCTTCGGCGGGCTCGATACCGCCTTCAACAATGCCGGCGCGCTCGGTGCGATGGGAGAGATTTCGTCGCTCAGCGTCGAAGGCTGGCGCGAGACGCTCGATACCAATTTGACGAGCGCCTTCCTGGCGGTGAAGTATCAGGTTCCGGCAATCGCGGCGCGGGGCAGTGGTTCGCTCACCTTCACTTCGAGCTTCGTCGGCCACACGGCCGGCTTTGCCGGGGTCGCCCCCTATGCGGCGAGCAAGGCGGGACTGATCGGGCTGGTGCAGGCGCTGGCCGTCGAGCTTGGCGCGCGCGGCATCCGCGTGAACGCGCTGCTGCCCGGCGGCACCGACACGCCCGCCAATTTCGCGAACCTCCCGGGAGCGGCGCCCGAGACGCGCGGTTTCGTGGAAGGGCTGCACGCATTGAAGCGCATTGCGCGACCCGAGGAAATCGCCGAAGCGGCGCTTTATCTCGCCTCGGACGGTGCCAGCTTCGTGACCGGCGCGGCGCTGCTGGCCGACGGCGGCGCTTCGGTGGCGAAGGCGTGAGCGCAGAGCGTGAGCACAGCAACTGAAAGCAGGGAAGCATGAAGAAACCTGGGTCGATGAAATCGCTTGAAGACCTCGGGCGCGTACGCCTCTCGAAGAACTTTTTCCTGCGCGATTTCCTTCACTCCGAGATCGCGGAGTTCTACGGGATTCCGAATATCCCCGACGATCCGGAACTGGCGATCGAGGCCGGACGGAAACTGTGCGGCGAACTTCTGGAACCGCTCGAGGCGACCTTCGGTCGGCTGCACATCCGCTCGGGCTACCGAAACCGTGCCGTGAACGCCTTCGGCAACGCCAACAGGCTCAACTGCTCGACGAATGCGGCAACGGCCGCCGACCATATCTGGGACATGCGCGATGCGGAGGGCTGCATGGGGGCCACCGCCTGCATCGCCATTCCCTGGGTCTGGGACCGGGAACGTCACGAAGGCGGCTGGCAGAGCCTGGCCTGGTGGATTCACGACCACCTTCCCTACGCCTCGCTCTGCTTTTTTCCCAAGCTTTGGGCCTTCAACATCCAGTGGCACGAGAGGCCGCGCCGCAGGATCAGCAGCTACGCCGAGCCGCGCGGGCTGCTGACCAGGCCCGGCATGGCCAACCACGAGGGCAGTCATGCGCAACTTTACCCAGGGTTTCCGAAGCTTGCGGCCGGGGGCGGGTCTTCCTGACGAGGGCAAATCCCCTCTATTCGCTCACTTCGTTCAGCCGTCTTATCGCCTCTTCCGGCAACGTCAATTCCGCCGATCTCACCAGACTTGCCAGCTGGTCGGCATTGGTGGCGCTGGCGATCGGTGCGGTGACGCCGTCGCGGGCGATGATCCAGGCCAGCGCGATCTCCGCCTGTTTCGCGCCGGTCTCCTCGGCGATTTCATCCAAGACGCCGAGAATCCGCATGCCGCGTCCGTCGAGATATTTTTCGACGCCGCCGCCGCGAGCGGAGCCTTCCAGATCCTTGTGTGAGCGGTACTTGCCGGAAAGAAAGCCTCTCGCAAGGCTGAAATAGGTGATGACGCCGATCTCCTCGGCGATGCAGAGATTGCGCAGCGGACCGTCATAGGAAGCGCGGTCGTAGAGATTGTATTCGGGCTGCAGCACGTCGTAGCGGGGCAGGCCGTTCGCCGCCGCGACGTCGAGAGCGTCGCGCATCTGCTGCGCATCGAGATTCGATGCGCCGATCGCCCGCAGCTTGCCCTGGGAGAGAAGCGCATCGTAGGCGGCAAGCGTCTCTTCATAGGGTGTGTCGGGGTCCGGCCAGTGGGAGAGATAGAGGTCGATATAATCGGTCTGCAGGCGTTTCAGCGATTCCTCGACTGCCTGCATGATCCAGTGGCGCGAGAGGCCCTTGCGGTCGGGTCCGAGCTCCGAGCCGACCTTGGTGACGATGACGGCGCTGTCGCGCGAGCGTCCGGATTGCTTCAGCCATTTGCCGATGATCGTTTCCGACTCGCCGCCTCTGTTGCCCGGCGCCCAGGAGGAATAGACGTCGGCGGTGTCGACGGCGTTAAAACCTGCATCGAAAAAGGCATCGAGAAGCGAGAACGACGTTTTCTCATCCGCGGTCCAGCCGAAGACGTTGCCGCCGAAGACGAGCGGGGCAATCGAGAGGCCGGTACGGCCAAGTCTGCGCATTTTCATGGTTTCGCTCCATGTGGTTGGATGAAAACAAGCTGCGATGGGGAGGATTGCGGCAAAAACATAGGCCAGCTCGCCATCGAATGACACCGGCATTCGTGGTTTTTCTGACCTCGCCACGGCTTGCTAGGTACGTACCTCGGGGATAGTCTCGGCGCAGCTAGTGACCCAGGGGAATGTCGCGCGTCCTTCGCGCCGCGCACGAAAAGGAGTCTGCCTCATGCTGCGTTTCGGAATTTTGTCGACGGCCAAGATTGGCCGCGAGCTCGTCGTACCCGCCATCCAGGACGCCGAGAACTGCGTCGTCACGGCGATCGCGAGCCGCGATCTCGCCAAGGCGAGGACCATGGCCGACCGTTTCTCCGTGCCGCATGCCTTCGGCTCCTATGAAGAAATGCTCGCCTCCGACACGATCGACGCCGTCTATATCCCGCTGCCGACGTCGCAACATGTCGAATGGGCGATCAAGGCGGCGGATGCCGGAAAGCATGTGCTTTGTGAGAAGCCGCTGGCGCTCAAGGCCGAAGAGATCGATGCCGTGATCGCGGCGCGCGAGCGCAACAGGGTGCTGATCTCGGAAGCCTATATGGTGACCTACAGCCCCGTCTGGCGGAAGGTGCGCTCGCTCATCGCGGAAGGTGCCATCGGGCGCCTCAGGCATGTCCAGGGCGCCTTCACCTATTACAACCGCGATCCCGGCAACATGCGCAACGTCCCCTCACTCGGCGGCGGCGGTCTGCCGGATATCGGCGTCTATCCGGCAATCACGACCCGGTTTTCGACCGGCAGGGAGCCGCTGCGCGTCCAGGCCAGTACCGAGCGCGATCCGGAATTCGGCACCGACATCTATTCGAGCGTTCGTGCCGACTTCGGCGATTTCGAGCTGAGCTTCTATATCTCGACACAGCTCGCCGCCCGCCAGGTCATGGTCTTCCACGGCGACAAGGGCTACATCGAGGTGAAATCGCCCTTCAATGCCGATCGCTATGGCCGGGAAGAGGTGGAATTGACCAACCAGAACCACGGCCAGTCGCAGCTCTTCCGCTTCCAGGATGCGCGTCAGTACAAGCTCGAGGCCGAGGCCTTCGCACGTGCTGCGAAAGGTGAAGCGGAGGACGTGGTGACGCTGGAAAACTCGCGCCTGAACCAGATGTTCATCGACGCGATCTACCGCGCCAGCGAAAAAGACGGCTGGGAGCCCGTCTGAAGCTAAAGGATCGGCCCGGCGCCTTTTGCGCCGGGCCTATCCTTTCATGCCGCCTGGATCAGCCGCGCCTGAGACGCGCCCCGCATCTTGAAGAAGAGAAAGTCGGCGACGCCCACCATGGCCACGACGATCAGCGCCAGTCCTGCGATCGTCAACGCCGAATAGGCAGACGCAAGAATGGCCAGGCTTCCGACCTGCCAGAGTATGTCGCCGGCGATGCTGATCCGCGTTGCGAGGGCGCTCGGCCCTTCTTTTCTGGCCGCGGCAAGGTGGAAGGCGCCCCAGACGAGGAGCCCAGCGCCAAGCGCCATGATCACCGCAGGCGACAGGGCGGGACTGACGACCGCCGCAATCGGTGGCGCTGCCGCGAGGAGAGCCGAGCCGGCGATCAGCGAAAAGATGCCGTCGGCGAGAAATGTCTTGTTGAGAAGAGAGCGGGTGGAAAGGTCGAACATATCTGTCTCCATCGGTTGTCGATGGGCAGATGCTGGACCAGAGCGGTCATTAAACCAATTACCTCCGAGGTAATGTATTTTGTGCCGCGTTCGGGCGACGCTGCCCCCGCAACAGGGAAGATAAAGATGGAATTCGGCAGCCGCCTGAAGGAATGGCGAGGACATCGCCGCATGAGCCAACTCGACCTCGCAATGGCGGCGGGCATTTCCGCGCGCCATCTCTCGTTTCTGGAGACGGGCCGCTCCAAGCCGTCCGAGGGAATGATCCTGCGGCTCGCCTCGGTTCTCGACGTCCCCGCGCGTGAACAGGGCACGCTCTTCACCGCGGCGGGCTACCGGCCGCGCGTTGCGGCGCGGCCTGCGACGGGTCTCGATGCAATGCCTCCGGCTGTCGCGCATGCCATCCGGCTGATGCTCGACCGGCACGATCCCTATCCAGGCCTCGTTGTCGACCATCAGTATACGGTGCTGCTGACCAACCCGGCTTTCGACGCGCTTGTCGGTGCCACGGGCGTTCCGTTCAAGCCGGGGGAGAACTTCCTCGACGGCTTTCTCGGTGCGGAGAAGGTCCGCGGTCTCGTGGTCAATTGGGAAGCCGCCGCAGCCGATCTCGTTCAGCGGGTTCGCATGGAGGCGTGGCTGCAGGGGCCGCGCAGCCCATTGCAGCGAAGGCTGGACAGGCTGGTTGCCGACCCGGCGGTGGCAATGGCGATCGAGAACTTCCCGGCGACGGACCGCTTGCCGGTGCTGCCCATCGAACTGCGCGTCGGCGAAGCGTCGCTTAGCTTCATCACGACGCTTTCGACCTTCGGCTCGACTCAGGACGCGCTCGTCGAGGGCGTTCTGATCGAATCCTTCTTTCCGGCCGACGACGCGACCCGGCGCTTCTTCGGGCAGGGCGGGCGCGACGTCCAATAGAGCAATATCGGGAGAGGCGCACACTCTTCCAGAATTGCTCCGGATCGTTTCACCATTCCACACGGGACGGGAAACGATGTAGAAAAACGCGCCTTGCTGCTGATCTTCGCCGCTCTGTCGGCTACAAGTGACGTATGACTTCGTTCTTTGATTCCGAATCTCCCTCCAACGTCGCCGAATATTCGGTGTCGGAACTGTCCGGCTCGATCAAGCGCACGATCGAGCAGACCTTCGAGCATGTCCGGGTGCGGGGCGAGATTTCCGGCTATCGCGGTCCGCATTCGTCGGGCCACGCGTATTTTGCCTTGAAGGACGATCGCGCCCGCATCGACGCGGTCGTCTGGAAGGGCACCTTCGCGCGGCTGAAGTTCCGGCCGGAGGAGGGGATGGAGGTGATCGCGACCGGCCGGGTCACGACTTTCCCCGGCTCGTCCAAGTACCAGATCGTCATCGACTCGCTGGAGCCCGCGGGTGCAGGTGCGCTGATGGCGCTGATCGAGGAACGCAAGCGTAAGCTTGCCGCGGAAGGGCTTTTCGATGCGGGCCGCAAGCGGCCGCTGCCCTTCATGCCGAGGGTCATCGGCGTCGTGACCTCGCCGACCGGGGCTGTGATCCGCGACATCCTGCACCGCATTGCCGACCGTTTCCCAGTCCATGTCATCGTCTGGCCGGTGCGCGTGCAGGGCGACGGCGCCTGCGAGGAGATCGTGGCCGCGATCGAGGGTTTCAACGCGCTGCAGCCGGGCGGCGCCATTCCTCGGCCCGACGTGCTGATCGTCGCGCGCGGCGGCGGCAGCCTCGAGGATCTCTGGTGCTTCAACGACGAGGCCATGGTGCGGGCCGCGGCGGCTTCCGCCATCCCTCTGATCTCGGCCGTCGGTCACGAGACGGACTGGACCCTGATCGATCATGCGGCCGACCAGCGGGCGCCGACGCCGACCGGTGCGGCCGAGATCGCGGTACCGGTGAAGGCCGATCTCGAGGCCCAGCTCGCCGGTCTCGCAGCCCGGCTCAAGGGCGCCGCGGCGCGGCAGATGGACAATCGCCGCCAGACGCTGCGTTCGCTTGCACGGGCGCTGCCCTCGCTCGACCAATTGCTCGCCCTGCCGCGGCGTCGCTTCGACGAGGCGGCCGCCGGACTCGGCCGTGGCCTCCAGATGAACACGGCCAATAAGCGGCGAAGCTTCGAGCGCAATGCGGCCCATCTCCGGCCGGAGCTCCTGACCGCAAGGATCGTCGATCGGCGCCAGCGCGTCTTAGATGCCGTAAACCGGGCCGAGCGCATCGTCGAGCGCAAGCTTCAACGTGGCGCTCAGCGCATTTCGTCCGCCGATGCCTCGCTCCGCGTTCTGCCGTCACGGCTGATCGGCCAGGTTCATCGCGCATCGGATCGCGTCTCCAGCCTGAGCAGGCGTGGGGATGCGGCGATCGCCGCCGATCTGCGCAGGATGAAAAGCGCGCTTTCGGCGCAGGATCGCGTGCTGCAGTCGCTCTCCTATCACAGCGTTCTGCAGCGGGGCTTCGCGCTGGTGCGCGATGCCGCGGGCGAGCCGGTGAAACAGGCGGCTGCCGTGCATCCCGGCATGGCGCTTTCGCTGGAATTCGCCGACGGCCGCGTGGCGGCGGTCGCCGGCGAGGACGGCACTCCGCCGCAGCCGCCGAAGAAGCGGCCTGCGCGCTCCGGCGAGCCGACGAAGCAGGGCAGCCTCTTCTGATGCATATCCTGATGGTGCTCGCCCATCCGCTAGAAGAGAGCTTCGCTGCGAGTGTCGCGCGCGTGGCCAGGGAGACGCTCGAGGCCAAAGGGCATACGGTCGACCTGCTCGACCTCTATCGCGAAGGCTTCGATCCGCAGCTGACCGTGGCCGAGCGGGGCAGCTATTTCGATAAAGGTTACGACGCCTCCGGGGTATCGCGCTGGATCGATCGGCTGCGGGCTGCGGACGGACTCGTGCTCGTCTTTCCCCAATGGTGGTTCAATTTTCCGGCGATCCTCAAAGGTTTCTTCGATCGCGTCTTTGCGCCCGGGGTCGCTTTCGACCATGATGCGGCGGGCGGCCGTATCATTCCTCGCCTCGGCAACATCAAGCTGTTCTGGGCGCTGACCAGTACCGGATCCCCCTGGTGGGTCGTGCATCTCTACATGGGAAATCCGGTGCGGCGGCTGCTGAAGCGCGGCATCGCCGCCTTCTGCGGCAAGGGGCTGGACTTCCGCATGCTCACTCTGCACGACATGGATCGGGTGACGGAGGCGAAGCGGAAGCGCCATCTCCAGCGTGTGAGGGCTCTGGTGAGCCGGATCTGACCGGCGATCTATTCGAAGACCGCGAGGAATTTCCTGAGCAGCGCGTCCAGAGCCTCCCGTTCGTCGGGTTCTATGCCTGCAACGAGGCGCTGCTGATTGGCGACATGATCAGTGACCGCCGTGTCCACGCGCTTGAGACCCTGCGGTGTCAGGGCGATGAGGACGCCGCGCCGGTCTTCCGGATTGTCCAGGCGTTCGACAAGCCCGGCTTTCTCGAGCTGGTCGATGCGGTTGGTCATCGTGCCGGAGGTGACCATCGTCGTTCCCAACAGATCGCCCGGCGAGAGCCGGAAGGGCGGGCCGGAGCGCCGCAGCGTTGCGAGCACGTCGAAACTCGCCGAGTTCAGGCCGTGTTCGGCAAGGGTGCTTTCCACCTCACGAGCGAGATGGGCCCGGAGCCGCGATAGTCGGCCGAGCAGACCCATGGCCGTCACATCCAGCTCCGGCCGCTCTCTGCGCCACTGCGCCAGGATTTTGTCTACGTGATCCATATCCGTCTGCATTAGAGTACTTCCAGGAAAAGTGTGTAACAGTTTTCCGTCCGGAAGTGCGTTGGATCGAATGGTTAGAGCATTTCAGAGTTTCTATGAAACGTTGAAATGCTCTAGCGATCGGAGTGAACGCTTCATCCTTCATGAAGTCGTAGCCACCATGTATCTTGACGTCAAGATAAATTGGATTAGGGTTATCTTGACGTAGAGATTCTTGAGGTGAAGATATGGGCATCCGCAGCTCCGATATTCTGCTTACGGCCATAGCGCCGGCCATATGGGGCAGTACCTATCTGGTCACAACGGAATTTCTGCCGGCGGGTTACCCGGTCACGGTCGCAATGCTCAGGGCGCTTCCGGCAGGGCTGCTGCTGCTGCTTGTCGTCCGGCAAATGCCGACGGGTGTATGGCTGGCGCGTAGTTTCGTGCTCGGCGCGCTCAACTTCTCGTTCTTCCAGACGATGCTTTTCGTTTCCGCCTACCGGCTGCCCGGCGGTGTCGCCGCAACCGTCGGAGCCATTCAGCCGTTGATCGTGATCGTCCTGTCGCGCATCGTTCTCGGCTCGCCCGCCCGTGCCTTGAGCGTCGTTGCCGGCGTTGCCGGCATGGCGGGGGTCGCGCTCCTGGTGCTGACGCCGAAAGCGGCGCTGGATCCGGTGGGCGTCGCGGCTGGCTTGGCAGGCGCCGTCTCCATGGCATTCGGCACGGTGCTGAGCCGATACTGGACGCCGCCGGTCTCGCCGCTCACCTTTACCGCCTGGCAATTGGCGGCCGGCGGACTGCTTCTGGTGCCGGTCGCCTTCCTGCTGGAACCTTCTTTGCCATCGCTCACTGCAGCCAATATTCTGGGCTTTACCTATCTCGGCCTGATCGGCACGGCCTTCACCTACCTGCTCTGGTTCCGCGGGTTATCGCGGCTCGAACCCTCCCAGGTTTCGCCGCTCGGCTTCTTGAGCCCGGTCGTCGCGATCCTCATCGGCTGGACCGTGCTCGATCAGCAGCTGACGGCGGTGCAGGTGCTCGGGATCGCAACCGTCTTCGCAAGCGTGTGGATGAGCCAGTATGCACAGGCGACGCGCCGCGCGGCATCCGCCCCCTCTCTTCGGATTTAACCAGAGGACCGACCTTCTCCCCGCAAGCGGAGAGAGCGGATGTCCGCAATGATACGCCGGGTTTTGCCGCGAGTCTGCTTCGCGCCGTCCGCAGGAAGAAGGTGCGGCTGGCGGATGAGAGGCACCGCCATGCCGCAAAACGATCAGGCCCACTCGCCCTTGCGCATGACGGGCACACGGCTGCCATCGAGGCGCACGCCGTCGATGCCCACTTTGCCGGAGCCGATCATCCAGTCGATGTGGATCAGGCTCGAATTGCCGCCCTGGGCGCGGATCTGCTCCTGGCTGAGGCTTGCGCCGTCGAGGAAGCACTTCGAATAGCACTGGCCGAGCGCGATGTGGCAGGAGGCATTCTCGTCGAAGAGCGTGTTGTAGAAGAGGATGCCGCTGGCCGAAATCGGCGAGGAATGGGGCACCAGCGCCACTTCGCCGAGCCGCCGGGCGCCCTCGTCGGTATCGAGCACCTTGTTCAGCACCTCTTCGCCCCGCGAAGCCTTGGCCTCGACGATCCGGCCGGCTTCGAAACGCACCTGAATATTGTCGATCAGCGTGCCCTGGTGGGAGAGCGGTTTGGTGCTCGAAACATGGCCTTCGACGCGCAGCGCGTGCGGCGTCGTAAACACCTCCTCGGTCGGGATGTTCGGATTGCAGGTGATGCCGTTCTTGGCGACCGAGGCGCCGCCGTGCCACTCATGCCCATCGGCGAGTCCGACGGTGAGGTCGGTGCCGGGCCCGGTGAAATGCAGGGCGGCGAAGCGCTCTCCGTTCAGCCAGGCCGAGCGCCGGTGCAGCTCGGCATTATGGTCCTTCCATGCGGCGATCGGATCGTCGACGTCGACCCGCGACGCTGCGAAGATGGCGTTTGCGAGTTTTTCGACGGCGACCGCTTCCGGATCGTCCGGGAACATCTGCTTCGCCCAGGAGGGGTTCGGATAGGAGACGATGTTCCAGTTGATGTCGAAATTGGAGATCTTTTCGAGCGCCGGCTTGTAGGCGATCGAGTTCGCCTTGTTGGCGCGGGCGACCTTCGCCGGATCCTGAGCCGAAAGCAGCATCGGGTTGTCGCCGGCGATGGCCAGGCGCGCAGCTCCTCCCGCATAAGCTTTGGCCATGCCTTCATAGAGCCAGTCGCTGGCGCGGTCGAAGCTCTCGTCGGGCGCATGGGCATAGCGGGCGAGCGTCGCTTCCTCGTCGGCGTAGAACGTCGTCACCAGTCCGGCGCCTGCCATATAGGCGTGCTTGGTGATGAGGCGCACGAGCGGCAGCGCCGCGATCGGCGCGGTCATCACCAGGTCCTGACCCTTCTGCAATTGCAGACCGATCTTGATGGCGACCTCGGCGAGCTTTTCGAGCTTGACGGGATCGATTGGATTCCTCGTGGATTGGAGGGGGGCGTTCATGGCGGCTCCTGCTCGTCTTCTTGCGGATGTCAGCGGTTTTAGACCGGTTCCGCGGAAAACAGAAGGGTTCTTCAGGCCGCCACTCTTCCGGTGTCGAGCAACGCCGCTTGGTGCTGCTCGAGGAACGCCATCAGCCGTTGCGGATAGTCCTCGCCGACTGCGGCTTTCACGCTCGGCCTCCCGGTCAGCGCCTCGCGCCAGGCGGTGACGCGCGGCAGGTCCTTGAAGATGCCGCGGTCGGAGATCTGATCGAACACGTGGAAATAGCGGAAGATCGGCGCAAAAACCGCATCTACAAGGCTGAAGCGGCTGCCTGCAAAATACGGACCCTCGGCGAGCTCCGCCTCCATGGTCGCGAATTTCGCCTGGAGCACCTTGCGCTTGGCCTCCAGTGCAGCGGTGTCCTGCGTCGTTTCGTAGACCCAGAGATCGGCAAGGATGGAAGAGCCGAACTCCATCCAGCCGCGATGGCGCGCGCGCAGCAACGGATCGGCGGGATGAAGCTTCGGTCCGGTCTGCGTCTCCTCCAGATACTCGCAAATGACGCTGCTCTCGAAGAGGATCGCTTCGCTCCCGCTTTGCGGAATGCTCAGCAGCGGCACCTTGCCGAGCGGTGAAATCCTCAGGAACCAGTCCGGCTTGTCGGCGAGATCTATATTGACGCGTTGGAAGGGCACGCCCTTTTCCGCAAGCACGATCGCGGCGCGTTGCACATAGGGGCAGAGATGGTGGCTGATCAGGGTGAGTTGCGCGGTCATCGGTCGCTCCCGGTTCGATTTAGATGCATCTGCATATAACTTGTCTTGCCAGATGGGTCAAGATAGATGTAATTGCATCTATGAGCACGAAGAAGACGGAACCCAGCGAGCCGACCGAGGCCGCTACCCTTGCATGGATCGGTCTGATGCGGGCACAGCAGCGCCTGCTGTCGGCCATCGAAAAGGATTTCAAGGAGGCGGCCCTGCCGCCGCTGGCCTGGTACGACGTGCTATGGGAACTGGTGAAGGCGGATGGCGGGAGGCTGCGCCCCTTCGAGATCGAGGCGCGCACGCTGCTTGCCCAGTACAACCTTTCGCGCCTGATAGACCGGCTGGAGAGGGAAGGCTTCGTGCAGCGGGAGGCCTTCGACGAGGACGCGCGCGGCTGCTGGGTCGTGGTGACCGAGAAAGGGCGGGACACCCGGAAGCGCATGTGGCAGACCTATGCGCCTTCGATCGCGCGCCATGTCGGCGCGAAACTGAGCGAAGGAGAGGCACGCGAGCTCGCGACGCTGCTTTCGAGACTCGGCTGACGCGCGCCCTTCTTCTGCGTAGAGATCAGGCGATCAAAGGCGCGGCGACTGCCCGCAATACGGCCTGCGCGTCCTTCGGTGCAAGCCGTACCTGCAGACCTCTTTGCCCGCCATTGATGAACACCAGTTCTTCGGCAAGCGCCGCTTCCTCGATTGCGGCCGGAACGGTCTTCCTTTGCCCGAAGGGGCTGATGCCGCCGACGTGATAGCCGGTGAGCCGTTCGGCGTCCGCCGGCTTCATCATGCTTGCCGACTTGCCGCCGAAGGCTGCGGCGAGCTTCTTCATGCTCACCTCCCGGTCCGAGGGCACGATGCAGCAGACCGGCTTGCCGTCCACCTCGGCCATCAGCGTCTTCAGCACGCGGGAAGGGTCTTCGCCGAGCGCCTCAGCCGCCTGCAGTCCGACGCGTTCGGCACCGGGATCGTAGTCATAGCTGTGAACGGTGAAGATCACGCCGGCCTTTGCGAGAGCCTGCGTCGCCCGGGTCGTCTTCGACATGGTCTAAGCCCCAAACGCGGCTTCGTAGAGTTCCGGCTTGAAGCCGACGAGCAGCCTGCCCTGGGCCTCGATCACCGGGCGCTTGATCATCGACGGCTGCTCGAGCATCAGCGCGATCGCCTTGTCGGCCGTCAGGTCCCGCTTGTCGGCCTCATCCAGCTTGCGGAAGGTGGTGCCCGAGCGGTTGAGCAGCGTCTCCCAGCCGAGTTCGGCGCACCAGCGCTCGAGTCGCGCGCGATCGATGCCTTCCGCCTTGTAGTCGTGGAAATCGTAGGAAGTGCCGCGGCTGTCGAGCCAGTTCCGGGCCTTCTTCATCGTGTCGCAGTTCTTGATGCCGTAGATCGTAACCGTCATGCCGAATCTCTCCGTACTTTCAGATGCGGGAGGACATAGCCGGGCGCCGCGCGTCGGAAAAGGCCCGGAGCAAAAGACAAGAGATCAGAGACTGGTGAACTTGCCGGCAACCTCGGCGGCTTCCGCCGTCTTGAGCCCGGCGATGTTGATGCGGCCGGATGCCGGCATATAGATGCCGTGCTCGGTCCTCAGCCGCATCACTTCCGCTTCGGAAAGCGGCAGCATGGAAAACATGCCCTCCTGATCGGCGACCGCGCCGAGGCTCTGCCAGCGGGTGCGGAGTCCCTCGGAAAGCGACCGCCGCAGGCCGGTCATCCTGAGCCGCATCGACTCGAGCTCCTCCGCCCAGTCGCGCCTGAGGTCCGGGTCGTCAAGGATCGTCCGCACCACCGCTGCGCCGTGATCCGGCGGCATGGAATAGCTGGTGCGGGCGAGACCCGCGAGGTTTGAGCGCACCCTGTCCGCCGACGCAGAAGAGCTGGTCCGCGCGAAGATCGCGCCCGTGCGCTCGCGATAAAGCCCGAAGGACTTCGAGCAGGAAACCGCGACGAGCGCTTCCGGGACGACGCCGAGAAGATGCCTGAGGCCCGCGACATCCTGGTCGAGCCCGCGGCCGAACCCCTGATAGGCGAGGTCGACGAGCGGCAGCAGGCCGCGCTCGGCGACCAGGGCGGCGATCTCCATCCATTGCGCTTCGCTCAGGACGCCGCCGGTCGGGTTGTGGCAGCTTGCATGCAGCAGCACGGCGTCGCCTGGTGCGGCACCTTCCAGCGCGCTCACGAGGTTATCGAAGATTACCGACTGCGACGGAATGTCGAAGAAGTCGTAGGTGGCGATGTCGAGCCCGGCGGCCTTGAAGATCGGCGCGTGGTTCGGCCAGCTCGGCAGCCCTAGCCAGATGCCTCGGCCGCCCATGCGCGCAACGAGGTCAGCCGCCAGGCGGAGGGCTCCGGAGCCGCCGGGCGTCTGGACGCCCGCAACGTGGCTCCGCTCGACCGTGTCGCCGCCGACGAGTTCCCATAGCCGATCGAGGAAGACGAGGTCGCCTTCGGGGCCGATATAGGCCTTGCTGTCCTGTGTCTCGAGAAGCCGCTTTTCCGCCGCCTTGACGGCCCGGAAGATCGGCGTGCGTCCGGTCTCGTCGCGATAGACACCAACGCCGAGATCGACCTTTCCAGGGCGCTCATCCTTTCTGAACAGGCCGATCAGGGCCAGCAAGGGATCGTCGGCTTGGCGGGCGAGAGCGTCGAACATCCGGTATTCCTTGTGGAGCAGTGGATCGGATCATAGTCGTTTCCCACAGGCGGAAAGGCAAGCGGTTCCGCACCGCGACTGGTCGAAACGGCCGGTTCAGGCCTCCAGCGTCCCCGGCTTGCGCGCCGCACGCGAAGGCCCGGCGCAGGCGATCTTCATCAGGTCGGACCGGCGGCGGGCGAGACGGGTGGAGACGCGCGTGACGATGAGCCCATCCTGCGGCGCCCGAACCTCGACGGTGCCGCCCGGCACGCCGGGGCGGACCAGGATGGTCGCCAGCAGTTCTCCGGCCTCGACGCTGTCGCCGATATCGCGGTGGAAGAGGACCGCACCGGCCTCCGGTGCGCGGATCATCTCGATATTGTCGAGCGGCACGGCTTTGCCGGCAAAAGCCGGAAGGCCGACGCCGGTGCTCGCAACGACTCCGCGGCCGGCAAGAAAGCGAAACATGCTTTCGGCGTCCTTGCGCGCAATTTCCGGATAGACGTCGCGCGTGCCGCGCAATTCCACGGTCACCGACAGGCGGCCGGGCAGGGCGGTCCTGCGCTCGCCTTCGCTCTCGTGCTTCCATGCATGGGCGACCGCCTCCTCGAAGGCCGAGCTTTGCCCGTCGGAAAGGAACACCGCCTCCATGTCGAGGGCCGCTGCAAGGTCGGCGGCCTCCGGCCAGAATGCCTCGTCGATATAGGCATATTGCAGCCCCTCGTCGTCGCAATGGAGGTCGAGCACCAGATCCGCGCTGAGCGCCATATGAAGAAGGTGCCGCTTCAGCCGATCGACGGCCGAGTAACGGTCCGGCCCTTGAAGCAGACCGTCACGCTCGCCAAGGGAGATCAACGGGAAATCCCGGTTGAAATTGGTGCGGGAGCCCAGATCGAAGCGGCCCTGCAGTTCGCCGAAATGCGACTGCGCCGCGCCGATCGGATTTGCCTGAGGAACGATGGTGATATCCCCGAGAACGGCGCCGTCATTCTCCGCCTGGCGGAGCCGTTCGAGCAGGAAATGAAGAAGGGCCGTTCCCGGCAGTTCGTTGGCATGGAGCGCCGCCTGGATATAGGTCCGCGGCGCTGCGCCGTTTGCCCCCTTGAACCGGAACACCGGCAGCCGCCACTCGATGCCCGGCGTATCGCCGGCGAAGATGATTTCGGAAATGTCCACTCGTTTCGTCCTCAAACTCGAAAACCGGTTATGAGACTTGGCATTGCCGTATTGCAAGCCCCGACGACGGCTGTAGACCCTGGCTGCCGCCGATCTCAATCCTCTTCGACCGTCGGAAGGTCAAGAGCCGAGCGCAGCACGCCGACGCCGCGCTTGTAGAGCATCGCATATCGCGCCGGCGCCAGCAGATCGGCCCCGGGCGTGAACCCGGGAATGGTCTTGTTGAATGGAATCGCACCGCAACCGGGCGTAAGGCAATCGAGTTTGCCCTTGGGACACTCGTTGAAGCGGCAGAGGCGACCGAGATAGCGATCACTTCCCGGCTCGAAAAGGAAGGTATCGACCTTGTTGCCCGGAACACTCATGCCGGCTCCGGATTCGAATGCCTCTCGCAAGGAGCGGGCGCATGCCTTGCTCAGTTCGGTGAGGCGCTCTTGCGTGTCGAGCCAGAGCGCCATGTCGAGATCACTGCATTCGTGCCAGACCTCGATGCCGCTGCTGCGGAAACCCCTGAAGCGAGGGACCTCCTTCCAGAGCGGCTTTGCAACCGAGCCGATGACGGAGATCGCCTGAACTTCAGGGAACTCGGCCCAGGCGCGGGCGACGATGTCCGCCGCCAGGCGGTAATCATGCTGCAGTTTGAGAAGATAGCGGTTTTGACTGTCGATCTCCGAGCGGCGCATGACATCCAGATTAAATTAATGCCTCACGTGAACAAGGTGGAGGACGGTTTTGATTATTTTTCACATCGCCGGATGGGCAAAATGACTCCTACTCGATTGTTGATCTCTGACTTAAGTCATTGTTTTTTCCTTGAAAAATTATTTTTTCGCTCTCCGAAATACCGTCATGTGGATCGTCAAAAAACGGCGCTTTTGAAATGATTGGATTTTGGGGCCATGTGCGAAAATCGTGCCTTCGCTTTCGCATAAAGTACCGTCAAGCAAGGCGTATCACACGATTAGCGACGATACCACTGCGCCGCGACCAGACCGTCCACCGACCGCGCGACCTTGCTATACGCCCGAATTCTGGCTATATTACTGGAAATACCGGAGGCAGTCATGGGAAGTTCACAGAAGCGCGCCATCCAGAATTATCGCTCTCGCCTTGGCAAGCGCGGCCTTGCCCGCTTCGAAGTGCTTGGCCGGGACGCTGATCGCGACCTTATCCGATCGCTAGCCAGGCGCCTGTCCGAAGACACGCCCGAGGCCTCAGAGCTTCGCGCCACGGTCAGCAAGTCGATCGCTGGCGATCCGCCAAAACCTGGCGGCATCCTCGCGGCGCTGCGGCGTTCGCCGCTGGTGAACGCGGAACTCGATCTTTCCCGCCCCCGTGAAAATGCGCGCAAAGTCGACCTGTGACGCGCTATCTGCTGGACACCAATATCATCAGCAATGTTGTTAAACCGCAGCCATCGGAGTCGCTTCTGGCGTGGATGTCGAGGCAGCGTGATGAGGACCTGTTCATCGCGTCGCTGACCGTTGCGGAAATTCGACGGGGGATTCTGGAGAAGCCACGAGGCAAGAAGCGCGCCGCTCTCGACAGGTGGTTTTCTGGGCCTGAAGGGCCTCAGGCTCTGTTTGCTGGCCGCATCCTGTCGTTCGACGCCAAAGCGGGCCTGATCTGGGCGCAGCTAATGGCGGCGGGCAAAGCGGCCGGTAAGCCGCTTAGCGGGCTCGACATGATCATCGCTGCTGTCGCCGGCGCAAACGACTGCGTGGTAGTAACAGATAATGAAAGGGATTTTGCCGGAGTTGAGATCCTCAATCCTATGCGCGGAGCGATCTAATGCAGCGCCGGTCGGAAGAATGCGTGGGGGATTTGATGGCTGAAACTCAAATAGAGTGGACGGATTCCACTTGGAACCCTGTGGCAGGAAGTTCGATCGTCACCGCCGGCTGCACGCACTGCCATGCAATCGAAAATGGCCAAACGACCGAAACTCCATGATCAGCCGAACCTCTGATTTTCCCGCCTTTTCTACGATATTCGACGCTAAAGCCGCCGATCGCCGCCGTTTCCCCTACTCCCACTCGATCGTGCCCGGCGGCTTGGAGGTGACGTCGTAGACGACGCGGTTGATCCCGCGGACCTCGTTGATGATGCGGGTGGCGGCGCGGCCGAGGAATTCCATGTCGTAGTGGTAGAAGTCGGCGGTCATGCCGTCGACGGAGGTGACCGCACGCAGCGCGCAGACGAATTCGTAGGTGCGACCGTCGCCCATGACGCCGACCGTCTGCACGGGAAGCAGCACGGCGAAGGCCTGCCAGATGGCGTCATAGAGGCCCGCCTTGCGGATCTCGTCGAGATAGATCGCATCCGCTTCGCGCAGGATTTCCAGCTTCTCGCGCGTGATGCCGCCGGGGCAGCGGATCGCGAGGCCTGGGCCGGGGAAGGGATGGCGGCCGATGAAGCTTTCGGGCAGGCCGAGTTCGCGGCCGAGCACGCGGACTTCGTCCTTGAAGAGTTCGCGCAGCGGCTCGACGAGCTGCATGTTCATGCGCTCCGGCAGGCCGCCGACATTGTGATGCGACTTGATCGTCACCGAGGGGCCGCCGGTGAAGGAGACGCTTTCGATGACGTCAGGGTAGAGCGTGCCCTGGGCGAGGAAGTCGGCGCCGCCGAGCTTCTTGGCCTCTTCCTCGAAAACCTCGATGAAGAGACGTCCGATGATCTTGCGCTTCGTTTCCGGGTCGCTGACGCCTTCGAGTTCGCCGATGAAGCGATCGGAGGCGTCGATATGGAGCAGATGAAGGTTGTAATGCTCCTGGAACATGGCGACGACGTTTGCCGCCTCGTCCTTTCGCATCAGACCATGATCGACGAGGATGCAGGTGAGCTGGTCGCCGACCGCTTCGTGGATAAGGAGGGCCGCCACCGACGAGTCGACGCCGCCGGAAAGCGCGCAGATAACCTTCTTGTCGCCGACCTGCTTGCGGATCGCCTCGACCGCCTTGGCGCGGTAGGCCGACATGGTCCAGTCCCCCGTAATGCCGGCGACCTTGTGGACGAAGTTGGCGATGAGCTTTGCGCCGTCGGGCGTATGCACGACTTCCGGATGGAACTGGACGGCATAGTATTTGCGCTTTTCGTCGGCGATGAAGGCAAAGGGTGCGTTGGAAGAGGTGGCGACGACTTCGAAGCCCTCGGGCAATGCGGTGACCCGGTCGCCATGCGACATCCACACCTGGTGGCGCGAGCCGAGCGACCAGAGCCCGTCGAAAAGTGCGCAGTCCTTCTCGACTTCCAGGAACGCCCTTCCGAATTCACGGTGATGGCCGCTCTCGACCTTCCCCCCGAGCTGGGCGCACATGGTCTGCTGGCCGTAGCAGATGCCGAAGACCGGCAGGCCGCTGTCGAAAATGACGGAAGGCGCGCGGGGCGAGCCGATGTCGAGGGTCGAAGCCGGGCTGCCGGACAGGATCACCGCCTTCGGCTTCAGCCGGTTGAAGCCTTCCTCGGCCGACTGGAACGGCACGATCTCGCAATAGACGCCGGATTCGCGTACGCGCCGGGCGATGAGCTGCGTCACCTGGCTGCCGAAGTCGACGATCAGGACGGTGTCGGGATGGGCTGTCTGGGTCATAGCGGGCCTTCAAGCAAGCTTGATCATGGCGAGCCTTTAATGAAAGCCCGCCTTTGGCGCAACGATAACATTGCACCCGGACAATCAGGCGCCTGGGCGGAAGGCTCAGAGCCGGATTTCGCCCGCCTCCAGCGCCGCCTCGAGCCGGTCGATGGTGGCTGCGAGCTTCTCGTCTATCACGTTCAGGTATTCGGTCCAGTCGCCGACATGCTTCAGCTCCGCCTTCCCGTCCGAAATGCCGCGCAGGCCGATGAGCGGCACGCCATACGACTGGCAGGCGCGCAGGATCGCAAAGGTCTCCATCTCGACCATGTCGGCGTCGATCTCGTCATAGGTCCTGCCGGAGACGATGTCGGCGCCGGTCGAAAGCCGTGCCTTCTTCACGCCGGGAATGCTGAGCGGCAGTTTAACGACGGCTGGCAGATCCAGGAAGGGCGTCGCGCCCTTCTCGAAGCCGAGGGGCGAGGCGTCCATGTCGCGGTAGGCGACCGAGACCGCCTGGTAGATTTCGGTCTGTTCGAGCGTCGCGGACCCGGCCGAGCCGAGCGAGACGACGAGGTCCGGCAGGCTGCCTCCGGCGTGGAGCTCCGCGAGCGCCCTGGTCAGGCTGACGGCCGCCTCGACCGGACCGACGCCCGTCATCAGGGGTGCGATCCTGGCACGGAGGGACGGACCGTACTCGGCGTCCACAGCCATGACATGGAGAATAGTGCGCCCCGCTACCGGCTTGAGTTCGAAGCTCATCCTTCGATCCCCTCGCGTCCGCGCACCACCATCATCGTGCCTGTCATCGAGGCGATGAGCTTGGCCGGTCCGTCGGACCTGACCGCATAGGCCCGCCCGTCCGAGACGATGATCGTGGTGCCGGGCTTCGTCACCTCGCCGCGAAAGAGGAACCGCTCGCCCCGTCCGGGCGAAAGCAGATTGACCTTGAACTCGATCGTCAGCAGCGATGCGTCGGGGTCGATCACCGAATAGCCGGCATAGGTACCCGCCGCATCGAGCGCGGCGGAAATTACGCCGGCATGCAGAAGGCCGTGCTGCTGCGTCAGCTTGGGATCGAAGGAAAGCTCGATCTCGACGGTCCCCGGTTCGACGCGCGTAAGCTCGGCTCCGATCGTGCGCATCGCGGCCTGCCGTCTGAAGCTTTCCCGGATGCGCTTCCTGAAGTCGTGAGGATCGCTTTCGTCCATGTGTCGGTTTGCCTTGATTCCGCGGACAACGCTGCCCGGATTTTCCCGGAGACTGGCACGCCGGCTGCGGCCCGGCAAGCTCAATTCATGAGGAAAATCGAACCGTTGAGAAGGGTCGCGAAGGCCACCCATGCAAGGTAGGACACAAACAACAGAGCCGAAATCCTGTCCTTGCGCAGGCTTGCGAGGATGAATGCCACGATGGACGCGAACAGGGCGAAGATGACGACCAGCGCGGCAGCGATTTGGTGCAGCCCGAAAAACAGCGGCGACCAGAGAAAGTTCAGGATCATCTGGGTGAGCCACAGCGGCCACAGGACGGAGTGGCCGCGATGATCGAGAAAGCTGCGGGCACCGGCAATTCCGATCATCACGTAAAGGATCGACCAGGCGGGAGCGAAGACCCAGTTCGGCGGTGTGAAGCTCGGCTTTGCCAGCGACCGATACCATGCGTCGGGGATGTTGATGTAGCCGATGGCGAGGCCGAGGCCGAGAACGGCAACGACGAAAAGGACATGCGCCACGGTTCTGTTCATGCGTGCTAAATGGAGCCGGGGGCGGCGATTTCCAGTCGCTGTACCGGTTGGCGGCGAAGCGGCGCCACCTATATGTGGTCTATGAAAAACTTCCGGCGCATCGAAATCCGCCCGGCCGTGCCCGACGACCTCATGACGATCGCGTCGGTCCTGGTCAGGACCTGGCGCGCGACGTTTCGCGGCATCATATCCGACGCCTATCTCGATGCCATGACCGTCGAGGACCAGGCGATGCGGCATGCGCGGCGCATGCGTCTTCCGGGCAGCTTCATCATGGTCGCGGCCGACATGACCGACGACCGGGTGATCGGCTTTGCAAATTGCGGCAAGGCAAGGGGAATGCCGCCAGCATTCGACCGGGAGCTCTACGAGCTCTATCTTCTGCCGGAGTTCCATGGCGCAGGCCTCGGCTCCGCGCTGGTGCGCAGCGTCGCCGGCCATTGCCGCGACACAGGAGGATCGTCGCTTTTTGCCTGGGTGCTGAAGGGTAACCCCAACCGGGTATTCTATGAGCGGCTTGGTGCCCGCGCCGTCGGCGAGGGCCGGGTCAGCGTCGGCAGAGAAAGCCTGGATCAGGTGGCCTATCGCTGGGACGATCTCGCGGCGCTCTCCGACTTCGGAGACGCGTCTATCTGATCCGTCGCCAGCCGGATTATGTGCTGATCCCACGCAACGGGGCTCCTTCGCTCCTTGAATAGGCCGCGGTAGGAGGAGACGGCGAAACCGTGCTTCGCGGCGGCAATGCCCGCTGCGTCCGCAACCGGTTCCTCCTTGAGGACGGCACCGGTTTTGGCGTTGAGGGTCACCGCGACGTTGCCCTTGGGAGAGGTGAGGCCGACGAGCCCTTCCTGGCGGTTGACCGCGATAGCGCCGACATAGTTTGCGAGCGCCGCGGTGGTTCGTTCCGGCAGGTCTACGAAGGTCAGGTCCTCGCCCTGGGCGAAGTGCCCGACCAGCGGCGGAAGGTCGTTGCGCGCACCTTCGTACTGGCAGGCGAACCAGACACGTCCGTCGGCGCCGATGTCGACATGTCGGGTCGAAAGGCGATTGAGATGAGGCGGCAGCACATGCTTCTCGATGAGCGCCCCCGTCGCGGCGTCCACGAGTGCCAGGCTCGGCTCCATGCGGTCGAGATTGAGCTTGGTGCGGCCGAAATCCGGATGGGTCTCGATGCCGCCATTGGCTATTGCGAGCGTGCGTCCGTCGGCGGCAAGCGTCATGTCGTGTGGGCCGATGCCGTAAGTCGGGAACTCGCCGATACGGGTAAAATCCCGGCGGCCATCATAGATGCCGACCATGCCGCGATTGGCGGAGAAGTCGTTTTCGGTCGCATAGAGCAGCCGGCCGTCGGCCGAGAAGCAGCCATGGCCGAAGAAGTGCCGGCCCTCGGCGGAGGTGATGACGACCGGCTCGGCGGTGCCGTCCGGCGCAAAGATCATGGCATAGGTGCCCGGCCGCCGGGCAAAGGCGACCGCGCGCCGGCTTACCGGGGAGAAGGTCATGCCATGCGCACGCGCCGGCAGCAGCCTGCGCTCCACTATCTCGCCCGTTTCCGTGAGCGTCGCGACGCCGTAGCTGCCGTCCTGCGCCATGAAGGCCGAGGCGAAGACGGCATCGGCCCTTTCGAGGGCGAAGGCGCCCCTGGGGGCAAGGGCGGTCACCCACGCGGCACCCGCCATTTTGACGAAGCTGCGGCGGTCGATGAGGGTATCGGTCTTCATGCGATTTCCTGCAGCGGGCGATTTCATGCAACGGTCGAGGTCACTCCGCTATCACAGCCAACCTCGCCGTTTGAAATAGACATACGGCAACAGGGCCGAGGCGACCATCAGCATCAGCGCATAGGGATAGCCGAACCGCCAGGTGAGTTCCGGCATCACCTCGAAGTTCATCCCGTAAATCGAGGCGACCAGGGTCGGCGGCAGAAACACGACGGCGGCGACCGAGAAGATCTTGATGATCTGGTTCTGTTCGAGGTTGATGAGCCCCAGCGTCGCGTCGAGCAGGAAATTGATCTTGTTCGACAGGAACAGCGCGTGGTCTCCGAGGGATGCCGCGTCGCGCTGAACGAGCTTTATCCGCTGCCGGCTCTCCTTGGCCGCCTTGCGGTGCGTGCTCCCCTCGATGGCGACGTGATAGGCGACGAGCCTGCCAATGCTGACGAGGCTTTCGCGGATGACGGTCAGCAGGTCGCCCTTCTGGCCGATCTGCTCGATCAGCGACTGCAGGTCGCGCGTCTTCTTGGTGGCGCTGGCGTTCGACTTGCGGAAGACCTCCCGTGAGATCTGGTCGACGTCGTTGCCTGCGCGCTCCAGAGCATCCGCCGTACGGTCGATCATCGCCTCGAGCAGGCCGAGCATTACGAGCTCTCCCGTCTCGCACGCCGCGCCGTTCGGCTTCAAGATGCGGTTGGCATAGACCTGGAACGGCTTCGGCTCCGCATGGCGGACCGTCACGAGGGTCGCGCCTTTGAGGATGAAGGTGACGGGCACCTTGGCCGGGTAATCGCTGTCGAGTTTGGCGGTCGCCGTCATCGTCATGAACTCGGCGCCGTCCTCCTGGTAAAGCCGGTCGGAAAGCTCGATTTCCTGCATCTCGTCACGGGTCGGAATGGCAATGCCGAGGCGCTCCTCGACAAGGCGCGTTTCTTCGCTCGACGGATTGAAGAGATCGAACCAGATCACCGGTTCCTGGCATGCCAGGCCGTCGAGGAGGTCGACGTGCACAAGTCGGCTGTTCTGGCTTTTGTAGATGCGCAGCATTTCAGGCTCCATGGGGCCGAGTCATCCGACCGGCGGAGCCCTGATCAAATCAGGTCCGGACGGCCGTGAGCATGAAGGCTCGACTTCGACTGTCGGGGTTCATCTTGAGTTGATCCTTGTTGGTGAGACATGTCCGCGCAGGCGGCCATGGATGCGCTTTGCTCCGAAATGCCCTGCTTGTCAACCATCGGGTTCCGCAGCGTTTTCACGTTCCCGTGTCAGTCGCCGTCGGCGAAGGAGAATCCGGCGCCGAGGCCGATCGAACCGCCGAATTCGCGATTGAGCCGGTCGAGCAGATCGGCCGTGTTGAGCGCGATGAAATCCAGCTTGGCGCGCTGCCTCTCGTCGGCAAGCGCATCCTCGATCGGCCCGTCGAGACCGTCCGTAGCGGCGATCAGAGCCTTGAAGAGGAAGTCGATGGAACCGGCGATCGAGCGGCTGTCGGCTGGCAGAAGGCTCTCCATGCCGGCCGTATCGAAGAGTCTCTGGAGACCACCGAGATTCGCCGAGATCGCCGGCATCGTGTTGGCCGAGCGCCAGTAGATGGCAAGTTTCGGACGGCCCCTGTCGGGCGTCCCGTGGACCGTTCCGGCGTAGAAGGGCCGCAGCCGCTGGTCCTTTATCATCTCGACGCTGTGGACGAGCACGCCCAGAAGCTCGGTCGCGGCTTCCCTGTTGTCCCGGAAGAGCGGATTGCCCGGGCCTGGCTCCTTCCAGGCCGCCTGGATCCCGTCCGGCTTTTCCCATGCGGCAAGGAGCTCGCCCGCGATGCTCCTCAAATTCTGCGAGACAGCAAGCCCATATCGGCAGCGAAAGTCCCCTTGCTTGCCGGAGAGAACCTCCGCGCCGGTACCGTAGAGCACGAATTCGAGTGCCCCGAGGCCCTGGACGGCGACGCTCTTCCCCTTGAGGGTGTCCGGGCTTGTGGCGCTCTCGTCTTTCTTGGCGAGAATTGCCTGGACCTGCTTCAAGCCCGTGCTTTTCCGGTCGGGATAGAAGAGGAAGCGTTCGAAACGGTTCTGTTCGAGGGCCGGACCGAGGCGGATGATCTCGATCGCGGACCATCTCTCGACGACGCTCGAAAAGGCCGACCGCGCCGCTTCGAGGGTCGTCTCGGAAGGTGACTTGCAGAGCCCGGCGCTCGCTTCGGAGAGGGCGTTCGTCGCCTCTGCGAGGTCTCGATAGCCGGGGATGATGAAGCCGTCCACGGCCTGCGCCATCACCCTCGGCACGGCCGCCTCTTCGACGACACGCGGGGAAAGCGCACCGCCTTCCTGCGCCGCCGCGGGGGCAGCGAGGAATATCAGGCTAAGGGCGAGAGGAAGGCTCGCGAACGGAAGGCGCATCAGAGGGACTCCAGGAATGTGATCAGGGCTTTGCGGTCGTCCTTCGGCATGGCGGCGAAGGCATTGCGTGCCTTCGCCGCTTCGCCGCCGTGCCAGAGAATGGCTTCGGCCAGGTTTCGGGCGCGTCCGTCATGGAGAAGGAAGCTGTGCCCACTCACGGTCTTGGTCAAGCCTATGCCCCAAAGCGGGGGCGTACGCCATTCGCGGCCACTGGCCTCGCCGACCTGCTGGCCGTCGGCGAGGCCTTCGCCCATGTCGTGCAGGAGGAAGTCGGAATAGGGCCAAATGAGCTGAAACGCCTGCGCCTTGTGGGTGGCGTCCCGGCGGGTCACGAATTTCGGCGCATGGCAGGCGGCGCAGCCGGCTTCATGGAAGAGCCGTTTGCCCTTCAAGGTTTCCGGAAAGCTCGCCTTGCGGCGAGCAGGCACGGCAAGATTGGAGGAATAGAACGTCACGAGGTTGAGCACCGGGTCGGGGGCCTCGACCGCTCCGAGCCGCGGCTGCACGCCGTCCGGCAGATCGAGGCAGCCCGTCTGGGCAGCCGTGCAATCGCCATGACTGCGGTCGAGATCGGAGGTGGAGATGCCGATATCCACGGCAAAGGCATCGGCGACCTGCTGGCGCACGGACGGGTTCTGCGCTTTCCAGCCGAAGCGGCCGAGGGTGACGCGGCCGGTCCGGCGCTCGCGCACGAGGGCCGGCCGTCCGCTGATGCCGTCGCCGTCGCGATCCTCCGGATCGGCACGCGCCAGAATGTCGGCCTCGTGGATGGCCTCGATGAGACCGATGCCGATCATCGGCGAGGCGACGCGCGGCGACAGCGTCGTCGCCGCATCGAGCGGTCCGTAACCGGGATCGGCGATCGCATAATGCGGCTTGCGGAGCGGGACCGTATCGCCGCCGGCAAGCGCCACCAGTTCTTCCGTATAGGTGATGTCGAGGCGGCCCTCGGCAGCAAGCCCCGGCACGGCGCTGTCCTGAAGCTGAGCACCATAGACCGGGTCGGGAAAGTTGAGCCGTGCATGGGAGGCGATCTCCGCGCGCTCGGCATCGTCGCGCGGGGCACGGGCGAGCCGAAGGAGCATCGACGTCGCGTCGGCGGCCCCCTCGGGCGGGCGGCCGCGTCCGTCGCGGGCATGACAGCTCTCGCAGGCCCTCGCATTGTAGAGCGGCCCCAGCCCGTCCGAGGCCTGCGTGGAAGAGGGTGAGGAGACCCAGAGCTTCTCGAAGAGCGCCTTGCCGAGGTGAAAATCCTGTTCGTCCTCGAAGGGAAGGTTGTCCGATGCCTGGGAGAAGATCATCCGATCCGCCCGTGCAATCGTCGTCGCGGCACCGGCCGGCATCGCTTCGAAGGGCTCAGGCCTGGAAAAATCGGTGGTTGGGCGTGTGACCGACAGAACGCGCTCGAGGTCTTCGGCGGAAAGGTCGTCGCGAACAGGCGCGCACCCGACATCCGCCTTTTCCGCGATACCGCCATCGCGCGACGCCGCGGGGGCGACGCAAATGAGAGCGGCAACGGTTAGCGCGAAAAAGCGGGCGAAGACATTCATCGAGGGAGGCCGGGCCGCCACCTGTCCGTCGCGGCCCGCCTTTTCAGCTTATTGGAAGACGGCGCCAGGATTATCCAGGCTGTCGGAACCTTCAAGCTCCACCGTGCCGAGATCGAGTGCGGCGATGACGCGCTCGACGGTCTTCGCCTGGGCGATCAGCCCGTCGATCGCCGCCTGAACCGTCGCATTGCCCTCCGCATTGCCCTCGCCGATCATCTGGTCATAGGCCTCGCCCGCTTCTGCGCGCTTGGCCATCGCCTGCATCTTCTCGACCGTGGTGGCGAGACCATCCTTCATTTCCTTGTCGAGGGCCGCATCCTTGGCAGCGACGAGCTCGGAAAGCGAAGGGCCGGTGAGCTTGCTGCCGTCGACGCGGGTATACTCGCCGCTATAGGCGGACTGGATGCCGATCGCGTCGTGCAGGTGCGAGTTGTGGGTGTTGTCGGAGAAGCAGTCGTGCTCCTCTTCCGGGTCGTGGAGGAGCAGGCCGAGCTTCATGCGCTCGCCCGCAAGTTCGCCGTAGGAGAGCGAGCCCATGCCGGTAAGGATCGCCACGAGGCCGGCTTTCGGGTCCGCCTCGACCGCCTTGGTCGCAGCGCCGTCCGGCGTCCAGTTTGCGACCATCTCCTTGAGGTCGGAGACGAGCAGGCTCGTCGCTGCCTTCAGATAGGCGGCGCGGCGATCGCAATTGCCGTTGGTGCAGGCCTTGGTGTCGAAATCCGTGTAGGGCCGGTTGCCGGCACCCGGGCCCGTTCCGTTCAGATCCTGTCCCCACAACAGGAATTCGATCGCGTGATAGCCGGTCGCGACATTCGCCTCGATGCCGCCTGCCTCCTGCAGCGTGCCGGAAAGGAGCTCCGGCGTGATCTCGGTGGCATCGACGTCCTGCCCGTCGATCTTGATCGCCTTGTTGGCGATGACATTGGCGGTGAAAAGGGCGTTCTCGTCGCTCTCGCTGCCGTAGCTTGCGTCGACATAGTCGATCAGGCCCTCGTCCAGCGGCCAGGCATTCACCTTGCCCTCCCATTCGTCGACGATCGTGTTGCCGAAGCGATAGACTTCCGTTTCCTGATAGGGGTTGCGCGCCTTCAGCCAGGCCTCCCGCGCGGCCTTCAAGGTCTCCTCGCTCGGGCTTGCAATCAGCGCATCCACGGCCTTTTCCAGCGCTTCTGCCGTGGCCAGGGCATCTTCGTATTTGGCGTGCGCAACGGCCGCGTAATGCTTGACGACCGCGGCTGCGTCCGTCGCCGCATTCGCCGGCTGCAATGCCAGCGCAGATGTCGCCGTCATGAGCGCCAGCGCCGCGGCGCGGATGAAATTCTTGGTCATGACCCTCTCCTTGTTGCCCGTCGATAGAGCGTACAGCTCCAACCCCGTGAAAAGCGCAAGAGTCATGGACCAAAAGCAAACTGGTGTCAAAGTGTATAGTTTAGAACGGCTTGAAGGTGCAGCCCTGCCTGGATGGCGGGAATCCGCGCCGGCCTAACTCTTCCTGCCCATGAGACAGAAGAAGAATCCGTCGGTTCCGGTCGATGCCGGCGTCAGCGTCACGGTCTTCATATCGGCGGACCAGGGCTGCGCCTTGTCGGTGCCGAAGAGCGCCGCCCAGTTGTCGGCGGCCGAGAGGACTTCGAATTCCGGATTGTCCTCGCAGAAGCCGTAGACCTGCGCCTCGTTCTCCTCCGGAAGGACGGAACAGGTGACGTATATCAGATGTCCGCCGGGGCGCACGAACTGGGCGGCACCGGCAAGCGCCTCCTCCTGCTGGGCCAATCGCTCCTCGAGGTTCTTCTGCGTCAGGCGCCATTTCGTGTCGGGACGCCGCCGCCAGGTTCCGGTCCCGGTGCATGGCGCATCGACAAGCACGCGATCGACCCGCCCTATGAGCGATGCGAGCGACTCGGTCGACTCGTGCACCTGCACGTTGCGGGTGCCGGCACGCTTCAGCCGCTCGATAATGGGCGCCAGCCGTTTGCGGTCGGCGTCGTAAGCGTGGACCTGGCCCTTATTGTTCATCGCCGCCGACATGGCCAGCGTCTTGCCGCCGCCGCCGGCGCAATAATCGAGCACCTGCTCGCCCTCGCCGGGCAAGGCGAGGTCTGCGACAATCTGCGACCCCTCGTCCTGCACCTCGAACCAACCCTTCTGGAACGAGATTTCCGCCGTTACGTTCGGCAGGCGCGAAGCGCCCTCGCCGGCGGGAATGCGCACGCCATGCCGGGCAATCGCCGCAGGCTCGGCGCCGCTGCGCTCCAGCGCCTTCAGCACCTTTTCGCGCGTCGCCTTCAGCGTGTTGACGCGCAGATCGAGAGTCGGCCGGCCGGCAAGAGCCTTCGCCTCGGCGAGCCAGTCGTCGGAGAAATTCTCTTCGAACGAGGCCTGCGTCCATTCCGGAATATCGCCCTGCACATGCAGGGGAGCATCTTCGAGCCGTCGCTGAGCGAAGGCCTTCATCATCGCTTCCGAAGGCGCTTCGGGCGCGAACCGGTCGTCGGCAAGTTCCGCTGCAAGCGTGTCGGCGCGATAGCCCCATTGCCGGTACATGACCGCATGGCCGAGGGCTACCGGGGTGTCGCTATCCATGAGAAAGGCGTGGGAGAGTTTCATCCGCAGGGCATCATAGACGATGTTGCCGATGGCGGCGCGGTCGCCGGAGCCGGCGAAGCGGTGGGACAGGCCCCAATCCTTGAGGGCATCGGCGACGGGTCGCCTACGCTTTTCGATATCGTCAAGAACCTCGATGGCTCCGGAGAGCCTTCCGCCCAATCGCATCTTCGATGAACTCCTTTTTCGCCGTGGTAGTGGCGATGACATCGAAGAGCAAGACGGCGGCCGCATTATGTAAGGGGCGCGACCGGCCCTTGCAGTCTGGCTCGCCCGAGATGAATCGAGCG
Source organism: Sinorhizobium sp. P24N7 (assembly GCF_042436655.1). Lineage (NCBI taxonomy): Bacteria > Pseudomonadati > Pseudomonadota > Alphaproteobacteria > Hyphomicrobiales > Rhizobiaceae > Sinorhizobium > Sinorhizobium sp. P24N7. The sequence goes on along the minus strand of NZ_JBHMIW010000001.1, from coordinate 345,929 downwards.
AAACCTGCGCATCGTCAGGAGTTGACGACGGTGTAACAGATGCTGGCGGTACCGGAGCGGATCATGCCGATCTTGGAGGCAGCCGCCTTGGAAAGATCGATCACCCGGCCGCGAATGAACGGACCGCGATCATTGATCCGGACGACGACGGACTTGCCGTTGCGCTTGTTGGTCACCTGGACCTTCGTGCCGAATTTCAGTTTGCGATGCGCGGCGGTCAGGTGCGCGGCATTCATTCTTTCGCCGGAGGCCGTTTTGGACGAAAGCGCGTACCAGGATGCTCCCCCGCAGCCAGCGCCTGCTGCCTGACTTTCCGATGCCGAGACGAAGCCCATCCCGACGGTGAATAGTGCTGCCGCGGCAGCAGTCTTGATTTTCGCTGGCGTCAAGCGATGCCCCCTTCGGTTTGAAAAATTCGTCAGTTCCCTTTGTTGATCGAGCTAATTGAGGTGAAACATGGCAAAAACGTGCTTCAACCGTTAAGTTTTCATTAGGAATGTCTGAAGGCTGATCGATTTTAAAAATAAACAACAGATTGAAATAGTTTAGAATTGCGATGGAAGTTCTTTGGAATCAGCCACTAAGCCCTGCCGGTGGCGCTCCGGGCCGCGCAGTGACGCCTCCCGGAAATAAAATCATTAAAAATTTCGCTTTGGATGAAAAGTCGGGAATCGCGACCGTTGAATCCATGCTACTAGCGCCAGGGTTGTGGAAAATGGCGAAGTATAGACCGAATAATGACAGCATAATCGTGTCAAGGCGATTCGCGTGAAATCAATACTTTCAAAACTGCATCCGACTTGCTTGTGTTCGCGCGCGATATTCTGATCGGCCTTGACGAAATAGGTGCTTAATTCCGGTTCCAGGTTCCTGATGTCCACAGCTGTGCAAGCGAAACGCGATAGTTGGGGAACTCCGGATCGAAGCCCGCCTGGCGCAGTCGCGCATTGGAGACGCGCTTGTTCTCGCCGTAGAAAGAACGGGCCATGGGGGACATATCTGCGGTTTCGAACGGGATCTCGGGCGGCGGCTCGACGCCCATCAGCCGGGCGGCTTCCTGGACCACGTCCTGTGGCGGCGCCGGCTCGTCGTCGGTCACGTTGAAGACGCCGCTCACGCCGCGCTTTGCGAGAAAGGCGCTCGCCGCGCCGATATCTTCGACGCGCATACGGTTGAAGACCTGGTTCGGCTTGATGACGCGGCGCGCCGTCCCTTCGGAGAGGTTGCGGAAGGCATTGCGGCCTGGGCCGTAGATGCCGGCGAGCCGCAGCACTGCCACCGGAATGTCGTGCTGCGCACCGTGCTCGAGCCAGGCGTTTTCGGCTTCCACACGCTCGAGCGAGCGCTGCGAGACCGGGTTGAGCGGCGTATCCTCGGTGACCCAGGCGCCGCCGTGATCGCCATAGACGCCGACCGTCGAAAGATAGCCCACCCACTCCAGCCGCGGCAGAAGGTCGGCAAGCGGCGGCGTTCCGGCGCGAAACATGGGGTCGCCATCGCGGCCCGGCGCAATCGACTGAACGAGGTGGGTGGTCTCCCTCATCGCATCCTCGAGCTCGTCCGATATTTCCGTGCCGTCGAAGAGGATCGGGCGGATACCGGCAGCCTGAAGACGGGCGAGCTTTTCTGCGGACCGGGTGGTGCCGGTCACGGACGTCGCCAGGGGAGAGAGCGCGCTCGCGATCGCGGTGCCGGAATAGCCGGCACCAAGGATCAGGACATTCATCGGTTCACTCCCGCCATTTGCCATTCCGCAAGAACCTCGTCATCGGTTTCAGGCCCGCATTGCCGGGCGAAGACCGCCAGATCGGCGGATGAAATCAGTCGCGAAAGCGCCCAGACCGCCATCCCTCTGACCGTGGGCGACGCATCGGCCGCCAGCGCCTTGCAGACCTCTGTCAGGCTCTTCTCACCGGAATTTCCGGCGGCGATCAAGGCATTTCGGACGAAACGATCACGCCCGATGCGCTTTACCGGCGATCCGGAAAAGAAGGCCCGGAAACCTGTGTCGTCGAGCGTCAGCAGGAAGGAGAGCTCCGGTTCCTTGAGATCATCTCGCGCCTGGAGCTTCATTTCCGATGCCGAGCGCGCGAACTTGTTCCAAGGACAGGCGGCGAGACAGTCGTCGCAGCCATAGATGCGGTTACCGATCAGCGGCCGTAACTCAGGCGCAATCGATCCCTTGTGCTCGATCGTGAGATAGGAGATGCAGCGTCGCGCGTCGATGCGGTAGGGCGCCGGGAAGGCATCGGTCGGACAGGCGTCGAGGCAGGCCCGGCAAGAGCCGCAATGGTCGCGTTCCGGCTCGTCCAGTTCCAGTTCGGCTGTCGTGAAGAGGCTGCCGAGAAAGAGCCAGGAGCCGAATTCGCGGCTGACCAGATTGGTGTGCTTGCCCTGCCAGCCGATGCCGGCCTTTTCCGCAAGCGGTTTCTCCATGACGGGGGCGGTGTCGACGAAGACCTTCACGTCCTCGCCCGCCCGCGCGGCAAAGCGCGTGGCGATCTCCTTCAGCCGGCCCTTGACCACGTCGTGATAGTCGCGATTGCGGGCGTAGACGGAGATCGCGCCGCGATCGCGTCTGGCGAGGACGTCGCGCGGGTCGTCCTCGGGAGCGTAATTCATGCCGAAGAGGACGATCGAGCGCACTTCGCTCCAGAGGACGCGCGGATCGGATCGGCGCTCGGCTGTCTCGGCGAGCCAGTCCATCGTACCATGAGCGCCGGCAGCCAGGAACTGCCTCAGCCGCTCGGGCGCGTGGGGTATGGCATCCGGATGGGTGATGCGACAGATGTCGAATCCCTTGGCCGCGGCTTCCTCTTTCAGGAAGGCGGTGAGGGTCCGTCGTTTCCTGCCCTGGTTCTCCGCTTTTGCAGCGTCGCCGGGCATGATCTGGTCCTTAAAAGTCGAGATCCGCATAATGTGAGACCGGGGTCACGCCGCGCACCCGCTCGGCGAGCAGCGGCCGGAAGGACGGGCGCGACTTCAGCCGCTGATACCATTCCTTGGCGCTCGGCGCATCGGACCAGTCGATCTCTCCGAGATAGTCGAGCACGGAAATCGCCGCGGCCGCGGCGAGATCCCCATAGGAGATGCGATCTCCGGCGAGCCAGGGGCGCGATCCGGCGAGCCACGAGAGATACTTCATATGCTGGCGGATATTGCTGCGCGAGGTGCGGAGAATTTTCGAATCCGGCGCACCGCCGCCCTGGTCCGGGGTCATCTGCAGCTTGAAAATGCGCTCGCGCACGAGCGGGCGCGTCACGTCGGCTTCCATCTTCTGCAGGAACCATTCGGTGAGGCGGCGGATTTCGGCGCGCTGAAACGGGTCCTCGGCAAGAAGGCGGCGGTCGCGCTTCATGATGCCGCTGGTCTCGTCGAGATATTCGGAGATGATCGTGGCGCCGCAGAGCGCGCGCATGCTGTCATCGACATAGACCGGCAGAGTGCCGGCAGGATTCAGCGTCAGGAAGTCGCGCCGGTTCTCCCATGGCTGCTCTTCGCTCAGTTCCGTCTGATAGCCATATTCTGAGAGAATAAGGCGTACGAACCGCGAAGCTGGGGACATGGGGTGATGATACAGTGTCGGCATCGATGATCAGATTGCAGCTGTTTTCGGGGATATCGGCGTCGCGGCATATGCAACTGGCCACGGCTCGTTACAACGAGCTATAGGTAGTTGCGGTGGCAAACACAAGAGAATCGACTTTCTCCTCCCACATCCAATTATATCAGGAATAGCTTTTACATGGCGGATCAATCGATCATAAGCGCGCTCGTCCTCGGCCTCATCGAAGGGCTGACGGAGTTCATCCCGGTCTCGTCGACGGCGCATGTGCTGCTTGCCGGACACTTCCTCGGGTTCAAATCGCCGGGAAACACCTTTGCCGTTCTGATCCAGCTCGGCGCCATATTGGCGATCCTGCTCGTCTACTTCCAGAAGCTGCTGGCGATCGCGCTCGCCCTTCCGACGAGCGTCAAGGCCCGCCGCTTCGTCTTCTCGGTTCTCCTCGCCTTCCTGCCGGCGGCGCTTATCGGTGCTGCCGCGCATGGATTCATCAAATCGGTGCTTTTCGAGACGCCGATGCTCATCTGCGTCGTGCTGATCGTCGGCGGCGTCATTCTTTATGCGATCGACCGGCTCCCTTTGACGCCTCGCTACACCGACGTGTTCGACTATCCGCCTTCGCTCGCGCTGAAGATCGGCCTCTTCCAGTGTCTCGCCATGATCCCGGGGACGTCGCGTTCCGGCGCGACCATTGCCGGGGCCCTGCTGATGGGGACCGACAAGCGCTCCGCGGCTGAATTTTCCTTCTTCCTCGCCATGCCGACCATGGTCGGAGCTTTTGCGCTCGATCTCTACAAGAACCGCGATGCGCTCTCCTTCGACGATGTCGGCATGATCGCGGCCGGTTTCATCGCTGCATTCATCGCCGGAATTTTCGTGGTGCGTTCGCTGCTCGACTTCGTCTCGCATCGCGGCTTTACGCCCTTTGCGATCTGGCGCATCCTCGTCGGGACCGCCGGGTTGGTCGGCCTGTGGCTGCTCGGATAACACAGTCCGGAAACATAAAGCCGGATGCGTCTCTTTCGAAACGCACCCGGCTCCTGGCCCCCGCCAAAACGCAACATGCCCGGCTCGAAGCCGAGGCGAAAATGTCCGGCTTACTCGCCGGCAAACCCGATCGACGCCGTCGTGCACGGGTTGACACCGTAGGCCGGCGTGCAGCCCTTGTCGCTGCTAGCCCCGGTGCCGGGTGCCATGAACGAGCCAGCCAGAATGATCAGTGCCGCAGACGCAAAAAAGATTGCGATCGACTTGCCCATGGGACGTTATGCCTTTCGAGTGAGATGTCTGCACCGGCGCCGCTCGCCGAGCAGTCAGTGCGAGCGGTGTTTATTCTGCGACCATGTCATGATCAATATCAGTGCGAGCTGAATCTGCGGTAAACGAGATTCGGATTTTCGACTGCGGCAGAACTGCAACGCTGTTGCCGGATGGGCACAGCGGGGGCCGCAAAAAAGCCGCCGGCGGAGCCGGCGGCTTGAATGTGTTCGGTGTGATGCGACCGCTCAGGCGGCGCGGCCGCTGCGCGTGTATTGCCCGTGCGGGCGATAGCGTACGAGATAAGTCGGCAGGATCGACTCGAGCATTGTCGGCTCGATGCCGATACCGGCAAGCGTGCGGCCTTCCGCCTCGGCCTTTGCCGAGACGACATTGTCCGATTTCAGCAACACCACCTGGTCGGCGGTGAGCGGCGGCGTGATGAACGGCACGAGCGAGGCGACGCTGCCCATCAGCGAGGCGATGCCGAAGGGCAGCGACACGAAGGAGCGCTTGCGGTCGATCGTCTTCAGCATGATATCGAGACATTCGCGGAAGGAGAGCACCTGCGGCCCGCCGAGTTCGTAGATCGTCCCACCGGTCAGCTTGCCGTCGACGGAGCGAGCCACGGCCTCGGCAACGTCGGTGACGTAAACCGGCTGAAACCTGGTCTGGCCGCCGCCGATGAGCGGCAGGACCGGCGAGAATCGGGCCATTTCGGCGAACTTGTTGAAAAATCCGTCTTCAGGCCCGAAGATGATCGACGGGCGGAGCATCACCGCGGCCGGAAGCGTTTCGAGGATCGCAGCCTCGGCACGCCCCTTTGTCCGGGCATAGCTCGATTGGGAGCTCGCGTCGGCGCCGATCGCCGAGATATGGGTGAGCGTGGCGCCCGTCGCCCGAGCCGCCTCGGCGACCGCCCGCGCGCCGAAATCCTGGACCGCCTCGAAGGTGTTGCGGCCACTTTCGAAGAGCACACCGACGCAGTTGATCACATGGTCGGCGCCGTCGACAGCGCGATCGACCGACTTGCGGTAGCGCAGATTGGCCTGAACGAAGGAGATTTGCCCGACATTGCCGAGCGGTTGCAGGTGGCCGGCGAGATCCGGACGGCGAACAGCGACGCGAATGCGGTAGCCGCGTTTGGCGAGCGCGCGCACCACATGACGGCCGACAAATCCGGATCCGCCGAAAATCGTCACCAGCGGCGGAAGGTTGGACAAGGTCATGAGAAACGCACTCCTGATGTCAATGGTAGAATTGCTTGCTACATAGCCCAAGCGTCGAGCGAGGTGAAGGCCAATCCGCGCGCTTCGGAGGCGTGCCCCGATGCGCCGCGGGACTTCGCCTCAAACGCCTTCGACGACCACCATTTCGGCATCGGCGACTTCCTGGCGGATGGCCGCGGCAATCTGGTATTCGGGCGAATTGTAACAGTCGACGGCCGCCTGCAGCGAGGGGAATTCGATGACGACGTTGCGGGTGCGAGCGGCACCTTCGAGCCGATGGAACTCCCCGCCGCGCGCAAGGAAGGTCGCGCCGTATTTTTCGAAGGCGGGCTTCGCCGCTGCCACGTAATCCTTATAGCGTTCGGGGTCCCTTATATCGACCCGAGCGATCCAGTATCCTTTGGCCATGATGAACTCCTCGTCTTTCACGACATGCAGACGGGATGGTTACTTCCGGCAAAATGAGCCTCAGGTCAAGCAGGCCCGAACGGCGCCGGAGCGCTATACGGCGGATCGACGGGAGAGGGCGCTCTCCATTTCGGCCAGGATCGCGCGGCTTGCTGCGAGAGGCTCGGGCGAGGCAACGATCGGCCGCCCGACGACGAGGTGGCTCGAGCCGGCGCGAAGCGCGTCGGCCGGCGTCATCACCCGCTTCTGGTCGCCTTTTTCCGCGCCGGCCGGGCGGATGCCCGGCGTCACCAGCGCCATGTCGCCGCCGATGATCTTGCGCACGGCGGCGGCCTCCTCCGCCGAGCAGACGATGCCCCCCATGCCGGCGGCGCGGGCCTGTTCCGCGCGGCGCAGGACCAGGCTGTGCGGATCATATTCATAACCGGCATCGATGACGTCCTGTTCGTCCATCGAGGTGAGCACCGTCACGCCAAGCAGGCAGAGGTTCGAGCCTCGTGCCGCTTCGACAGCCGATTTCATCGCCTTCGGATAGGCGTGCAGCGTCAGCATCGATACGCCCATCTTGACGATGTTCTCCACGCCCTTGGCCACCGTGTTGTCGATGTCGAGCAGCTTCATGTCGAGGAAGACCTGCTTGCCGCCTGCAGCGAGGTCGCGCGCGAAGTCGAGGCCGCCGGCGAAGGCCAGTTGATAGCCGATCTTATAGAAGAGGACTTCCTCGCCGAGCGTCGAGACGATTTTCTCGGCCTCGGTCACCGTTGGAAGATCAAGGCCGACGATCAGCCGGTCGCGCGCGCTTGTGCTCATATCGAGATCACCCCTGCCAGAACTCCATCGGCGTCCAGTCGCATGTGACGGCGCGATCCGCAAGACGGAAGGCGAAGAGATTGCCGCCGCCCGGCGGTTGATCGGCGCTACGGGCGATCGCCGTGCCCGTCATCCGGCATTTGAGCAGCGTACCGACACCGCCATGGCCGATGAAGGCGATGGGTACCGCCGGATCGTGCCGGTCGAGGACCTGGAAGACGGCCCTTGAGATTCGCGCCTGGGCGTCGACGGCACGCTCCCAGCCCTTGAAGCTCTCTTCGGGTCGGGCAAAGAACCGATCGGCCGCCTTCTCGAACTCCTCCGGCGGCAGAAAGCCGGTCGCGGAACGATCGTTCTCGCCCATCTCCTCGTCAGTTTCGACCGGGATGCCGGCAGCGTCGGCCAGGAACCGCGCCGTTTCGATCGCCTTCTTCTCGCCACTGGCGACGATGCGTCCGAGCGAACGGACCCATGGCTGTTTCGCCGTGGCGTGCATGCGTTCTTCGCCGAGTTCGGACAGGCCCCATTGTGGCACGGAGACGGCGGGATCGATTCTGACCTGCGGATGGGTGAGATAGATGCCGAACACCGGAGGTGGCGCCGTCAGTGCGTCTTGCGGTAGATCCACAGCTGCGCCGGCGGAATGTTGCGCACGACGAAGTCGAAATGCTGGATTCGGTAGCGGTCCGGCATGGCGACGACCGGCGACATCGGACCGTAGGAGATCTGAACGACCGGGCGGCCGAAGGGAATGCGCGAGAGCAGGTCCTCGATGAGTTCGACGCGGCGATGCATCGGGAAATTCAACAGCGGCACGGCGGAAATGACGCTGTCGAACTGCTGATCCTTGAAGGCCCCAAGCGTCCGGGAAAGATCGAAGGCGTCGCCGTTGATGAAATGCACGCCGTCGAAATGCGCCTTGAGCTGATTGTAGAACTCGGTCGAGTATTCGATGGAAACCAGCTTTTCAGGCTCTATGCCGCGCTCGAGGATCGCCTTGGTGATCACCCCGGTGCCGGGGCCAAGCTCGAGGACCGGCAGACCGGATTCCGGATCGACTATGCTGGCCATGCGGCGTGCGGTGATGGCGGATGTCGGGAGGATCGCGCCGACCGCGCGAGTATTGCTCATCCAGCCCTTGAAGAAGCGGATCTCTTCGTCGAATTTCCGACCGAATTTTTCCTTCACCCTCAAGCGCAAGCTCATCGAATCCCCTCACAGTATGATTTGCAGTTGCGCTCTTATCGTGATTCGTGCGGCTGCGTGAGCGCTTATTCATAATGTGCTTCCATCTGCGGCAAAAACAAGTCCGACTGCGTCTAGAAACGACAGATCATGAACGATGCGCGACGGTTGAACTCGAAATCCGGTACGGTCTGAAAGCTTGAATCAGTTGAACTAGAAGTTAGCGTCCATTTTTTCAGCAAAACGACACATTTGCTTCTTATACGGGATTCCCGTATAGTGCCAACATGGAAGACCGGTTCGATCCTCGGAAAGACGCCGTCAATCGCGAGAAACATAAACTATCGTTGGCCTTTGGCCTGCGTATTTTCGACGACGGGGATCACTTGATCATCCCCTCCATTCGCGAGATCGACGGCGAGGAACGGTTCAAGGTGGTCGAGGTCGTCGGCGAGAGGCTGTTCACCGGCGTGTTCGTTTGGCGGGATAATTTACCCCGGTTCATATCTGTGAGAAGGAGCAACAAGGGTGAAGAACGAGCATATTACGTCCCCTGCTGATCCGGCCGATGCGGAAGATTTCGACGTGACGGCCGAAGCAATGAATCGCGGCCAGCGGGCTCGCCTGATTCGCAAGACAAGGACCGCGCTTGGTTTGTCGCAATCGGAGTTCGCAAATCGCTTTCGCGTTCCCGTTGGTACGCTGCGGGACTGGGAGCAAGCACGCGCCACTGCTCCGGATTTTGCCGTTGCTTATGTGCGCGTGATCGCGCAGCACCCCGATTTGGTTGCGCAGGCCGTCGCGTGAGCGCGCCTCTGGAATTCGATTAAGCGCGGTGCTGCGGCCTGTTTGATCTCCTCATCCCTGTGCGCGTCATAGGGATCCAGCCAGACCAAGTCCTTGGGCTGAAAGAACATTTCCCCGCGCCGCCGACGCGGCGCTGCTCTCATCTGTGTGACAAGCACAGAGACGAGAGCAGAGGAGAGAGTGCAGTCCTCCGATACGTTTCCTACAGCGCCGCGCGTCTTATCAGACGCGCAACGGTCGTTGTAGCACTTCGATCTGCTGCATGTTTTTGTCCTTGATCGGCAACGATCAAAGGAACCATGCAGTACGCCGCGCAGTCGGTACTCAAGGAATTCAAGCGCATCGAGCCATGCGTGCCGACAAAACCGACCAGAGCTTCAACGCCATTATCCATCTCGCAGCGGCCGTCATAAACTCAAGATGAATCTCAACGCGCCTTAGACTCGCATCGGCATCAGCACGTAGAGCGCATCCTCCGCGGCAAGATCGCGCACGAGCGTCGGCGAACCGGGATCGGCCAGCAGGAAGACCGCCTCGCTGCCGGTCAGTTGCCCGGTAATGTCGAGCAGATATTTGGCGTTGAACCCGATCTCGAGCGGATCGCTTTCGTAGCCGACCGGCAGTTCTTCGGTGGCGCTGCCGGAATCCGGATTGTTCACGGTCAGCGTCATCTGGCCGTCGGCAAGCGCAAGCTTCACGGCGCGGCCGCGTTCGGAAGAGATCGTGGAGACACGGTCGACGGCCTGCGAGAAGGACTGGCAATCGACGCGCAGTTCCTTGTCGTTGCTGGCGGGGATCACGCGCTGATAGTCGGGGAAGGTTCCGTCGATCAGCTTCGACGTCATGACGATGGAGCCGATCGTGAGGCGGATCTTCGCGTCCGATACCTCGACCGTCACCACCACGTCCGGATTGTCGAGCAGCTTCTGCAGCTCGCTCACGGTCTTGCGCGGAATGATGATGCCGGGCATGCCCTCGGAGCCCGAGGGCGCTTCGACATCCGCACGGGCGAGCCGGTGGCCGTCGGTCGCAACGGCGCGCAGCTTCAGGTCGCCGTTGTTCTCGACCGTGTGCACGAAGATGCCGTTCAAATAGTAGCGTGTCTCTTCCGTCGAGATGGCGAACTGGGTGCGGTCGATCAGCATCTTGAGATCGGGCGCCTTCAGGCGGAAGGAGTGCGAGAACGTGCCGGCGGTCAGATCGGGAAAATCCGACTGCGGCAGGCACTGCAGCGAAAACTTGGAGCGGCCGGAGGCGACCGTCATCGCCGTGCCTTCCGCATTGGTGACCAGCAACACCTCCGAGCCGTCCGGCAGCTTGCGGACGATGTCGTAGAGCAGATGCGCCGGAACGGTGGTGGCGCCGGCCTGTTCCACCTGCGCCGGCGTCGCCTCGGTGATCTCCAGGTCGAGGTCGGTCGCCTTCATTTCGAGGCTGGCGCCGTCGGAGCGCAGGAGCACGTTCGAAAGGATCGGGATGGTGTTTCGCCGTTCGACCACGCGGTGGACATGGTTCAGCGATTTCAAAAGGTTGGACCGCTCGAGAGTAATACGCATGGATGCTACCGCTTTCAACCATTGCCGCGCGGGCGAGGGGACCGCCGCGGCGTCAACTGCGTGCCCGGCCGCTCGGCCGGAAGGATGTGGACCGGCAAAATGGCAGAAAGAGAGCCGCAAAAGCAAGGGGTTTTGAGGTCTCTTCCCCAAATGCGAGACTGCATGCGCGGCCCGCCCTTGCCCCGGGCTCCCTGCTCACTCATAAAGGGCGCGAACCCGGCTTGGCCGGAATGGTCGATCGGAATGATCGGGCCGGGAGTGATTGGGAAGGCGGCGTTGCAAAAGCAGCAATCCACGGATGCATCCGAAAAGGACCGGCGGCGCGGTTTTCGCCTGCACGATATCAACATTCCTGCGCGCCCGCTGGAGCCGTGCCTTTATCTCGTGGCAACGCCGATCGGCAATCTCGGCGACATCACGCTGAGAGCCCTCGAGACGCTTGCGGGGGTCGATGTGCTCGCCTGCGAGGACACGCGGGTGACGCGGGTGCTGCTGGACCGCTACGGTATTGTCAATCGGCCCACCGCCTATCACGAGCACAATGCCGCCGAGGCGGGGCCGCGGCTGCTTGCAGCACTCGGTGATGGGAAATCGGTGGCGCTCGTCTCCGATGCCGGTACGCCGCTCGTCTCCGATCCGGGCTACCGCCTGGCGCAGCAGGCGGTCGAGGCGGGATACCGGGTCGTTCCCATACCTGGCCCCTCGGCGCCGCTTGCGGCCCTCGTCGGCTCCGGCCTGCCGAGCGATGCCTTCCTCTTCGCAGGCTTTCTGCCGGTGAAGGACAAGGCGAAGCGCGACCGGCTCGCCGAACTCGCGTCGGTTCCCGCCACTCTCATCTTCTTCGAATCCCCGCATCGCATTGCCGCGACCGTCACTGCTGCCGCCGAGGTCCTCGGCACAGACAGGAGGGCGGCCGTCTGCCGCGAACTGACCAAGACCTTCGAGGAGTTCCGCCGCGGAACGCTCGGCGAACTCGCGGCGAGTTACGACGAAAGCGCCAATGTGAAAGGCGAGATCGTCCTCGTGATCGGTCCGCCGGAGGCAAAGCCCCAGCCGGAGGCGGCCGACGTCGACGCATTGCTCAAGGAACTCGCCCGCGACCTGCCGATGGGCAAGGCCGCGACCGAGGCGGCGCGCCGCACGGGGCTGGCGCGCAAGGAGCTTTACGATCGGCTCCTTCATCTCAAGGATAGCGATGAAGGCTGAGCGACCGGACACCCGCAAGCTGAAGGCGCTGAAGCGGGGACACATCGCCGAATACCGCGCCGCACTCTGCCTGATGCTGAAGGGCTATCGCATCGTTGCCATGCGCTATCGCACCAGGCTCGGCGAGATCGACATCATCGCACGGCGCGGCGACCTGGTCGCCTGCGTCGAAGTAAAGGCCCGGATGAGCCTGGACGATGCGGTCTTCGCCGTGACCGACACGGCGCAACGGCGCATCCGGGCGGCAAGCGACCTCTGGCTGTCGCGTCAGGGCGATTTCCACCGCCTGTCGGTGCGATACGACATTGTCGCCGTAGCGCCGTGGCGCTGGCCGCGACACCTGCCGGACGCCTTTTGATAGGCGGGAGCGGCAGGAGCCTTCTTGCCTAACCACGGTACGCATTCTACATCTTGCGGGCTTTTCGGCGGTGCCGCCTCGTCGCGAAGACGAGGGGCGGAGCATCGCGTCGAATTGCCGTATAATTCGATTTCTGACCGGCGCCGGTCGAAGGAACTATGCGCATCGTGGATCCAATCGGGAACGGGAAAATGGCAGGAATCGTCAATGTCGGGGTCCAGATGGACCATGTTTCGGGCATCACCATTGCGGGCGATTCGACCTTCGCGATGAGCCTGGAGGCGCAGGCCCGAGGCTACCGCCTGTTCCACTACACGCCCGAAAAGCTGTCGCTCCGGGACGGCAGGGTCTATGCGACCGCGCAGCAGATGCGGTTGCGCGACGTCAAGGGCGACCACTTCACCCTCGGCGAAGAGGAGCGGATCGATCTTTCGACCATGGACGTCATCCTGCTTCGCCAGGATCCGCCATTCGATATGGCCTATATCACTTCAACGCATCTGCTCGAACGGCTGCACCCGAAGACGCTGGTCGTCAACGATCCGGCCTGGGTCAGGAACTCGCCTGAGAAGATCTTCGTGACCGAGTTTCCGGATCTGATGCCCAAGACCCTGATCACTCGCGACCCGGACGAGATCGCCCGCTTCCGCCAGGAGATGGGCGACATCATCCTGAAACCGCTCTACGGCAATGGCGGCGCCGGCGTGTTCCACTCCGCCCGTGACGACCGCAATTTCTCGTCGCTTCTCGAAATGTTCGCGCAGATGTTCCGCGAGCCCTATATCGCCCAGGAATATCTGCCGGCGGTGCGCAAGGGCGACAAGCGCATCCTGCTCGTCGACGGCGAGCCGGTCGGCGCGATCAATCGCGTTCCGGCCGAGCACGATTCGCGCTCCAACATGCATGCGGGTGGGCGCGCGGAGGCAACCGACCTGACGGCGCGCGAGCGGGAGATCTGCCACCGCATCGGCCCGGCGCTGAAGGAACGCGGCTTCCTCTTCGTCGGCATCGACGTGATCGGCGACTACCTGACCGAGATCAACGTCACTTCGCCGACCGGCATCCGCGAAGTGAAGAAGTTCGGCGGTGCCGATGTCGCAAGCCTGCTCTGGGACGCGATCGAGAAGAAGCGCGCCTGATCTTTACGAGCCGCCACTCTCGCTCTTGATGTTCTATTATTGTTCTTGTTTTCGAGCGTATTCCGTGCAAGATTTGCGGTTACAACCGATTTGGTTGTGACGGCGTGTGTGGGCCGCCGTGCTGGAGCGGGATTGCGGAAGGACGATGATCCTCCGCGCTCCGCTCGAAATCAGGGGGCAGTATGGTCGCGCGCGTCAGCACGATTGCGTTTCAGGGTATCGAGGGCGTTCCGGTCGACGTCCAGGTGATGGTTGCACCCGGCAAGGTTGGTATGCAGATCGTCGGACTGCCGGACAAGGCGGTGGCCGAAAGCCGCGAGCGCGTCCAGGCGGCGCTTCATGCATCGGGACTGGCGCTTCCCGCCAAGCGGGTGACCGTCAATCTGGCGCCGGCGGACCTTCCGAAAGAAGGAAGCCATTTCGATCTCGCCATCGCGCTCGGCCTGATGGCGGCGCTCGGCGCTGTGCCTGCGGACGCGCTGTCCGGCTATGTCGTCATCGGCGAACTCAATCTCGACGGCACCATCGCAGCCGTTGCCGGCGCGCTGCCGGCGGCGATCGGCGCGAATGCGCTCGGCAAGGGACTGATCTGCCCGGCGGAAAGCGGGCCCGAGGCGGCCTGGGCCGGATCGGAAATCGATATTCTCGCCCCGCGCAGCCTGATCGCCATCGCCAATCATTTCCGCGGCACGCAGGTGCTTTCCCGCCCCGAGCCGGCGGTCCGGGCGGCCGCCGAGGGCCTTCCCGATCTTGCCGACATCAAGGGCCAGGAAAGCGCCAAGCGGGCGCTGGAGGTCGCGGCGGCGGGCAATCACAATCTGCTGATGGTCGGCCCGCCCGGGTCGGGCAAGTCGATGCTTGCGGCGCGGCTCCCCTCCATCCTGCCGCCGCTTTCGCCCGCCGAACTGCTCGAAGTCTCGATGATCCATTCGATCGCCGGGCAATTGCCGGGCGGCAAGCTCTCGGACCGCCGGCCCTTCCGCGCGCCGCACCATTCCGCCACCATGGCGGCGCTGATCGGCGGCGGCTTCCGCGCGAAGCCGGGAGAGGCGTCGCTCGCCCATAACGGTGTGCTCTTTCTCGACGAGCTTCCGGAATTTGCACCACAGACGCTCGACGCTCTGCGCCAGCCGCTCGAAACCGCCACCTGCATCATCGCGCGCGCCAATCATCGCGTCACCTATCCGGCGGCGATCCAGCTCATTGCCGCCATGAATCCCTGCCGCTGCGGCATGGCCGGCGAGCCGGGCCGGAGCTGCGCCCGCGGGCCGCGCTGCATGGCCGATTATCAGGCGCGGATCTCCGGGCCGCTGATGGATCGCATCGATATCCGCGTCGACGTCCCGGCCGTCAGCGCCGCCGACTTGATCCGCCCCGGCACATACGAGCCGAGCGCCGCCGTCGCCCGCCGCGTCGCCCACGCCCGCGAGCTGCAGAGAGACCGCTTCGCCGGCCTCGGTCATCCCGAGCTGACGAGCAACGCCCGCTCATCGACGACGATGATCGAAAAGATCGCCGAGCCCGACGCCGCCGGCCTGCAGCTTCTGCGCGACGCGGCGGAGAAGATGAAATTCTCGGCGCGCGGCTATCACCGGGTGCTGAAGGTCGCCCGCACCCTCGCCGACCTCGACGAGGCGCCGACGGTCGGCCGCATCCATCTCGCCGAAGCGATCTCCTACAGGGTGGCGGGAGAGAGACTGCCCGTCGCCGCGTAAGGGGCCGACGTCGATGGAAAAAGCGGTCACCCTATGGGCGGGAGAGGCCGGGCAAAGGGCCGAAAGTTCGATTTGATTTCATTTCGGCGGAGGAGAAGGGAGCTGCGGGTTTGCCGCGAGTCCCTTCGCCCGTCTGCGGGGAGAAGGTGGCCGGCAGGCCGATCAGGGGCGCTCGCGTGCGCGCCCCCGGCGCTACGCTCCCAATCCCTCGAACAGCACCGTCGAAAGATACCGTTCGGCAAAGGACGGAATGATCACGACGATATTCTTGCCGGCGTTTTCCCCGCGCTGTCCCACCTCTATCGCCGCCTGGAGCGCGGCACCGGCGGAGATGCCGACCGGCACGCCTTCGAGTCTCGCGACGAGCCGCGCCGCCTCTATGGCCTCGCCGGCATTTACCGTGACGACTTCGTCATAGACGCTCGTGTCGAGGATCGCCGGTGCGAAACCCGCGCCGATACCCTGGATCTTGTGCGGACCCGGGGCGCCGCCGGAAAGGATAGGGGATTCTTCGGGCTCGACGGCGATCACCTTGACCGACGGCTTGCGGGCTTTAAGCACCTGGCCGGCACCGGTGATGGTGCCGCCGGTGCCGATGCCGGACACGAGGATGTCGACTGCGCCTTCCGTGTCGTTCCAGATCTCCTCGGCGGTCGTCGTGCGGTGGATTTCCGGATTGGCCGGGTTTTCGAACTGCTGCGGAATGATCGCGTCGGGCAGCGTCTCGGTGAGTTCCTGGGCCTTGGCGATTGCGCCCTTCATGCCCTTGGCGCCTTCCGTCAGCACCAGTTCGGCGCCGAGAAGCGTCAGCATCTTGCGGCGCTCGACCGACATGGTCTCGGGCATGGTGAGGATCAGCCTGTAGCCCTTGGCGGCCGCGACGAAGGCGAGTGCTATGCCCGTATTGCCCGAAGTCGGCTCTACCAGCGTCGTACGGCCGGGCGTGATCTTCCCTTGCGCCTCGAGCGATTCGATCATCGCGACGCCGATGCGGTCCTTGACGGAGCCGATCGGGTTGAAGAATTCGAGCTTGGCGAGCAGGTTCGCCTTCACGCCCTTTTCCTTGGCGAGCTTGTCCAGCCGCACGATGGGAGTGTCGCCGATCGTCTCGGTTATCGAGGAAAAGACGCGGCCGCGGCCGGGCTTGCGCGCTTCAGGCATAGGTTTCTCCCTTCGTTTTTAAAAATTGTCGCTGCGACAATAGGAGCTATGCGCGCTTGCTTCCAGAGCGGGAAAGCCTTGGATCGATGAGGCTGAAGGAAAAAACCGTTGAGAAGCGGCCGGCAGGGGAATCTTTTTTCAGGTCGCGCGGGTCGCAATGTAGGCGGCCGTTCCGGCGAGAATGCCCGCCGCGGCCCGGTTCAGGACCTTCAGCGCCTGCGGCTCTTTCAGGAGCGAGCGGGCGCGGGCCGCAAGCAGCATATAGGGCAGCAGCACGGCAAGAAGCACGAGGAAAGTCGCGACGAGCAGCAGGCCGTAGTCACGGATCCCTATCGAGGCGAGGTCGATCAGCGTCGGAACGAGCGCCACGTAGAAAAGCATCGTCTTCGGATTGCCGAGCGTGACCGTCAGGCCCGAGAGGAAGGAGAGCGCCGCACTCGTCGACTTCCGCGCCTCGATGTTCTGCGACAGGAGCCCTGCCGTCCAGAGCTTCCAGGCGATATAGCCGAGATAGAGCGCTCCGGCGATCTTCACGACCAGAAACGCGGTCGTGAATGTCTGGGCGATGAAGGCGAGCCCGAGAACCACCGCCGTCAGATAGACCATGTCGCCGACGATGAGGCCGAGGCCCATGAAGAAGGTTTCCCGAAACCCCGATCCCAGGGCTCGGGCAACGAGCGCCGTCACGCCCGGGCCGGGAATGATGCCGGCGATGAAGAGAGCGCCGCTATAGGCGAGAAGAGCCGCAAGTGTCACGATCGTTCCTCCTGATAGGGGCAGGTGTACCGCAATCTGCCGCCGAGGAAAATCCGGGTGTCCCCCGCATCTACGCGCAAAAATTGATCGGGTGACAAGAACGGCGTTGCCCTTGGCGGTAGAGCCGTACACTTTCCGGAAAAACATGGGAGACCGGCGCACCATGCCCGAAATTCAGAACCTCCTGGGCTTCGCCCTGATCGCATTCGGCATGGTGCTGACGCCGGGGCCGAACATGATCTATCTGATCTCCCGCTCGATCTGCCAGGGACCGGGGGCGGGACTGATCTCGCTCGGGGGCATAGCCCTCGGCTTCGTCTGTTACATGGTGTCTGCCGCGCTCGGCATTACCGCCCTGCTTCTGGCGGTTCCCTTTGCCTATGACGCCCTTCGTTTCGCAGGTGCGCTTTACCTGCTTTACCTTGCCTGGCAGGCCGTTCGTCCCGGCGGCCGCTCGATTTTTCAAGTGCGGGACCTCCCGAAGGATCGCCCGCGCAAGCTCTTCGCAATGGGCCTCTTCACCAGCCTGCTCAATCCGAAGGTGGCCATCCTTTACGTGTCGCTGCTGCCGCAATTCATCCGCCCCGAGGCCGGCAACGTGCTCGCGCAGTCGCTCGTCTTCGGCAGCGTGCAGATCGCGATCAGCGTCAGCGTCAATGCGCTGATCGCGATGACCGCCGGAGCGGTGGCCGCCTTCCTCTCCGGTCGGCCGTCCTTCGTGCTGGTGCAGCGTTGGCTCATGAGCACGGCGCTGGCGGGTCTTGCCATCAGCATGGCCTCGGAGGCCCGGCGTTAGAGGCTTCCTTCCGCCGGACGCTTGGCGGACGATGACGATGGCCGAAGGGTCCAGCCGAGATTGGTGCCCGCGGCAGCGATGAGGATCGCGACCGAGCCCGCGATCTGCACCGGCTGCAGAGCGTGGCCGAACGCGATGCGGTCAACCAGGATCGCGGCCACCGGATAGATGAAGGAAAGGGCGCCGGTGATGTGGGTCGGCAGCTTCTGTATGGCGCCGTAAAGCAGAATATACATGATGCCGGTATGAACCACGCCGACGGTCAGGAGCAGCGTCCACTGGAGCGTTCCCTGCGGCAGCGGCGCGACGAGGGCGAAGGGGGCGAGCATGGCCGCTCCGGTGATGACCTGCACCAGCGCGATCAGATGCGGCGGCGTGCCCTTGAGGAGCTTGGTAACGAGTGCCGCGATTGCGTAGAAGAAGGCGGCGCCGAGCGACAGTGCTATCCCGGTGAGATAGTCGCTGGGCTCATAAGTGCCCGCGGGCTTGGCGAGGACGATCGCGATCATGCCTGCGAAGGAGAGCGAGAGCCAGAGGAGTTTGCTGGCGGTGATCTTCTCTCCGATAAAGAGCGCACCGAGCCCGAGCAGCATGAAGGGCTGCGTGTTGTAGACCATGGTCGCGATGGAGATCGAGGCGCGGGGATAGGCGGCGAAGAGCAGGAGCCAGTTCACGACGATCGCGACGCCGCCCAGAGCGGAAAGAATGATGACCTTCATCCGCAAATGTCTCAGGTCGATGAGGCCGAAGACCGCCGCAAGCGCGGCGAGCGTTGCGGCCCCGAAAACGCAACGCCAGAAGACGACGCCCGAGGCGGGCTGGCCCGACATCAGAACGAACCAGCCGATCGTTCCCGAAATCAGCATCGCCGCCGTCATTTCCGCGCTTCCGCGCCGTATGTCCTTATCCATGGCCTTTTGCTCCATCCATTATGCTGCAAGAATAATGAGCCTGGTGGCGCAGGGATATGGATTTTGAGAGGAAATTATGGGAGGATACCTAACAGATTAAGGCGATAAGGCTAAATTGACTTACGAGGGAGTTGGATGCTGGACGAGCTCGACCGCCGCATTCTCGAAATTCTGGCCGCCAATGCCCGGGTGTCGTTGAAGGAGCTGGCGCAGGAGGCCGGCCTTTCCTCGCCGAGCGCGGCGGAGCGGCTGCGCAAGCTCGAGGAGCGCGGCGTGCTCGATGGTTTCACCATCTCGGTCAATCCGGCGCGTCTCGGCTATCCGCTGCAGGCGATCGTCCGCATCCGGCCGATGCCGGGCATGCTGCATATCGTCGAAAGGCTGATCCAGGAAACGCCCGAATTCATCGAATGCGACAAGGTCACGGGGGACGACTGCTTCATCGCCAAGATGCTGGTGCGCGACATGGCGGAACTCGACACGATCCTCGATCGCATCGCGGAAAAGGCGCAGACGAATACGTCGATCGTCAAATCCTCGCCGGTCAAGCGGCGCCTGCCGCCGCTTATTTAGTTCCGGTCGAGCCGAAGCCGCCGGCCCCGCGCGCCGTCGCCGTCGCGCCATCTGCCTCGCGGATCGCCAGCTGGGTCACCGGGGCGATCACGATCTGGGCGATACGCATGCCGCGCTCGACCGCGAAATCCTCCGCACCGAGATTGACGAGCAGCACCTTCACCTCTCCGCGATAGTCGCTGTCGACGGTGCCCGGCGTGTTGAGGCAGGTGATGCCGTGCTTGAAGGCCAGCCCGGAACGTGGCCGGATCTGGCCTTCATGACCGGCGGGGATCTCGAAGATAAAGCCCGTCGGGACCAATGCGCGCTCTCCCGGCCGGATCGTCATCGGGTCCTCGGCCGGCACGGCCGCGCGCAGGTCCATGCCGGCGGCACCCGTGGTCTCATAGGCCGGCAGGTCGAGACCCTCGCCATGAGGCAGGCGGACGAGGGTGAGGCCAGGGGTCGGGGCAGGACGATTTTCGGGCGTGTGCATGGTCATTCCGTCATAAGCACGGCCGGGCTTGCCGCAGTCAATTGCATATTGGCCCCCGAGCCTGTAAAGGACGCCGCAACTCACAGGATACTCAGATCATGGCCGAAAGCATTGCCGAGGCGGTCTCCCGCCGCCGCACATTTGCGATCATTTCGCACCCGGACGCCGGTAAGACGACGCTCACCGAGAAGCTTCTGCTCTTCGGCGGCGCGATCCAGCTCGCCGGTGAGGTCAAGGCCAAGAAGGACCGCATCCAGACCCGCTCGGACTGGATGAAGATCGAGCGCGAGCGCGGCATCTCCGTCGTCACCTCGGTGATGACCTTCGAATATAACGATACTGTTTTCAACCTGCTCGATACGCCCGGTCACGAGGACTTTGCCGACGACACCTACCGCACGCTGACGGCGGTCGATGCGGCTGTCATGGTGATCGACGCGGCAAAGGGTATCGAGCCGCGCACGCTCAAGCTCTTCGAGGTCTGCCGCCTGCGCGATATCCCGATCATCACCTTCGTCAACAAGATGGACCGCGAAAGCCGCGATCCGTTCGAAATCCTCGACGAGGTCGAGCAGAAGCTGGCGCTCGACTGCGCGCCGGTCACCTGGCCGATCGGCCGCTCCAAGACCTTCTGCGGCACCTATCATCTTGCCACCGACGAGGTGCGCGGCGCCGACACGCAGGAGCGGCTGACAAAGGTCAACGATCCGGAAATGGCTTCGCACCGTCTGCCCGAGAACGAACGCGACACGTTCATCGAAGAAGCGTCGCTGGCGATCGAGGCCTGCAAGCCCTTCGACCGTAAGGCTTTCCTCGAAGGGCACCTCACGCCGGTGTACTTCGGCTCGGCGCTGCGGAACTTCGGCGTGCGCGACCTGATCAATGGGCTCGCCGACTTCGCGCCGCCGCCGCGGGCCCAGGTTGCCGACATCCGCACCGTCGAGGCGACGGACGACAGAATGACCGCCTTCGTCTTCAAGATCCAGGCGAACATGGACCCGAACCACCGCGACCGCATCGCCTTCGTCCGCGTCTGCTCGGGCAAGCTCGAGCGCGGCATGAAGGCGCGGCTTTCGCGCACCGGCAAGCAGATGGGGCTGACGGCGCCGCAGTTCTTCTTCGCCTCGCAGCGCCAGCTCGCCGATACGGCTTTCGCCGGCGACGTCGTCGGCATCCCGAACCACGGCACGCTCAGGATCGGCGATACGCTGACCGAGGGCGAGCCGCTCGTCTTCCAGGGCGTGCCGAACTTCGCACCGGAAATTCTCCGCCGCGTCCGGCTGGAAGATGCGATGAAGGCGAAGAAGCTGAAAGAGGCGCTGCAGCAGATGGCGGAAGAGGGCGTCGTGCAGCTCTTTTCTCCGGACGACGGCGCGCCTGCGATCGTCGGTGTCGTCGGCGCGCTCCAGCTTGACGTGCTCAAGGAACGCCTGCAGGCGGAATACAGTCTGCCGGTCTCCTTCGAGATGTCGCGCTTCTCCATCTGCCGCTGGATCTCCGCCGAGAACCCGGCCGAACTCGAAAAGTTCATCGCGACCCACCGCGGCGACATTGCGCGGGACCTTGACGGGGACCCGGTATACCTGGCGCAGGACGGGTTCTCGCTGCGCTACGAATCGGAGCGCTATCCGGCGGTCAAGATGGTGGCGATCAAGGAGTATCACGTCGCCAAGGCGGCGTGATCGCGCCTGCGCCGGATTCCCCTATCCGGCCCGCTCCGGACCGGCCCTGCGAAGACCGAGGCTCAGCACGGCGATCAGCACGCATGCCATGCCGATCATCTGATTGGCGGTGATCGTCTCGCCGAGAACGGCAGCGGCGAGGAGCAGCGCGGAAACCGGTGCCAAGGCGGTGAAGACCGAGGCCTCGGTGCCGCTCACCTTCTGAAGTCCCGCATACCAGAGCACGAAGCCCCCGACCGTCGGCACGAGCGCGTAATAGGCGACCGCCGCGAGCGCCGGGGCGCCTGTCGCACCCATCGAAGGAAGCTCTGCAAGCGCGAACGGGAGCGCAATGGCACCACCGAAGCCCGTCATCAGCGCCGACAGGCCAAGCGGCGGAATCGCGACGCTGACGCGCTTGTTGAGCAGGATGAACAGGCCTTCGCAGATGACCGCGCCGAAGATCAGCGCGCTGCCGGCGAGCGAATGCGCGGCGTTTGCATCCGGCCGGAAGACGATCGCGAGAACGCCGGCCGCCGCGAGGCAAACGGCCGCGAACACGGAGCGATGCGGACGCTCGCCGAGAACCATGATGGCGATTGCGGCGGAGACGACGGGAAGCGTCCCGATGATGACGCCGGCATCGGCCGCAGAGGTGAGTTTCAGGCCGGAAATGAGCAGAGTCGTGTAACCGACGCTGCCGGCGCCCGCCTGAAACAGGAGGATGAGCCAATCGCTCTTCGGCAGCTTGGGCCAGGACGCCCCGGTTGCGCGCATCACGCCCAGGAAAAGAGGGAAGGCGATGGCAAAACGCAGCGCCGTTGCCGTGAACGGCGGCAGGCCGGCGGCGATGATCTTGCTCGCGATCACGGTGCTGCCGACGAGCACCATGGCGAGCGACAAAAAAACATATCCCTGAACTTGCTTCGACATTCCGCCATCGCTCCCGATTGATGATGGGGGCAGAAAGGCCGATCGGCAGCGCGCGGTCTTGTACGAAATTGCAAGGCGGCGAAATCAGTTTACCGCTTGCGCGTAGACACCGGGGGAGAAGCCGTATTTGCGCACGAACACGCGTGTCATGTGGCTCTGGTCCACGAAGCCGCCGGCAGCTGCCGCTTCCGCGAGCGGCGTGCCCCCGGCGATCAGCCGCCGGACGATGTCTATCCGGCGTTGGAGGAGATAGGCATGGGGCGTCAGTCCCGTCGCCCTGGAGAAGCCACGCACGAGCTGGAAGCGGCTCAGGCCGCTCTCGCGGGCGAGGTCCGCCAGCGTAAGCGACGCAAGCGGATCGTCCTCGATAAGGCTCACGGCCGAGGCGACCGACTTCGGCACGCCTGCCGGCGCATCCGGCGAGGCAAGCTGCATCGCCTCCGCGAACAGGGTGACGGCCAGTTCATCCCAGCGAAGCATCGTCTCGGCGCCGTCGGCGGCCGCGGCAGACGCAAAGATCGCGCCGAAGCGGGCAGCCAGCCCGGTACTTCTGATCACCGGGTCCGAGAATTCGCAATCCGCGCTCTTCCCTTCGGTGACGTCATCGACGAGCGAGGCGACCAGCGGCGGATCGAGATAGAGCATCCGCCAGGACCGGCCCGCGTCGCCGATCGGGGCTCCGTCGTGGACCTCACCGGGATTGACGGTGATCACGTCGCCCGCTTCCGCCTCGACGGTTCCGCGGCCGCTCAGCGACGTCTGCGCACCCGCATGGATCAGGCCGATGCCGAACTGCTCGTGCGTATGGCGCGCGAAACTGTGGTTCGTCATGGCTTCCACCACGTCGACGCCGGCGATGCGGCGCGGCAGCATCTTGAAATGCCCTTTCGCCATGTACCGTCCGCTGTCCCGTTCCTCGTTGAGCCCTTATGGTGGTATAGCGCTTCCATTCCCTGCCGCCTAGCGCAGGTGGCCCGATAGCTTCGCCGGATCAGGAGGAAACCGAGATGCTCTACACGGCACGGACGCTGAAGCGGCTGCGGCTCCTGAACGGCATGAAACAGAGCCATGTGGCGGAGCTCATGCGGGTGACGCAGGCGACGATATCGCGCTGGGAAGCGGGCGTCCTCACACCTTCCGAAAATCAGCAGCAGGCGCTGGAGCGCCTATTCGCCAGGGTGCCCTCAGCCGCCGATGCGGCTCTCAAGCGGCTGGTCGAAAGCTCGAGCGCGAGGGTTCACCTGATCTGCGACCACTCGCACCGGCTGCTGGCTGCTTCGCCCCGGCGGCGGGCGGAGTGGCGGCGGGAAATGGTCGGCGAGCCGATGTTCCGTTATGCCTCGCAGGAGATCCGGAAGGCGGAACGCGATCTCGCGGAGCTCGGCTGGCACGATGGCCGTTTGGCTTTCCTGGCCGTCGAGACCGGGCCCAACGGCCGCGACGACGTTCCCATCTCTGCCGGCCGCGTGCTTTGGGAGCGCATACCACTCGCCGACGGCGCGATGGGCCGGCTGGTCACCGCGATCTCCTGAGCGAACGCATAATTTATGCCTTGCCGGCTTCGCCGCGCTGCGCCTAGCCTCAAGGCAACAAGGAGCGACGCATGACGATACTGGTGACGGGAAGCGCCGGCCATCTGGGTGAGGCATTGATAAGGGTACTGCGCGCGGCCGGCCGCGACGTTCGCGGCATCGACATCAAGAGCTCGCCATTCACCGATGCCGTCGGGTCGGTCGCCGACCGCCGCTTCGTCCGTCACGCAACGAAGGACGTGCGCGCAGTCATCCATTCCGCGACCCTGCACAAGCCGCATGTGGCGACGCACGGTTATTGCGAGTTCGTCGATACCAATGTCGCGGGAACGGTCAATCTGCTGGAAGAGGCAGCCGGGGCGGGCGTCGGCGCCTTTGTCTTCACCAGCACCACGAGCGCCTTCGGTTCGGCCCTGACGCCGGCGCCCGGCGAGCCGGCAGCCTGGATCACGGAGGACGTCCAGCCGATCCCGCGCAACATCTATGGTGTGAGCAAAGTTGCGGCGGAGGGATTCTGCGAGCTTTTCGCGCGGCGGCACGGTCTGCCCGCCGTCATTCTCCGGACCTCGCGCTTCTTTCCCGAGCCCGATGACGATGCGGAAATCCGCGGCCGCTTTGAAACGGCCAATGCGCAGGCGAATGAATTGCTCTACCGGCGCGCGGATATCGAGGACGTCGCGAGCGCCCATCTATCGGCCCTCGACCGGGCGATAGAGATCGGCTTTGGCCGTTTCATCGTCTCGGCCCCGACGCCGTTCACACGCGACGATCTCGCCTCTCTGCGGGAGGATGCCCCATCCGTCGTCTTCAGCCGCTTTCCCGAATGCGAGGCGCTTTATGCGCAACGGGGGTGGCGGCTCTTTCCGACGATCGATCGGGTTTATGTGAGTGCGCGCACGACGGCTTGTCTCGGCTGGCGGCCGAAATACGATTTTGCCCATGTGCTGAAATGCCTGCGCCGCGGTGAGGATTTCCGCAGCCCGCTCGCAATCGAGATCGGGTCCAAGGGCTACCACGACACGGTCTTTGCGGATGGGCCCTATCCGGTCGCTTGAACCGTCAATCCCGAGGCAGCCCCGGCAGCTTGCCGATCTCGCCGGACCAGGGCAGCGCGGAGGAACACCAGATCTGCTTGCGTGGTGCAAGTTCGCGCCGCTGATTTATGGTGCCGACGCGGATGCCGATCTCCTCTGCGTCCTCGTCGGTGCCCGTCGTGTAGACCGGCGAGCCGCAATCGGGGCAGAAGAATTGCAGCCGCTTGCGTCCGTTTTCGCCGGTCTTGACGTAAAGCTTCGGCTCGCCGCCCGTCAGCCGGAACGATGATCGCGGCGTGCTGGTGCTGACGCGGTAGGCGGTGCCGGTCAGCCGTTGGCAATCGTTACAATGGCAGATCGTTACGTGCTCCGGATCGATCTCCGCCTCGTAGGTAACGAAGCCGCAATGGCACTGGCCGTCGATATGCATGAAACGCTCCTCGTCACTTGCTTCGGCAAGATACGATAGGGCGAAGGCTCCATTCGTCCAGTGCGACGTCCGCCGGTCAGACGCCGGTGAACAGCCACTCGTGTTCCCTCGCATTGTGGAACTTCCAGATCCGCTTCGGCCCCGCCATGACGTTGAGATAATAGGAATCGTAGCCGTGGACCGCAGCCACCGGATGGTAGCCCCTCGGTACCAGCGTCACGTCCCCATCCTCCACCGCCATGGCCTCGTCCAGCGAACGGTCGTCGGTATAGACGCGCTGCATTGCAAAACCCTGCGGCGGGTTGAGGCGGTGGTAATAGGTCTCCTCGAGATAGCTTTCGGCCGGCAGGTTGTCCTGGTCGTGTTTGTGCGGCGGGTAGGAGGAGGTGTGGCCGCCCGGCGTGATCACCTCGACGACCAGCAGCGACTGCGCCGATTCGTCGTCTTCCGGCATGATGTTGGTGACGTAGCGTGTGTTGGTGCCCCGGCCGCGCGTCATCTGCGGGTGCGTGCCCGGGCGGATGATTTTCGCCTCGAAGCCTTCCCCGCCCGGCGCAGAGCAGACAGCGAGGTCGAGATCCGTGGTCGCTTCGGCCTGCCAGCTGCTGCCCCTCGGCACATAGACCGCATAGGGCTGGCCCTCGAAAGGCGTCATGCGCTCGCCGAGCTCGCCGAAGTCCTCGCCATCGACCGAAACCCTGGCTTTTCCGCTGACGAGTACCAGGCAGAGTTCCTTTTCGCCCGCTTCGCCGCCGGTCGTCTCGCTGGGCCGCAGCCGATGGAGGGCGAAACCGACATAGGTCCAGCCGGCACTTTCCGGCGTGATCTCCTGCATCAGGCCGGATTGCGCTTTCGGTTTGATGAGCAGTTTGGACATTCGGCGGTCTCCTGATCTCGCGTCTGTAGGTCTGCCCCTCTCCATAGCCCTCTGGAAGGGAGGCGGCAGCCGGGTGAGGGGCGTCTACGCGTCAAGCCCCGCTTCTTTCGCAAAGGCCTTCAGCGACTTCAGCCCGAGCGATTGGTACTCGAACGGATTGCGCACGGCCGAGTCCTGCTCGGCTTCGATGACCAGCCAGCCATCATAGCCGTGCTGGGCGGCGATCTTCAGAACCGGCAGGAAATCGACTCCCCCTTCCGCATCGCCCGGAACGGTAAAGACGCCGCGTCGCACACCCTCGAGGAAGGACAGACCTTCGCTTTCGACCAGCGCGCGGACCGCCGGGCGGACGTTCTTGCAATGAATATGGCGGACGCGGTCCATATATCTCCGCGCCACGTCCGCCGGGTCGGAACCGCCGAACCAGGCATGGCCGGTGTCGAGCAGCAGTTTGGTCGCCGGACCGGTGTTCCGCATCAGGAGGTCGATCTCCTCGCCGGTCTGGACGATTGTGCCCATGTGGTGGTGGTAGACCAGATCGATGCCCTGGCCGGCGCAATATTCGGCGATTGCCTCGAGGTCGGCGCCGAATTTCTCCCACTTGTCCGCCGGCAGAACCGGCTTGTCCTTCACGAGCGACTTGGAATCGTCGCCGTGAATGGCGTTCGAGGTCTCGCAGACGATCGCCACCCGGCAGCCATTATGCTTCAGAAGGTCGAGATGCGGCTGGATAGCCTTCTTCTCCGCTTCGACATCATGGGTGAGGAGGTTGGTCGAGTGCCAGCCCGAGACGAAGACGAGATCGTAACTTGAGAGCTTCTGCTTCAGCGCTTCGGGGTCGGACGGCATCTTGTGGCCCTTCTCGATGCCGTCGAAGCCGATCTTCTTGCAATCGGAGAGGCAGTCCTCGAGCGTCAGATGCGCGCCGATCGAATGGTCGTCGTCATTGCTCCAGGCGATCGGGTTGGTTCCGTAACGGATCATGTGTTTTGCTTTCTGCTGCGTGGTCTGTTTGGGGCAGTCGGTTCGTAGTTTCGTTTTTGGTGCGCCGAGGATGCCGCAGTGTGGCCCCTCATCCGCCTGCCGGCATCTTCTCCCCGCGTGCGGGGAGAAGGGACAAGCCGCGCTGTCCCCGCCCCAACCCGCAAGCCACGGCTGACCGCCGGGCACGTCCCCTCTCCCCGCCCTGCGCGGAGAGGGTTAGGGGCCGCTGGCCGGACGCCAGTGTCAACCAAACCGCTGGGCCTGGAGGGCCTTTTCGTAGCCTTCGCGGGCGGCCTTCACCTGGTCTCGGTCCGAAACCTCCGGTACCGCGACGTCCCACCAGTGCCCGCCGGCCTCCGTTGTGATCAGCGGATCGGTATCGATGACGATCACGGTCGTGCGCGCCTCGTCGGCGGTCTCCGCGAGCGCAGCTTCGAGCTCGGGGATCGAGCCGACCTTGCGGGTCACGGCGCCCATGGCGGCGGCGTGCGCGGCGAAGTCGATCCGAGGCAGCTCCACATAATGGGTGTCCTTCAGCAGATTGTTGAAGTTGGCGCCGCCCGTTCCCATCTGCAGCCGGTTGATGCAACCATAGCCGGCATTGTCGAGCAGCACGACGGTGAATTTGGCGCCGAGCATGACGGAAGAGGCGATCTCCGAGTTCAGCATCATGTAGCTGCCGTCGCCCACCATGACGATCACGTCGCTATCGGGCTTGGCAAGCTTTACGCCCAGACCGCCGGCGACTTCGTAGCCCATGGTCGAAAAGCCGTATTCCATGTGATAGCCGCCCGGCTCCTCCGCCTGCCACAGTTTGTGCAGCTCGCCCGGAAGTCCCCCGGCGGCGCAGACGAGCGTCGTTTGCCTGCCGCCGCGGGCGCGCTGGACGGCGCCGATGACCTGAGCGTCGGAGGGAAGTGCGGCATTGGTGGTGGCGGTCGCCCTCTCGGCTTCAGCAAGCCACTCGGCCTTGCCCGCTTTTGCCCTCTCGGTCCAGGCTGTATCGGCCTTGTGGCTGCCGAGACCGCCGGAAATGCGGTTGAGGCCGGCCCGCGCGTCGGCAATCAGCGGCTGTCCCTGGTGCTTGCCGGCGTCGAACGCCTGGACGTTGAGGCCGATGATCTTCAGCGCCTCGTTTTTGAAGAGCGCCCAGGAACCGGTGGTGAAATCCTGCAGCCGTGAGCCGACGGCGAGCACGACATCGGCCTCTTCCGCCAATGCGTTGGAGGCGGACGTGCCGGTGACGCCGATGGAACCCATATTCAGCGGATGCGAATGCGGCAGAGCGGACTTGCCGGCCTGGGTCTCCATGACCGGAATGCCGTGTTTCTCGGCGAACGCAGCGAGTTCGGCGCTCGCTTCCGAGTAGAGCACGCCGCCACCGGCGATGATGATCGGCTTCTTCGCGGATCTGAGCGCCTCGATTGCCGATGCCAGCTCGTCGAGGTCAGGCTCGATGCGGCGCGGAACCCAGACCTTCTCGTCGAAGAAGGTTTCCGGATAGTCGTAGGCTTCCGCCTGCACGTCCTGGCAGAGCGATAGCGTCACCGGCCCGCATTCGGCAGGATCGGTCAGGACCTGCATGGCGCGGCGGAGCGCCGGGATGATCTGCTCGGGCCGGGTGATGCGATCGAAATACCGCGAGACGGGCTTGAAGCAGTCATTCGCCGAGATCGTGCCGTCCCCGAAACTCTCCACCTGCTGCAGCACCGGATCGGGCCTGCGGTTGGCGAAGACGTCGCCGGGAAGGAGGAGAACCGGCAGTCGATTGACATGTGCCAGCGCGGCCGAGGTCACCATGTTGAGCGCGCCCGGGCCGATCGAGGTGGTGCAGGCCATGAAGCGGCGGCGGAAGCTCGCCTTGGCGAAGGCGATCGCCGCATTCGCCATGCCCTGTTCGTTCTGGGCGCGGTAGGTCGGGAGCGTTTCGCGAACGCCGTAAAGCGCCTCGCCGACGCCGGCGACGTTGCCGTGGCCGAAGATCGCGAAGACGCCGCCGAAGATCGGCACGCGCTCGCCGTCGATGATCGTCATCTGCCGGGTCAGGAACCGCGCCACGGCCTGTGCCATGGTCAGGCGCACGGTTTTCTGGCTCATTTGTTTCCTCCTCGCGGCCGCATCCTTGCGCCGCCTTTGTATTTGACCGCTACGCCGCCTTGGTCTCACCCAATTGCAGCCAGAGATCGACGAGCGCCTTGAACTTCGCCGCCATGTCGGAGACTGCCTGCTCGTCGGTCATCCTGCCGGAAAGCCAGGCCTTGGCAGCGTCGGCGAAGATCGTCCGGCCGACGGCAAATCCCTTGACCGTCTTCGACATTCTGGCGGCGGCGAAACCGTCTTTCAACACCTCATAGGGTGCTTCCAGGCCGAGGAGCACCACGCCCCGGCAAAGCGGATCGCGCGCCTCGATCACGGCGTCGATCGCAGCCCAGGCGGCGCGGCTCGCTTGCGGCTCGAGCTTCCACCAGTCCGGCTTCAAGCCGGCATCATAGAGCTCCTCCAGCGCCCGCGGAATGGTCCGGTCGTCGAGTGTCCCGTGCTTGCCGGCGATGATCTCGATCAGGATCTCGCGCCCGACCTTGCGCGCCGCCTCGAAGGCCGAACGCAACTTTGCGACCTGAGCGGCCTTGAGTTCGGCCGGATCGTCGGGATGGTAGAAGGAAAGCACCTTGATGCAGTGGTCGACCGGCCAGTCGACGAGGCGGCTGCCGAGGTCCTGGCTGAATTCGAAGGTAAGCGGCCGTGATCCCGGAAGCTCGATCGGCTTGCCGATCCAGAAGTCGCGATGGGCGCCGGCGGCATAGAGCGCATCGCGGCCGTATTTGTCGTCGATCAGCATGCCGAAGCCGGAGCGGCCTTGAGCCACCTCTGCCGCAGCCCTGACGGCAAGCACCTTGAAGGCCGGGATGCGCGAGAGCAGTTCCGGATTTCCCTCCGCAATGTCCTCGAGCTGACTGCGATGGTCGACGGCGAGCGCCATCAGGAGCGGGATGTCGCGCCGGCGCGTCGTCGCCCAGTGCACGTGGTTGATCGCCTCGTCCTTGCGCAGCGCCTTCTCCTTGCTGCCGTGCTCGAGGAAATATTGCAGTTCGGTCCAGGTCGGGATTTCCGGCGCGCAGAGCAGGCGCGAGACCGCGAAGGCGCCGCAGGCATTGGCCCAGGTAGCGGACGTTGCGTGCGGCTCGCCGGTGAGCCAGCCGCGCAGAAAGCCTGACATGAAAGCGTCGCCGGCGCCGAGAACGTTATAGACTTCGATTGGAAAACCCTTGCCGACGATACCGTCTTCGAGATCGTCCGAGATCGGTCCATCATAGACGATGCAGCCCATCGGTCCACGTTTGAGCACGATCGTGGCTTCGGAGAGGGAGCGGATGGTCTTGAGTGCCGCGAGGAGGTCGCTTTCGCCCGACGCGATCAGCACCTCTTCCTCAGTGCCGACAATCAGGTCGCAATACCCGAGCACGGTCTTCAGATGCGCCGAAACGCGGTCCGAGGCGATGTAGCGGCTCTCGCCCGCATCGTGACCCGCAAGACCCCATAGATTAGGGCGGTAATCGATGTCGAAGACGATCCTGGCGCCGCTTTCCTTGGCGATCCTCATCGCCTTGCGCTGGGCGGCGTCCGCATTCGGTTTGGCAAAATGTGTGCCGGTGACGAGGACCGCGCGCGCGGAACCGATGAAATCTTCCGAAATATCGTCCTCGCAAAGCGCGTTGTCGGCGCAATTGTCGCGATAGAAAAGGAGCGGGAAGGATTTGTCGTTCTCGACGGAGAGGATCGCAAGTGCGGTCAGCCGCTCCGGGTCGGTGACGATGCCGCGCGTCTCCACGCCTTCGCGCTGAAGCTGCTCGCGGATGAAGCGGCCCATCTGTTCGTCGCCGACGCGCGTCAGGAGCGCCGATTTCAGGCCGAGGCGCGCTGTGCCCACGGAAATGTTGCAGGGGCAGCCGCCGACCGACTTGGCGAAGCTCGCCACGTCTTCGAGCCGCGTGCCGATCTGCTGTCCGTAGAGGTCGACCGAAGCTCTGCCGATCGTGATGAGGTCGAGGGGCTTGGCACCCGCACCTGATGGAACTTGGGCCGACGAAATCTGGCTCACTGCTTCCTCCCCGCGGACGCCGGACCGGCGCCTGCAAATATGCCTATGCCATGGGTGACGAGCATATGAAACATAAATTCCGTTGTTTCGTCAATATGGAATTTCCGTTCTATATTGCCTCACTCGCCCTCGGCGATGCGGCGCCGTTTCTCGGCGATGGCGACGGTCAGCGCCATGGCGAAGGCCATGCTGGCGGAGAGCGAACGGAAGCCGGCATGATCGGCCTCGACCAGTTCGAACCAGACCCTGGAGGATTCGGCGAGCGGCGAGAAGGCGGAGTCGGTCAGCGAGACAACGGGTACCTTGCGGTTGGCGAGCAAGCGCGCCTGGCTGGCGCTTTCCGACGCGTAGGGCGAGAAGCTGACGGCAAAGGCGGCATCCTCCTTTGTCGCCATAGCCAGCATGTCCTCGTCGATCCCCGCGGCCGTTCCGACATGCTGATACTTCACCTTCAGCTTGCCGAAAGCATAGGCCATGTAGCTGGAAATCGGATAGGAGCGCCGCTTGGCGATGAGATAGATCGTGTTCGCCTTGGCGAGAATGCCGACGGCGCGCTCGAATGCGTCCGGATCGACCGAGGTCGCGATGTTGTCGAGCGAGCGATGGGCGGCCGCAACGAAGCCGTTGAAGATCGATCCGCTTTCGAGCTTGCTGTGATCGTTCTGGCGCAGCGCCTTCAGCCGTTCCTCGTAGCCGGGCGTGCGCTCCCGCAGGCGTGCGCGAAAAATCTGCTGCAGGCTCGAAAAGCCTTCGAAGCCGAAGTGCTGGGCGAAGCGCACGAGCGTCGAGGGCTGGACGTCGGCCGAAGTCGCAATACTCGCCGCCGTCCCGAAGGCGATCTCGTCCGGATTGTCGAGCGAGTAGGCGGCCACCTGTTTCAGCCGTTTCGGCAGCTGCGCCTTGCGCTCGAGGATAACCGCCTTCAGCGTTTCGAAATCCTGCGGGACATCGGCAATCGTTTCAGGCGTGGGCATCGTTCGGGCCTCCGGCTCGTTCTCGTCGTTTGCCTCAGTTTAATCGACTAACCATTGCAGCGATAGAATGGACGTTCCATTTTGGTTCCTTATCCAGCGGGAAGTGCGCAAGCCCGCATCGCCTCAGGCTTGTCCCCCGCAGGCGGGGCAAGGAAACTCGCGGCGCTACCTTCGCAACCATGACCGCCGGCCAACCATCGGGCACGTCCCCTCTCCCGCGCGCGGGGAGAGGGTTAGGGTGAGGGGCAAGGACAACAGCGAGTCGGACGTCAAGATCAGCCAATCTCCACCCAATCGTTCGTCCTTGCAGAGTGATAGGTTGCGGAAAGGACCTTCTGGACTTCGTAGCCCTCGCGGAAATCGGTCGAGGTTTTGCCGCCCTTGGCGATCGCTTCCAGGAACTCGTTGGCCTCGATCGCCTTCAGCTCGTTGAAGCCGATCTGGTGGCCCGGTGCCACGCAGAAGGCTCCGTAGGGCGGATGCTCCGGTCCCGCCCAGATCGTCCGGAAGCCGCGGCTCCTGATGTCGTCGCCCGCGGAGTAGACCCTGATCTCGTTGAGCCGCTCCTGGGTGAAGACGATGCTTCCCTTGGAGCCGTAAATCTCGAAATCGTGCTGCATCTTGCGGCCGGTCGCGATCCAGCTCGCTTCGAAGCTTCCGCTCGCGCCGCTCTCGAAACGGACGAAGGCCCTCGTGACGTCGTCGACCTCGACCGTCCGGGTCTCTGTGGCGCCGCGCGTGACAGGGCGCTGCGGAACGTGGATGACGGTCTCTGCCAGTACGGACCGGATCGGCCCGACGAGATGGCGCATGCAGGCGATAATGTGGCTGCCGATGTCGGCGAGCGCACCGCCGCCGCTACGCGGGTCCAGCCGCCAACCCCACGGAACGCTCTCATCAGCCATGAAATCTTCCGCATGAATGCCGCGAAACGACCGTATTTCGCCGATCTCGCCGCTTTCGATAATGTCCCTGGCGAGAAAAATGAGCGGGTTCTTGAGATAGTTGAAGCCGACCTGGGTGACGACGCCGGCCCTTTGCGCGGCGGCGACCATCTCGGCGCAGTCGGCGACAGTCGGTGCCAGCGGCTTTTCGCAATAGACGTGCTTGCCGTGTGCAATCGCAGCGAGCGCCATTTCCTTGTGCAGGAGGTTCGGCGTGGTGATGTCGATGATGTCGATCTCGGGATCGGTCAGAAGTTCGCGCCAGTCGGCCGTCGCCTTGCGGAAGCCGAGTTGTCCGCGGGCCGCCTCCGCGCCCTCCTGCGTCACGTCCGCGACGGATACGAGATCCAGCTCGAAGGGCAGGCCGAAGACTCGTGACGCAATCGTGAACCCAAGGGCATGCGCCTTGCCCATGAAGCCCGTCCCGATCAGGCCAATGCCCAGCCTGCGCTTGCCGCTCATCTCGTTTCTCCCGGGCCAAGCCCTGTCTGTGCTCGGCGAAATGAAATGAAATGCGCGCGAATTGTCAATATGGAATATTTGTTCGAAAATCCGGTCCCGCGTGCCTGATGGAACAGGGCGTGTCCGCCCGGTCCGCTATGCTTGGGCAGAATGTGTTAACGCATTTTTACCATGTTGCGTTGAAACATCACTGGTGACGGTGGTGGACGAATCGCTTTCATATGGCGGGGCGAAATCGGAGTGATCGAGCATGTGCCGTTGGGCAGCCTATCGCGGAGAGCCGCTTTATCTCGAAGAACTCGTGACGTCGCCCAAGCATTCCCTGATCGAGCAATCCCATTGCGCCGTCAGGGCGAAAACGGCGACCAATGGCGACGGCTTCGGAATAGCGTGGTACGGCGACCGTCCTGAGCCGGGCCGCTACCGGGACATCCTGCCCGCCTGGTCGGATTGCAATCTCAAGAGCATTGCCAGGCAGATTCGCTCGCCGCTGTTCCTCGCCCATGTTCGCGCGGCCACCGGCGGCGGCACGCGCCGCGACAATTGCCATCCCTTCGTCTTCGGCCGCTGGTCCTTCATGCATAATGGACAGATCGGCGATTTCGAGCATTTGCGGCGGCCGATGGAGACCATGCTCGACAACGAGCTCTATTCGGCGCGCAGCGGCACGACGGATTCGGAGCTGCTCTTCCTGCTTGCCCTGCAGTTCGGTCTCGACCGTGATCCCCTCGGTGCCGTTGCCGAGGCGCTCGCCTTCGTCGAGCGGCTTGCCGAACGCCTGGGACGCCCGGCACTCGTGCGCTTCACGGCGGCCTTCTCCGACGGCCGCGATCTTTATGCGGTCCGCTATGCCACGGATTGGAAAGCTCCCACGCTCTATGCAGGTCCGATGGGGTCGAGTGGCGGCTATTGCCTCGTCTCCGAGCCGCTCAATGACGATGACAGCGCCTGGGTGGAGGTTCCGGACGGATCCGCGATCATCGTCGGGGAAAACGGCGTCGACGTTCGCCTTTTCGGGACGGCCGACCTGGCAATAGCGCCCACCTCCGGCCTGTCCTCAGGATGAAAGCTTCGCCGCGATCAGCGCGGCGAGCTTCGCCGCGACATCGTCCTTGCCCATTTCCGGCCATTCCTCGGCACCGTCACGGCCGATCAGCTTAACCCGATTGCGGTCGCCGCCCATGATGCCGGTTGCGGGCGAAACGTCGTTGGCCAGAATGTAATCGGCCCCCTTCTTCTGGAGCTTGGCGCGGCCGTTCTCGGCGACGTTCTCGGTCTCGGCGGCAAAGCCGATCACGAGCTTAGGCCGCGATGCGTGGTGGCCGACGGTCTTCAGGATATCGGGATTCTCTGCAAGCTGCAGCGGAGGAGGGGCCTCGCCCGGCCGCTTCTTGATCTTGTTGCCGGCGGCCAATGCGACGCGCCAGTCGGCAACGGCTGCCACCATGACGGCCACATCGGCCGGCAGCGCGGCCAACACCGCATCGCGCATCTCCTCGGCGCGCTCGACCCGTACGACGCGGACGCCGGCGGGGTCCGCGATCGTCACCGGCCCGGAAACGAGCGTGACCTCGGCGCCGAGCCGCGCCAGTGCTGCGGCGATCGCGTGGCCCTGCTTGCCGGACGACCGGTTGGCGATGTAGCGCACCGGATCGATCGGCTCGTGCGTCGGTCCGGATGTGACGATGGCCTTGCGACCGGCGAGCGGGCCTGCTCCGTTGAAAAATTCCTCGACCGCCGCGACGATCTCCAGAGCTTCGGCCATGCGGCCTTCCCCTGCCTCGCCGCTCTCGGCCATTTCGCCGGTGGCAGGTCCGACGAAGCGGACGCCGTCGCCGGCGAGCGTCGCGCGGTTGCGGTGCGTGGCCGGGTGCGACCACATCCTCGGGTTCATCGCCGGCGCGAGCAGCACCGGCCGGTCGGTCGCCAGGAGCACCGTCGAGGCGAGGTCGTCGGCGTGACCGTGCGCCATCTTTGCCATCAGGTCGGCCGTTGCCGGGGCCACGACCACGAGATCGCAATGCCGCGCCAGCCGGATGTGACCGACATCCTGCTCGTCCTCGCGCGAGAAAAGCTCCGTGAAAACGTGAGAGGCCGAAAGCGCGCCGACGGTCAGCGGCGTGACGAAACGCTGCGCCGCCGCCGTCATCACCGGGCGCACGTCGGCACCGCGCTCGCGCAGGCGGCGGATCAGGTCGAGGCTCTTATAGGCCGCGATTCCGCCGGCTATGATGAGAAGAATGCGCTTGCCCGACAGTGTCATTCCGCTTCGGCTCCAGCCGCTCCCGTTCGTTTCCGGCGACCCTACTCGACCGTCTTCCCGCACGCAATTGCGCGCCTGATTTCGAGTGCAGGCCGAATTTGAAGCTTGACTTTCCGCGTTTCACGTAACACGTTGAGTTACATGAAACGCGATAGCCGACTTTCCATTACTTTGCATGCGCTCCTCCACATGGCGGAGCGTGAAACCATCACCTCGGAGGAGTTGGCAGCCTGCCTCTCCACCAATCCCGTCGTGGTCCGACGCACCATGGCGGGTTTACGGGAAGCGGGTCTCGTCCGCTCCGAAAAGGGGCATGGCGGAGGCTGGTCGCTCGTGCGCGATCTCGCAACCATCAGCCTTGCGGACGTGCATGCCGCGCTCGGTGAACCGCCCGTGTTTGCGATCGGCAACCGAACCGAGGCTCCCGGCTGTGTGGTGGAGCAGGCGGTCAATGCCGCGATGGACGGAGCGCTCCGGGATGCCGAGGCGCTTCTCATGCAGCGATTGGAACGAATAAGCCTCGCAGATCTTTCAAACGATTTCCAGCGACGAATGGCGATCCGTCGCCAGCAGATGAAGGAGCAGAACCATGGCGGTTGATGTGATGCCGGTAGACGTGGCGATCGTGGGTGGAAGCTATGCAGGGCTGTCGGCGGCATTGCAATTGGCCAGAGCCAGACGCTCCGTGGTCGTCGTCGATGCGGGCGCGCGCAGGAACCGCTTTGCCGAATCGTCGCATGGGTTCCTCAGCCGGGACGGCGAGGCGCCTGCGACGATCGCGGCGCACGGCCGGGAACAGTTGCTGGCCTATCCCAATGTGCGTTTCGTCGAAGGAACGGCCGATACGGCGCGCCGCGACGGCGCCAATCTGGTCGTCTCGGTGCAGGGCGAAAAGATCGCGGCGCGGCGGCTGATCCTGGCAACGGGCGTCGTCGATGAGCTGCCGTCGATACCGGGGCTTCAGGAACGCTGGGGCCGCGCCGTCTTTCATTGCCCCTATTGCCATGGTTATGAGCTAGGGCAGGGCCGCATCGGCGTTCTCGCAACCGGTGAGTCCAGTTTTCACCAGGCCATGATGCTGCCGGACTGGGGGCCGACCACCCTTTTCGCCAATGGAGCGTTCGAGCCCGATGCCGCTCAGGCCGCCATGCTGGAAGCGCGCGGTGTGGAGATCGAAAGGGAGAGGGTCGTCGCTGTCGACGGAGCGAAGGCGAGCGTGGTTCTCGATGGCGGCCGGACCGTTTCTCTCGAAGGCCTGTTCGTCGCGTCGCGCACCCGCATGGCGAGCGATCTGCCTGCAGCGCTCGGCTGCGAATTCGAGGACGGGCCGCTCGGACCCTATATCCGGACGAACGAGGCAAAGGAGACGAGCGTCGAGCGCATCTATGCCTGTGGCGATG
Source organism: Sinorhizobium sp. P24N7 (assembly GCF_042436655.1). Taxonomy (NCBI): domain Bacteria; kingdom Pseudomonadati; phylum Pseudomonadota; class Alphaproteobacteria; order Hyphomicrobiales; family Rhizobiaceae; genus Sinorhizobium; species Sinorhizobium sp. P24N7. Next base: position 308,429 of record NZ_JBHMIW010000001.1, on the reverse strand, counting down.
CCGCGCGGGGCGCGGGCTCGGTCTCGCATGCGGTCGGCGATGGCGTCACGGCAGCCGTGGCCGCGCATAAATCACTGATTTTCGACGTACATTGAGCCTTCATTCCGCCGTTTGATGAGCGCCGGCGGCGAGGAGGAGGCGCTCGATCCGCCGGAACCCTCGCCTTTTAGCATGGGCGAGGGGCGTAACGCCTTCGCCGTCCGCCAGGTCGACATCCGCACCGGCCTCGATCAGCAGCCTGACGATCTCCGTATGGCTGTCGCCTCCGCTGCCGAGGATGATCGCCTCGAGGAGCGCCGTCCAGCCGAGGCGGTTTACATGGTCGACGGCAACCCCGGCATCGATCAGCGTCTTCACGGTTTCGACATGGCCGCGCTCGGCGGCCGGAATGAGGGCGGTGCCGCCGTAGCGGTTGGTGCTTTTGAGATCGGCGCCATGCGCGAGCGTCATCTTCAATATTTCGAGATGGCCGCGCGCGCCGGCATAGAGATAAGGGCTGTCCTCGATGCGGTCCTTGGCATTGACGTCGGCGCCGGCCGCGATGAGAGCCCTTGCGGCCTCGATATTGTTCTCATGCGTGGCGATGAGCAGGGCCGTCGCGCCTGTTTCGTCGCGGGCATCCACGTGTGCGCCGCGCTCTACGAGAGCGCTGATTTCGGCGGCATTGCCCAGCCGGGCGGCCGTGAGGAGTTCTTTATCCAGCATGGCAGCCTTCGCGACCCCTGTTAGACTGAAAAGAGTGACGAGAGCGATGACGGCGTAGCGCAACAGGCCTCGTGCAGCCGATCTCTGAAGCGGGATGAACATGGTCAGAGCATCGAACGGCTGAGCCCGCCGTCGACGGGCAGCGCAATCCCGGTGATGTAGGCGGCCTGGCGGCTTGCGAGAAAGGCTGCGGCAGCACCGAACTCGGCCGGCGTCCCATAGCGCCCGAGCGGAATTTCCGACTGGCTGCGCACTGCAACGGTTTCGACGCTGACGCCCTCGGCCTCCGCATCCATGCGATCGAAGCTCAGGGTCCGGTCCGTCGCAAGCCGGCCGGGCAGGAGCATGTTGACGGTCACGCCGTCGGCTGCCACCTCGCTGGCGAGCGTCTTCATCCAGCCGGCAAGCGCGCTGCGCAACGCGTTGGACGCCGTCAGGCCAGGGATCGGCTCGCGGATGCTGGTGGAGGCGACGGCAACGATGCGGCCGAAGCGGCGCTCCCGCATCGACGGCAGCAGGCGGTGCGAAATGCGCATGCCGGAAAGCACCATCGCCTCGAACTGGGCCCGCCAGAAGCCGGGATCGATGTCGGCAGCATTCGTCGGCGGCGGACCGCCACCGTTCAGCACGAGAATATCGATCTGTCCGAATGTAGCGGCGAGCCGATCGAGGAAGGGGTCGACGACTTCAGGCTTTGCCAGGTCCAGCGAAAAGCCGGCAGCATTCGGGCCGATTTCCGCTGCGGCCTTGGCTGCGGTTTCGACGTTCCGGCCGGTCAGCGCGACCGCAACGCCTTCCCCCGCAAACGCTTCGGCGATACCGCGCCCGAGCCCTTTGCTGCCACCGAGAACGAGCGCCTTTTTGCCGCTAATGCCGAGATCCATATTCCTTCCTCCTGCTTTGATCGATGGCAACGCCTGGCTGCCTGGCACTTCTCCCCGGCCGGCTGGCAAGGCGGCCCGCCGCTCCGTTCACGCAAGCTGCCAGGCGATGTAGACGAGCGTCGCCGCGATAAGCCATAGCGCGGTACGGCCCGAGCGCGTATGGCGCGCCTCGGCTCTGCCGATCGCTTCCGCGGTCTCCGGATCGAAGCGCAGGCCGTTCTCGCTCATTGCCATGATTTCCGCCGAGAACCGCTCGGTCCGGGCTGCGATCTCCGGCAGCGCTTCGGCAACCCGCAGCGCCGCATGAACGCCGTCGCGCAGGTCGGCGACGATGCGTTTCGGCCCGAGATTGTCCCTTATCCACTTGCCGACCACCGGTTCGGACGCCTTCCACATGTTGAAGCGCGGATTGAGCGTTCGGGCGACGCCCTCGACGACGACCATCGTCTTCTGCAGCATCACCAGTTCGGGGCGGGTCTGCATGTCGAAAAGTTCGGTGACCTCGAACAGCAGCGTCAGCAGCTTCGCCATCGAGATCGTCTCGGCCGGCTGGCCGTGGATCGGCTCGCCGATGGCGCGGATCGCCTGGGCGAAGCTTGCGGCGTCGTGGTGCGAGGGAACGTAACCGGCCTCGAAATGCACATCCGCGACGCGCTGATAATCGCGCATGATGAAGCCGTAGAGGATCTCGGCCAGGAAGCGCCGTTCCTTCCGGCCGAGGCGGCCGACGATCCCCATGTCGACGGCGACGATATGGCCCGCATCGTCGACGAAGAGGTTGCCCTGGTGCATGTCCGCGTGGAAGAAGCCGTCCCGGAGCGTGTGGCGCAGAAAGGACTGGATCAGCGTTTCGGCCAGGCGGTTCAGGTCATGGCCGGCCCGTTTCAGCCCTTCGATGTCCGACATCTTGACGCCGTCGATCCATTCCATCGTCACGACGTCGCGGCCGGTGCGCTCCCAATCGACCCTGGGCACGCGAAACCCGGAATCCTCTTTGGTGTTCTCGCCAAGTTCGGAAAGCGCCGCGGCCTCGAGTCTCAGATCCATTTCGACCTTGGTCGTCTGCTCCAGCGTCTTCGTCACCTCGACCGGCCTCAGGCGGCGCGTATAGGGCAGGAATCGCTCCTGCATGCGCGAGACCAGATACATGGCCTCGATGTCGGCCACAAAACGTTGGCGCACGCCCGGGCGGATGACCTTGACGGCCACCCTTTCGCGTCTGCCGTCGCGCATGACCACGGCGGGATGAACCTGGGCGATCGATGCGGCTGCGATCGGCTCGGAGAATTCGACGAAGAGCTCGCCGACGGGGCGCCCGAGAGACGCCTCTATCGCGGCCCTGGACGCGCTCTCGGGAAAAGTCGCCATGCGGTCCTGGAGCAGCGAGAGGTCGGCGGCAAGTTCGGCGCCGACCACGTCCGGGCGGGTCGCGAGAAACTGGCCGATCTTGACATAGGAAGGGCCGAGCCGTTCCACCGCCCGGGCGAGGCGGCCGCTGCGCGCGCCGAACCGGGCCTCGCGGCTGGCGAGCAGGCCGGCGAGCTTCTGCACGAAGCGTGCGAGCGGGGGCAGGTGTTCGGAGGGGACCGCGGCAAACGCATTCTCGCGCGCAAGGACCCAGCCGATCCGTATGAGACGGAAATATGCTCCGGGAGTGCTCATGCGCTCAGATTTTCCAGCCGGAATGCAGCGCTGCGATGCCGCCGGTATAATTGGTGAAGGAGACGCGGGCGAAGCCGGCGTCACGGATCATGGCGGCGAAATCACGCTGGTTCGGAAACTTGCGGATCGATTCTACCAGATATTGGTAGGGCGCATCGTCGCCGGTGATGAGCTTGCCGAATTTCGGAATCGCATTGAAGGACCATGCGTCGTAGAAGCGGTCGAGCAGCGGCATCTCCACTTCGGAGAATTCGAGCACGAGGAGCCGGCCGCCGCGCTTCAGCACGCGGTAGGCCTCCTTGAGCGCGACCTCGATGCGCGGCACGTTGCGGATGCCGAAGGCGATCGTGTAGGCGTCGAATGAATTCGCCGCGAAGGGCAGGTCTTCGGCGTTGGCCCCGACGAAGTCGAGATTGGCGTCGATCCCCTTCTTGCGGGCGCGCTCGGCGCCCACCGAGAGCATCGAGCCGTTGATGTCGAGGACGGTCGCATGGGCTTTGCGCCCGGAGCGCTCGACGATGCGGAAGGCGATGTCACCGGTGCCGCCGGCGACATCGAGAACCCGATAGCCCTCGCGGCTCGGCGGGTTGAGCGCCGCGATCATCGCATCTTTCCAGACGCGGTGCAGCCCGGCCGACATCACGTCGTTCATGATGTCGTAGCGTTTGGCGACCTTGTGGAAGACGTCGTTGACGAGCGGCTGCTTCTCGCCCGTGCCGACTTCGCGGAAACCGAATGAGGTCTCCATTCCGCCCCTCGCCGATACGCGCTCATCCGCCATACGAAACTCCACTTCAACGAATTTTGCCGGCACCATAGCGAAATCGCTCCGTGCACGCTATCTGAGCGAGAGGCGACCGGCTGCCGCATGCAGCGGGATATAGGCTATCGACGGCGTCATGGGAATGGCGTGCCGCTCACGTGGGCGGGTGCGATGAATAAAGGATGAAGGAACACGGCCGATGCCGGAATTGCCCGAGGTGGAAACGGTCAGGCGCGGACTGGCGCCGACCATGGAGGGTGCGCTTCTGGTGCGGGCGGAGTTGCGCCGGCCGGATCTGCGCTTTCCGTTCCCCGAGAATTTCGCCAACGCGGTCGCGGGCCGCCGCATCATCGCCCTCTCGCGGCGCGCCAAATATCTGATGATCGAGCTCGAGGGCGGCGACGTCATCATCGCCCATCTCGGCATGTCCGGCTCGTTCCGGATCGAGAAGGGCCCGATAGAGGCTGGCGCGAATCCGGCCACGCCCGGCGCCTTCCACCACCCGCGCGGCAAGGACGAGAAGCACGATCATGTCGTCTTCCATCTCGATGGCGGCTCCGGTCCGGCTCGGGTGATCTATAACGATCCGCGTCGCTTCGGTTTCATGGATCTGGCTCGGCGCTCGGCGCTCGCCGACCACGTCTATCTCCGCGGCCTCGGCGAGGAGCCGACCGGCAATGCCCTCGACGCCGCCTATCTCGCCGCCCGTTTCGCCGGCAAGGTCCAGCCGCTGAAAGCCGCTCTTCTTGACCAGAGGACGATCGCGGGCCTCGGAAATATCTATGTCTGCGAGGCGTTGTGGCGCTCGGGCCTCTCGCCGAAAAGGGCGGCAGGCACGCTTGTCGACAAGCGGGGCCGCCCGAAACAGGCGCTGATTGCACTGACGGAAAGGATCCGCGCCGTGATTGCCGATGCGATTGCCGCCGGCGGCTCCTCGCTCAAGGATCACATTCAGGCGGACGGCAGTCTCGGCTATTTCCAGCACAGCTTCTCCGTCTATGACAGGGAAGGCGAGGCTTGCCGCACGCCCGGCTGCCACGGTACGGTCGCCCGCATAGTACAGGCGGGACGTTCGACCTTTTATTGTCCGCACTGCCAGAAATAGGGCGGCATGGCACATTCCGCTCTTCAATCTTGCGACAACGCGTGAAGGAGACGGGAATGAGTTACGAGACGTTGCTGGTCGAAACGCAGGGCCGCGTGGGCCTGATCACGCTCAACCGGCCGCAGGCGCTCAATGCGCTGAATGCGGTGCTGATGCGCGAGCTCGATGCCGCGCTGAAGGCCTTCGACGCCGACAGGGACGTCGGCGCCATCGTCCTTGCCGGCTCCGAGAAGGCCTTTGCCGCCGGCGCGGACATCAAGGAGATGCAGGGGCTCGATTTCGTCGACGGTTACCTCGCCGATTTCCTTGGCGGCTGGGAGCATGTCGCGAACGCCCGCAAGCCGATGATCGCCGCCGTATCCGGTTTCGCGCTCGGCGGTGGCTGCGAGCTCGCCATGATGTGCGACTTCATCATCGCCTCCGAAACGGCGAAGTTCGGCCAGCCGGAGATTACCCTCGGCGTCATTCCCGGCATGGGCGGATCGCAGCGCCTGACCCGCGCAGTCGGCAAGGCGAAGGCCATGGACCTCATTCTCACCGGCCGCATGATGGACGCGGCGGAGGCCGAGCGCTCGGGGCTCGTTTCGCGCGTGGTGGCTCCGGACAGGCTCCTGGAGGAGGCGCTCGACGCCGCGAAGAAGATCGCGTCATTCTCGCTGCCGGCGGCGATGATGGCCAAGGAGGCAGTCAATCGCTCTCTGGAACTGACGCTCGCCGAGGGCCTGCGCTTCGAGCGGCGGCTCTTCCAGTCGCTTTTCGCAACGGAGGACCAGAAAGAGGGCATGGCCGCCTTCGTCGCCAAGCGCAAAGCCGAATTCAAACACAGGTGAGCCACGGACAGGACTCTGTTTTCTCAAATTGCGCGTTGACGTGCGGGCGGTTTCGCTTTATACGCCGCCCTCAGTTTGGAACGCCCTCGTTCGAGGCTTTCCGATAATACTCCCGAATTGCTTGTATGACAGGTCGCAGTGACCCGGCACGGCGAGGCGGAGTCCATGTCAGTTTTCGAAGAGAGGCATCAATGGCCAATACAACTTCGGCGAAAAAGGCGACCCGCAAGATCGCACGCCGTACCGCAGTGAACAAGGCCCGTCGTTCGCGCATCCGCAGCTTCGTCCGCAAGGTCGAGGAAGCGATCGCTTCCGGCGATCAGGCACTCGCAGCCGCCGCCCTGAAGGCGGCACAGCCGGAACTGATGCGCGCCGCCACGAAAGGCGTAATGCATTCCAACACGGCATCGCGCAAGGTTTCGCGCCTGGCGCAGCGCGTGAAGAGCCTTTCGGCCTAACCCGGCTAAGAAAAAAGCTGTTGATGAAGCGCCCGGCGTTACCGCCGGGCTTTTCTGATTCGTGCCGTCGTCAACGGTGCGCGCGATTGACCTGGTCACGCTCGTGTCAATCCCGTGACAAAAAATACGCAGTTTTTTCAGTGGCTTATGAGAGGTTGCGGCAAAAATGTGGTCTCGCGACGCGGGCGGATTGAGTCCGAAGTGAGTCAAGCCATTTTTTATTTTTTTTCTTTTTCGCCAGCTAAGCAAGAACGCAAAAAACAAAACCCTTGATTCAACAGCGATTCTCGCCGGACTCGGGAGCGGCATGCAAAACCCGGCACGAGAGTCAACTGTCGACGCTTACGAGCGGGTAAAAAACGCCATTGATCTTGCCGGGCGATCCTGCCTAAATGCCTTCCACAGGGGACACAGATCACATCTGTACGAGGAAGTTTAAGGGTCATTCCAATCGGGGTGACTTTGGGCTTTCCGTCGCCTGTGGCGGGGTTAATTCCACGTCGATCAATCAAACAAGTCGAGACGATAAAACCGGGCGAGCCTTCGCACCGGAGCGAGGACGTTTCGTCTTATGGTTGCCGGCCGGGCTTAGCCTTGTGAATGCATGGGATAGGAAGAAGGAGGCTCGGGCTGTCCGCTACGTACGAGGGTGCGGTCAGCCGACAACGAGGAAAAACGGTTCTGGTCGGCTTGAAAATAGCCGTGCAGAGTCGGTAAGGCGAAGTGCGAGGGGACATTTGCTTGAGGCGAAGGCGAGCGAATGAGCGCAGCGCGCCGTGACGGGATATGAGGAGCCCGGGTTCGGTGCGTATCAGAGCGTCCGGCTGACGCGGCATGGCTTTGAGCGGCCGTGGCGGGCGGACATAAAGATGAGGCCGCCAGAAATGACGGCGTCGGAATAATGAAATTGGAAGGCGGCAAGATGCGGATGAATTTGGCGACGGCACCTGAAGGTTTTCAGGCCGGAAGCAATCAGTCTCAGGCGGCGGGGGAAAAACACGACATGCGGCATGACGCACTGTTTGAGCGGGTAAGTGCGCGCTTGAAAGCCCAGGTCGGACCGGATGTCTTCGCAAGTTGGTTTGGACGCCTCAAGCTCCATTCAGTGTCGAAAAGCGTCGTGCGCCTCTCGGTCCCGACGACTTTTCTGAAGTCCTGGATCAATAATCGCTATCTCGATCTGATCACCACGCTCGTCCAGCAGGAGGACGGCGAAATACTGAAGGTCGAGATCCTCGTGCGCACTGCGACCCGTGGTCATCGCCCGACAGCTCCTGAGGAGAGCGTTGCCGTGGCTGCCGAAGCGGCGCCCGTCTCTCCTTCCCGCCGTTCGGCGGCCCCCTCCGTGGCAATTGCCGCCGCCACGGTTGCGGCAGCTCCGGCGAGACCCGTCCAGGCGCCGCTTTTCGGCTCGCCTCTCGATCAGCGCTACGGTTTCGATAGTTTCGTAGAGGGCTCGTCGAACCGGGTCGCGCTCGCGGCAGCGCGTACGATTGCCGAGGCCGGCGCCGGCGCCGTGCGCTTCAATCCGCTCTTCATCCATTCGAGCGTTGGTCTCGGCAAGACGCATCTCCTGCAGGCGATCGCTCTCGCGGCCCTCCAGAGTGCGCGCGCGCCGCGCGTCGTCTATCTGACGGCCGAATATTTCATGTGGCGTTTCGCAACGGCGATCCGCGACAATGACGCGCTGTCGCTGAAGGAATCGCTTCGCAACATCGACCTTCTCATTATCGACGACATGCAGTTCCTGCAGGGCAAGTCGATCCAGCACGAGTTCTGCCATCTGTTGAACATGCTGCTCGACTCCGCCAAACAGGTGGTCGTCGCCGCCGACCGTGCACCCTGGGAGCTGGAATCGCTCGACAGCCGCGTTCGCTCGCGCCTGCAAGGCGGCGTGGCGATCGAGATGGAAGGGCCGGACTACGAGATGCGCCTGGAAATGCTGAAGCGTCGTCTCGAAGCGGCGCGCCAGGACGATGCCTCGCTCGAGATTCCGCCCGAGATCCTGAGCCATGTCGCCCGCAACGTGACAGCCAGCGGCCGCGAACTCGAGGGCGCCTTCAATCAGCTTCTCTTCCGTCGCTCCTTCGAGCCGCAGCTTTCGATCGAGCGGGTCGACGAACTGCTCGGCCATCTCGTCAATGCCGGGGAACCGCGCCGCGTCCGCATCGAAGATATCCAGCGCGTAGTGGCCAAGCATTACAACGTCTCGCGTCAGGAGCTGGTCTCGAACCGCCGAACCCGCGTCATCGTCAAGCCGCGCCAGATCGCAATGTATCTGTCGAAGACACTGACCCCACGCTCCTTCCCCGAAATCGGCCGCCGCTTCGGCGGGCGCGACCACACGACCGTGCTCCATGCGGTGCGCAAGATCGAGGAACTGATTTCTGCCGACACCAAGCTCAGCCACGAGATCGAGCTTTTGAAGCGACTGATCAACGAATAGACGAAGGTAAGCTCGAAGTTACGAAAAGCCCGGTCCGCCGGGCTTTTTTGTTGAGCGTTTTTTTCCCGTCGCTTGTCGGCTATCAATACCGCCATTCGTCTTCAGACCAGAGCGGAGATTTTCAATGCTTTACGCCGTGCTTTGCTACAACGATGAAAGCGTCACCAGTGCCTGGAGCAAGGAGGAGGACGAGCGGGTCATGCGTGATCTGAGCGCCGTCCAACGCAAATATGTCGAAGCGGGCAAGCTGGGGCCCGTAGCGCGCCTGGTGCCGACGACCGAGCACGGGCTCCTACGAAGTCCGGCCGCTCGCGCTTTATAAACCCGGTGAGTTGCCCTCATGACCGACACAGGCTGGATCGATCTTGCTCTTGTTTCCGCGCGGCCGCAGGCAATGGGTGCGCTGCTGCGCTACTTTCGCAATCTCGATCTGGCGGAGGAGGCATTTCAGGAGGCCTGTATCCGGGCGCTGAAAAACTGGCCCCGTACCGGTCCGCCGCGCGATCCCGCCGCCTGGCTCATCTTCGTCGGACGCAATAGCGGCATCGACAGGGTGCGGCGGCAGTCGCGCGAGACGGCGCTGCCCCCGGAGGAACTGCTCTCCGACCTCGAAGACCGGGAGAGCGAGCTCGCCGATCGCCTCGACGGGGCGCATTACCGCGACGACATCCTGCGGCTGCTCTTCGTCTGCAGCAATCCGACGCTTCCGGCAACCCAGCAGATCGCGCTTGCACTGCGCATCGTATCGGGGCTCTCCGTCAGGCAGATCGCCCGTGCTTTTCTCGTCAGCGAAGCCGCGATGGAGCAGCGCATCACCCGCGCCAAGGCCCGCGTGGCGGCCGCCGGCATCCCGTTCGAGACACCCGATGCCGCCGATCGCGCCGAGCGGCTCGCTGCGGTCGCGACGATGATCTATCTCGTCTTCAACGAGGGTTATTCGGCGATGAACGGCGCCGAGGGCGTCTCCGCCGATCTTTGCGACGAGGCGATCCGCCTGTCGCGGCTGCTGCTGCGGCTGTTTCCCGCCGAGCCGGAAATCATGGGACTGACGGCACTTCTGCTGCTTCAGCATTCGCGCGCCCGCGCGCGCTTCGATGCAAACGGTGCCGTCGTCCTGCTCGAAGATCAGGATCGGCGGCTCTGGAGTCGGCCGATGATTACCGAGGCGCTGGCGATGATCGACAAGGCAATGCGCCATCGCCGCCCCGGGCCTTACCAGATACAGGCAGCGATCGCCGCCCTGCACGCCCGCGCCGAACGTCCTGAGCAGACGGATTGGGAGGAGATTGACCTCCTCTACCAGGCGCTCGAGCGCCTGCAGCCCTCTCCGGTCGTCACGCTCAATCGCGCGGTCGCCGTCTCCAAACGGGAGGGAGCGGAGGCCGCACTGGCGATGGTGGAGCCCCTTGGCGAGAGGCTTTCCGGCTATTTCTATTATCATGGCCTGCGCGGCGGCCTTTTGAAGCAACTCGGCCGGGCATGCGAGGCGCGCGCCGCCTTCGACCGGGCGATCGCACTGGCCACCAACGCGGCCGAAGCGGCCTATATCCGCATGCAGCTCGATCACCTCGCGGCCGAGCCGGCGACGGTCGCGGAAGAAGAGCGATAATTTTTTCTGACCCCTGTCGGCAGGCGGCATCCTCTTTCGTCCTTGGAATGAACCAACATGGAGGAATTCGAAAATGACTGCAGCGACCGACACCAATTCCGGCGGCGAACGCGAACTGGTTCTGACCCGGCTGATCGATGCCCCGCGCGAGAAGGTCTACCGGGCCTTCACGGAAGCCGGGCTTCTGAAGCAGTGGTTCGCCCCTCTGCCGTGGACGATCACGGAAGCGGAGCTCGACGTCAGGGCGGGCGGCATCAACCGCTTTGTCATGCGCTCGCCCGAGGGCGAACTCTATCCTAATCAGGGCGTCTATCTGGAAGTCGTGCCGAACGAGAAGATCGTCGTCACCGATGCCTTTACGGAAGCCTGGAAGCCGTCCGAAAAGCCGTTCATGACGGCGGTCATGACCTTCGAGAACGAGGGCGGCAAGACCCGCTATACGGCCCGCGCGCTCCATTGGAGCGTCGAGGACCGCGATGCCCATGAGAAGATGGGCTTCCACGAGGGCTGGGGCCAATGCGCCGATCAGCTTGCAGCACTCGTTGCGAAACTCTGAGGGGAGGACCGGGTCATGACCATTACCGGGAGCAGCAATACGGCCATTGCGGAAATCGAGGAGGTAATCGGGGGCTGGGCGGAGGCGTTGCGCCGGAAGGATGCCGCCCGCGTCCTCGCCCACGGCACGGACGATTGCCTCGTCTTTTCCCTGGCGCCGCCCCTCAAGGCCTCCGACGCAGATGCCGGCGGCCTCGAGCAGTGGTTCTCCACGTGGAAAGGACCGCTCGGCTTCACCCTCGAGGATCTCGACGTTTCGGTGAGCGGCGACGTCGCCTTCGCCACTGCGCTGACGCATCTTTCCGGCGAGAAGCACGATGGTCAGAAGGCGGCGCTCTGGTATCGCCTGACCTTGGGCCTGACGCGCACCGACAGGGGATGGAAGATTGCCCATCAGCACGAATCCGTTCCCTTCTACATGGACGGGAGCTTCAAGGCGGCGATCGATCTCGATCCTCGATCCGAGGTCGACTGGCAAGCACCGTCGCGCCCGCCCATGCCCGGTGTCATCGCCTATCTCAACGTGGAGGATGCAGATGCGGCGGCGGCCTTCTACGTCCGCGCTTTCGGCGCCAAGGAGGAGGACCGCAAACTTGCCCAGGACGGAAAGCGCCTCATCCACTGCCACCTGACGATCAACGGCGGCGCATTGATGCTGAACGATCCCTTCCCGGAATTCGGCCATCCCTGGAAGCCGCCGGAGGGCTTCGTGCTGCACCTCGTCGTCGACGACGCGGATTTCTGGTGGAAACGGGCGGTGGAGGCCGGCGCGGAGGTGACGATGCCGCTGGAGATCGCCTTCTGGGGCGATCATTACGGCCAGCTCAAAGATCCCTTCGGGTTTACCTGGGGGATCGTCGCACCGGTAAAGGAAGGCGGTTGAACCGCTCGGCCCGCGATCAGCAGGCGAGGTCGGCCACCACGGCGTCGAGGATCAGCATTCCGGCGGGCGTGCAGCGCAGCCGCGAATTGCCGATCCGTTCGATGAAACCATGCTCGATCAGGAACTCTTCCCGGGCCGGATCCGGATCGCGGCCCGAGAGGGTCTGCCAGCGGGCGAGATCGACGCCTTCGCGCAGCCTCAACCCCATCAGCAAAAGCTCATCGGCCTGCGCCTCGAAATCGAGCAGTTCCCGCTCGATCAGGCCTTCGCCGCATTCTTCGACGCGTTGCAGCCATGCCTCGGGGTTGCGCTCGGTTGCGGTCGCGATCTTGCCTGATCCGATCGCCAGCCGCCCGTGGGCACCGGGACCGATGCCCGCATAGTCGCCGTAGCGCCAATAGGTGAGGTTGTGCCGGCTCTCGGCCCCCGGCCGGGCATGGTTGGAGACCTCATAGGCCGGCATGCCGATCGCGGCGGTGATCTCCTGCGTGGCCTCGTAGAGAACAGCCGACTGCTCGCCATCCGGAACGACGAGCTTGCCTGCCTTGTGCAGGCCGTAGAAGGGCGTCCCTTCCTCGATTGTAAGCTGGTAGAGCGACAGATGATCGACGGCGTAGGAAACCGCCTCCTTCAGTTCGCGCTCCCATTCCTCGACCGTCTGGTTCGGCCGCGCATAGATCAGGTCGAAGGACATCCGCGGAAAGATCTCGCGGGCGAGCCGCACGGCCTTCAACGCATTCTCGACATCGTGCAGCCGCCCGAGAAATTTGAGGTCACGGTCGTTGAGAGCCTGGACGCCGAGCGAGACGCGGTTGACGCCGGCCGCCCTATAGCCGCGGAAGCGCGTCGCCTCGACGCTGGAGGGGTTCGCCTCCATGGTGATCTCGATGCCATCGGGCACGTGCCAATGCCGGGCAATGCCGTCGAGGATCGCCTCCACCGTCTGAGGCTCCATCAGCGACGGGGTACCCCCGCCCATGAAAATGCTGGTGACGGTTCTCGGACCGGAAAGCGCGCGCACCGCAGCCATTTCCTTCAGAAATGCGGCGACGAAGCGAGGCTGATCCACCGGCTGGTGGCGCACATGGCTATTGAAGTCGCAATAGGGGCATTTCGCCGCGCAGAACGGCCAGTGCACATAGACCCCGAAACCGGGATCCATGCCGTCACCGATCGCTGAAAGCGGGGCTATCTGCATCGTCTCTCTACTCAGGCGCCGAGACAGGTTTCGGCGAACAGCTTGAATGCGCGGGCGCGGTGCGACAGAGCCTCGGGATCGCCGGGCTTCCAGCCATGCTTCTCCTCCGCACTCATTTCGCCGAATGTGGTGTCGTAGCCCTTCGGTTGGAAGACCGGATCGTAGCCAAAGCCGCTGGTGCCGCGCGGCGGCCAGACGACATAACCCTCGACCTCGCCGCGAAAGAGCTCGACATGCCCGTCCGGCCAGGCAAGGCAGAGAACGGACACGAAGCGTGCGGTACGGCTTTCGGGCGTCACCGCACCCTTGTCGCGGAGCGCCTCTTCGACCTTTTCCATGGCCATCTGGAAGTCGCGGCTGCCGTCCTCACGTTCGGCCCAGTTGGCCGTGTAGACGCCGGGGGCGCCGCCGAGCGCGTCGATGGCAAGACCGGAATCGTCCGAAAGCGCCGGCAGTCCGGAAGCCCTGGCCGAGGCGAGCGCCTTGATCGTCGCGTTCTCCTCGAAGGTCGTGCCGGTCTCTTCCGGCTCGACGAAATCGAGATCGGCTGCCGATTTCGCCTCGAAGCCGAGCGGCCCGATGAGATCGCGGATCTCACGGATCTTGCCGGCATTATGGCTCGCGACGACGAGCGTCTTGTCGATCAGTCTGCGCATCTGTTCCGTTCCGTTCAGGTTCTGCCGAAATCAATCCTTGGCCCAGAGGCCCGCTTCCGCGCATTCCAGGCTGTTGCCGGCCGGATCGCGGAAATAGAAGGAGCGGGCGCCGTTCGGCCAGCGGACATCCGCCTCGATCGAAACTCCGGCTGCCTCCAGTTTCGCCTTCCAGGCATCGAGTGCCTCGGCGGCGACCCGGAAGCACATGTGCCCGTTGCCCTTCGTCCCGTGCGGAGGCACGGGAAGTGCGCCCGGTGCAGGCGGCTTCACCGTCTCCGCCGGGTTGAAGATCAACAGCACGCCTTCGCCGCAGCGGAAGAAGACATGGCGGCTACCGGCGCGCGTGATCCTTTCAAGGCCGAGGACCGTTCCGTAGAAGGCCTCGGCCTGGTCGAGATCGTCCGCGTAAAGCGCGGTTTCCAGAATGCCTTCGAATGTCGGCACCGGACCGGTTCCTCTCAAGTGATCCAGAGCACTTCCGGAAAGCCATGACGGTGTTCCGTCCGGAGGTGCATATTGTCGAAGCGTCAGATCATCTCACTGCTGCCGTGCAGCAGAGAGCAGTCTAGCCTGCTATCGCCTGCTTCTGCATTTCGACGAGTTCGGCAATGCCGTTCTTGGCGAGCAGCATCAGGCTTGCAAATTCTTCTTCGCTGAAGGGCTTGCCTTCCGCCGTTCCCTGGATCTCGACCAGGCCGCCGCTGCCCGTCATCACGAAATTGGCATCCGTCTCCGCAGCCGAGTCTTCGAGATAATCGAGGTCGATGACCGGCTGATTGGCGAAGATGCCGCAGGAAATGGCGGCCACATGATCTTTCAGGACCTTCTCCAGCTTGACCATGTTGCGCGCTTCCATCCACTTCAAACAGTCGTGGAGGGCGATCCAGGCGCCGGTGATCGACGCAGTGCGCGTGCCGCCGTCGGCCTGAAGCACGTCGCAGTCGATCGAGATCTGACGTTCGCCGAGCGCCGGAAGATCGACCACGGCTCTGAGCGACCGCCCGATCAGCCGCTGGATCTCCTGCGTGCGGCCGCTCTGCTTGCCGGTCGCCGCCTCGCGCCTCATGCGCTCGCCGGTCGCGCGCGGCAGCATGCCGTATTCCGCGGTGATCCAGCCCTTGCCGCCGTTGCGCAGCCAGGCCGGAACTTTTTCCTCCAGGCTGGCGGTGCACAGAACATGCGTGTCGCCGAAGCGTACCAGGCAGGATCCTTCCGCATGCTTGGAGAAATTGCGCTCGAACGAGACCTTGCGCATTTGGTCGATTTTTCTACCGGATGGCCGCATCGTCAACTCCTGTCGATCCCGACTGCATGTTCCTTCGAGTCCTGTTCGGTTCAAGGACAAGACCATGCAGAATTCAAAGTGCTCCAGCGGCCTTTGCGCGTCTGAAGACACGCGGCGCTTTCGTGAGCCTTCTAGATCATGGCGTGGGCAAAGGGAACCGCTTGATGTCGAAGCTTCGCAGTGATTTTTCCCTTTTGCCATTCCCCGTGCGGATCACTATATTCTTTGCGAACACGGGATACTGATCACGGAGTGACATGGTACTGCGCAACCCTGGAACGAAGGGGATCGCATCGGCGCTGGACGAGCGCTCCGGCGAGATCTTCCGCCGCATTGTCGAGAGCTATCTGGAAAGCGGGGAGCCGCTGGGCTCGCGCAATCTCTCTCGGCTGTTGCCGGTGTCGCTGTCGCCGGCCTCGGTTCGCAACGTGATGAGCGATCTCGAGGATCTGGGCCTGATCTATTCCCCCCATGTCAGCGCCGGCCGGCTTCCGACGCAGCTGGGCCTGCGCTTCTTCGTGGACGCCTTCATGCAGGTGGGCAATCTCTCGCCGGAGGAACGCGCCTCGATCGAAAGGCAGGTTCACCCGGGAAATCGCGACCGGTCGGTCGAAAACCTTCTTACCGAGGCGAGCCAGATGCTGTCCGGCATGTCGCGCGGCGCAGGTCTCGTCATCACCACCAAGAGCGACCCCGTTCTCAAGCATGTCGAGTTTATCCGGCTGGCGCCGACCAAGGCGCTGGCAGTGCTCGTCGGCGAGCACGATCAGGTGGAGAATCGCATCATCGAGCTGCCGGCCGGGATCACCAGCGCCCAGCTCACCGAAGCGGCGAACTTCGTCAACGCTCACCTTGCCGGTCAGACGATCCCCGAACTGCGGACGCAACTGGAAAAGGTCAAGGAGACGGTGCGCGGCGAGCTCGACGCGCTCTCGCAGGACCTGGTCGAGCGTGGGCTGGCGATCTGGTCCGGAAGCGAGGGCGACGGCCAGCCGGCGCGGCTGATCGTCAGGGGCCGCGCCAATCTGCTCGAAGGATTGGAAGGGACGGATGACATTGAGCGGCTGCGCATGCTCTTCGATGACCTCGAAAAGAAGGACAGCCTGATCGAGATCCTCAACCTCGCCGAGAGCGGCCCGGGCGTGCGCATCTTCATCGGTTCCGAAAACAAGCTGTTTTCACTCTCCGGATCCTCGCTGATCGTCGCTCCCTACCGCGACAGCGACGACCGTATCGTCGGCGCGGTCGGTGTCATCGGGCCGACCCGGCTCAACTATTCCCGCATCGTTCCCATGGTCGATTACACCGCGCAGCTCATGTCGCGGCTGTCGCGCTGAGCGAATCCTTTTGATCGATGCAGCAATCGACCCTTGATTTTTCGGGCCCAAACATCGATATCGGGCTTCAAATCCAGGCAACAGAACGTTCAAGCAAAGCGACTTCCGCTGGTTTGATGATGCCGAACAGAGCAAAAGACAGAAATTCGGAGAACGTCATGACCGACGAAACGAACAAGAACGGACCCGAGGCCGCGGCGCCTGAAGAATTCGAAACAGCCGCTGAGCCGCAAGCCGCGGAGAAGCCGGAGGCGGATGCTTCCACGACCGCGCCAGATCCGCTTGAGCTTGCCAGGGCCGAGAGTGCGGAACTGCGCGACAAATATCTTCGCCTCGCTGCGGAGATGGACAATCTGCGCCGGCGCACCGAACGTGACGTGAAGGACGCGAAGTCCTATTCCGTCGCGGGCTTCGCGCGCGACATGCTGGCGGTCTCCGACAACCTGCGCCGCGCGCTGGATGCGATTCCGGCCGACGCCAGAGAGGCGGGCGATGCCGGCCTGAAAGCACTCATCGAGGGCGTGGAAATGACCGAACGGTCGATGCTCGCGGCGCTCGAGCGTCACGGCGTGAAGCAGCTGGACCCCACCGGTCAGAAGTTCGATCCCAATTTCCACCAGGCGATGTTCGAGGTCCCGAACACCGAGGTCCCGAACAACACGGTCGTTCAGGTGGTCCAGGCGGGATACACGATCGGCGAGCGCGTTCTGCGCCCGGCGATGGTCGGTGTTGCCAAGGGCGGCCCGAAAGCTGCGTCCTCTGAAAGCGAGACGCCTGCTGCCTGACGGCGCATGAATGCGATTTGCGAAGGGCCGCGCACTCTGCAAGGTGCGCGGCCCTTCGTCATTGTTCGAAATATCGCATGCTTTTCCAACCGGCTCCGGCAGGACAGCAGGCAGAAGATACTCAGGCAGCGTGCGAGGTCGTGTCGTCGCTAAGCAGCGTGTAGATCGCGCTTGCCGAGTCGCTCGCTCGGATACGCGACACCATGTCGTGGTCGCGCAGCACGCGGGCGATGCGCGAGAGCGCCTTGAGGTGGTCGGCGCCGGCACCTTCCGGTGCAAGCAGCAGAAAGACGAGGTCGACCGGCTGGTCGTCCAATGCCTCGAAATCCACCGGCGTATCGAGCCGCGCAAAGATACCGACGATCGACGGCAGATTGCTAAGCTTGCCGTGCGGGATGGCGATGCCGTTGCCTACCCCGGTCGAGCCGAGTCTTTCTCGCTGCAGGATGACGTCGAAGATCTCCCGCTCCGGAAGACCGGTGAGCTTCGATGCTTTTGCCGCCAATTCCTGAAGGAGTTGCTTCTTCGAGTTGGCCCTCATGGCCGGGATGATCGCATTTTGATGCAGCAAGCCTGCCAATGCCATTCTTTTATCCTCGTTCGCCGGTTAGAGCCTGGCAATCTCATCACAAATGCGCCGTGATGGCTCTACCCATCTTTGTCTTGGCGGGTCGAATGCACAGAAAAGTCGAGCTTTTCCGCCGTCCCGCTGATCGGAAAGACGGGGGACGCCAGTCCGGCTGGCTTCCCCCATCCCCACTCATGCCTTGATATTGGCGGCGTCGATCCAGCCAATATTCCCATCGTTGCGGCGATAGACGATGTTCAGGTCATCCTTGCCGGGGCTGCGGAACATCAGCACCGGTTCATCCGTCATGTCCAAGGCCATAACGGCATTGGCGACGGACATTGTTCTCAACTGTTTCGTTGTTTCGGCAACGATCGTCGGCGCATAATCGTCGGGGACTTCCTCGTCCTCAAAGGGCACCGAGTCCATCACTCGATAGGCCACTTCGGTGGCATTCTGCCCGTTGCCGTTGTGATGGTCCTTGAGCTTGCGCTTGTAGCGCCGGAGCCGCTTCTCGATGCGCTCCGAAGCCGCGTCGAAGGCTGACTGTGGCTCGTTCGCCTGACCGTTTGCCTGCAATACCACGCCCGTATCGAGATGAAGCTTGCAGTCGGCGCTGAATCGCGACCCTGACTTTTCCACAGTGACCTGGCTCGAATATCCTCCGTCGAAATATTTGGTTACGGCCTGCTCGATCTGCTCGCCGATGCGGACGCGAAACGAATCGCCGATTTCCATATGTTTACCGGATACACGCACACTCATGGAGTTTCCTCTCTTGTTCGTGAATTGCGTGCCCAGTCTATTCCAAGCGCCCCCGTCATCCAAGCACTTCAGCGACGGGAGTCCCGAACAACCGAAATCGTGAGCGCGCGCTGCCTCTATGCAAGCGCGGCGGCCTCATATCCGCTGTACCGCGGAGAGTCAATTGCGCGTCGTGGGATTAAACGTTCATCGAGCCCCGGCGGTTCCGCAGGCGAGAGCCCAAAGCGCAACCCGGCTTACGCGCTTGCGGCCGCCCGGAAATGCTCAGAATG
Organism: Sinorhizobium sp. P24N7; assembly: GCF_042436655.1. Classification (NCBI taxonomy): domain Bacteria; kingdom Pseudomonadati; phylum Pseudomonadota; class Alphaproteobacteria; order Hyphomicrobiales; family Rhizobiaceae; genus Sinorhizobium; species Sinorhizobium sp. P24N7. The sequence goes on along the minus strand of NZ_JBHMIW010000001.1, from coordinate 289,663 downwards.
CTGTGGTTTTGGCCAGCGCGCGTTTCTCGCGGCGGCGCTGGACGGAGGAAGGGATGCTCATCGTCTCGCGATATTTTGCGACGGTGCGTCTGGCGATATCGACGCCGGCTTTCTTGAGGACGTCGACGATATCGTCGTCCGAGAGCACGGCATCGGCGCTTTCCTGATTGATCATCGTGCGGATGCGATGGCGCACGGACTCGGCGGAATGTGCATCGCCGTTTTCCGCCGAGCCGATCGAAACGGTGAAGAAATACTTCAGTTCGAAGAGCCCGCGCGGGGTCAGCACGTATTTGTTGGAGGTGACCCGGCTCACCGTCGACTCGTGCATCTTGATCGCATCCGCGACGATCCTGAGGTTCAGCGGGCGCAGGTGGCCGACGCCGTGGACGAGAAAGGCGTCCTGCTGCCGGACGATTTCGCTTGCCACCTTCATGATCGTCCTGGCGCGCTGATCGAGGCTGCGCGTCAGCCAGTTGGCATTTTGCAGGCACTCGTTGAGAAAGGCCTGTTCGCCGCTGTTCTTCCGGCTGGACCGTGATATTTCGGTGAAATAGTCGTGGTTGACGAGAACCCTGGGCAGGGCATCCGGATTGAGCTCGACCAGCCAGCCGCCATCGGGTGCGGCACGCACGACGACGTCGGGAACGATAGCCTCGAACACACCGGTTTCGAAGCTGGTGCCCGGTTTCGGATCGAGCTTGCGGATCTCGGCGAGCATATCGACCAGGTCTTCCTCGTCGACGCCGCAGATCTTCTTGAGACTTGCGAAATCGCGCCGTGCCAGGAGCTCGAGATTGGCCACGAGCGCTTCCATCGCCGGGTCGAGGCGATTGCGGGCGCGCAGCTGAATGGCAAGACATTCGCCAAGCGTGCGCGCAAAGACCCCCGGCGGATCGAACTGCTGAAGCACCTGCAGCACGCGCGCCACATCCTCGCCGGCCGCGCCCAGCTTCTCGGCCGTCTCGGCGAGGTCGGCGTGCAGGTAGCCGGCATCGTCGAGCTGGTCGATGAAATGCAGGGCGATCAGCCGATCGGAGGCAGTGCTGAGTGCGAAGTGCAGCTGCTCGGCGAGCGCCTCCCTCAGCGTCTTGCGGCCGGCAACGAAATCGTCGAGATCGTAGCCCTCGGCGTCGCTGGCGCCCGGCATGGATTTCCATTGGCCGAGAAGCTCGGGCGCATCCGCCCGCTGCGGCGCCGTATCGTCGGGGAAGACGTTGGCGAAGTCGGCGTCGAAGCCTTCGCTGAGTCTCTCGCCGGATCTCGACATGGCGCTGTCGTAAAGATCGCTCTGACCTGCCGCTTCGTCGGTCTCGCCGCCGGTCTCAGCCGGATGCGGACTGGCATCCTCGCGATCCGATGTCGTTGCCTCATCGGCCGATTGGACCTCCAGCAGCGGGTTCTTCTCGACTTCCTGCGCGATGAAATGGCTGAGCTCCAGATGGTTCATCTGAAGCAGCTGGATCGACTGCATCAGCTGCGGCGTCATGACCAGCGACTGCGACTGTCTCAGATGAAGGCTGGCGGACAAGGCCATGCTGGCGTGAAACTCCCGTCGAGTTCTCCGAGCCGTGTCCGCTTGGACGGGCCCATTTTTTAGTTGGCCCAAAAATTGCTTATTACTGGAATTTGGTCAAGCACGGACGGCGGCGGAGGTGCCGATTCAGCCGGCGGTCGTCCGTTCTGCCGGAATGCACGCTGCCGGCAGATGTCAGAGGCTGAAATTGTCGCCGAGATAAAGCCGGCGCACGTCCGGATTGGTGACGATGTCGTTGGCGCGGCCATGCGTCAGCACTTCGCCGGCATGGATGATATAGGCCCGATCGATCAGCCCGAGCGTCTCGCGCACATTGTGGTCGGTGATGAGGACGCCGATGCCGCGCGACGTGAGGTGGCGCACGAGCGCCTGGATATCGGCGACGGAGATAGGGTCGACGCCTGCAAAGGGTTCGTCGAGCAGCATGAAGGTCGGGTCGGTCGCAAGCGCACGGGCGATTTCGAGGCGCCGGCGTTCGCCGCCCGATAGCGCGATGGCCGGCGATTTGCGCAGGTGCGTGATCGAAAATTCACCAAGCAGATCGTTGAGCTTGCTCTCGCGGCGGTCGACGTTCTCGTCGTGAACCTCCAGCACCGCGCGGATGTTATCCTCGACCGTCAGCCCGCGAAAGATCGAGGCCTCCTGCGGCAGGTAGCCGACGCCCAGGCGCGCCCGGCGATACATGGGCATCGTCGTGACGTCGTTGCCGTTGATCTCGATCGAGCCCTCGTCCACCGGCACGAGGCCGGTGATCATGTAGAAGCAGGTCGTCTTGCCTGCGCCGTTCGGACCAAGCAGGCCGACAGCCTCGCCGCGGCGCACGACGAGCGAGACACCGTTGACGACGCGGCGCGAGCGGTATGATTTCGTAAGGCCCCGGGCAATCAGCGTGCCGTCGTAGCGCGCCTTGTCGACCGCGCGGGCAGCTGTCGCTGCCGCCGACGGCTTTTTGCCCCGTTTGCGTTTTTGGAGGAAAGGAATCTGCACGAGCGGGTCTATGTCAGTTCGTCTTGCGGGACTGCGGATCGAGCTGGATCTGTACGCGGCCGCCGCAGGCGTCGAGCTGCGCTTCGCCGGTGTCCATCTGGACGTTCAACTGGCAGCCCACGAAGACGTTCTTGCCTTCCGACAGCACGACCTTCTTGCCCTTGAGCACGATCGTCTGGTTGGTCAGGTTGACGATGCCGCTTTCGCCCGTCGCCTGCTGCGCACCGGAGCTGAGGAACACCTTGTTGCTGACCTCGATCCGATCGATATCGGCGTTGCCGCTGGTGACCGAGCCGCCGCCCGCCTTGTAGAAGACGGTCATGTTGCCGGCCTGCAGCGTCGTCGTGCCCTGGACGACCTTCACATTACCGGTGAAGATCGCCTTGCTTTCCGGATCCTTGATCTCAAGCTTGTCGCTCTCGATCTGGATCGGCTGGTCGTTCGAAAGCTGAAGGCCCTGCATGCGACTGGAGGTTGCCTGCGCGAGGGCGGCGGAAGCAATCAGCGAAGCGCCGAGCCCGGCCACGGCCAGAGCGGCTGAAATCCTTATGAGAGCGGCAGGTTTGACCGACATGGCTGCAGGGGATCCTGTTCTTGGGGTCCTGTTATTTTGCGTTTTTGCGAATGGCGCTGGGTTCGATATTGACCCTTACCATGCCTTCGAAAGTTACGACACGTCCCTTATCTGTCATTCGCAGCTTCTGCGCAATGATCGATCCGCCCTTCATGCTGATGGCAATCGGTTGTTTCGTCTCCATTTCGCCGGCATTGATGTCCAGATAGGCGGACTGGAAATCGGCATTGACGCCATTATTCATGGAAATCGTGAACGGGGCGTTCATGTCGAGCGTATTCGCGCCGCGGTCGTAGATACCGCTCGTCGCATCGACCGTGGCGATCAGCGTATCGTTGACCGGCATCTCGGCGTGAATGGTCTCGAGTGTGATCAGGTTCGGGTTGGCGATATCCTGAAGCGCCCGCTCAGCCTTCATCGAATAGCTGATATCCTGCTTGTTGCGGCCGGAAATCGCCGGGTTCTGCATGACGATCTTGCCGTTCTCGATCGTGGCCGTCTCGAGCTGCAGCTCTTCGGGCAGGAAAGCGCGCACGAAGGAAACGGCGACGAAGATCAGCGCAACCGCGCCGGCGATGAGCGGCAGCAGGACTTTCAGGCGCCTTACGCGCGCCGAATGCCGCGCCGCCGAAGCATAGGCATCGGCAGAGCTCGTACCCACATCGGCGAAGATTGCGGGGGATCGGGCTTCGTTCAGCATCAAGGGCCTGTCAGTTTCCTCTGACCTCGGGCAGTCCGAGGGACACATATACATACATCGGCGTAAGCCACGGCGAATATGGTTATCTTGCTGCCGCCCGGCAATGGAGCGGTGCAAACTTTGCATTGTAAGACAATCCGGCCGCACTATTTCAATCCGCCGGGCATGCTCTACTCCATGCCGCGTCAAACCCCAAGGGGTTTCATGCAGCAACCCGCGTCGGCCCGGCGCGTATTCCCGTGCGTCGCGTTGCAGACTGCCCTAGCTTGCCGCGTCTCAGGCGGATAGCATGTTCCGCGGGAAACTGACAGAACCCCTTACCACAAATCGGAGACACCCATGGACGAACTCGCCATTGCCGACCGCCGCAGCCTGCGCAGAAAGCTGAGCTTCTGGCGTTGGGCGGCGGTGGCCGTTCTCGTCGCCGGCGGCCTCGCGCTGTTTGCCTTTTCAGGCTGGGGCGACGTGACGGAGCGTGCGCGCGATCACGTCGCGCGCGTCGCCGTTACAGGTCTTATCCAGGACGACCGGGAGCTGGTCGAGCGGCTGGAGCGGATCGCCGACAACCAGTCCGTCAAGGCGCTGATCGTGACGATTTCGTCGCCGGGCGGCACCACCTATGGCGGCGAGGTCATTTACAAGGCCATCCGCAAGGTTGCCGAGAAGAAGCCGGTGGTCTCGGATGTGCGCACGCTTGCCGCGTCGGCCGGCTATCTGATCGCCCTTGCAGGCGACCGGATCGTTGCCGGGGAGACCTCGATCACCGGCTCCATCGGCGTCATTTTCCAGTATCCGCAGGTCAAGACCCTCATGGACAAACTCGGCGTGTCGCTTGAATCGATAAAATCGAGGCCTCTCAAAGCCGAACCGTCGCCGTTTCATCCTCCGAGCGACGAGGCGAGAGCCATGATTCAGGCGATGATCGACGACAGCTACGGATGGTTCGTCGATCTGGTGGCCGAGCGGCGCAAACTGCAGCGGCCGGAAGCGCTGGCCCTTGCGGATGGCCGCATCTTCACCGGGCGGCAGGCACTGGAAGGCAAATTGGTGGACGAGCTCGGCGGCGATGATGAAATCAGGGCGTTTCTGGCCGAACGAAAGGTCTCGAAGGACCTTCCCGTCCTCGACTGGGAAGCACCGAGCGGCGCGCTGTCCTTCGGCCTCGGATCGCTCCTGGCCGAAGCGGTCAAGGTGTTGGGATATGAGGCTTTTCCGACGATGAAGAGCCTCGAAAAGACCGGCCTGGACAAGTTGTTTCTTGACGGTCTTGTTTCGGTTTGGCAGGTTGAAGGGCATTGAGGAAGGCACGTGTGCTAGCCGCGTCACGAGGCCGCAGCTCCAGGCGAGCCTTCCCGAATGCGCAAACGCAGACAAAACAAGCCAAAAAAACCAAGGGGGGCGAACGTGATCAAGTCAGAGCTGGTGCAGATTGTGGCGGCGCGCAATCCGCATCTCTACCACCGCGATGTCGAAAATATCGTCAATGCGGTACTCGATGAGATCACGGACGCGCTTGCTGCCGGCAACCGGGTGGAGCTGCGCGGTTTCGGCGCATTCTCGGTCAAGAACCGGCCATCGCGGTCCGGCCGCAACCCACGCACCGGCGATTCCGTCTTCGTCGAAGAAAAGTGGGTGCCCTTCTTCAAGACCGGCAAGGAACTGCGTGAGCGGCTCAATCCGGGGATGAACGACAACAATAACGGTGAAGACGACTGACGAACGAGGCGCACAGGGATCGGCGCCTCTCGCGCGGGCGCCGAGTTCCGCACATCGTGCGGCTCTCCGCCTCATAAGCGTGTCGAAACAAAGCGGCCCGCTTTATGTCACTATTCGTATGCATGTCGTTGTCGCGAAGCCGCCCCACAATTCCGGGCGACATGCATTAACATTCTGGTCGGAGCGGGTGCATGCTCAAGAAACTCATCAATATCGTCGTCTTCGTGCCGCTCGGAGTGCTGCTGATCGTCCTGAGCGTGGCCAACCGCCAGACGGCAACGCTTGCGTTGAATCCGTTCAATCCCGCCGACAGCGTGCTTTCGATCTCGGCTCCGTTTTTCGTATTTCTCTTTCTCGCCGTCATTGTCGGTCTCGTGCTCGGCGCTGCCGTGACCTGGTTCACCCAGGGAAAATATCGGCGTCGCGCGCGCAACGAGGCCCACGAGGCGCTGAAATGGCATCGCGAGGCCGAAAAGCAGCGCGACCAGGCGGAGAAGCTGGCGACGCAAGCGAGCCTGCCCGCGCCGCAAGGCTGAGGATCGGTGCTGAACGCGTTCCGAGCCCTCAGCTCGCCGCCTCGGCCTTGCCGCTGACGGCCAGGTTGAAATCCGCGAAGAATTGCTGGGCGAGCTTGCGCGCCGTCGAATCGACGAGGCGCGAGCCAAGCTGGGCAAGCTTGCCGCCGATCTCCGCCGTGACGTCGTAGCGCAGCACGGTTTCCGCGCCCTCGTCCAGTAGGGTGACGTCGGCGCCGCCCTTGGCAAAGCCTGCTATTCCGCCCTTGCCCTCGCCGGATATGGTGTAGCTCGCGGGGGGATTGAGGTTCGACAGAACGACCGTGCCGTTGAAGGATGCGGAAACGGGGCCGATCTTGATCTTGACCACGGCCGCAAGCTCGGTTGGCGATTTCAATTCAAGAGACTGGCAGCCGGGAATGCATCGCTTCAGAATGTCCGCATCGTTCAGGCCACGCCAGACCGCGTCTCGGTCAGCCGCGATACGTTCCTCTCCGCTCATATTCATGCCGGTCCTCCCGTCCACTCTTGTTGGCGATCTTGGCAATCGGAAACGGCTTTGCCAAGAGCACCGGCGATGCTATTTGCAGGCTGAACATGCTACGGACGTGGCGAAGGCGCGTAAAACCCGGTCGAGAGTGGCTGCGCCGAATGGTTGAACGAAGTCCAAGGATCAGCGCGTGAAGGAAAAAGACCGGCGATCGAAGAACGCATCGGTGACGGCGGCAAAAAGCCGGGGCGCCGAGGCGCGCGGCGGCCGCCACGAGCAAAGGCTGCCGCCCGCAAAAGGCACCGGGCCCAGGACGAAGACCGGGCTCAAGGCGAAGGCCGGGCCCAAGGCAGCGGCAGGAGGGCCGCCGCCGGAAGCGGCGCCGCGCAAGAGCGAGCGGCAGTCCGTCCAGGAGAGTGCTCCGACGCGGCGCATCGAGCCGAGAAGCGGCGAGAAGCCGGCCGAGAGGGTGCCGCTTATCCTCGAGACCGCCGCTGCTGCGGGCTATCATCTGGTCGACAGCGGTGATGGGGAGAAGCTCGAACAATACGGCCCCTATCGTATCGTCCGCCCCGAGGCACAGGCGCTTTGGCCGAAGGCCCTGCCGGCATCGATATGGGAGCGGGCCGATGCCGTCTTCACCGGCGATACCGAAGAGGACGGCATGGGGCGTTGGCGTTTTCCGGGCGAGGTGCTCGGCGAGACCTGGCCGATGCAGCTCCTCGATACGGATTTCCTTGGCCGGTTCACCTCCTTCCGCCATGTCGGCGTCTTTCCGGAACAGCTCGCCCATTGGTCGTGGATGCGCGACCAGGTAGCCGCAGCCGGCCGGCCTCTGAAGGTTCTCAATCTTTTCGGCTATACCGGCGTCGCCTCGCTGATCGCCGCCAAGGCGGGCGCGGAGGTCACGCATGTCGATGCCTCCAAAAAGGCGATCGGCTGGGCGCGCGAGAACCAGGTCCTGGCGCGCGCCGAGACATTGCCGATCCGCTGGATCTGCGACGACGCCATGAAGTTCATCCAACGCGAGGAGCGGCGCGGCAGCCGTTACGATATCATCCTCACCGACCCGCCGAAGTTCGGCCGCGGTCCGAACGGCGAAGTATGGCAATTGTTCGATCACCTGGCCGCGATGCTGGACATCTGCCGCGAGATCCTGTCGCCGGACGCCCGGGGCCTCGTGCTCACCGCCTATTCGATCCGGGCGAGCTTCTATTCGATCCACGAGCTCATGCGCGAGACCATGCGCGGGCGTGGCGGCCGGGTGGAATCGGGCGAACTCATCATCCGCGAGGGCGGCCTCGACGGCACTGCACCGGGCCGCGCACTCTCCACCTCTCTCTTCAGCCGCTGGGTGCCGAAATGATCAACGAAAGAAGCGACCACGGCACGGCACGCGTCGGGCAGGTGAAGGAGGTCACCAGCCTCACCAATCCGATCGTCAAGGATATCCGGGCCCTGACGCAGAAGAAGCATCGCGACGAGACGCGCTCCTTCATGGCCGAGGGGCTGAAGCTCGTCATCGACGCGCTCGATCTCGGCTGGAAGATCAAGACGCTCGTCTATGCCAAGGCGGCGAAGGGCAAGCCTCAGGTCGAGCAGGTGGCCGCGAAAACGGTCGCCAGAGGCGGGCTCGTCCTCGAAGTCAACGAGAAGGTGATCTCCACCATCACACGACGCGACAATCCGCAGATGGTCGTCGGCATCTTCGAGCAGCGCTACTCTCCGCTCAAGGATATTCATCCGCAGGAGGGGGAGACCTATGTGGCGCTCGACCGCGTGCGCGACCCGGGCAATCTCGGCACCATCATCCGCACCGCCGACGCGGCCGGGGCTTCCGGGATAATCCTGGTCGGCGAAACCACGGATCCCTTTTCGCTCGAGACCGTGCGGGCAACCATGGGTTCGGTTTTCGCCATGCCGATCGCGCGGGCGAATACGGAGGATTTCATACGCTGGCAGAGAGCGGCCGGCGTTCAGGTGGTCGCGACCCATCTGGCGGGTTCCGTCGACTATCGCACGATCGACTACAAATCGAAGCCGGTCGTGCTTCTGATGGGCAATGAACAGGCGGGCCTGCCGGTGGAACTCGCGCGCGAGGCTGGCGCACTCGCCCGCATTCCGCAGGCGGGGCGTGCCGATTCGCTCAATCTCGCCATCGCGACCGGCATCATGCTGTTCGAGGCTCGGCGCCACCTCCTGTCTCTGGATGGCGGCCGATGAAGGAGGAGCAGACACTTTTCTCGCGGCCGCTCCCGATCGCGCTCTTCATTCTGGTCGCGCTCGCCGCCGACCAGTTCGTCAAATATCTGGTGGAGGCGTATCTGCCGTTCCAACAGGGCGTGCCGGTCGTGCCGATGCTCGCCCTCTACCGAACCTACAATTACGGCGTCGCCTTCTCGATGCTCTCCGGCATGGAGGGGTGGTTCATCGTCGGCATCCGGCTGGCGGTCGTCACCTTCGTGCTCTGGCTGTGGCGCCGCACGCCGAAGGACCGGTTCTTTGCCCATCTGGGCTACGCGATGATCATTGCCGGGGCGCTCGGCAATCTCGTCGACCGGCTGCTCTTCGGCTATGTCATCGACTATATCCTGTTCTACACGGCCACCTGGTCCTTTGCCGTCTTCAACCTTGCGGACAGTTTCATCACCGTCGGCGCCGGCGCGATCATTCTCGATGAACTGCTGCAGGCGAAAAAGGAGCGTTCCCTAAAACTTTAGGCGTCGGCTGAAGGCATTCGGAAGGCTTGCCGTGCTAGTCCGCGGGCATGAGCGAGCGGATGTTTCGAGAGCGGATGAGGGCTGGCGCGGACACGGGGTCGGGAGCCGGCAGGACGGCATCAGCGGCACCCACGGTGAAGCTCGGCGCCGCCGTCATCTGGCAGCGCCGGTCGTTGGGCTACCCTTCCGTAGGGCCGCCGGGCGCGCGCATCGCTTATGCTCTCGCCGGCATCGTTGCGGCAATGCTGCTCCTCGCCGTCGGTGCGAGCGCGGGTCTGCACCTGCTGCCGGCGATCATCGCGGCTGGCGGCATGGCCGGCGCCTTCCTGCTCTTGTCCGGCCGCGACGAGGCGTCCGGGAAGTGGGTCGTCGGTGCCGGCGAGACTGCGCAGGACCCCGCACGGCATGGCATTGAACCCGCGGCGCTTGCAACGATCCATGACGCCATGGGCGATCTCGCCATCGTCCGCGACCCTGATGGCAGGATCGTGCAGGCCAATGGCGCCTTCCATGAGCTTTGCGGATGCGCGGACGCGCGAGGGCTGACCTGCGCGGAGCTGGGATTGCGCTTTGAGCCGAAGCCGGGCCCAGGCCGCTACTTTGTGCATATCTATACGCCCGCGGGCACGCGGCTCTACGACTGGCACGACGTGCATGTCCGCGACCCGGCGCGCGGCCGGTTGATGCGCCACAGCATCGCTCGCGATGTCACCGAGGAAATGCTGGCGGCAAGCCGGAGGGAGGAGGCGCGGCGGCGCGCCGAGGAGGCGAGCCGGGCGAAGTCCCGTCTGCTTGCCACCGTCAGTCACGAAATCCGTACCCCGCTTTCCGGCATCCTCGGCATGAGCCGGCTCCTTGCCGAGACGCGATTGTCGGAAGAGCAGAAGAACTATCTCGCCGGCATGCAGCAGTCCGGCCACACCCTGGTTCAACTGGTCGAGGACCTGATCGATTTTTCGTCGCTTGCCGCCGGACGGTTCCAGCTGCGCCCATCGCAGGAGGATCTGCGCCAGACAGTCGAGAACGTGGTCGAGATGCTTTCGCCCCGCGCGCACGAGAAGAACATCGAGATCGGCGCAACGGTCGCCATCGAGGTACCCGAGCGGATGCTCTTCGATGCGGCGCGCCTGCGCCAGGTGCTGTTCAACGTGGTCGGCAACGCGGTGAAATTCACCGAGAAGGGCGGCGTCTTCGTCTCCGTCGATATCGAGAACGGCTCCGTGCGCATCCGGATCGACGATAGCGGCCCCGGCATGTCCGCCGACGAGCTCGCGCGCGTTTTCGAAGAGTTCGAGCAGGCAGGCGATGACGCCCAGCGTGCCAAAGGCACCGGGCTCGGCCTCGCGATATCCCGGCGGATCATGGAGGCCTTCGGCGGCAGCCTGACCGCCACGAGCATGTCCGGCGAGGGAAGCCGGTTCGAGATCCGCTTCCCGTTGGCTGGCGCCGGTCTCTCGACCGTTCCCGTTCGGCGCGGCATTCTGGCGGGTGCACAGGTGCTCGTCATGGCACCCGAGGGGCCCTCCTCGGCCGCGCTTGCCGCCACGATCCAGACGCTGGGCGGTACGTGCCATCGGGCTTCGACACTTGCAATCGCAGAACGGGTCGTCGCCGGCGCGCTCGGCAATCGGCTGCCGCTGACGGATGTCATCGTCGATCACCGTCATGCGGCGCAGTTTCGCGAGCTTCTTGCTCGCGAGCCGGCGGTAGCCGGCCTGCGTTTGCGCAGAACCTATCTCATCAGTCCCGAGGAGCGCGCAAGCCATCCGGTGAGCCGGCTCGGCGGTTATGAGGCCTGGCTGATCCGCCCGCTTCGAGAGAGATCGCTGGTCGAGGTGCTGCTCGGGCGCCTTAGAGGAATGGAGAAACGCGACGCGATCAACGACAACAGACCGGTGCTGCGGGAGGAGCCGGCGTCGATGGTCGCGACGGCGGACATTCGCGCCATCCTGCTTGCCGAGGACGACCCTGTGAATGCACTCGTCCTGCGGTCGGTTCTCAGCCGTACCGGGCGTGCCGTCGATCATGTCGGTGACTTCAAGGCGCTCGAAGCCGCACTCCGCTCGGCCGGTTCCGCCCCGCCGCCGCTGATCGTCACCGACCTCAACATGCCGGGCGGAGATGGTCTCGACGTGCTCCGGCGTCTTCGTGAGGCGGAGGCCGCCGGAGGCAGGCGGCGGGTGCCGGTCCTCGTCCTGACCGCGGACGCGCGCGGCGATCTCGATGAGCGCCTTCGAGCCGCGGGAGCGGACGCCGTGCTGGCGAAGCCCGCCGATCCGCAGCGGCTCCTTGCCGAAGTCACCCGCCTCATGCATCCCGTTACGAATTAGAATCCCTCGCTTCGGGGCACCGGGCCGGGTCGGGGTTGTATACTGCCCTGGTGTCACTATGTTGTTGCAGAAACGTGGTCTAAGCCCGGCAGCAATGACGGTTCGGGATGACACGATATGACGATCGAACTTCTGGATTCGATGGGCGTGGTTGACACCTCCAATGCTTACATCCGCAAGGCAGTTGCGGCTCCGGCTGGCGATGTTTTAGGACGGATCGCCAATCTCGAGACCCGCCTTGCCCGTTCGGCAGCCGAGGTCGATGCGGCGCAGGCAGTACGCTACAGGGTGTTCGTCGAGGAGATGAAGGCGCAGGTGGCGCCCGAGGCCGGCCGACGCAAGCGCGACATCGACAGCTGGGATGCGATCTGCGACCACCTGCTGGTCCTCGATACATCCATCGAGGGCGATGCGGAGGAGCAGATCGTCGGAACCTACCGCCTGCTGCGCCAGGACGTTGCCGAGCGGACCGGCGGCTTCTACTCGGCCTCGGAGTTTGCGATAGGCGAACTTCTCTCGCGTCATCCCGACAAGCGCTTCATGGAACTCGGACGTTCCTGCGTGCTGCCGGAATATCGCACCAGGCGCACGGTCGAACTGCTGTGGCAGGGCAATTGGGCCTATGCGCTGAAGCACGGGATCGATGCGATGTTCGGCTGCGGTTCGTTTCCGGGCGTGGTTCCCGAAGAGCACGCGCTCGCGCTCTCCTTCCTGCATCATAACGTCCGGGTCCGGGACGAGTGGGCGGTTTCCGCCCGGCCGGAGCTTTACCGGACGATGGATCTGATGCCTCCGGAGGCGATCAACCCGAAGAAGGCGCTCGCGGCGCTTCCGCCGCTGATCAAGGGCTATATGCGGCTCGGTGCGATGGTCGGCGAGGGGGCGGTGGTCGATCAAGCGTTCCGCACCACCGACGTTCTGATCGTCCTGCCGATCAGCAATATTTCCGGCCGTTATCTGAACTATTACGGCGCCGATGCGGGGCGTTTCTCCTCGTCGGTGTCCTGATCGTCTATCGCCGCACCTCGAATTTTCATGACGGAAGCATATTGAACCATAAAGGAGAACATTCGCCGCTCTGCCTGCGAGGGTAGCTCCGCGAGCAAATCTCGACTTTTCATCACGAACGAAATTGGTCAGCCATGATACATTGAGCCCGCCTCCGTTCCCGGGAAGCGGGCTCTTGTTTTGAGCGCTCGCGCGATCTTGAGGCTTGCTCCAACCATAGCCTGGCGACGCGCAACAGCCGAAGTGTCAGCAGCTTTCCGGCTTTCCGCCGACCCGCGTCACGTCCCGGCGTTATAGGCAGCGATCGCGGCCAGGTTGACGAGGTCGGAGTCCTTTGCCGACATGGAGGCGATCTGGACCGACTTGTCGAGGCCGACCAGCAGCGGGCCGATCACGGTCGAGCCGCCCAGCTCCTGGAGCATCTTCGTCGAGATCGAGGCCGAGTGGAAAGCCGGCATGACGAGCACGTTCGCGGTGCCGGAAAGCCTGCAGAACGGATACTGCTCCATCACCCGCGCATTGAGTGCCACGTCGGCGGCCATTTCGCCGTCATATTCGAAATCCACACGGCGCCGGTCGAGGATTTTTACCGCCTCGCGTACCCGCTCCGAGCGTTCGCCGGAAGGGTGGCCGAAGGTCGAATAGGCGAGCATCGCCACCCGCGGGACATAGCCCAGCCGCTTGGCGAGGCCGGCCGCTTCCTCGGCAATATCCGCCAGCTCCTCGGACGTCGGCATGTCGTGCACCGCGGTATCGGCGACGAGCACCGTACGGCCGCGGCAGAGCGCAATGGACACGCCGATCACCCGGTGGCCGGGCTTTGGGTCGATGCAGCGGCGCACGTCTTCGAGCGCGGTCGAATAGTTGCGCGTAAGGCCCGTCACCATGCCGTCCGCATCGCCGAGCGCCACCATCGAGGCGGCGAAATGGTTGCGGTCGGTATTGATCAGACGCTGCACGTCGCGGAAGAGATAGCCCTTCCGCTGCAGGCGCGAATAGAGGAAATCGGTATAGGCGCCGACGCGCTTCGACAGGCGCGCATTGACGATCTGAATGCCGGCGCGGTCGAGGTCGATGCCTTCGCGCTCGGCGGTTTCGCGCATCACTTCCTCGCGCCCGAGCAGGAGCGCGGTGCCGAGCTGCTGGTTGGCATAGGCGATCGCCGAGCGCATCATCTGCACTTCCTCGCCTTCGGCAAAGACGATCCGCTTCGGCTGGCGGCGAACGCGCTCGACGATGCGTTGCAGCGTCGAGGCGATCGGGTCGCGCCGCGCCGAAAGCTGCTGTCCATAGGCCTTGAGGTCCTCGATCGGCTTGCGGGCGACGCCCGTCTCCATGGCCGCCTTTGCAACAGCCATCGGGATCGCCGAAATGAGGCGCGGATCGAAGGGGACGGGAATGATATATTGCGGCCCGAAGCGCGGGCGGTTGCCCTGATAGGCAGCGGCGACGTCGTCCGGAACGTCTTCCTTGGCGAGATTGGCGAGCGCTTCCGCCGCGGCGATCTTCATCGCATCGTTGATCGTCGAGGCGCGCACGTCGAGCGCGCCGCGGAAGATATAGGGGAAGCCGAGAACGTTGTTGACCTGGTTCGGATAGTCCGAGCGGCCGGTCGCGACGATCGCGTCGTCGCGGATCAGGGCCACTTCTTCGGGCGTGATTTCCGGATCGGGATTGGCCATGGCGAAGATGATCGGCCGTGCGCCCATGGAGCGGACCATGTCCGCGGAAAGCGCGCCCTTGGCCGAAAGGCCGAAGAATACGTCGGCGCCGTCAAGTGCCTCGGCGAGCGTCCTGCGGTCGGTCTCGACCGCATGGGCGGACTTCCACTGGTTCATGCCGTCGGTACGGCCCTTGTAGATGACCCCCTTGGTATCGCAGAGGATGACGTTCGCCGGGTTGAAGCCCATCGCCTTGATGAGCTCGATGCAGGCGATCGCCGCCGCGCCCGCGCCGTTGCAGACGAGCTTGGCCGTCTTGAAGTCGCGGCCGGTCAGGGTCAGCGCGTTGACGAGGCCTGCCGCGGCGATGATCGCGGTGCCGTGCTGGTCGTCATGGAAGACGGGAATGTCCATGACTTCGCGCAGCCGCTGCTCGATGATGAAACAGTCCGGCGCCCTGATGTCCTCGAGATTGATTCCGCCGAAGGAGGGACCGAGAAAGCGGACGCAGTTGATGAATTCGTCGACGTTCTCGGTATCCACCTCGAGGTCGATCGAATCGACGTCGGCGAAGCGCTTGAAGAGGACGGACTTGCCCTCCATGACGGGCTTCGAGGCGAGTGCGCCGAGATTGCCGAGGCCGAGGATCGCCGTGCCGTTGGAAATCACCGCAACCATGTTGCCGCGAGCCGTGTAGTCGTATGCCGTCGCCGGATCGTCGGCGATCGCCTTGACCGGAACGGCGACCCCGGGCGAATAGGCAAGCGAAAGGTCGCGCTGCGTCGCCATCGGCTTGGTCGGCGAGATTTCCAGTTTTCCGGGGCGACCTTGAGAGTGAAAATCGAGCGCTTCCTGCGCCGTGACGCTGGTCATTGCGCGGTCGGTCTTGTCGATACCCGGCATGTTTCCTCAACCTCCTGTGGGCGACCCTCCTGGTCAGCCTCTTTGTTGTTGTCGTCTATAAATGCTTGCGGATAGTGTGACATCTCTTTTTTTGGAACAATCATGAATTTCCTGATGGATGCATCGAACCGTTCGGGCGACGTCCTTTCCGTGTCCGATCTCGCAAGTGAGGAGAGCCGCTCCACTGCCACGCCGATGATGGAGCAGTTCATCGAGATCAAGGCGAACAATCCGGATTCGCTCCTGTTCTACCGCATGGGCGATTTCTACGAGCTGTTCTTCCAGGATGCGGTCGAGGCGTCGCGCGCGCTCGGTATCACGCTGACGAAACGCGGCCAGCACATGGGGCAGGAAATTCCGATGTGCGGCGTGCCGGTGCATGCGGCCGACGATTACCTGCAGAAGCTGATCGCATCCGGCTACCGTGTCGCCGTCTGCGAACAGGTGGAGGACCCGGCCGAAGCGAAGAAGCGCGGCAGCAAATCGGTCGTGCGCCGCGATGTCGTGCGCCTGGTGACGCCGGGAACGATCACCGAGGAGAAGCTGCTCTCGCCTTCGGAATCGAACTATCTGATGGCGCTGGCGCGCATCAGGAGCGGCTCGGAGCCGGCCTACGCCCTTGCCTGGATCGACATTTCGACGGGCATCTTCCGCCTCGCCGAGACGGCGGAAAGCCGCCTGCTTGCCGACATATTGCGCATCGAACCGCGCGAGCTGATCGTGCCCGACACCGTGTTTCACGATCCCGATCTCAGGGCCGTCTTCGACGTGCTCGGGCGCGTCGCGGTGCCGCAGCCGGCCGTCCTCTTCGACAGCGCGACGGCGGAGGGGCGCATTTCGCGCTACTACGGCGTCGGGACGCTCGACGGTTTCGGCAGCTTCTCGCGCGCCGAGCTCGCGGCCGCTTCGGCGGCGGTCTCCTATGTCGAGAAAACCCAGCTCCAGGAGCGCCCGGCGCTCGGCATTCCGGAAAGGGAAAGCGCCGCCTCGACACTCTTCATCGATCCGGCGACCCGCGCCAATCTGGAACTCGCCAAGACGCTTTCCGGCTCCCGGGACGGCAGCCTGCTCAAGTCGCTCGACCGTACGATGACGAGCGGAGGCGCCAGGCTGCTCGCCGAAAGGCTGATGTCGCCGCTGACCGACCCGGAGCGGATCAACCAGCGGCTCGATTCGATCGAGGTGCTGGCCGATCAGCCGCGGTTTACGACGGATGTTCGCGACGCTCTTCGCAGGGCGCCGGACATGCCGCGGGCCCTGTCGCGGCTCGCGCTCGGCCGCGGCGGCCCTCGCGATCTCGGCGCCATCCAGGCCGGCATGCGGGCCGCGGCGGCGATATCGGCGCTCCTTACGGGCGCCGAGCTCTCGGCGGAATTGACCGAAGCGCGCAACACGATCGCGGCCTTGCCGGGGGAATTGCTCGCGCGCCTCGACGCAACCCTTGCCGAGGAACTGCCGCTTCTGAAACGCGACGGCGGCTTCGTCCGCGAGGGCGCGAGCGCCGAACTCGACGAGATGCGGGCGCTGCGCGATCAGTCGCGCCGCGTGGTCGCAGGGCTGCAGCTGCAATATTGCGAAGAAACCGGCATCAAGTCGCTGAAGATCAAGCACAACAACGTGCTGGGGTACTTCATCGAGGTGACCGCCGGCAATGCCGGATCGATGACCGACACAGATGCCGGCCGCGCCCGCTTCATTCATCGCCAGACCATGGCGAATGCGATGCGCTTCACCACGACCGAGCTTGCCGAGCTCGAAACGAAGATCGCCAATGCCGCGGACCGGGCGCTGGCGATCGAGGTCGAGACCTTCGAGGCCATGACGCGCGAGGTGGTCGCCGAGGCCGAGGCGATCAAGGCGGCAGCGCTGGCGCTCGCGACGATCGACGTCTCGGCTGGGCTCGCGGTGCTTGCGGAGGAGCAGAATTACACGCGCCCTACGGTCGACCGCTCGCGAATGTTCGCGATCGAGGGTGGACGCCACCCCGTCGTGGAGCAGGCCTTGCGGCGCCAGGCTGCCAATCCTTTCGTCGCCAACGGCTGCGATCTTTCTCCGCCGAACGGCGAGCAGGGCGGCGCGATCTGGCTCCTCACCGGTCCCAATATGGGCGGCAAGTCGACTTTCCTGCGCCAGAACGCGCTGATCGCGATCATGGCCCAGACGGGATCCTTCGTGCCCGCGGCCGCCGCGCATATCGGCGTGGTCGACCGGCTCTTCTCGCGCGTCGGCGCTTCGGACGATCTCGCCCGCGGGCGCTCGACCTTCATGGTCGAGATGGTCGAAACGGCGGCGATCCTCAACCAGGCGACGGACCGCTCGCTGGTGATCCTCGACGAGATCGGCCGCGGCACCGCGACCTTCGACGGTCTGTCGATCGCCTGGGCGGCGGTCGAGCATCTGCACGAGGTCAATCGCTGCCGCGGGCTCTTCGCGACCCATTTCCACGAGCTGACCGTGCTCTCCGAAAAGCTCGTGCGGCTGTCGAACGCGACCATGCGTGTCAAGGAGTGGGACGGCGACGTCATATTCCTGCACGAGGTGGGCCCGGGCGCAGCCGACCGCTCCTACGGCATCCAGGTCGCCCGCCTTGCAGGCTTGCCGCCGTCGGTCGTCGCCCGCGCGAAGGATGTGCTCGCCAAGCTCGAGGATGCCGACCGCAAGAATCCGGCGAGCCAGCTGATCGACGACCTGCCGCTGTTCCAGGTCGCCGTCCGGCGGGAGGAGGCGGCGAGGGCATCGTCGGGTCCTTCGAAGGTCGAGGAATCCCTGAAGGCGCTTAACCCGGACGACATGACGCCGCGCGAGGCGCTCGACGCGCTTTACGCGCTCAAGAAGGAGCTTTCCAACCGCTGATTTCGCCGGGCTATTTCCCCTGTCATTCGGCCGGCAAAAGGGCTATACAGCGGCGCTTGCAACGAATGATCTAAGTCGGACAGGACGCTCCTCGGCACTTCATGGCCAGACACCAAACCTCCTTTCCCGAAATCCTGGACGTGTCGGCGCTTCGGGCCAGGTGCGACTTCATCGCCTCCGCGCATGCCGAACAGCGCGAACCGATGCGCCGGGCCTTGCTTGCGGCCTTCAAGGAGGCAAATGTCGCGGGCCGCGCCAAGGCGCGCGAACTGCTCGCCGCAGACGGCGCAGGAATAAAATGCGCCGAGCGCATCTCCTGGCTTCAGGACCAACTGATTACCCTTTTGCACGACTTCGTGCTGAACCAGATTTTCGACGCCGCGAAGGCTCCCGAAGCTTCGCGCATCGCGGTTACCGCCGTCGGCGGCTACGGCCGCGGAACGCTGGCGCCAGGCTCTGATATCGACCTGCTCTTCCTCCTGCCCGCCAAGAAGGCGGTCTGGGCGGAGCCGGCGATCGAATTCATGCTCTATATCCTGTGGGACCTCGGCTTCAAGGTCGGCCACGCAACGCGAACGATCGAGGAATGCATCCGCCTGTCGCGTGCAGACATGACCATCCGCACCGCAATCCTCGAATGCCGCTATGTCTGCGGGTCCGCGGCCCTGGCGAACGAACTCGAAACGCGCTTCGATCACGAGATCGTCCGCAATACCGGCCCGGAATTCATTGCCGCCAAGCTCGCCGAGCGGGACGAGCGCCATCGCAAGGCGGGCGACACGCGCTACCTCGTCGAGCCGAATGTCAAGGAAAGCAAGGGCGGCTTGCGCGACCTGCACACGCTCTTCTGGATTTCGAAATATTTCTATCGGGTCAAGGACTCCGCCGATCTCGTCAAGCTCGGCGTCCTTTCGAAGCAGGAGTACAAGCTCTTCCAGAAGGCCGAGGATTTTCTCTGGGCGGTGCGCTGCCACATGCATTTCCTGACCGGCAAGGCGGAGGAGCGCCTCTCATTCGACATCCAGCGCGAGATCGCCGAGGCGCTCGGCTATCACGACCACCCCGGGCTCTCGGCGGTGGAACGCTTCATGAAGCACTACTTCCTGGTGGCCAAGGACGTCGGCGACCTGACCCGCATCTTCTGCTCGGCGCTAGAGGACCAGCAGGCCAAGGACACGCCCGGGATCACGGGCGTCATAAGCCGCTTCCGCAATCGCGTCCGCAAGATCGCGGGCACGCTCGATTTCGTCGATGACGGCGGGCGCATCGCGCTTGCGAGCACCGACGTGTTCAAGCGCGACCCGGTAAACCTCATGCGCCTGTTCCACATCGCCGACATCAACGGGCTCGAATTTCATCCGGCGGCGCTGAAGCAGGTGACCCGGTCTTTGAGCCTGATCACGCCGCACTTGCGTGAAAACGAAGAGGCCAACCGGCTCTTCCTGTCGATACTTACCTCGCGGCGCAATCCGGAACTGATCCTTCGCCGGATGAATGAAGCGGGGGTGCTCGGCCGTTTCATTCCCGAATTCGGCAAGATCGTCTCGATGATGCAGTTCAACATGTATCACCACTACACGGTGGACGAGCATCTCCTGCGCTCGGTCGACGTCCTCTCCCGCATCGAGCGGGGCCTGGAGGAGGAGGCGCATCCCCTGACGGCGATGCTGATGCCTGGCATCGAGGACCGCGAGGCGCTCTACGTCGCCGTTCTGCTGCACGACATCGCCAAGGGCCGCCCGGAG
This sequence comes from Sinorhizobium sp. P24N7, assembly GCF_042436655.1. Lineage (NCBI taxonomy): Bacteria > Pseudomonadati > Pseudomonadota > Alphaproteobacteria > Hyphomicrobiales > Rhizobiaceae > Sinorhizobium > Sinorhizobium sp. P24N7. The sequence continues at coordinate 269,924 of NZ_JBHMIW010000001.1, read as the reverse complement.
GATCATTCGGTGGCCGGCGCCAAGGTCGCGCGAAAGCTTTGCCCGCGCTTCGGGCTGACCCCGAAACAGACCGAAATGGTGGTCTGGCTGGTCGAGGAACATCTGACCATGTCGATGGTCGCGCAGACCCGCGACCTTAACGACCGCAAGACCATCGTCGATTTCGCCGAACGGGTCCAATCCCTCGAACGGCTGAAGATGCTGCTCATCCTCACCGTCTGCGACATCCGCGCTGTCGGGCCCGGCGTCTGGAACGGCTGGAAGGGCCAGCTCCTGCGCACGCTCTACTACGAGACCGAGCTTCTGCTCTCGGGCGGCTTTTCGGAACTGTCGCGCAAGGAGCGGGCGAAGCACGCCGCCCATATGCTGGAGGAGGCGCTCGCCGACTGGCCGAAGAAGGAGCGCCAGGCTTATGTGCGGCTGCATTACCAGCCCTATCTTCTGACCGTGGCGCTCGAGGAGCAGGTGCGTCATGCGGGCTTCATCCGTGAGGCGGACAATGCGGGCCGGACGCTCGCGACCATGGTGCGGACCCATGACTTCCACGCCATCACCGAAATCACGGTGCTGTCGCCCGACCATCCGCGCCTGCTGACCGTCATCGCCGGCGCTTGCGCCGCGGCTGGCGCCAACATCGTCGGCGCGCAGATCCACACGACATCGGACGGCCGGGCGCTCGATACCATTCTCGTCAACCGCGAGTTCTCGGTCGCCGAGGACGAGACGCGCCGGGCGGCAAGCATCGGCAAGCTGATCGAGGACGTGCTCTCCGGCCGCAAGAGGCTGCCCGAGGTGATCGCCAGCCGGACGCGTGTGAAGAAGCGCAGCAGGGCCTTCACCGTGACGCCGGAGGTAACCATCAGCAATACGCTGTCGAACAAGTTCACCGTCATCGAGGTCGAAGGCCTCGACCGGACCGGTCTGCTTTCCGAAGTGACCGCGGTGCTGTCAGACCTGTCGCTCGACATCGCCTCGGCCCATATCACCACCTTCGGCGAAAAGGTGATCGACACCTTCTACGTCACCGATCTGGTCGGCTCGAAGATCACCAGCGAGAACCGGCAGATGAACATTGCGGCGCGCCTCAAGGCGGTGCTGGCGGGCGAGGTGGACGAAGCGCGCGAGCGCATGCCCTCCGGCATCATTGCGCCGACCCCTGTGTCCCGCGTACCCCACGGTTCCAAAACGACAAAAGCCGAAACATGAGTCTGGTCAAGAAATTCGCCACCGTCGGCGGCGCAACGCTCGGAAGCCGGCTCTTCGGCTTTATCCGGGAAACCTTCATGGCGGCCGCGCTCGGCACCGGCCCGGTCGCCGACGCCTTCAACACCGCCTTCCGGCTGCCGAACACCTTTCGCAGGCTTTTTGCCGAAGGGGCGTTCAATTCGGCCTTCGTGCCGCTTTTCGCCAGGGAGATCGAGGCGCACGGCATGGAAGGCGCACGGCGCTTTTCCGAGGAGGTCTTCGGCGTCCTCTTCACCGTTCTTCTTCTGCTGACGATCGCCATGGAACTGGCGATGCCTTTCATCGTCGGGCAGTTGATCGCTCCCGGATTTGCCGACGACCCCGCGAAATTCACAAGCACCGTCACCTTCGCGACGATCATGTTTCCCTATCTCGCCTGCATGTCGCTGGCGGCAATGATGGCGGGCATGCTCAATTCGCTGCACCGCTATTTCGCGGCAGCCATCGCGCCGGTCTTCCTGAACTTCATCCTGATCGGCGTTCTGGCCTATGCCTGGTACAGCGGCCAGGATGCGGTCGCGGTCGGCTATGATCTCTCCTGGGGGGTGCTGGCCGCGGGCCTCGTGCAACTGGCGATCGTCTGGGTCGCGGTGCGCAATGCCGGGATCCGCATCGGTTTTCGCCGACCCCGGCTGACGGCGAACGTCAAACGCCTGCTGGTGTTGGCGCTTCCCGCGGCGATCACCGGCGGCATCACGCAGATCAACCTCCTGATCAACACCAATATCGCTTCTGCAAAGGAAGGCGCCGTCTCGTCGCTCGTCTATGCCGACCGCATCTATCAGCTGCCGCTCGGCGTCGTCGGCATTGCCGTTGCGACCGTGCTTCTGCCCGAGCTTGCGCGGGCTCTGCGCGGCGGCAATCTCAACGAGGCGGCAAACCTGCAGAACCGTTCCGTCGAATTCACGCTATTCCTGACACTTCCCGCCGCCGCGGCGCTGCTCGTCATGTCGGAGCCTATCGTCCGGCTCCTCTTCGAGCGCGGCCAGTTCTCGCCGGAATCCACCGTCGTCGTCGGGCATATTCTGGCGATCTACGGCCTCGGCCTGCCGGCCTTCGTGCTGATCAAGGCCTTCATTCCCGGTTTCTTCGCCCGCGAGGACACCCGCACGCCGATGATCTTCGCCGGAATTTCCGTGGCCGTGAACGTCTCCCTGGCGCTGACGCTCTTTCCGTCGCTTGCCGCCAGCGGCATCGCGACGGCCGAAATCGTCGCCGGCTGGGTGAACGCCCTGCTTCTTTTCGCGACGCTCGTCTGGCGTGGGCACTGGGGGCGCGATATTCCCTTGCTGACGAGGATTCCCCGGCTGGTGATCGCCGCTGCCGTCATGGCGGCCGCGTTGTACTTTGCCGTGGATTGGCTCGCCTTGCCCCTTTCTTCCGCCGCACCGCTTGCGACCCGCGCCCTTACGCTCTGCGGCCTGATCGCCGCCGCGATGGCGATCTATTTCGCGGTTGCGTTCGGGACCGGCGGCGCAAGCCTCTCGATGATCCGCCGCAGCGTCAAACGGGGGGCACCGGCCTCGTCCGCCGAGCGGGCGAGCGAAGGGGCGGATCGGCAATGAGACAGTCGATTGCCCGCGTCGCCATCGTCGTACCCGACTACGACGAGGGCATCGCCTTTTACTGCGGCAAGCTCGGCTTCGACCTCCTCGATGACAGCGACCTCGGCGGCGGCAAGCGCTGGGTCGTCGTGCGGCCGAAAGGTGCGGCGGAGACCGCTCTCCTGCTCGCCAGGGCCGAGGGCGAAAGGCAGCGCGCCGCGATCGGCAATCAGACCGGCGGGCGGGTCGGCTTCTTTCTCTTCACCGACGACTTCGGCCGCGATCACGCCGCCATGCTTTCGGCAGGCGTGACGTTCCTCGAGGCGCCCCGCCATGAGGTCTACGGAACCGTTGCCGTCTTCGCCGATCCCTTCGGCAATAGGTGGGATCTCCTTCAGCCCGCGTGACCATGCCTCTTGATTGCGCCCGGCCCGCCGTGCATAAGCGCGGCGGATATCAACTGGAGCCGGGCCCTCCACAAGCCCGATTGGGGACGACATGAACGAATTCAAGCCGCTCGTATTTTCCGGTGTTCAGCCGACCGGCAACCTGCATCTCGGCAATTATCTCGGCGCGATCCGCAAATTCGTCGCCCTTCAGGAAAACAACGATTGCATCTATTGCGTCGTCGACCTGCACTCGATCACCGCGCAGCTCGTGCATGAGGACCTGCCGGGCCAGATCCGGTCGATCGCGGCGGCTTTCATCGCCTCGGGCATCGACCCCGAAAAGCACATCGTCTTCAACCAGTCGGCCGTGCCGCAGCATGCCGAGCTCGCCTGGATCTTCAACTGCGTCGCCCGCATCGGCTGGATGAACCGGATGACCCAGTTCAAGGACAAGGCCGGCAAGGACCGTGAAAACGCTTCGCTCGGCCTGCTCGCCTATCCGAGCCTGATGGCGGCCGACATCCTCGTTTATCGCGCCACCCACGTGCCCGTCGGCGACGACCAGAAGCAGCACCTGGAACTCACCCGCGACATCGCCCAGAAGTTCAATATCGACTTCATGGAGCATATCCGGACGCGGGGCTACGGCGTCGACATCGTCGTCGGAGAAGAGCCGATCCATGCCTATTTCCCCCCGGTCGAACCGCTGATCGGCGGCCCGGCACCGCGCGTCATGTCGCTGCGCGACGGCACCAAGAAGATGTCGAAATCGGACCCATCCGACCTGTCGCGCATCAATCTGATGGACGATGCCGATACGATCCTGAAGAAGATCCGCAAGGCCAAAACCGATCCGGACGCGCTTCCGAGCGAAGCGGACGGTCTTAAGGATCGACCGGAGGCGGAAAATCTCGTCGGGATTTACGCCGCGCTCGCCGACAGGTCGAAAGAAGAGGTGCTTGCCGAATTCGGCGGCCAGCAATTCTCGACCTTCAAGCCGGCTCTGGCCGACCTCGCCGTCAGCGTGCTTTCGCCGATCACGGGCGAGATGCGCCGGCTGATGGGCGATACCGCGCATATCGACGCTATCCTGCGCAAGGGCGGGGAGCGCGCCCGGGAACGCGCCGAGAAGACCATGCGCGAGGTCCGCGAAATCATCGGCTTTTTGCAGTAGTTCACGAAAATGAGACCTTGCGGGCGCCGCGCGGCGTTGTAATGTTCACCGCATGGTTTCAACCCGACTCTCACGAATGGAAGGCCATCGCCGCAAGTTCATGGCGGTGATCGACGACACGCCCGAATGCGGCCGCGCCGTGCATTATGCCGGTATGCGCGCGAAGAATTCCAATGGCGGCCTCGTGCTGCTCTACGTGATCGCCGACGGCGACTTCCAGCAATGGCTGGGGGTCGAGGAGATCATGCGCGCCGAAGCGCGGGACGAGGCCGAGGCGACGCTCGCCAAGATCGCGCAGACGGTGCGCGAACGGATCGGCATCGAGCCGGAAATCGTCATTCGCGAGGGCATCGCCACGGAACAGATTCACGCCGCCATCGAAGAGGACCGTGACATCGCGATCCTGGTGCTGGCGGCCGGATCGGCGAAGGAAGGCCCGGGGCCGCTCGTTTCGTCCATTGCCGGGAAGGCCGCGGCCTTCCCGATTCCGGTCACGGTCATTCCAGACCTTCTGACGGATGAGGAAATCGACGCGTTGACCTGATCTCCACAGCGCTGCGCGTCCCATCACATGAGCAAAGGTCGCTGTAGCGCTTTGAATCACGCTATTACGCCTTGCGGGCTCCACCCGAGGCTCCTATATTTTGGAACAATTCTAAAAAGCCGGTCGAGGAGCGCTCCCGGCAGAACGGAGTGAGACATGTTCATCCAGACCGAAGCCACACCGAATCCCGCCACTTTGAAATTCCTGCCGGGCAAGGTGGTAATGGAGAACGGCACCGCCGAATTCCGGAGCGAAGAAGAGGCCCTTGCAGGATCGCCCCTTGCGGCTCGGCTCTTCTCGATCCCCGGCGTCACCGGCGTCTATTTCGGCTATGACTTCATAACCGTTAGCAAGGAAGCGCAGGAGTGGCAGCACCTGAAGCCCGCGATCCTCGGCTCGATCATGGAGCATTTCATGTCGGGGCAGCCGATCATGTCGGGCGCCGGCCGTGCCGAGCAGACGGATGAGGAGGACGAGTTCTTCGACGAGGGCGACGAGGCGATCGTCGCCACGATCAAGGAACTGCTCGAGACGCGGGTTCGGCCCGCCGTCGCCCAGGACGGCGGCGACATCACCTTCCGCGGCTTCAAGGACGGAACGGTGTTCCTGAACATGAAAGGCGCATGCGCCGGCTGCCCCTCTTCGACCGCGACCTTGAGGCACGGCGTGCAGAACCTGTTGCGCCACTTCGTTCCTGAAGTCGAAGCGGTCGAATCCGTCTGATCCGAAGCGGGTCGAGGCGCGGAAACCTGCATGGCGGGCCCGCGCATCCTTCGCTTCCAGTTCGGCTTCATTTTCCTTATATCGTTTTCCATATTCCTTATGCCGGTGTGGTTTTTGGGATAGAATCACAGGTGTGATTCCGACGTGCCGCAGCGACTTGTAGATGCGGTAATTGCGGTTGCGCACCCTCGCAGCCGCACCGATCGCAGGACGCAGGGAGGAGACCGCGGCTGAAATGCTAGTTCTTGCCATTGATACATCCGGGTCCGGTTGTTTCGCTGCCGTCTGCGACGGCGGCTCCGGAGAGCTTCTGGCATGCGCGGGCGCGGAAATCGGACGTGGCCATGCGGAGCGCCTCATGGAATTCGTGGATGAGGCCTTGAGCGTCTCGGGCCGTGAACTCGGCGAGATCGATCGGATTGCCGTGACGATAGGTCCGGGATCGTTCACCGGGATCCGTGTCGGCGTTGCCGCTGCGCGCGGCCTTGCCCTGGCGCTCGGAAAGCCGGCAGTCGGGGTCACGACGCTTCAGGTCGTCGCCGAAAGCGCGCGGCTGAAACAGGGCGGCCAGCCGGTGCTCGTCGTCCTCGACGCCAAACGGGACGAGCTTTACCTCCAGGCCTTCGATGCTTCGGGACGGCCGCAAGGGGAGGCGGAAATCCTGGCCGCCGAGGAAGCGCGCCGGCGCTTTTCCGGTTTCGCCGGCATCGTCTGCGGCTCCGGTGCCCTTGCCGTCACCGGCGCGGCGGGCGGCAAGCCGGACGAGATCGATATGGCGATCCTCGCCCGGCTGGGCGCGGCGGCCGATCCGGCTTCTGCGCGTCCTAAGCCGCTTTATCTGCGCGGACCGGACGCCAAGCCCCAGGCGGGATTCGCCGTGACCCGCGCCTGACCGGAAGACGCCAAGCGCCATTCGCCCGTATATTCTCCAGAACGTCCAAGAAACGCCCCGATGAGCCTTACCGACTATTTCACCCGCCGCGCCGAATTCGACATTTTTGCGCTTGAAGAGGCCGATCTCGGCGCCGCGGCCGCGCTGCATCGCCAGCGCTTTGCCGCCGCCTGGAGCGACGGCGAAATCCATGGACTCCTGAGTCAGGAGACAGTGTTCGGATTCGTCGCGCGCCAGACCAATGCCAACGGCATGTTCCGGCCGGCCTTCGGCGGCTTCGTCCTGTCGCGGGCGGTCGCCGGCGAGGCCGAGATACTGACGATTGGGGTCGACCCCCGCTACGCGCGCTCCGGTCTCGGCTGGCGCCTCATGCAGGCGGCGATGCGGGAGGCCGCCGTCAAGGGAGCAGAGGCACTGTTCCTGGAAGTCGACGAGACGAACCAGGCCGCGATCGGTCTCTACGGAAAGCTCGGCTTCCGTAAGGTCGGGGAGCGGAAGGCCTATTACGAGGTGCGGCCCGGCGAGCGCAGCGCGGCGCTTGTCATGCGGCTCGATCTTCGTTAGAGCATCTCGCTGTTTCATGGAAACACCGAAATGCTCTAACCCTTTGGGCCAACGCACTTCCGGACGGAAAACCGGTACACACTTTTCCTGGAAATGCTCTGGAGCGAGATGAGGAAGGCGTATGCGGTTTTCGCCCGTATCCCGCGTCTCAACCCTTTGGAACAGATCACGTTCATGATTTCACGCAAACGGTGAAGCGCAGTTTGGAAGGTGCCTGCGGATGATCAATTGGGTGCGGGTCGCTCTTTGCGGCATGCTGCTCGTCATGGTCTCGCTGGTGCTGATGCCGGTCCAGATCCTTTGCCTCTGGCTCGATCTGAAACCGCGGCGCCGGCTGCCGCGTCACTGGCATCGCGTCGCCTGCCTGCTGCTCGGCCTGCGCGTCCGCGTCCATGGCGAGCTCGACCGCCGGCGTCCCTTGCTCCTCAGCGCCAATCACGTCTCCTGGAAGGATATCCTGGTGCTTTCCTCGGTGGCGGACGTCGTTTTCGTTGCCAAGTCGGACGTCAAGAGCTGGCCGGTATTCGGGCTTCTCGGCCGCCTTCAGGCATCGGTTTTCGTGGAGCGCGAGCAGAAGCGCACCACCGGGCACCAGGTCAATGACATCGGGCGACGGCTCGCCGATGGGGAAATCGTCGTGCTCTTCCCGGAAGGAACGACCTCCGACGGCAACCGGCTGCTCGACATCAAGACCTCGCTGTTCGGCGCGGCCGCTTCGGCGGTCCCGCAGTCGCCGACCGGCGTGGTTCATGTCCAGCCGCTGGCGATTTCCTACACCGGCATCCACGGCATGCCGATGGGTCGCTATCATCGGCCGATCGCCGCATGGCCGGGCGACATCGGTCTGGTGCCGCACCTTCTCGGGGTGCTCAGAGAGGGAGCCCTGGAGGTCGATGTCGATTTCGGCGAGGCGGTGGATTATGACCGGCACGCGAACCGCAAGGAAGTGAGCCGCCTCATCGAGCAGCGTATCCGCAAAATGCTGTCGGATCGGCTGCGAGGGCGTTCCCGATCCGCCGCGAAGCTCGAGCCGGCCGCGCTCTCTGCGGCGCCCGACGTCCCGTCGGATGCGCGAAGGTCGCGGTAGTACTCTCAAATGCCTCAATCCGGGATCACCCTGAAAGGGTGGCCGGTCGCGGCTCGCGCCGTGCCGGCCCGAAAATGCTTCAACTTTGGGGCGCTATGCACTAAAGAACCCGCATGACCCAGGAAACCGCTCTTCTGTCGACGTCGCCCGAGGCGGGCGACCTGAACGTTCCGGCGCGCAAGGTCTTCGTCAAGACCTATGGCTGCCAGATGAACGTCTATGACTCCGACCGCATGTCGGATGCGCTCTCGCGCGACGGCTATGTTGCGACCGATGTCCTGGAAGACGCCGATTTCGTGCTGCTCAACACCTGTCATATCCGCGAAAAGGCTGCCGAGAAGGTCTATTCCGAGCTCGGTCGCCTGCGCGAACTGAAGAAGGCAAAGGCGCGCGAGGGCCGCGAGATGCTGATCGGCGTGGCCGGCTGCGTGGCCCAGGCGGAGGGCGACGAGATTCTCCGCCGCGTCCCGGCGGTCGATCTCGTCATAGGCCCTCAGACCTATCATCGCCTTCCCGAGGCGCTGAAGCGGGCTCGCGCCGGCCAGCGTATCGTGGAAACGGACTATGCCATCGAGGACAAGTTCGTCCATCTGCCGGCGCCCGATAAGGCCAAGACCCGTGCGCGGGGCGTCACGGCTTTCCTGACCGTCCAGGAAGGCTGCGACAAGTTCTGCACTTTCTGCGTGGTACCCTACACGCGCGGCTCGGAAGTCTCGCGCCCGGTGTCACAGATCGTGGCGGAGGCGGAGAAGCTCGTCGAGGGCGGCGTGCGCGAAATCACCCTGCTCGGACAGAATGTCAACGCCTGGCACGGCGAGGGTCCGCATGGGCGCGAATGGAGCCTTGGCGACCTCTTGCGGCGCCTCGGCGAAATCGACGGCCTTGCACGCCTGCGCTATACCACCAGCCATCCGCGCGACATGGACGACAGCCTCATAGAGGCGCACCGGTCGATGGCGAAGCTGATGCCCTATCTGCACCTGCCGGTCCAGTCGGGCTCCGACCGTATCCTGAAGGCGATGAACCGGCGCCACACGGCTGCCGAATACCTGGCGCTCGTCGAGCGCATTCGTGCGGCGCAGCCCGACCTGGCGCTTTCGGGCGATTTCATCGTCGGCTTTCCCGGCGAGACCGATCAGGACTTCGAGGATACCCTCCGACTTGTCGAGGAAGTGAACTATGCACAGGCTTTCTCGTTTAAGTATTCGACGCGTCCCGGCACGCCGGGCGCCGAGCTCAAGGAACAGGTTCCCGAGGACGTGAAGGCCAAGCGTTTGGAAATATTACAGGCTTTGCTCGTAAAGCAGCAGCGCGGTTTCGCCGAGGCCTGTGTGGGTCGGGAGATCGACCTGCTCCTGGAGAAGCCGGGCCGCATGCCGGGGCAGCTCGTCGGCCGGTCGCCGTGGCTGCAGCCCGTGAATGTTGATGCAAAAGCATCGCAAATCGGTGACATTATCAGAGTGCGAATCACCAAGGCCGGGCCGAACAGCCTGTTTGCCGAGATGATCGGGGAATCGGACGCGAGGAGCTGACCGCTTGAACGGACACGAACTGATTTCTTCCTCATCTCGCCAGTCGAAGACATCCGCGACGGACGCCAATCACTTCGTGCTCACCTTCGAGAACAACCGCTTTGCGAGCGAGCTCTTCGGTCAGTTCGACCAGAATCTGAAATTGCTGGAAGAGCGATTGCGCATCGACGCCCGGCCGCGGGGAAACTCCGTCGCCATCTCCGGTGACGTCGTCGCAACCAATCAGGCGCGCCGTGCCCTCGACTATCTCTACGGAAGGCTGCAGAGTGGCGCTTCGATCGATACATCCGATGTCGAAGGTGCGATCCGCATGGCGGTCGCCGCCGACGATCAGCTACAGTTGCCGACGATGGAGCGCAAAGCCAAATTGACAATGGCGCAGATTTCGACGCGCAAGAAGACAATCGCTGCGCGCACGCCGATGCAGGATTCCTATATCCGCGCCATGGAGCGGGCCGAGCTCGTCTTCGGCGTCGGTCCTGCGGGCACGGGCAAGACCTATCTCGCCGTCGCCCATGCCGCCCAGCTCCTGGAGCGTGGCGCGGTCGACCGGATCATCCTCTCGCGTCCGGCTGTAGAGGCGGGCGAGCGTCTCGGCTTCCTGCCCGGCGACATGAAGGAGAAGGTCGATCCCTATCTGCGTCCGCTCTATGACGCGCTGTACGACATGATGCCGGGCGACAAGGTCGAGCGGGCAATCACCGCGGGGGTCATCGAGATCGCGCCGCTCGCCTTCATGCGCGGGCGCACGCTTGCCAATGCCGCCGTGATCCTCGACGAGGCGCAGAACACGACGTCGATGCAGATGAAGATGTTCCTGACCCGTCTCGGCGAGAACGGCCGGATGATCGTCACCGGCGATCCGAGTCAGGTCGACCTGCCGCGCGGCGTAAAGTCCGGGCTCGTGGAGGCGCTGCAGATACTCAAGGGCGTGGAGGGCGTCTCGGTGATCCGCTTCAAGGATGCCGACGTCGTCCGTCATCCTCTGGTGGCGCGGATCGTCAGGGCCTATGACAGCCAGACGGCGGTTCACGACGAGAGCGAGCAGAGCGATCGCTGAGGCGGCCGCGTTTATCATGACGGCATTGGACATTCAGATCAGCGTCGAGGCAGGAGACTGGCCGCCCGAAGACGAGCTTCGGTCTTTTTGCGAGCGTGTTCTCGAGGCAGCGGCCGATTTTCTCGCGCGTGAGGAGAAGCAGCCGCTGCCCGCACAGGCGGCGGAACTGTCGCTGGTCTTCACCGACGATCAGTCGATCAGGGCGATAAACGCGGAGTGGCGAGGCCAGGACAAGGCGACGAATGTTCTGTCCTTTCCCGCTTTTCCGGTGACGCCGGGCAGGATGCCGGGGCCGATGCTCGGCGACATCGTGGTCGCCCATGAGACGCTCAGGCGGGAGGCGGTGGAGCTCGAAAAGCCCTTCGACGCCCATTTGACGCATCTTCTCGTTCATGGATTCCTGCATCTTTTCGGGTATGATCATATCGAAGACGACGAAGCGGAGAGAATGGAGGGGTTGGAGACTCGCATTTTGGCGCGTCTTGGCCTATCTGATCCCTACGGGGACCAACCCCCGCATTGACAGTTTGGAACGATGAGCGACTTCAAGACACAGCCGGCCGCTGTCGCGACCGAGGAGGCGGAAGCCTCCGGCGACACCGAGGCCGGTAGTAGTACCGCCGCCCGATTCGAGGGCAGCAAATCCACATCATCATTTTGGAGCCGTGCCGCGCGTCTGTTGCGCGGTGTGAGCCCGTCGAGCCTGCGCGAGGATCTCGCCGATGCGCTCATGACGGACGCCGAAGGCAATGCGGCTTTCTCGCCCGAAGAGCGGGCTATGCTCAACAACATCCTCCGCTTCCGCGAGGTTCGGGTCGAGGACGTGATGGTTCCGCGAGCCGACATCGAAGCGGTGGACCAGAATATCACCATCGGCGAGCTCATGGTGCTCTTCGAGGAGTCGGGACGCTCGCGCATGCCGGTTTACAGCGAGGGGCTCGACGACCCTCGCGGCATGGTGCACATCCGTGACCTTCTTGCCTATGTGACCAAGCAGGCGCGCAACCGCCGCCGCAACGGCAAAGCTCATGCGGCGACGACGGCGAATGGCGACAAGCCCGAAAGGGCGCCCCGGCAGATGAAGGCAGGCTTCGATCTTTCTCGCGTCGATCTCGACAAGACGGTGGAGGAGGCGGGGATCGTCCGGCAGCTCCTGTTCGTGCCGCCGTCGATGCTCGCCTCGGATCTCATGCAGCGCATGCAGGCCGCGCGCATCCAGATGGCACTCGTCATCGATGAATACGGCGGAACGGACGGTCTCGTATCACTCGAGGACATCGTCGAAATGGTGGTCGGCGACATCGAGGACGAGCATGACGACGAGGAAGTGATGTTCGCGCGCAGCTCGGACGACGTCTTCGTCGCCGACGCCCGGGTGGAGCTCGAGGAGATCGCCGAGGCCGTCGGACCGGACTTCGACGTGCGCGAGCAACTCGAGGATGTCGATACGCTGGGCGGACTGGTCTTCGCATCGCTCGGCCGGATTCCTGTCCGCGGCGAGGTGGTCCAGGCGATTCCCGGCTTCGAATTCCAGATTCTCGATGCCGATCCGCGTCGCGTCAAACGCGTCAGGATCATGCGCAAGCGTCCGCCGTCACGCCGCCGCCTGCCGAAGGTCGAGAAGGAGCCGTTGCCCGATGCGTTCACCACGGCCGGCCCCACTGGGGCGGGTGCCCAGCCCCCGTCCTCGTTCGAATAGGGCCGGCTCGCCGTCGCCTTGAGAGGGGACAAGCAGCCACTTTTTTGGAAGACTGCCGCCGATTGATTCGGTCGTGCTGCGTGTGTCCTTGAATCCTCGAGGACAGGGTCCCGCGCAAGGTCTCCCCCACGTCCGGCGCCGACGGGAGGTTCAATGGAAAGACTGGCAGGCAGAATCATACTTCTCTCGGGCGTGTCCCGAACATTCGTCGGCTTTCTCGCCGGCCTTCTGGCGGTGCTTGCCCAGCCGCCCTTCGGCATTTTCGCGGCGGCTTTCGTCTCCTTTCCCGTCCTTGTCTGGCTGATCGACGGGGTGGCGCCCGACCCCGGCGACTGCGTGCTGCGGCGGCTGATGCCGCCCGCGGCGATCGGCTGGTCCTTCGGTTTCGGTTATTTCCTGGGTGGTCTCTGGTGGCTGGGCAATGCGCTTCTGGTCGAGGCGGACGCGTTCGCCTGGGCGCTGCCGCTCACCGTCGTCGGCCTCCCGGCCGTTCTGGGGCTCTTTTACGCGCTGGCTGTCGTCATTGCCCGCAGCCTCTGGTCGGACGGCTGGGGCCGGATCGCCGCCCTCGCGCTCGGCTTCGGCATCGCCGAATGGCTGCGCGGCTTTCTCTTTACCGGCTTCCCCTGGAATGCCATCGGCTATGCGGCCATGCCGATGCCCTTGATGATGCAGTCGGCCAGCGTCGTCAATCTTTCGACGATCAACATGCTGGCCGTTTTCGTCTTCGCCGCGCCGGCTCTGATCTGGACGGGCAAGGGCGCGCGCGCCGGTCTCGCCATCGCCGCAGCGCTCTTTGCGGCGCATGTCGCTTTCGGCTTTTACCGGCTCGCCCAGCCGGCACCGGTGCCGCTCCAGCCGGAGATGAGCGTCCGCGTCGTCCAGCCGGTTATCGACCAGGCCAAGAAGCTCGACGACCGCGAGCGTGCGTCGATTTTCGAGGACCATCTCTCGCTGACGGCCGCCCCGGTCCAGGATGGCGCCAAACGGCCGGACATCGTCGTCTGGCCGGAAACGTCGATCCCTTTCATCCTCACCGACAATCCCGACGCCCTGGCGCGGATCGCCGACGTTCTCCAGGACGGGCAAGTTCTCGTCGCCGGCGCCGTCAGGGTCGAGGATGCCGGTGCCGGACTGCCGCCGCGCTATTACAATTCGGTCTATGTGATCGACGATCGAGGGCAGATCGTCGGTGCGGCGGACAAGGTGCATCTGGTGCCTTTCGGTGAATACCTCCCGTTCGAGGATCTGCTGACCTCCTGGGGCCTGAGCTCCGTCGCGGCCTCGATGCCGGGCGGTTTCTCGGCGGCCAGCACCCGCCCGATGCTGACCTTGCCGGGCGGCCGGCGGATCTATCCGATGATCTGTTACGAGGCGATCTTCGCCGACGAGGTGGACGGCAATGCCCGGCTCGCAGACGCGCTCCTCAACATCACCAACGACGCCTGGTTCGGCGATACCCCCGGCCCGCGTCAGCATTTCCATCAGGCGCAGCTCCGCGCGGTCGAAACCGGAACTCCGATGATTCGTGCCGCGAATACTGGTATTTCAGCAGTTGTTGATGCACGTGGTGTTTTAGTGCTAGTATTGGGCTACAATTACAAGGGGGTTCTAGACACAATTCTGCCGGGAAAACTGCCTACGCTCACAAATATCGCAACGCGCAGCCAAATTTTTTGGCTGACGATGGGAATTCTATTTCTGGTTGCAGTAATATCGCGCTCAGGTTTTAATATTAGGAAGAATTGACGTAAAACCCCTAAAATTGCATAGTGTATTTCGCCATCAACCTTCGCCTGCCGTCGAGCGTGACAGGGTTGCCGCAGCGCATATTTTGCAATGCGGGGTTGCTGGTAACGTAAACAGCGTGTTTAGGAAGGCGAATATGATCGAGAATAAGAAGAAACCGAACCCGATCGACATTCATGTCGGTAGCAGGATTCGCCTTCGTCGGACGATGCTTGGCATGAGCCAGGAGAAGCTCGGCGAGAGTCTGGGGATTACCTTCCAGCAGATCCAGAAGTACGAAAAAGGCACGAACCGCGTCGGCGCGAGCCGGCTGCAGAACATTTCGCAGATACTCAACGTGCCGGTGTCGTTCTTCTTCGAGGATGCCCCGGGCGATGGCGGCGGCACCGGGCCGGGGATGGCCGAGGCGTCGAGCTCCAACTACGTCGTCGATTTCCTGTCCTCCTCGGAAGGGCTGCAGCTCAACCGCGCCTTCGTGAAAATTTCCGACCCGAAGGTCCGGCGCAAGCTGGTAGACCTCGTTAAAGCACTGGCCGCCGAGGCGGAGAGCGAATAGGCGGCAAGTCGCCCGGCACGAAAGAAGCGGCATCAAGCCGCTTTTTTCGTATGGAGACTGCTGTCCGAGCTCCAACCCTGCCGATAGGGACGGCAGCGCTTCGAGGCTGCGCATCCGACAAGGCGCGCTGGCGGCGGCTCACTCCCGCGAGCGAAAATTTTCCCTCAAGTCCGCATCTTCGGGAAAGCGGAACGTCGCAGCGATGCCGATATAAAGATATATTTATGTCGTTGTGTGCTTGTTTTTCACCGGCAAAACCACTAAACGTTTGGACCGCTTCTTTCATTGAGGGGACTTCCCGCATGCGCGCAAACTACCTGTTCACAAGTGAATCCGTAGCCGAAGGTCATCCGGACAAAGTGTGTGACCGTATCTCCGACGAAATCGTGGATCTGGTCTACCGCGAAGCCGCAAAGACCGGCGTCGATCCGTGGACTGTGCGCATCGCCTGTGAGACGCTGGCGACGACCAATCGTGTGGTCATCGCCGGAGAGGTCAGGCTGCCGCCGAGCCTTCTCAAGAAAGACAAGAACGGCGTCGACGTCATCAATCCCTCGAAGTTCAAGTCGGCGGCCCGCAAGGCGATCCGCGACATCGGCTATGAGCAGGACGGCTTCCATTGGAAGACTGCGAAAATCGACGTTCTTCTGCACTTCCAGTCCGCACACATCGCGCAGGGCGTGGACAACGCCGCCGACAAGCAGGGCGAAGAAGGCGCGGGCGATCAGGGCATCATGTTCGGCTATGCCTGCCGCGAGACCGCCGAGCTCATGCCGGCGCCGATCTACTATTCGCACCGCATCCTCAATCTGCTCGCCGCGGCCCGCAAGAAGGGCGAAGGCGAAGTCGCCAAGCTTGGTCCGGACGCCAAGAGCCAGGTGACGGTGCGGTACGTCGACGGCAAGCCGGCCGAGGCCACCTCGATCGTTCTTTCCACCCAGCATCTCGACGAGAGCTGGGATTCCACCAAGGTCCGCTCCGTGGTCGAACCCTATATCCGTGAGGCGCTCGGGGACCTGAAGATCGCCGACGACTGCACCTGGTACATCAATCCTACCGGCAAGTTCGTCATCGGTGGACCGGACGGCGACGCGGGCCTTACCGGCCGCAAGATCATCGTCGACACCTATGGCGGCGCGGCTCCGCATGGCGGCGGTGCCTTCTCCGGCAAGGACACGACCAAGGTCGACCGCTCGGCCGCCTATGCGGCCCGCTACCTTGCCAAGAATGTCGTAGCGGCGGGCCTCGCCGAGCGCTGCACCATCCAGCTTTCCTACGCGATCGGCGTAGCCCAGCCGCTGTCGATCTATGTCGACCTGCACGGCACCGGAAAGGTCTCGGAAGATCAGGTGGAGAGCGCCATCCGCAAGACGATGGACCTGTCGCCGACGGGCATCCGCCGCCATCTCGACCTCAACCGGCCGATCTATGCCAAGACCTCCGCCTACGGCCATTTCGGCCGCAAGGCCGGCCGCGACGGTTCCTTCTCCTGGGAGAAGCTCGACCTGGTCAAGCCGCTGAAAGAGGCGATCGAGAGCGACTCCTCGTCCGTCAACGGAAGAGCGGCGAGCCGCGCGGCGTAAGCCCTGCCGGCGAGGCAGCTTCGGAAGAAGCCGCGTATTGAAGATATCGCAGCCGCCTGTTATCAGCCGTGGCAACAGTCAGGCGGGCGCTCCGGAGAGGAGCGTCCGCCTCCTTCATTGTGATTTCGGGCTTGGCTCGATCGGAAATCATGGATGCGGAGCTGGATGAGGAAAACGATGTGCGTCCTCTACCCGCAGCCTGCTTCATCTATGGGAAGAACGACATGACCGAAACGCGCGGTGCCAGAGCAACGGAGGCTTTCTTCGGCCGCCGCAAGGGCAAGCCCTTGCGGGAGCGCCAGGCGGCCCATCTCGAACACCTGCTGCCCCTTTTGAAGCTCGATCTCGAGAAGCCGGCTCCGGCCGATCTGACGGCCCTTTTTCCCGAGCCCGTCGAAAGAATCCGCCTGGAGATCGGCTTCGGCGGCGGAGAGCACCTGATCCACCGTGCTGCGGAAGACCCGGCGACCGGCTTCATCGGGGTGGAGCCCTTCGTCAATTCGATGGCGAAGCTGCTCGGGCAGATCGAGGCGAAGGCGATCAGGAACGTCCGCCTCTACGATGACGACGCGACGCAGGTGCTGGATTGGCTGCCGGCGGCATCCGTCGACCAGATCGACCTGCTTTATCCCGATCCATGGCCGAAGCGGAAGCACTGGAAGCGGCGTTTCGTCTCCGCGGTCAATCTCGACCGCTTCGCACGCATCCTGAAGCCGGGCGGCGTCTTCTGCTTTGCTTCGGACATCGATAGCTACATCAACTGGACGCTCATCCATTGCCGCGACCACGCGGCTTTCGAATGGACGGCGGAGACAGCGGCCGACTGGCTGACGCCTTTTGCCGGATGGCCGAGCACGCGCTACGAAGCCAAGGCCCGCCGGGAAGGGCGCAGTTCGGCCTATCTGACCTTTCGGCGTAGGTGAACCGGGCGTCTGGAGTTTGGCCCCTCAGCCGGCCTGCCGACCACCTTTTCCCGCGCGCGGGGCGAAGGGGATTCGCGGCCGCTGCTTAAGTCCCCTCTCCGTCTGCGAGGAGAGGGGCAATTCTTACCCGCTCAATGCAAAGTGACGGTGCGAAGGTCGTCTTCCGCCGCCTTGAAGAAGGTGCTGGAGCGGTTGTCCGTCAGCAGGATAGGCGTTCCATCGGCGCCGAACAGGGCCCACAGATCGATTCCAGGCCCCATCTCGGGCGCTTCCGGAAAGCAACGGGAGACCTCCTCAGAACGCATCTTGCGGATATAGCCGACCTCGCCTGCGCCAAGATGCGCAAGGTCGTTCTTCGACAGCGATGTGTTGATGGCTTTCAGTCCCATGGTCATGCTCCGTGGTCGCCGGCGCAGGAAAAAATCTCGCCGGTTATCCTATTCTGGGACCGAAATATTAATTTTCTTTACCATACGGGCGGGCTCGGGGCGCACCAGGTCCACCGCAAGGAGGCCGTTGCGCAATTCCGCGCCGAGAACCTGCATTCCATCGGCCAGCACGAAGGTCCGCTGGAACTGCCGGGCGGCGATGCCCCGATGCAGATATTCCCTTTCACCGGTCTCGATCTGACGGCCGCGGATCACGAGCTGGTTCTCCTCGGTCGTCACGTCGAGGTCTTCCTCCGAGAAGCCCGCGACCGCGAGCGTTATGCGCAGGCGTTCCGGCGCGTCGGCGGCAGAATCGCCGCGAATTCGCTCTATATTGTAGGGAGGATAGCCGTCATTGCCCTTCGCGATGCGCTCAAGGGTCTTTTCCATGCTGTCGAAACCCACCAGAAGCGGGCTCGTAAAAGGCGTTATTCTGCTCATTCTCCAAGCCCTTGCAGCTCAAGCGACCATGTGTCGGACCTGCCAAGCAGCATCCTGCCTGCAATATGGTGGCTGTGTGCAGTGAGTGCAAGCGGCTTGCCTCCGCAGGCCGCTCAAATCATAGTCTCTGACTTGAGAGCGACGGTCCTGCAGGGAGATGAAAAGTGTCAAGCGCAAGAAAAATCATCATCGACACGGATCCGGGCCAGGACGACGCGGCGGCAATCATGCTGGCCCTCGGCAGCCCGGAGGAAATCGAGCTCCTCGGCATCACCGCGGTTGCCGGCAATGTCCCGCTGACACTGACGGCCCGCAACGCCCGCATCGTCTGCGAGCTCTGCAACAGGACCGACGTGAAGATCTTCGCAGGTGCCGAGCGGCCGGTCGCCCGCCCGCTCGTCACGGCCGAGCACGTGCACGGGAAGACGGGGCTCGATGGCCCTGCGCTTGACGAGCCGACGATGCCGCTTCAAGAGCAGCACGCCGTCGACTTCATCGTCGAAACGCTGCGTGCGGAGGCGCCGGGCGCCGTGACGCTTTGTACGCTCGGACCGCTGACGAATATCGCGCTGGCCTTGACGAAGGTTCCGGAAATCGCGCCTTCGATACGCGAGCTCGTGATGATGGGTGGCGGCTTCTTCGAGGGCGGCAACATAACGCCTGCGGCGGAATTCAACATCTATGTCGATCCGGAGGCAGCCGAGATCGTCTTCCGCTCCGGCATCCCGATCGTGATGATGCCCCTCGATGTCACCCATCGCGTTCTGACACGGAAGGTTCGCGTGGAGAAAATCCGCGCGATCGGCAACCCGGCGGCAGCGGCCCTTGCCGAGATGCTGGAATTTTTCGAGCGTTTCGACATCGAGAAATACGGCACCGACGGCGGGCCGCTGCACGATCCGACCGTGATCGCCTATATCCTGCGGCCGGAGCTCTTCACAGGGCGGGACTGCAACGTCGAGATCGAAACGGCGTCTCCGCTCACCACGGGCATGACCGTGGTCGACTGGTGGCAGGTCACCGGCCGCGCGCACAACGCCAAGGTCATGCGGCACGTCGACGACGAGGGCTTCTTCGAGCTCTTGATCGAGCGGTTGGCCCGTCTCTGAGAGCCATGTACGCCTTGCCCGGAAAAGACGACGGCGCCCGATGAGGATCGGACGCCGTCTTGCAGCCGGTGCGGGCCGCGATCAGAATTCTTCCCAGTTGTCCTGCGCGAGCGCATTGGCGCCGGATGTTTTGGCAAGCACCTTTTGAGTCGAATTCGAGTAGGCGGGACTGCGCGGCGCCTGGGCGGGACGATTTTCCGCGGGGGCAGCCGCACGCATCCGCTCGGCCGTACCGCGCAGCATTTCGGCCGGGGCCTGGGTCGGAACGGCCTGCGGGGCGATCTGGAAACGGGCGACCAGCGCGCTTAAGGCGCGAGCCTCGTCGTTCAGCGCCATGCTGGCGGCCGTCGTCTCTTCCACCATGGCGGCGTTTTGCTGTGTCACCTGGTCCATCTGATTGACGGCGGAATTGATCTCCTTGAGGCCCACCGCCTGTTCCGAGGCGGAGCTTGAGATCTGGCGGATGAGCCCGTTGATCTGCACCACCTGCTCGGCGATCTTCTCGAGCGCGCCGCCTGCCTTGCCCACGAGGTCGACGCCCTCGCGAACCTGGCCCGCCGATGTATTGATCAGCGTCTTGATTTCCTTTGCGGCATTGGCAGAGCGCTGCGCGAGTTCGCGGACCTCCTGTGCGACGACCGCGAAGCCCTTGCCGGCGTCGCCGGCGCGGGCGGCCTCGACCCCGGCATTGAGCGCCAGAAGGTTGGTCTGGAAGGCGATTTCATCGATGACGCCGATGATCCGGCTGACTTCATGCGACGACTGCTCGATGCCATTCATGGCGGCGATCGCCTTCTGCACCACCTCGCCGGACTGTTCCGCGTCGCTGCTTGCGACCTCGACGGATTTCGCGGCGACCTTGGCGTTTTCGGCGCTGGCGTTCACCTGCGAGGTCAGTTCGTCAAGGGCGGCCGCGGTCTCCTCGAGACTTGCTGCCTGCTGTTCCGTCCGATGCGACAGGTCGTTGGCGGCGCCTGATATCTCGCTGGTGCCGCTGCCGATATTGACGACCGAGTGGTTGACGGTGCGGATCGTCTCTTCGAGGCTCTCCATCGTCGCGTTGAAATCGCGTTTCAGCTGGGCGTATTCGCCGGGGAAGTCGCCGGTAAGGCGGAAGGCGAGGTCGCCGGCGGAGAGATGCGACAGGGCCTTGCCGAGACGTGCGACGATGTCGCGCTGCAGAGCGCTGGCCTCGGTGCGTTCGTTTTCCGAACGTCCGCGTTCGAGTTCGGCCTGCTCTCTCTCGTGACGTGCCTCGCTTTCGAGCCGCCTGTTGTCGGCGAGCTGGTGACGGAAGCCCTCGAGCGACCTGGCGACGGCGCCTGTCTCGTCGGAGCGTTCCTGACCGGAAATCGGCCGGGTATATTCTCCGTTGCTGAGCGTCTCGACGTCGCCCACGAGGCCGGCAAGCGGCTTCTGGACGAAGCGGCGAACGGCGAAATAGAGGCCGGCGAGCACCGCGCCGAGGACCATCAGACCGCCGACGATCATCATATAGGTCTGATCGCGTACCGGCGCATTGATGGCTGAGCGCGGAACATCGACCAGAACCAGCCATTGCGCGCTCACGTCGGGCAGGCTGAAAGGATAGACCACACGGTCGAAAGGCTCGTTACCGTCGTAAGTCAGGTTCTCGATCATGCGGGGCGTGCCGGCGGAAAGGGCGTCTTTCACCAACTCGGCGCCTTCGCCGTCATATTCCTTCATCAGCAGTTCGGGGATGGGTGCGGCGAGCCACTTGCCGCTCTGCGACAGCAGGTAGACCCGGCCGGAGCCGAAAGGCTTGACGGCCGAGAGACGGTCGGCGAGTGCGGCGAGCGAAATATCTACACCCGAAACGCCGATCATTCTGCCGTTCGACATGACGGGATAGGCGATCGACGTCATCGTGGTCGGGACATCGGTGCCCTCGGCGAGATATGGCTGGGTGATGGCGCCCTTGCCGCTTTTCGCCGCGAGGCCGTACCACTCGGCCGCATAATCGGCCTTGAACGTCGAGAGCTGGATATTTCCGTTGCGGTCCTTGGACCAATAGGGCGTGAACGCACCGTCGGCATTGCCGCCAAGCTCCGTGTTGTCGACGACGTCCTTCCCGTCATAGGCCTTGGGCTCTTCGGCGAACCAGCTGCCGAAGGCAAAGCCATGCTGCTCCAGGTTGGCCTTCAGGAGATTGATTGCGCCTGCGCGGTCGGTGGACTGTCCGGCATGGCCGCGCCCGAGAACGCCCGACATGGTCCGCGCGGCGGCGGCAAGTTCGCCGACGCTTCCCGCGATGTCGGCCGCGATCGCCCGCGCTTCCGTCTTCGCGCCGTCGAAGACCAGCGTTTCGACACGGTCCCGCGTCTGGGAGATAAGCACGTAATTCGACGCGAGCAGCACGAGGGCAATCGTGCCTCCCGTCACCGCGATCAATTTTGTCGCCAGCGATCTGGCTTGGAACTTGAACATGAAATCCTCACGCACTGAGAGGTCCGCAGGTGCTGAACCCGCGGCGCGACATATTCGGAACTGTGGGTGAAGCTCCCTCATGGAGCGCCAGATGCCGACCGGCATGGAGGAGCGGCCGAACCGGAGCTGGCCTTCTCGCTGACCTGATTAGACGATCAAAGATTAAAATACGGCCAACGCCGCATCTGATTCCGGGTTCAAGCGGCAGGATTTGCGCGGCGGCCTTGCCGGCGGGCGCTTATCTCACGGTCTTCCGGCGCGTTTCAATGTTTCATGGAAACACTGAAACAGTCTGAACCGGTGCGCTTCCGCACGGAAAACCGTGGCGTACTTTTCCTGGAAAGTGCGTCAGAGCCGGGCGGCGACCTCGGCGGCAAGCGGTATCGAGGGCTGCGCGCCGGGCTTGAGGCAGGCCAGCGATCCCGCAACCGCGGCGCGGCGGAGCGCCTCGGAAAAGGCGAGGCCGGCGTCGAGGCCGGCGGCGAGATAGCCGCAGAAGGTATCTCCGGCACCGACCGTATCGACGGGCTCGATCGTGAGCCCCTTCGCGCGATGGAGTTCGCCTTCGTGAATCGCCACCACGCCCTCCGCGCCAAGCGTTACGATCACGGTCTGGCGGGTCTCGGCGTGCAGCCCCTTCATAGCCTCTTCCCGCTCGGCGCCGGCGATGCCCGCTTTGCCGGCGAGCAGCTCGAACTCGGTCTCGTTGGCAATGACGATATCGGCCATGCGGCCGAGGCGCGCCGCATCCGGCGTCAGCGGCGCGATGTTGATGATCGATCGGACGCCGCGCCGTTTTGCTTCGGAGAGTGCCTTTTCCACCGAGGCAGCTGGAATTTCGAGCTGGAGCATCAGCGTGTCGGCAGCAGACATTCTTGCAACGGCGTTCACGGCGTCGTCCTCGCTCACGCGTGCGTTGGCGCTGGCGACCACAACGATGACGTTTTCGCCGTCGCCGCCGACGATGATATGTGCCGTGCCGGTCGGCTCGCCGACGGTCTTCGTCAGATCGAGATCGGTGCCGGCCTCCTTGAGCAGCGCCAGCGCGCCCTCGGCGAAGGCGTCGGAGCCGACGGCACCTGCCATGCGCACCGAGGCGCCGGCGCGGCGCGCCGCGAGCGCCTGGTTTGCGCCCTTGCCACCCGCCGCAGTGGAAAAGTCCATTCCGGCAACAGTTTCGCCGGGCTTCGGAAGGCGTGCGGTGGTGGCGATCAGATCCATGTTGATGGATCCAAAAACAGTGATCATGTGGAGGCGTCCCGTCGGCTTCTTTGTTTTTCGCCTGTCGTCATTCCAAACCGCTGCAGGGTTTCGGGCGACACACGCATTTGCCGGAGAGTGCCCGACGCCGTCAGTCCTCGTCAACCACTCTCAGCTTCAATTGCCCTATGCGCCCGTCCATCGGGCGCCCGCTGCCGTCGCCCGGCTTTTCGCCCTGTCTCGGATCGCCCTCGGCCTGCAGCTCGAGCGCCTCGATCTTGGCGCCCCGACGGGTCAGCTTGTCCGAGGAGATCAGGATGTCCTCGACATCCTTCTGCGTCATGGCGAAATGGCCCTGGAGCTTGCGTACGCGCTCATCGAGACGCGAGAGATCTTCCATCAGCCGTACGACTTCGCCCTGGATCAGGTGGGCCTGCTCACGCATGCGGGCGTCTTTCAGGATCGCCTGGATGACCTGGATCGAGAGGAGCAGGAGCGACGGAGAGACGATGACGATCCGCTGGCGGTGCGCCTTCTGGACGATCGCTTCGAAATGCTCATGGATTTCGGCGAAGATCGATTCGGAGGGAACGAAGAGGAAGGCCGTATCCTGGGTCTCGCCCGGCAGGAGATATTTGCCGGAGATATCGCGGATATGCACCTCCATGTCGCGGCGGAAGGCCTGCGCGGCCTGTTGCCGCCGTTCGGCGCTCGCCGCGTCCCTCATGGAATTCCAGGCCTCGAGCGGAAACTTCGCGTCGATGACCAGCGGCGGCTGGCCGTTCGGCATGCGGATGGTGCAGTCCGGCCGCGCGCCGTTGGAAAGCGTCGCCTGGAAGGCGAAGGCGCCCATCGGCAGGCCGTCGGCGACGATCGCCTCCATGCGCGACTGTCCGAAGGCGCCGCGCGTCTGCTTGTTGGCGAGGATGCTCTGCAGCCCGGCCATATCCTTGGCGAGCGACTGGATGTTGTTCTGCGCGTTGTCGATCACCGCGAGCCGCTCCTGGAGCCGCCGCAGATTTTCGTGCGTCGCCTTCGTCTGCTCGCTGATCGAGGCGCCGATGCGATGCGTCATTCCGTCGATGCGCTGGCTGAGCGACTGGTTCAGTTCCGCCTGCCGGGCGCCCAGCACCTCGGTCATGGCGGCGATCCGTCCCTGCATCTCCGTCTGCGCCGCGATGAGCGCCGACATCTGCTCTTCGCGGTCGATCGCGCGAGCCGAACGGGCGCGCCGCACCATAATGGCCGAGAACAGCACCACGAGAAGGGCGGCGGCTGTGACGAGGAGGCCGGCCGTGACGGGCAGGGCGCCGACGAGGAACAGCGGCTGATCGAAGGAAAAGGGGATGGGCTCCATGGCCGCAGACTAACAGATTCGCGTGCGAAAACCAGATCAAAACGAGAACATACATTTTCGCGTGCCGGTCGTTCCCACTTGGAGCGCCACGGGTTTCGCATTGGCAATTTTCTTGCGCGTCGAGGGAAAGATCGGCTATGGGGATCGACATGACGATCAAGCCGCTCATCATTCTTCCCGATCCGGTTCTGCGCCAGGTGTCGACACCGGTGGAGACCATTGACGCCGATATTCGCCGGCTCGCCGACGATATGCTGGAAACCATGTACGACGCGCCGGGCATCGGTCTCGCCGCGATACAGATCGGCGTGCCGAAGCGCCTCCTGGTTCTGGATGTGACGAAGGAGGGAGAGGAGAAACAGCCGCTCGTCTTCATCAATCCGAAGGTCGTCCGCTCGTCCGAGGAGCGTTCGGTCTATGAGGAAGGCTGCCTTTCGATCCCCGACTATTACGCCGAGGTCGAGCGACCCGCCGCGATCACGGTCGAGTATGTCGATCGCGATGGCAAGGAACAGGCGGTCGAGGCCGAGGGCCTGCTCGCCACCTGCCTGCAGCACGAGATCGACCATCTGAACGGCGTCCTGTTCATCGATTACATCTCCAAGCTCAAGCGAGATATGGTGATTCGCAGGTTCACCAAGGCGGCCAAGACGCGCGGCGCAAAGGCGATCTGATCCGTTCATGTCTTAGGTCGACCCGGCCTGAAACATCGTGATCTAGCGTCGCGGCCGCATTCAACCTGGAGCCGCCGCCCGCTCACGGGCAATCGAAAGAGACGGAGGCCGCCACTTGCCGCTTCGCATCATCTTCATGGGCACGCCGGAATTTTCCGTGCCGACGCTCCTGGCGCTCGCCGGGGCGGGTCACGAGATCGCCGCCGTCTACACGCAGCCGCCGCGGCCGGCCGGCCGGCGCGGCCTCGACCTCAAGAAATCCTCCGTGCATCAGGCTGCCGAGCGCCTCGGCATTCCGGTGTTGACGCCCGTCAACTTCAAGGACGCCGCGGACCGTCAGACCTTCCGGGATTTCGGTGCGGACGTGGCGGTCGTCGTCGCCTACGGGCTGCTGCTGCCGGAGGAAATACTCTCCGGCACCCGCTTCGGCTGCTATAACGGCCATGCCTCGCTCCTGCCGCGCTGGCGGGGGGCGGCGCCGATCCAGCGGGCGGTCATGGCCGGCGACCGTGAGACGGGTATGATGGTGATGAAAATGGACAAGGGGCTCGATACCGGCCCCGTCGCTCTCGCGCAGTCGGTTCCGATCGACGAGACGATGACGGCCGGCGAATTGCACGACCGGCTGATGCAGGTCGGAGCGGTGCTGATGACGGAGGCCATGGCCAAGCTCGAGGCCGGCGAGCTTCCGCTCGCGCCGCAGGCGCAAGAGGGCGTCGCCTATGCCGCCAAGATTTCGAAGGAAGAGACCCGCATCGATTTCTCCCGGCCGGCGGCCGAGGTGCACAACCATATCCGCGGCCTCTCGCCTTTTCCCGGCGCCTGGTTCGAACTCGACATTGCCGGCCGCCACGAACGCGTCAAGGTGCTTGGCTCCGAGATGTCGGAAGGGAAAGGTGATCCCGGAGAAGTGCTTGATAGTACTCTCAGCATCGCCTGCGGAAAAGGCGCGGTGCGGCTGACGAGATTGCAGCGTGCGGGCGGCAAGGCGCTCGCCTCGGCCGATTTCCTGCGCGGCACGCCCATCGCTGCCGGCGCGAGGATCGCCTGATGCCCCGCTATCGCCTGACCGTCGAATATGACGGTTCCGATTATGTCGGCTGGCAGAGGCAGGACAACGGTCCCTCGATCCAGGGCGCGATCGAGAAGGCGGTCCTGTCGCTCACCCGCGAGACGGTCTCGATCCGCGGCGCCGGGCGCACCGATTCCGGCGTTCATGCCAGGGGGCAGGTGGCGCATCTCGATCTCACGCGCGAGTGGAAGTCGTACACGCTGCAAAACGCCCTCAACGCGCATCTGGCGCTCGCCGGCGAGCGGGTGTCGATCCTCGATGTCGCGGAAGCCCCCGGCGATTTCGATGCGCGTTTCTCTGCAATCCGCCGGCATTATCTCTATCGGATCGTTTCCCGCCGGTCGCCACTGGCGCTGGAGGCGCGGCGCGCCTGGTGGGTGCCGAAGCCGCTCGATCACGACGCGATGCACGAGGCGGCGCAGCGCCTCGTCGGCCATCACGATTTCACCACCTTCCGCTCGGCCCACTGTCAGGCGACGAGCCCCTTGCGCACGCTCGACCGGCTGGACGTGACCCGTGCGGGCGAGCTCATCGAAATCCGCGCCACGGCACAAAGCTTTCTCCACAACCAGATCCGTTCCTTCGCGGGCTCCCTGAAGCTCGTGGGCGAGGGCAAATGGACGCCGGATGACCTGCAGACCGCACTCGAAGCACGCGACCGCAAGGCGTGCGGCCCGGTCGCCCCGCCGGACGGGCTTTACTTCATGCGGGTGGATTACTAGCTGGAAACAGCAGCCCCTCATCCGGCCTGCCGGCCACCTTCTCCCCGCACGCGGGGCGAAGGGACAAGCGGCGCTCGCTCGGTTCACCTTTCACGCAAGCGGCTGCACGGAGCGCGAAGAGCATGCCGCTTGTCCCTTCTCCCCATCATATGGGGAGAAGGTGCCGGCAGGCGGATGAGGGGCTTTCACGAACGCCGCCGCTCAACCCGGCATCAAGCCGAGCAGGCGCTGCAGGAACTGCATGATCATCAGCGGTGACAGCAGAAAGATCGCGGCAAGGGCGGCGGCGAGCAGGTTCTGCTTGGCGGTAACGGTCCGCAAGAGGCGGAAGAGCAGCGCGGAGCTGGCGACGAGCAGCAGAAGCCACAACAGGGCTGCCATACCGGCGCTGCCGGGTATGACCAGCAGCAACGCGGCCGGTACCGCCATGGCATAGGTCAACGGGACCTGGAGCCAATTGGTCGTGACGATTACCGGCACCACCAGGACGGAAAAGCCGAGCGGGCGCGAGAGGACGGCAATCAGCACGATCGGCAGCAGCCAGCTCACCAGGTCGACGGCGAGAAGCTTCCCGAAGAAGCCGATGCCGACTGTCGTGCCGGTCGGCATCACCGAGAGATAATAGAGCCGCCATGAGGCCCAGCCCACGGCCAGCGCCGGCAGCGTCCAGAGGATCGCCGTGAAGGAGCGCCACAACCCGCTCTCGCTGATGTCCAGCCAGCGATAGCCTTCGTGGTTGCCCTGGATCAGCAGCCACAGCCCCTTGATATAGACAAGGACTTCCTCAAGCAGCGGCATGACCGAACCAGCGGGCGATGAAGGTTTCGTAGATCCCGGTCAGGGTTTCGAGATCGGCAAGGGCGACGCGTTCGTCGACCATGTGCATGGTCTTGCCGACGAGGCCGAATTCGACGACCGGGCAATAGTCCTTGATGAAGCGCGCGTCCGATGTGCCGCCGGTGGTCGACAGCTGCGGCTGCCGCCCGGTGACGGCCTCCACGGCACCTGAAAGCGAATCGATGAGCGCGTTGTTGCGCGTCAGGAAGACGTGGCTCGGACGCTCGTTCCAGACGATCTCGTATCTGGCCGGAGCGCGGCCGGGTCTCAGCGCGCTGTCGGCTGCTGCGCGGTCGAGACGCGCGACGATCTCCGCCATCAGGCTTTCGGCCGTCCAGCGGTCGTTGAACCGGATGTTGAAGGCGGCGCTCGCCCTCGCGGGAATGACGTTGACTGCGGAATTGCCGACGTCGATGGTCGTGACTTCGAGGTTCGAAGGCTGGAAATTTTCCGTTCCGTCGTCGAAGGGCGGATCCATCAGGGCCTTTGCGAGCTGCAGGATGCTGCGTACCGGATTGTCCGCAAGGTGCGGATAGGCCGCGTGGCCCTGGACGCCGTGAACGGTGATCCGGCCGGAGAGCGACCCGCGCCGGCCGATCTTGATCATGTCGCCGATGCCGTCCGGATTGGTCGGCTCGCCGACGAGACAGGCGTCCCAGCGCTCACCCCTTGCCGCCGCCCATTCGAGGAGCTTCACCGTGCCGTTGATCGCCGGGCCTTCCTCGTCGCCGGTGATGAGGAAGGAGATCGAGCCCTCAGGCGCGCCATGCTTCTCGATATGGCGGGCGACGGCCGCCACGAAACAGGCAATGCCGCCCTTCATGTCGACTGCGCCGCGTCCGTACATTTCACCTTCGGCGATCGCGGCGGAGAAGGGCGGTCGACTCCAGGCGGCCTCGTCGCCGACCGGCACCACATCGGTGTGACCGGCGAACATCAGATGCGGTCCGTCGCCCCCGATTCGGGCATAAAGGTTTTCGATGTCCGGCGTTCCGGGTTCCTTCGCCACGACCCGGTCGACCTTGAAGCCGACCGGTGCCAGCATGGCTTCAAGAGTGGTCAGCGCGCCTCCCTCGGCGGGTGTGACGGAGGGGCAGCGAATGAGGGCAGCGAGATTGGAGACGGGATCGGTCGGGAACATGGAAGGTATGCCTGCGAAGCCGGTGGGCCAGAAAATGTAGTCCGGGAACAGAGATTGCCGGTTTATCCGATCAGCCACCCGCTGTCACGTCCGATGAACCAAGCGGGTTCCCCCGGGGCGCTGAAAAGAGAACGGGCCGGACAGATGTCCGGCCCGCCATCGACCCCGTGTTGGGAGGGCAGGAAAGGCTACTCGCCGGGGGCGAGATGCGGGGCTTCGATATGCGCTCCGGTGTGCTTCAGAGGCCTTTCGCCGGAAAGCTTGCGGATGAGCACATAGAAGACGGGCGTCATGAAGATGCCGAAGGCCGTGACGCCGATCATCCCGGCAAACACCGCCACACCCATGGCGGAGCGCATTTCCGCCCCTGCGCCGGTGGAGGTGACGAGCGGCACGACGCCCATGATGAAGGCCATCGAGGTCATCAGGATCGGTCTGAGCCGGAGGCGGCTCGCCTCGATCGCGGCACTGACGGCATTGCTGCCGGACAGCTCCAGTTCGCGGGCGAATTCGACGATCAGGATCGCGTTCTTTGCCGACAGACCCACCAGAACGATGAGGCCGATCTGGGTGAAGACGTTGTTGTCGCCGCCGGTCAGCCAGACACCCGTCAGCGCCGCCATGATGCCCATCGGCACGATCAGGATGATCGCGATCGGCAGCAGCAGGCTCTCATACTGGGCCGCAAGCACGAGATAGACGAGCAGCAGCGCCAGCGGAAAGACGAGGATGCCCGAATTGCCGGCGAGGATCTGCTGATAGGTCAGGTCCGTCCACTCGTACGAAATGCCGGGCGGCAGCGTCTCGGCCGCAATCCGCTCGATGGCCGCCTGCGCCTGGCCGGAGGAGAAGCCGGGTGCCGGTCCGCCATTGATGTCGGCGGCGAGGAAGCCGTTGTAGCGGATCGCCCGCTCGGCGCCGACCGTCTGCTCCACGTTGAGCAGGGCCGACAGCGGAATCATCTCGCCCGTCTGCGAACGCACCTTCAACTTGCCGATGTCGTCGGCGTGGCTGCGATAGCTCGCATCGGCCTGGATGCGCACGCTGTAGGTGCGGCCGAACGCGTTGAAGTCGTTGACGTAGAGCGAGCCCAGATAGATCTGCAGCGTCTCGAACACGTCCGTGACCGCGACGCCGAGCTGGCGCGCCTTGGTGCGGTCGAGGTCGGCATAGAGCTGCGGCACGTTGATCTGGTAGCTCGAATAGAGCCCGGCGAGTTCGGGTGCCGCCATCGCCTTGGCGAGGACGGCCTTGGTCGCATCGTCCAGCGTCCGGTAGCCGAGGCCGTTCCTGTCTTCGATCTGCAGCTTGAAGCCGCCGGTCGTGCCGAGGCCCTGGACGGGCGGTGGCGGGAACATGGCGATGAAGGCATCCTGGATCGCCCCGAACTCCTGGTTCAATTGCATGGCGATGGCGCCGCCCGAAAGTTCGGGCGTCGTACGCTCCTCGAACGGCTTCAGCGACACGAAGACGATGCCGGAGTTGGACGAGTTGGTGAAGCCGTTTATCGACAGGCCCGGGAAGGCGATGGCGTGTTCGACGCCCGGGTGCTTGAGGGCGATCTCGCTCATGCGCCGGATGACGTCTTCCGAGCGATCGAGCGTCGCCGCGTCCGGAAGCTGTGCGAAACCGATGAGATATTGCTTGTCCTGGGCCGGCACGAAGCCGCCGGGCACCGCGCGGAAGAGCACGAAAGTGACCCCGAGGAGGACGACATAGACGCCCATGACCAGCGACTTGCGGGTAAGGATGCCGCCGACGCCGCGGCCATAGGCCTCCGAACTCGCTCCGAAGAAGCGGTTGAAGCCGCGGAAGAACCAGCCGAACAACCGATCCATGACCCGCGTCAGACGGTCCTTCGGGGCGTGGTGGTCCTTCAGGAGAAGGGCGGCGAGCGCCGGCGAGAGCGTCAGCGAGTTGAGGGCTGAAATCACCGTCGAGATCGCGATGGTCAGCGCGAACTGGCGGTAGAACTGGCCGGTGAGCCCGGTGATGAAGGCGAGCGGCACGAATACCGCGACGAGAACCAGCGCGATCGCGATGATCGGCCCAGACACCTCCTGCATGGCGCGATAGGTTGCCTGCACCGGCGAGAGACCCTGGGAGATATTTCGTTCGACGTTCTCGACGACGACGATGGCGTCGTCGACGACGATGCCGATCGCCAGCACCAGGCCGAAGAGGCTGAGCGCGTTGATCGAGAAGCCGAAGACATACATCACCGCGAAGGTACCGACGATCGAGACGGGCACGGCAACGAGCGGGATGATCGAGGCGCGCCAGGTCTGCAGGAAGACGATGACGACGACGACCACGAGCGCGATGGCTTCGAGCAGGGTGTGGATGACCGATTCGATCGACGCCCGGACGAACTGCGTCGTGTCGTAGACGATCTCGTAATCGACGCCATCCGGCATGGTCTGCTTCAGCTCGGCCATGACCTTGTGGACATTTTCGGAGATCTGGATGGCGTTGGAGCCGGGCGCCTGGAACACGCCCATGCCGACGGCGGCCTTGTTGTCGAGAAGCGAGCGGAGCGAATAGTCCGCCGCCCCCATTTCGACGCGGGCGACGTCGCCGAGGCGCGTGATCTCCCCGCTATCGCCCGATTTGACGACGATGTCGGCAAAATCCTCGGGTGTCTTGAGGCGGCCCTGAGCGTTGACGGAGAGCTGCAGGTCGAGGCCGGGAACCGACGGCGAAGCGCCGATGACGCCGGCGGCTGCCTGGACGTTCTGCCCACGGACGGCATTGGCGATGTCGCTCGCTGCAAGCCCGCGCTCTGCGGCCTTTTCGGGGTCGATCCAGACGCGCATGGAATAGTCGCCGCCGCCGAAGATCTGCACCTGGCCGACGCCGTCTACGCGCGCCAGCCGGTCCTTGACGTTCAGGACGCCGTAATTGCGCAGATAGTTGATGTCGTATTGCCCGTTGGGCGAAATCAGGTGCACGACGAGCGTCAGGTCGGGCGAGCTCTTGACGGTGGTGACGCCGAGCCGGCGCACCTCTTCGGGCAGCCGCGGCTCGGCCTGCGAGACGCGGTTCTGCACCAGCTGCTGAGCCTGGTCCGGGTCGGTTCCGAGCTCGAAGGTGACGGTCAGCGTCATCAGACCGTCGGCGGTCGCCTGGCTCTGCATGTAAAGCATGCCCTCGACGCCGTTGATCTGCTCTTCGAGCGGCGTAGCGACGGTTTCGGCGATGACGGCCGGGTTGGCGCCCGGATATTGCGCCCTGACCACGATCTGCGGCGGAACGACTTCCGGATATTCGGAAATCGGCAGGCCGGTCATGCCGATCAGGCCCGCGACGAAGATGATCACGGAGAGAACGCCCGCGAAGACCGGGCGGTCGACGAAGAAGCGTGAGAAATTCATGGCATCCCCCTTGGGAACTTCAGGCAAGCAGGGAGCGTCTGCGGCGAAAATGTTCGCTGCGAGCACCGGTGCATGCCGTAGGAATGTGTTGTGGGCGCCCTGCCTCTATGGTTCGGCAGGGCGCAGGCGCTTTATGGCTTGGCGATCGAGGCGGTAGCCTGTTCGGCCGGCTGCGGGGCAACCACGACTCCGGGGCGCACGCGCTGCAGGCCGTTGACCACGATGTTCTCACCCGGCTTCAGGCCGTTCTCCACGATCCGCAGACCGTCCGCGACGGGCCCGAGCGTGACCTGGCGGTACTCCACCTTGTTGTCGGCGCCGACGACCAGGACGAATTTCTTGTCCTGATCCGAGCTGATGGCGCGGTCGCTGATCACCAGCTTTTCCTCGGGCTGCGGATCGCCGATCCGGATTCGCACGAACTGGCCCGGGATCAGGCGGCCGTCGGCATTGGCGAGTTCCGCCCGAAGGCGAATCGTGCCGGTTGCCGCGTCCACCTCGTTGTTGATGAGCTGGATATGGCCGGTGATCGGCGTTCCCTCGTCGGCGGACGTGCCGACCTCGACGGGAATGCGTTCGATTGCCTCGGTCCTTGCCGCCGAGGCGGAAAGCTTCGCCAGGGCTGCCGCCACGACCTCTTCGCTGGCATTGAAGCTGGCATAGATCGGGTCGACGGATACGAGCGTGGTCAGCACCGGCGAGGCGGAGCCGGCGGAGACCAGATTGCCCGCCGTCACGTTGAGCCTGCCGACGCGGCCGCTGATCGGCGCACGCACTTCGGTATATTCCAGATCGAGTCTGGCGGTCTGGAGGGCGGCCTTCGCCGAGCGGAGGTTCGCCCGCGCCTCGTCGTAGACGCTGAGCCTCTGGTCGACCCCGCTCTGCGGGATAGCGTTGGTGGTCACCAGTTTGCGGCCGCGTTCGAGTTCGGTCTTGGCGAGCGCGACACGGGCCTCGGCTGCGGCGACCTGAGCCTCGGCGCGCTCGACTGCTTCGGCAAAGGGTTCGGGGTCGATCGTCACGAGCAGATCGCCCTTCCGGACCAGCGCGCCTTCACGGAAATGGGCGCTCAGGATGGCGCCGCCGACGCGGGGACGGATCTCGACGCGCTCGATCGCTTCGAGCCGGCCGGAGAAGCTCTCCCAGGTCGTGATGCGGCGCGATTCGGCCTTGGCGACGGAAACCGGAACGGCCGGCGGGGTCGCTGCTGCTGCGGGCGCTTCGGTCGCGGCATCCGCCTGGAAACGCTGGGGCAGCCCGAAGAAGACGGCTGCGCCGCCGCCGACGGACAAAAGGATGCTCAAGCCGGCGCCCCACAGGACCCGGCGGGTTACTGTCGATGTCATGTTTTCTCCTCGCCGGTTGGGAGCCCGGCTCTGTGCTTACTGTCTTATCTGTTACTCTTTGGCCGGCTTCGCTCCCGCCTGCTTGAAAAAGCGGGAAAAGATGCCGGATAGGATTTCTTCGTGCGATGGCAAGATTTCCTGCGCCGCACCGCCGACAGGCAGCCATGAGGCACGCCCCGGCAGCACATGCGTTTCCACCGGAACGCCGGCCTTGCGGAGACGCTCGGCATAGGCTTCGGCCTCGTCGCGCATCGGACACTCCTCGCTGGTGACGACGAGGGCCGGAACGAGACCGCCGAGCCGGCTGCAATGGCCCGGCGCTGCATAGGGATGCGTGAGCCCACTGCGCTCGCCGAGATATTGTTGCCAGCCTTCGGCGATCGATTGCACCGAACTCTGCGGACAGAACTTGCGAAAAGAAGCCGTTGCCAGGCATGGGTCGAGCAGCGGCGACAGCAGGATCTGGCCTTTGAGGTCGGTCAGAAACTGATCGCGCGCCATCAGCGCCAGGCCGGCCGCGAGATTGCCGCCCGCCTCTTCGCCGGCGACGAACAGCATCGACTTCTTGTGCGCGAACTGCGGACAGCGGCTGCGCATCGACGAAAGCATCGCATAGGCGCAGTCGAGTGCCGCCGGAAACGGGTTCATGCACGCGGAAGGATATTCCGGCGAGATGACGACCGCGCCCGCGGCCGCCAGGGAGTTGGCCACGTTTTCGCCCGCCGCGATCGAATCGTCGACGAAGCCGCCGCCATGGAGATGCAGTACGATCGGCGGCGGCGCGAGCAGCGATGCGCCGCGGTAGACACGGGCGCGGCACGAGCCTTTGCTCGTCTGCATCGTCTCTTCCGTAAATTGCGCGTTCATCTCTCTTGTCTCCGCCACGGGTGAATCCCTAGATGAGGGACAACTCGCGATGTTTGCAGCATATCATTGTCTTTCGTCTGGAATAGTCCGCGGGTTGTGATTACACTATTCGGTATTTCGAACAATTCGGTTATTGAAAATGGACCAACTCACGGCCATGCGCGCCTTTCTTCGGGTTGTGGAGACCGGCAACTTTACCCGTGCCTCCGCCTCCCTCAACATGCCGAAGGCGACCGTCACCAATCTCATCCAGGGACTGGAGGCGCATTTGCGCACGAAACTGCTCAATCGTACCACGCGGCGCGTCCTGGTGACGCCGGACGGTGCGCTTTATTACGAACGCGCCGCACGGCTGCTTTCCGACCTCGACGAACTGGACGGCAGCCTCTCGACGGCCCAGAGCCTGCCGAAGGGCCGGCTGAGAGTCGAGACGGCAAGCGCCTTCGCCAATCTGGTAATCATTCCGGCGCTGCCCGAGTTCCACGAGAAGTACCCTGATATCCAGATCGATCTCGGGGTTTCCGACCGAACGATCGACTATCTCGCGGAGAACGTCGATTGCGCCATACGTGCCGGTACCCTGACGGATCAGTCGCTGATCGCCAGGCGCATCACGGAGATGAAGTTCGTCGCCTGCGCCTCGCGGGATTTTCTCGAGCGGCACCCGGTGCCGCAGCACCCTTCCGATCTGGAGAAGAATTGCTACGTGGTCGGCTATTTCCTGCCCAAGACCGGTCAGCAGATGCCGTTCCATTTCCGGCGCGGCAACGAGGAGATCGAGGTCAGTGGGCGCTATACGGTGGCTGCGAACGAATCGACCACCTATCTTGCCGCCGCCCGGGCGGGATTGGGCGTCATCCAGGCGCCGCTCTTCATGGTGCGCGAGGACCTTCGCAGCGGGACGATGGTTCCGGTTCTGCCCGACTGGCAGGTCGAGCCGATGCCGATCTATCTCGTCTATCCGCCGAACCGTCATTTGAGCAGCCGTTTGCGCGTTTTCGCCGATTGGGTCGTGAAGGTCATGGCGCAGTCGCAGAACGGGGAGTGACGACCCGTTCTCACCTGTTCGTCTGCGCGTCGTAGCGCTCGCGCGCGGCGTCGAGCTTCCCGAAATGCGTCTCCGCCCAGCGATCGAGCACGACCAGCGCTTCGCTCAGCGAGCGGCCCACCTCGCTCAGCCGATATTCGACATGCGGCGGCACGGTCCCCTTGTCCTCGCGGATCACCAGCCCGTTTCGCTCCAGTTCCTTCAGCGTCTGCGTCAGCATCTTCTGCGAGACGTCGCCGAGCCTGCGCATGAGCGCGGCGTTGCGCATCGGGCCGGACTCCAGCGCGGAGATGATCAGCATCGCCCATTTGCTGGCCACGAGCTCCAGCGCGTGACGCGAGGAACATGTCGGATCGAAAACACTGGGCGTGGATTGCATGGCGGTCGGGGGCGTGGAAGCCGGGTTCGCAGACATTTTGACGGTTACCAAAAGGTGCGTAATTGCACTTCAGTGCCCATGCTACAAGATTGACGCCAGAGTTCAAATCATTGGAGAACAGGAATGGCGTGGATCATGCTTGTGGCGGCGAGCGCCGTCGAGATCGTCATGGGGCTTGCGCTCAAATATGCAGACGGCTGGACCCGGCCGGTTCCCAGCATCATCGGCGTGGGCGCAGCATTGGGCAGTGTCTATCTGCTCACCATCGCGATGCGCGACCTGCCTGCCGGCACGGCCTATGCCGCATGGACCGGCATCGGTGCGGTCGGCATCACCGTGCTGGGCATGGTTCTCTTCGGCGATCCGGTGTCCTGGCTCAGGCTTGCCTGCATTGCCATGATCATCGTCGCCGTCGCAGGTCTGCGCTTCCTGGAGGCCTGATCCGTAGGGGGTTCATCTCAAAGTTCCCGCCGCGATGCCGATCACCCGGCGGGAAATGCCATCTCAAGGCTGGCGCTTCTTGGCGTTGTTGCGCTTGGCACCGGGCTTGAAGTCGCCGGTTTTCTGCGCTTCGGGCTTGCCCTTCTTCTTGCTCCAGGGCTTCGCGCCTCGGCTGTCCGGATGCGCATCCTGCGCGACGGGAGGCTGCTTGTCGAACTTGCGCTTCGGCTTGAAGTCCTTGTGCTCGCGCTCCGATGCGGCCGCCGGCGGCCGCTTCCTCTCGAAGTCCGGCTTGTCCTGCCGCGGCCTGGAGGTGTCCGGGGCACCGGGAAGGGTTTTGACGCGAATACCCTTTTCCAGCAGCCGGTTAGGGCCGATCGCGGCAAGGAGGCGTTCTGCGCCGTCGGCCGTCATCTCGACATAGGTTTCCTCGGGCTGCATGCGGATCGCGCCGATATCGCGCTTGCTCAGCTTGCCGTAACGGCAAAGCATCGGGATCAGCCAGCGGGGCTCGGCGTTCTGCTTGCGCCCGACGGAGAGGGAAAACCACTGGCCGTCGGCGAAGTCGGCTCGCGGAGCCGGGTCGCTGTCGGCCGTGAAAGCCGGGCCGTCGCGACGCGGTTTCCTGCGATCGTCGTAGACGGCGACCTCCACGAGCTCCTCCGGAGCGGAACGGTTCGAGCGGAACTGCCGGACGAAGGCCGCGGCGATCTTTTCCGCCCCGTACCGGCTGATCAGCGTCTCGACGATCGCCTGTTCATCCTCGCGCGGCGCTTCGGCAAGGGCCGGATCGGCGGCGATGCGCTCGTCGTCGCGGCGTGCCACCTCGTCGGCCGACGGGGGCTTCGCCCAGGCGGCGGTAATCCGCGCGTTTTCAAGCAGCCGCTCGGCCTTGCGGCGGGCATTCACGGGCACGATCAGCGCGCTCACGCCTTTCTGGCCGGCGCGACCGGTCCGGCCGCTGCGATGCAGCAGCGTGTCGGAGTTGGTCGGCAGGTCGGCATGGATCACGAGCTCGAGGCCCGGAAGGTCGATCCCGCGCGCCGCAACGTCGGTCGCGATGCACACGCGGGCGCGGCCGTCGCGCATGGCCTGCAGTGCGTGGGTGCGTTCGTTCTGGCTGAGCTCGCCGGAGAGCGCCACGACGGAAAAGCCGCGATTGTTGAAGCGGGCGGTCAGATGGTTGACCGCGGCGCGCGTCGAGCAGAAGACGATCGCATTCCTCGCTTCGTAAAAGCGCAGCACGTTGATAATGGCATTCTCACGGTCGCTCGGCGCCACGAGCAGCGAGCGGTACTCGATGTCGCCATGCTGCTTCTGCTCGGAGGTGACGCCTATGCGGACGGCGTCGCGCTGGTAATTCTTGGCGAGCGTCGCGATCGAGCGCGGCACGGTGGCAGAGAACATCAGCGTGCGGCGATCCGCCGGCGACGCCTCGAGAATGAACTCCAGGTCCTCGCGGAAACCGAGGTCCAGCATCTCGTCGGCCTCGTCGAGTACGACGGCCTTCAGTCCCGATATATCGAGCGATCCACGGCGGATATGGTCGCAAAGCCGCCCCGGCGTGCCGACGACGATATGGGCGCCGCGTTCCAGCGTGCGCCGTTCGCTGCGCATGTCCATGCCGCCCACGCAGGAGGCGATGGTGGCCCCCGTCATCTCGTAAAGCCAGTCGAGCTCGCGCATGACCTGCAGCGCCAATTCGCGCGTCGGCGCGATGACAAGTGCAAGCGGTGCGCCGGCCTGCGCGAATTTCCTTGCCGAACCGATGAGCGTCGGCGCCAGTGCGAGGCCGAAGGCCACGGTCTTGCCGGAGCCGGTCTGGGCGGAGACGAGCGCGTCGGCGGTGCCGAGCGACGGATCCAGCATGGCTTGCTGAACCGGCGTCAGCGTCTCGTAACCGCGTTTTGCCAACGCCTCGGCGATCGCCGGCGCGATCCCTGCGAATTCTGTCATGTCTCTTCTTTCGGATTTCGGTTGTCGTCGGCGGAAGAGCGGACCTCGGTGCAGGCCGTCATCAGGCGTCGATTGCCGCGGCCAACGTGGTCGCGGCCCTATTCAGTTGCCGCGCTACATACTTGGTGAGCGTTGAAATGTACAGGGCGGAATCAATCGCCGGCCGGCGCGTTGCGGCGGCTGCCATACTCGTTTGCCATGTTTGCGCCCGGCCAGAGGCAGAGACCGATGAAAACGATCGGGCTCAGAACCGGGATGAAGAGGCAGAGCGCCAGCGGACCGGGATAGCCGATATCGTGCAGGCGCTTGATCGCCAGCATGGCGATGGAGACGGTCGAAAGCACGCCGGAGACGATCAGAGCCAGCGTCGAGAACGCGAGCGCCGCGTCGTCCACCTCGTTCTTCATCATCTGCGCCAGGAAGATGGAGCCGACGGCGAACCAGAAGAGCCAGGCGAGGAGAAAAGGCAGGCGGCCGATACGGCCGGAGGGGCTGAAGAACAGCCACATCATGCTCGGCTCCCGCCCCTCCTTGGCCATCGTCAGTCCCGGAGCAGTTCGTTGATGCCGGTCTTGGAGCGGGTCTTCTCGTCGACCCGCTTGACGATCACGGCGCAATAGAGGTTCGGCGCCGGCTGCCCATTGGCCATGGTGGAGCCGGAAGCCATGGAGCCGGCGACGACGACGGAGTAGGGCGGCACTTCGCCATACATCACCTCGCCCGTCGCGCGGTCGACGATTTTCGTCGACTTGCCGATGAAGACGCCCATGCCGAGCACCGAACCTTCGCGGACGATGCAGCCTTCGACCACCTCGGAGCGGGCGCCGATGAAGCAATTGTCCTCGATGATGGTCGGCCCGGCCTGCATCGGCTCCAACACGCCGCCGATGCCGACGCCGCCGGAAAGATGCACGTTCTTGCCGATCTGCGCGCAGGAGCCGACGGTCGCCCAGGTGTCGACCATCGTACCCTCGCCGACATAGGCGCCGAGATTGACGAAGGAGGGCATCAGCACCGCATTCGGTGCGATATAGGCGGAGCGGCGGACCACGCAGTTCGGAACGGCGCGGAACCCGGCCTTCTCGAATTCGTTGACGCTCCAGCCGTCGAATTTGGAGGGGACCTTGTCCCACCAGACGGCTTCACCCGGGCCGCCCTTGACGAGTTCCATCGGATTGAGGCGGAAGGAGAGGAGCACCGCCTTCTTGAGCCACTGGTTGACCGTCCAGGTGCCGTCCTCACCCCGTTGCGCGACGCGTACCTTGCCGCTGTCGAGCAGGTTCAGCGCCGTTTCCACGGCGTCGCGAACCGCGCCGCGGGTGCCGGTGTTGACGGCGTCGCGCCCTTCGAAAGCGGTCTCGATCGTCTGCGACAGGGAGGCGAGGTCGTGGTTCGTCATCGGAATTCCTTCGAGTTCGGCGTTGTGCTGCAAGCTCTACTGCATAATTCCCCGAATCGGAACCAGCTTCACGGATTATGCAGCGATTCAAGATGTCGCGCGGCTTCGCCGAAACCTCGCGCCCATGGAGCATGATCCTCAAAAAGTTGAAGGCCTTTTCGGCTCGCGCTCCTCAACGGGACTTGGCAAGTCTCGACTAATCCGGCAGTAGGGACGCCTCTATGACCGAGAAAGACCCGAAGGGACGCGTCCGGACGAGGTCTCGGGTGTTCGAAACGCGACGGGAAACGAAACATGGCACGCATGAAGAAGCGGACTCTGCGCCGCAAGGATGGGGTCTGGGATCCGCTGGCAGACAGCTCCCAGAGCAGGCAACGTGCATCGAGCGTTCCTTTGACGCCGCAATCGGCTTCGCCCACCTATCGTCTCGCCTATATCGACGACGATTTCCTGTGTCGTGAGGAACTGAGGCCCGTCCGCCTGCAGCTCGAGCTCCTGAAGACCGAGATGATGCTCGAGGAGCGCGGCATCAACTCCACCGTGGTGATGTTCGGCGGGGCGCGCATTCCGGAGCCCGGCGGCGAAGCCTGGGCCGCCAAGAACGACATCCAGCGCAAGAATCTCGAGGCTGCGTCGGTCTATTATGACGAGGCGCGCAAGTTCGCGCGATTGTGCTCGGAGCAGTCGGCAAAGCTCGATTACAAGGAATATGTGGTGGTCACGGGCGGCGGTCCCGGCGTCATGGAGGCGGGAAACCGCGGCGCAGCCGATGTCGGCGCACCTTCGATCGGCCTGAACATCGTGCTTCCGCACGAGCAGGCGCCGAACCAGTTCGTCACGCCGGACCTGTCCTTCAATTTCCACTATTTCGCCATCCGCAAGATGCATTTCCTGCTGCGCGCCAAGGCGGTCACGGTCTTCCCCGGCGGCTTCGGCACGCTCGACGAGTTGTTCGAAACCATGACGCTGATGCAGACCGGCCGGCTTGCCCTGGTGCCGCTCATCCTCTTCGGCGAGAAGTTCTGGCGCAGCATCATCAATTTCGAGGCGCTGGCCGAGTTCGGAACCATCGCGCCCAACGACATCGACCTGCTGCACTTCGTGGAGACGGCCGAAGAGGCATGGGAGATCATTGCCGGGTTTTACGAGAAGGTCGACCCCCGCTCGGTCCCGATGGCGTCCGGACGGCGGTAGTTACGCGGTCGAAACCACCCTGCGCAGGAAACCCGCCAGATCTTCCGTGACGTAGTCGATCTGATCGTCCGCGTCGCTCGACGTTTCCCAGGCCTCGGCAAATTCGTATTCGAGATTGCGCGGCACGAGCAGCACGGTCTTCATGCCGAGCGCCTTCGGGACGACCAGATTGCGCGGCAGATCCTCGAACATGACCGCATTCGCCGTGTCGATGCGGTGAAGGCCCATGAATTTGTCGTAGGTGTCGCCGGCGGGCTTCGGTATGAAGCCGGCGGCGACGATGTCGAAGATATCGTTGAAATGGTCGAGGATGCCGAGCGCCCGCGCGGTCATCTCCGCATGGGCGACGCTGCCGTTGGTGAAGATGAACTTGCGTCCGGGCAGCGCCTTGATCGCCTCGCCGAGCGCCGGGTCGGCCGGCACCACGCTGTAGTCGATGGCGTGGGCTCTTTCGAGGAAATCGTTGGGGTCGATGCCGTGATGAAGCATCAGGCCCTGAAGCGTGGTGCCGTGGTCGCGGTAGTATTCCTTCTGCAGCTTCTTCGCCTCCGCAGGCTCCAGCGACAGGAGTTCGGCAACATAGGCCGTCATGTTGCGGTCGATCTGTGAGAACAGATTGACGTGATGCGGATAGAGCGTGTTGTCGAGGTCGAAGACCCAGTCGGTGACATGGGCGAATTCGGCGTGGGTCGGCAGGCGGTCGAGCTTCTTCATGGCGGGTTTATGACACGGGCGGCCTTGCGAAGCAAAACGGTTTGTTCACCTGTGCCCCGATTGGTCATGGATTGTTTTCGGCCTGCGTGCTAGCGGGCAAATATGGAAACCTGGGTTCTCATCACTGTCGCCGCGGCCTTCCTTCAGAATGTCCGCTCCGCCATGCAGAAGCACCTGAAGGGCGTCATGGGCACCACCGGCGCGACCTTCGTGCGCTTCGGCTTCGGACTGCCTTTCGCGCTCCTCTACCTCGTCCTGCTTTGGCGCGCCGGCGGGCATCAGCTGCCGGTGCCGAACGGCACTTTCTATCTCTGGGCGGTGGTCGGCGGAATGGCGCAGATCGCCGCGACCTTCCTGCTCGTCCATCTCTTCTCCTTCCGCAACTTCGCGGTCGGCACGGCCTATTCCCGCACCGAGCCCGCACAGGCGGCGCTCTTCGGGCTGATCTTCCTCGGCGAAAAGGCGAGCCAGGGAGCGTTGGTCGCGATCGCCATTTCGGTGGTGGGCGTCATGCTGATCTCCGTCGCCCGAACGACGCTCAGCGCGCGCTCGCTGCTTGCATCGGTCTTCAGCCGCACGGCGGGCATGGGGCTGCTTTCCGGTACCTTCTTCGGTCTCTCGGCGGTGTCCTACCGCTCGGCCTCGCTGGCGCTGGAGCCGAGTCTGCCTCAGCCGGACTATGTGATCCAGGCGAGCTTCACGCTCGGCTTCGTCATCCTGCTTCAGACGATCGTCATGCTTTTGTGGATCGTCGCGCGTGAACGCGACGAACTGAAACGCATAGGCGCCGCCTGGAAGCCCGCTTTCGTCGTGGGCTTCGTCGGCGCCTCGGCCTCCTTCGGCTGGTTCGCGGCGATGACGCTGCAGCAGGCGGCGATCGTCAAGGTGGTCGCTCAGGTGGAGATGCTGTTCACCTTCGCCTCTTCCTTCTTCATCTTCCGGGAGTGGATCAACCGGCTCGAACTGGTCGGCTGCCTGCTCATCGTGCTCGGCGTGGTCATGCTGCTCGTCTTGTGAGGGCTCGGCAAGCAGCACGAATAGATGCCCGAATTTCGGCGGACGGCGCGTGTGGCTGATGCTACAAAGCAATATGCTTTTCGATCTGCCGAACGACGATATCCTTTACGATGCGCTGCTGGCCCGCAGTTCCGATTATGAGGGCCAGGCCTTCGTTTGCGTCAAGAGCACCGGCATCTTCTGCCGGCTCTCATGTCCCGCCCGCAAGCCGAAGCGGGAGAACACTTTGTTCTTCGACAGCATTTCCGCCTGCATCAATTCCGGCTTCCGGCCGTGCCAACGTTGCCGCCCGCTGGAAGATGCATCCGGGAAAGATCCGCTCGTCAAGGAGCTTGTCGAGCTGCTCGACCGCCGGCCGGAGCATCGCTGGACGGAGGGCGATCTCGTGCGGCGCGGCTTCGATCCGTCGACAGTGCGGCGCGCCTTCAAGCGATCCCTCGGCGTCACCTTTCTCGATCTCGCCCGCCAGCGGCGAATGGGCGAGGCCGCACGCCAGCTCTCCGGCGGCGCCAGTGTCATCGAGGCGCAGATCGACGCAGGCTATGAGTCGCCGAGCGGTTTTCGCACCGCCTTCGGGCGGCTGATCGGTCAGGCTCCCGCGAAATCGCAGGGGCGCGTGCTGCTCTTTGCCGACTGGATAGAGACGCCACTAGGCCCCATGGTGGCGGTTGCCGACCAGACGCATCTTCACCTCATCGAGTTCCATGATCGCAAGGCCCTCCCGGCCGAAATGGAGAGTCTCAAGCGAAAGACGCACTCTGCGGTGGTGCCCGGCAGAACGCCGCCCATCGATCAGGTGGAGCGCGAGCTCAACGACTATTTTGCCGGGCGCTCAGCCGATTTTCGAACACCGCTCGCCCTCGACGGCAGTGCCTTCGAGCGTCAGGTATGGGCAGAACTCGTTGCGATACCCGTGGGCGAGACACGCTCCTACAGCGACATCGCGCGGAAGGTCGCCACCCCGCAGGCGGTGCGTGCCGTGGCCAGGGCCAACGGCTCCAACTGCCTCGCAATCGTCGTGCCCTGCCACCGTTGCATCGGCGCTGACGGATCGCTGACGGGCTATGGGGGCGGGCTCCGGCGCAAGCAATGGCTGCTTCGCCACGAGGGCAGAATGCGTCCTGTAGGGCTTTTCGGAGAGTGGGACCGGGAGATGCCTGCGCGGGCCGCCGCTCCAACGATGTAACGGATACGATCAACCTGACGGACTGGGAGAAGATACGATGAGCCAGGAAGAAAGAGCGCTTGCCTTCGGGGCACTGCACCGGAAAGGCGATCCGGTGGTTCTGTACAACATCTGGGATGCAGGCAGCGCCCGGTGCGTGGCCGAGGCCGGCGCCAAGGCGCTCGCCACCGGGAGCTGGTCGGTCGCGGCGGCGCATGGATACGGAGACGGGCAGAAGCTGCCGCTGCCTCTGCTGCTCGAGACCGTGCGCGAGATCGTCGCGGCAACGGACCTGCCGCTCTCGGTGGACTTCGAGGGCGCCTATTCGGAGGACCCGGCCCAGGCCGCGGCCAATGTCGCGCAAGTGATCGATGCGGGCGGGATCGGCATCAATTTCGAGGACCAGATGGTTGGCAGGGGCGGCGTCCATCCGATCGACAAGCAGGCGGCTCGCATCCGCGCGATCCGCGAGATGGCGGAGCGACAGGGCATCGCACTGTTCGTCAACGCCCGCACCGACCTCTTCCTGCAGGAAAGCGATGCGGCGCGCCACGCGGCCCTGATGGAGGATGCGATCGCCCGCGCCGAGGCCTATGCGGATGCGGGCGCGAGCGGCTTCTTCGCACCGGGTCTCGCCGATCGGGACCTCATCGCCAGGCTCTGTGCGGCATCACCTTTGCCGGTCAACGTGATGATGATGCCGGGGGCGCCGGACATTGCCACGCTTGCGGCCGCCGGCGTCGGGCGGGTGAGCTATGGGCCGTTCCCATACCGGGAGATGATCGCCCGGCTGCGCGGCGAGGCGGAGAATGTTTACGGGGCAAGGTAAGAGATTGGTCCCTCATCCCGCTGCCGTGACCCTTTCCCCGTCATGACGCGTCAAGACGGGGAGAAGGTTAGGGTAAGGGGCAGATCACGCAAACAAGGCGCGCCTCACGGCACGATCAGCGTGCCTGCGCCGTGCTCGGTGAAGATTTCGAGCAGCACCGAATGTGCCGTTTTGCCGTTGAGGATGACG
This sequence comes from Sinorhizobium sp. P24N7, assembly GCF_042436655.1. Taxonomy (NCBI): domain Bacteria; kingdom Pseudomonadati; phylum Pseudomonadota; class Alphaproteobacteria; order Hyphomicrobiales; family Rhizobiaceae; genus Sinorhizobium; species Sinorhizobium sp. P24N7. The sequence goes on along the minus strand of NZ_JBHMIW010000001.1, from coordinate 225,313 downwards.
ACGCCCTGGACGCCGGCCTTGATCGCCTCGATGCAGGTCTCCACCTTCGGGATCATGCCGCCCGAGATGGTGCCGTCGGCGATCAGCGCCCGCGCCTCGGCGACCGAGAGCTGCTTGATGAGTTCGCCCTTCTTGTTGAGAACGCCCGGAACGTCGGTCAGGAAGAGAAGGCGCGTCGCATTGAGCGCGCCGGCGATGGCGCCGGCAAAGGTGTCCGCGTTGATGTTGTAGGTGTGGCCGTCCCGTCCCGGCGCCACAGGCGCGATCACCGGTATCATCTCGGAGCGGGCGAGCAGATCGAGAAGGGTGCGGTCGACTTCGACGACATCGCCAACGAAGCCGAGGTCGAGCACGCGCTCGATGTTGGAATCCGGATCGCGGAAGGTCTTCTTCGCCTTTTCCGCAAACACCATGTTGCCGTCCTTGCCGCAAAGGCCGATCGCCCATTCGCCCGTCTGGTTTATGAGCGCGACGATCTCTTTGTTGATCGACCCGGCAAGCACCATTTCGACGATTTCGACGGTCTTTTCGTCTGTGACGCGGAGCCCGCCCTCGAATTTGGACTCGATGCCCATCCGGTTGAGCATGGCGCCGATCTGAGGGCCGCCGCCGTGAACGACGATCGGATTGACGCCGGACTGCTTCAGAAGCGCGATATCGCTGGCAAAGGCGCGTCCGAGGTCGGCATTGCCCATGGCGTGGCCCCCGTATTTGACGACGATCGTCTTGTTCTCGTAGCGCTGCATGTAGGGCAGGGCCTGGGCGAGCAGGCGGGCCTGAATTTCACTTTCTGATGCGGACATGGCGGATCCTCGAAAAATACCGGCTGCTGTTTAGCGCAACTCTCTGACGGATGGAATGATCCGGGCGCAACATAAAGCCATTGTGACGGCGGTCGCCTGGCTGAGCCGAAGTGCTCGCCGCGTGCGCGGCATGGCCGAGAAGCCGATTGACGGCGCTGGCGATTTGACTGATCCTGCTTTGATCCGGAAAGGACCGCCGCAGTCCCGAGAATAGGCGCATCGACGCCTGCCTGGAAGAGATCGAAGGGAATCGTGCCGGCCCTCTAAAGCTGAGAGAGTGCAGGAAGCCATGACGACGCAGAAGCCCGAAAGCGGAGATTCCCGCCGCGACGAGGTGATCGCGGGAGAGTACGTGCTCGGCGCGCTGTCTGCCGAGGACCGTCGCAAGGCCGAGGCGCGCATGGCAACGGACCGAAACTTCGCCGCCATGGTCATCCGCTGGCAGAACAATCTTGCGGCCTTCGGCGACGCCTATGAATCGGTCGCGCCGCGCCGCAGGTTTCGCTCCTCCGAGCACGCGGTCTTCGAAGCGGGCCGGGGCGCAGACGACCCCCGCGGTATCTGGGGCTCGCTTCCCCTTTGGCGCAGCGTCGCGCTGGTATCGCTTTCGGCTGTCGTCGTAATGGCAGGCGCGGTGGCCGGACTTTTCAGCGATCGCCGGGGCGGTACGCAACTCGTTGCGAGCCTCGAAGCGCAAGGCAGCGCCATCAACCTCGTCACGCACTTCGAACCGGCTACGGGGCGCCTCAGACTGTCGCCGGCCGCCGCCGGACAGATGGAGGAGAAATCGCTCGAACTCTGGCTGATCAAAGGTGACGATCCGCCGGTCTCGCTCGGCGTGCTGCCGCCGTCCGGCGAGGGGGAAATCGTGCTCGAGCCGGGAATGCGAAGCCGGATTGCCAGCGGCTCCAGGCTCTCCGTCAGTGTCGAGCCCCTGGGCGGCTCGGCGACCGGCTCGCCCACCGGTGCGGTCATCGCGCAAGGCACCGCGCGCGCTTTCTAAGTCTCGTTCCACGCGGGCCACGCAGTCACGGCAGGAATGCCGCGACCGCTTTGAGCGCCGTGCGCCCGAGTGGACGCACAAAGTTTGAGTTCATGACGGCTGCTGCAACTCTGGTCGGTTTGTCGGCACAGCGGCGCTGTGGGAACCTTTCGGAGGACTGCAATCTCTCCTCTTCCTCATTCCTGTGCTTGTCACAGGAATCCAGCCAGACCAAGTCCTTGGGCTGGAAAGGCTCTTCCGCGCCGCAGACGCGGCGCTGCTTTCATCCTGTGACGAGCCCAACCGGCCGTGGTGGGTATCCCGAATCTCAACAAGCCTTAATCCAATTTGTCGTATCGACGCATCGTGCTTTCCGGAAATCGATACCGATTTTTGGGCCGATGCGGTAAATTACGATATCAGGCCGAACCGGCTGCGGGAGGAAGAAGCACTTCCGCCTTTCGCTCCAGATTCGGCCAATGCCAGTTGCATCGCCCGATGGAGGTTCCGATGATCAGCCGGCGCGACTTGCTGATGGCGGGCGCGGCCCTGGCCGCGGTGGTCACCTTGCGCGGTCTGTTATGGCCCATGCGCGCCGTCGCCGGCGACACCTTCGAAATCACCAGGACCGACGCGGAGTGGCGGGCGCTGCTCGGCGAGAACCGCTATCGCATTTTGCGGGAGGAGGGCACGGAGCCGCCGTTCAGCAGCCCGCTCGACGATGAAAAGCGAAACGGCCTCTTTCAATGCGCGGGATGCGCCTTGCCCGTCTATTCCTCCGAGGCGAAATATGACAGCGGTACCGGCTGGCCGAGCTTCTGGCAGGCGCTACCCGGCGCGATCGGCACACGCGAGGACGATACCCTGTTCATGACGAGGACCGAATGCCACTGCCGCCGCTGCGGCGGTCATCTCGGCCACATCTTCGACGACGGTCCGCCGCCGACCGGCAAGCGGCACTGCATCAACGGTCTCGCCCTGTCATTCGTACCGGAAACTGCCTGAGCGTGGGGATCTTCCCGCCGGCTCCGGCGAGAAGATCGCTGTGCAGCAACCGATCAGAATGTACCCGCCTGCGGCGACGGCGTCTGCGCCTCGGAAAGGGCTGCCTGAAGCTTCTGTTCCTGCTCCGGCGAGAGCGATGTCTTCAGCACGCGGCCGCGCAGGCCGGAGAATTCGGCCAGCACCTTTTCCGGCTGCACCTTGCGCACCAGAACGAAGAGCGCCGAGGAATTGTTCGGGATGGTGTTGCCGAGCGACTTGATGAAGTCGTCGTCGATCCCGTAATCGACAAGCGAGCCGGAAAGCGCACCGGCACCGGCGCCGATAGCGCCGCCGAGGGCGAAACCCGCGAGCGGATTGAGGAAGAGTAGCCCGACGAGCCCGCCCCAGAGGGAGCCGGAAAGGAGGCCGGACGTGGCTCCGACGGTGGTCAGGTTCATGCTCTGCTTCAGATGCACCTTGCCGTCGGCGTCGCGAACGACGACGACCGCATCTTCCAGATCGATCAGATACTCCTTCCTCAGGCTGTTGAGCTTCAAGAGGACCTTGTCGGCCTCATCCGTCGAATCGAATCCCACGACAATCAAATCGGACATGTCTCTCTCCTGATCCTTCGGGCAGACAATCTGCCGCCGCGAAGCAGAGATAGAGCGCTTTTCATGTCAGGGTAGTGACGGAGGTCGAAGACGAGGGGATCGCCCTTCAGCGGCGCCGTTTCGCGCGTCAGCGCGTCACGGCAAGCTCGATCGCCGCGCGGAGGTCCTCGATGCCTTCGCCCTTTTCCGACGATGTCGACAGCACTTCCGGAAAGGCCGCCGGCCGCTTCTTGATCTTTTCGAGGGTTTCCCCGACGAGGCGCGGCACGCCGGCCGCCTTGATCTTGTCCGTCTTGGTCAGCACGATCTGATAGGAAACCGCAGCCTTGTCGAGGAGTGCCAGCACGTCCTCGTCATTTTTCTTGATGCCGTGGCGCGCGTCGATCAGCACGTAGACGCGCTTCAGCGTCGAGCGTCCGCGCAGATAGTCGAACACCAGCTTCGTCCAGGCGTCGACCTGTTCCTTGGGAGCCTGCGCGTAGCCGTAGCCCGGCATGTCGACGAGCGCCATCGGCGGCAGGTCGTCGGCCTCGCCGGAATAGCCGTCCGGCACGAAATAGTTGAGTTCCTGGGTGCGGCCGGGCGTGTTCGATGTGCGCGCAAGGCCCTTATGGCCCACGAGTGCGTTGATCAGCGACGACTTGCCGACATTGGAGCGGCCGGCAAAGGCGATCTCCGTCGGTCCCTCCGGCGGCAGGAACTTCATCGACGGCACGCCGCGGATGAAGATCCACGGCCGGCCGAAGACGCTTGCGGCATTCTGCTTGTTCGTCCCGGACATGTTCTGGCGTTTCCTCTTTGGCCTCGGCATCAGGCTTTTGCAGAGGCTTGTCAAGCTTGAGAGCGCCGGGGCGGCGCCGGTGGCGCTCGGGAAATCGAAAAGAAAAGCCCCGGAACGCGTCGCACCGGGGCTTCCAACTCTTTCACTGCGCTTCCTGGAAGTGCTCTATTCCGCCGGTTTCGGTTTCTTCGAGAAGAGCGACTTCAGATTGTCGAAGAGTTCGACCTTGACGCCCTGACGCTTCATGATGATGCCCTGCTGCAGGATCGACAGCGTGTTGTTCCAGGCCCAGTAGATCACGAGACCGGCCGGGAACGATGCCAGCATGAAGGTGAATACCACCGGCATCCATGTGAAGAGCATCGCCTGGGTCGGGTCCGGCGGCGTCGGGTTCATGCGCATCTGCAGGAACATGGTGATGCCCATGATGATCGGCCAGACGCCGAGATGCAGGAAGGACGGAGCATCGAAGGGCAGGAGGCCGAAGAGATTGACGATCGTCGTCGGATCGGGCGCGGAGAGATCCTGGATCCAGCCGAAGAACGGCGCATGCCGCATCTCGATGGTGACGTAGATCACCTTGTACAGCGCGAAGAACACCGGGATCTGGATGAGGATCGGCCAGCAGCCCGCCAGCGGGTTGATCTTCTCTTCCTTGTAGAGCTGCATCATCGCCTGCTGCAGCCCCATCCTGTCGTCGCCGAATTTCTTCTTCAGCTCCTCCATCTTCGGCTGAACCTTCTTCATGTTCGCCATCGAGGCGTATTGCTTGTTGGCGAGCGGGAAGAAGATGAGCTTGACGACGATCGTGGTGATCAGGATCGCGATGCCGAAATTGCCGAAGAGACGGAAGAAGAAATCCATCATTTTGAACATCGGCTTGGTGATGAAGTAGAACCAGCCCCAGTCGATCAGCTTGTCGAAGTTGGGGATCGAATACGCCACTTCGTAATTGTCGACGACCGGGACTTCCTTGGCACCGGCGAAGACGAGGTTCTTCAGCTCCACGGACTGGCCGGGGGCAACCGTCACCGCATCGCTCTTGTAGTCGCTCTGGTAACGCGGGCGCCCGTCGGCGAAATGCGAGAACCGGATGTCGAAGGGCGTCGCCTGCGGCGGCACGATCGTCGCGGCCCAGTATTTATCGGTGATGCCCAGCCATCCGCCGGTCGACTTACCCGGTTCGACGGGCTCGTCGTCTTCGACCTTGGAATAGCCAACTTCCTGGAGGCCATGCTCTCCCGCAACGCCGACGAAGCCCTCGTGGAGCACGTAGATGCTCGGAGTCGTCGGCTTGTTGAAGCGCGTGACGCGGCCGTAGGAAGACAGGGAAACCGGCGCGGCGGTCTCGTTCTTGATGCTGTCGACCACCTGGAACATGTAGCGGTCGTCGACCGAGATGGTCCGGGAAAAGGTGATGCCCTTGTCGTTCGTATAGCTCAGCGTCACCGGCGTCGAGGGGGTGAGCTTGTCGCCGCCCGAAAGCGTCCATGTGGTCTGCGGCCCCGGAACCGATCCGGTCGCGTCCGATCCGATATAGCCGATTTCCGTGAAATAGCCGTCGGCGGTCTCCGCCGGGCTGAAGAGCGTGATGACCGGGCTCTTCGGGTCGACTGTTTCGTGGTAGCCCTTGAGTTTCAGGTCGTCGAAGCGTGCGCCGGTCAGGTTGATGGAGCCGGAAAGCGCCGGCGTGTCGATCGCCACGCGGGCCGATTTGCCGATTGCCTGATCGCGGCTTTCGCCTGCGCTCGGGATCGCACCGCCGGGCAGCGCCTGTCCAGGTGCAGCGGGCTGAGCGCCTGGCTGTTGCTGGGTCTGTTGCGCCTGCTGCGCCTGTTCCGCGGCAATGCGGTCCTTTTCCATCTTCGGGCTGACATAGAAGAACTGCCAGGCGATGAGGATCAGCACGGAAAGGGCGATCGCCACGAAATAATTGCGGTTGTTTTCCATCATGATTTCCTGGAACCGGCCGGTGGCCGCTTCTGTTTCGGCTTGTTTTCGATGCGATCCCGAAGCGCCCGAGTCAATGCGTCGAAAGGGGCATTCAGGAGATCGCGCCGGGCGACAATCACATAGTCGTGTCCGGGTTTCATTGCAAACCCGGCCGAAAGCCGCACGGCTTCCTTGAGGCGTCGGCGCATTCGGTTTCGCTCGACGGCATTGCCGTGTTTCTTGGTAACGGTGAAGCCGACGCGGGCTTCTCCCTCCGGATCGTTCCGGTCGAGAACTTCGAGGAGAAATAGCGGGCCTCTGCGGCTTTCTCCAGCCCGGACCGCCAAAAACTGCGGACGGCTTTTCAGCCGCCCGACAGCCGTCTTGTCTTTATCTGTCGTCATTTGCCCGGACATAAGGTTTCGGGCAGATTCGGCTTACGCCGAAAGACGCTTGCGGCCACGAGCCCGGCGGGCTGTGAGGACCTTGCGCCCACCCTTGGTGGACATACGTGCACGGAAGCCGTGACGGCGCTTGCGAACAAGCTTGGACGGTTGGTAGGTACGCTTCATTTATTTTAATACCGCGGTGTGCGGTCCTTCTTGGGTTTGCATGATGCAAGAGCGTTTACGCGCCGGACATGGCTCCGCCAACGGGCGGCTCCACCGGACGTGCGCGGCTTATAGGGACAAAAACCCGATAGAGTCAATTCCCAGACGCCGGCGGCGTGCTCATGATTAGCCGCATGACACCCTAAAATGAGTGGGCCCGATGGGTGCTTTGTTAACCACACGCATTTTAGCATTTACTCAGTAGCGTGTAAGCCGTGAGTTACTTTCCCGTTTTAGGCGAGTATGCGGCTGGGGACAGGGACAGGACATGAAAATTCGTGGAAAGATAAACCTCATCGTCGGCATCATGAGTCTGCTGGCGATAGCGATCACCGGCATGTCGTTGCTGATCGTGAGCGAGTACAACCAACGGCTCGGTGAATACCAGAACGCATCCGACCGGGCCTTCAAGGGCGAGAGGCTCAATCGCCTGGTAACGGCGGTGGTGATGGAGGCGCGGGGCATTTATGCGGCGCCGACGGTCGAGAAGGCAAAGCCTTTTGCCGAGGGAATTCTCAAGAACCTCGACAAGATCGACGCGCTGCTCACCGAGTGGCGGCCGCTGGTGCCCGCCGACGTCCTGCCCGCCTTCGATACCCTCGTCCAGCGCGCGGAGGAATTCAAGACGTTCCGAAGCGAGACGGCTCGCCTCGGCACGCAGGTCGCGCCGCAAGCGGCCAACGAGCAGGGCAACAACGAGGCGAACCGGGCCAACCGCAAGGCGTTCCAGGCGGAAATCGACGTGGTCGTCGACGAGAACCTTGCCTCGCTTCACACGATCACCGCGGATCTTGCCGACTACAAGCGCTCGATCGTGCTGATCGTCCTTGCAACGGCAGCGCTCGGCATGCTGGCCGGGATCGGCGCCGCCTTCTATATTGCGACCAATCACCTCAGCCGCCCGATTCTCGATCTGACGGGCAAGATGAAGCTGCTTGCCGGCGGCGATCTCTCGGTTGATGTGCCCTTCGCCGGGCGCAAGGACGAGATCGGCGACATGGCGGCGGCGGTCGAAGTCTTCAAGCAGAACAGCCTCGCCGTGCGAGAGCTCAACGCCCAGGAAGAGGTCCTGCGCGAAAAGAGCGCGGACCTGCAGTCGAGCATCGCCACGGTCGTCGCGGCGGCTGCGGCAGGGGACTTCACCAGGCGCATCGGCAAGGACTACGACAACGACGACCTCAACCGTTTTGCGGCGAGCGTCAACGAACTGGTCAACAGCGTCGATACGGGCATCGCCGAGACCCGGAGGGTCATTGCGAGCCTGGCGACGGGCGACCTCACGCAAAGCATGAAGGGCCAGTTCCAGGGCGCCTTCGCCGAGTTGCAGACGAACGTCAACGATACCTTGCAGACCCTGCAGAAGACCCTGCGCGAGGTCCGCATGACGACGGACTCGATCAACGGGAACTCTACGGAATTGCGCAGTGCCGCCGACGACCTGTCCAAGCGGACTGAACAGCAGGCCGCCGCGCTGGAGGAAACTTCGGCGGCGCTCGACGAGATAACCGCCGCGGTTCGCAATTCTACGGAGCGGGCCCAGGAAGCGACCGTCATGGTCACGGAGGCGAAGGACAGCGCAGCGGAGTCGGCGTCGGTCGTCCGCAACGCCATCGATGCCATGGGCCGCATCGAACAGGCTTCGAGCGAGATCGGCCAGATTACCAACGTCATCGACGAGATCGCCTTCCAGACGAACCTGCTGGCCCTCAATGCCGGCGTCGAGGCGGCGCGCGCGGGGGATGCCGGCAAGGGTTTCGCGGTCGTTGCCCAGGAGGTCCGCGAACTCGCCCAGCGTGCAGCCAGCGCCGCCAAGGATATCAAGTCGCTGATTTCTAAATCGGGCGGCGAAGTGGCCACCGGCGTCAAGCTCGTCCAGGCGACGGGAGCCGCACTCGGTCAGATCGAGACGCGCGTCCTCAAGATCAACGATCACATCCATTCGATCGCGACGGCCGCACGCGAGCAGGCCACGGGTCTCGGCGAGGTCAGCACCGCCGTCAACCAGATGGATCAGGTCACCCAGCGCAACGCCGCCATGGTGGAGGAGGCGAACGCCGCCACGCATAAGCTGTCCGCCGAGGCCGACAATCTCGCCAACCTCATCGCCTACTTCAAGGTCGAGCGCGAGGCGGTGCGTACGGTCGCGCCGGCAAGGGAAGCGAGCCGCCCGGTGGCCTCGCCCGCCCGCCGCATGATGGGCACGGTCGCGCGCGCATTCGGCAACGGCTCCGCTGCGGTCGCTCGCGACGATTGGGAAGAGTTCTGAGGGCCTGCTGCAGCACTGCAGTCGCCCAGTGACCAGCTTCGTTCGCGGTGACCTGTCGGTCGCCGCGAGCGGCATTTCCGAGATGAGCCTGCCCTCCGGAAGGGGCCGCAGGCACTTTCACGCCGGCGTGACTTGCCGCGGCGACCCGGTCACGCCGTCGTTTGTCGACGCGACGATTCGTTATTGGTTCCGGGGGTGAATTCCTTCTAATTCAGGGGCAGAATCTCACCGAAGGCAAATCGCATGAGCCATGGTATCAGCAACGGGGCGGAAGAAGGACCGGCTCTCGAACCCTCGTCGAGCCGACGAGACCTTCAGCCTGTTCCGCATCGCTCTCCCTGGCGCTTCCTGCCGATTTCGCTTCTGCTTGCGGGCGGCGTCCTGAGCTATGCCTACGGCCTGCAGGACTATGTTTCGCTGTCTGCGCTCGCCGACCAGCGCGAGACGCTCGCCGCCCATGTCGCCGCCCATCCGGTCAGTTCGGTTCTCGTCTTCTTCGCGATTTATGTCGCGGTGGTGGTCTTCTCCATTCCGGCGGCATCGGTGCTCACGATCTCCGCGGGCTTCCTTTTCGGCTGCCTTGCCGGCGCAGCCATTACGGTTCTTGCCGCCACACTCGGGGCTTGCCTGCTATTCATCGCCGCGCGCGGCGCCTTCAGCGACATCCTGAGGCGCCGTGCCGGCGGCGTCCTGGAGCGCCTTGCCGATGGATTCCGGGACAACGCCTTCCTTTATCTCCTGATCCTGCGCCTCGCGCCGATCTTTCCTTTCTTCCTGATCAATATCGCGCCTGCCTTCTTCGAGGTGAAGCTGCGCACCTATGCGCTCGCGACGGTGATCGGCATCGTGCCGGGCACTCTCGCCTATACCTGGCTCGGCCGCGGCCTCGGCGACGTGATCGCTTTTGCTGCTGCAAGCGGCCGTGAACTCGTCCTTGCCGATTTCGCCACCAGAGATATTTCGCTGGCCCTCGTCGCCCTCGCATCGATTGCTGCATTGCCTCTGGCATTCAGGCTAATACAGTCGCGCCGCAAAGGTGCATGACGGAGGCGGAGGGCCTAGCCGCGTGGCGAATATACTGACACCCGACATCTGCGTGATCGGCGGCGGTGCCGCCGGGCTCTCCGTGGCCGCCGGGGCGGCCGCTTTCGGCGTGCCCGTCGTTCTGGTCGAGCACGGCCGGATGGGCGGCGATTGCCTGAATTACGGCTGCGTGCCGTCAAAGGCCCTGATCGCAGCAGCCAAGCATGCGGAAGCGATCCGCAAGGCTGCGGAATTCGGCATTGCCGCGGCGGGACCAGTCGTCGACCACGAGCGGCTGACGGCGCGCATACAGTCCGTCATCGAAGGCATCGCGCCGCATGATTCCGTAGAGCGCTTCACCAGCCTCGGCGTCGAGGTGATCAAGGAAACGGCCCGCTTCGTAGACGACCGCACCGTCGCTGCCGGCGACCAGCTGATCCGCGCCCGCCGCTTTGTGATCGCCGCCGGCTCCTCCCCCGCCGTTCCCCCGATCCCCGGACTTGCGGAGACGCCGTTTCTCACCAACGAAACGCTCTTCGGCCTGAAACGCCTGCCGCGACATCTCGTCGTCATCGGCGCGGGCGCGGTCGGCCTGGAGATGGCCGCGGCTCACCGCCGATTGGGTGCCGATGTCACGGTCGTGGACAGGGCCGCGGCTCTATCCGGCCAGGATCCCGAGCTGGCGGCGATCGTGCTCGACGGGCTGCGTGCGGAAGGCATGCTCCTGCACGAGCGCACGGAGATCCGCTCGGCGGAGCAAACGGAGACGGGCGTCCGGCTTTTCTGCGAGAACGAGAGCGGCCCTTTCGAGATCGAAGGGAGCGACCTGCTGGTGGCTGCCGGTCGTGCCTCCGATCACGGACCGCTCGATCTCGATGCGGCCGGCATCCGCCACGGGCCGAAGCACATAGAGGTCGGGGCGGACCTGCGGACGAGCAACCGCCGCGTCTATGCGGTCGGAGATGCGGCGGGCGGCCTCTTCACGCATCAGGCGAGCTATCACGCCCGGCTGGTGCTGCAGCAGATCCTTTTCCGCCTGCCGGGACGCGAGAGGGCGGCCATCGTTCCGCAGGTGATCTTCACCGCGCCCGAACTGGCGCAGGTGGGTTTGACGGAGGAGCGCGCGCGGAAGACCGCCCCGGGGGGCAGAACCGTTCGCCTGAACTTTTCCGCGAATGATCGCGCCCGCACCGACGGATTGGATCGAGGGTTGATAAAGATCGTCGTCGGCAGGCGCGGGCGGGTTCTCGGCGCCGCCATAGCAGGCCCTGGAGCGGGGGAGATGATCGGTCTCTGGGCCTTCGCCGTCGCCAACCGCCTGACCCTCAGGCATTTCCAGACTTATGTCGCACCCTATCCGACTCTCTCGGAGATTGGAAAACAGGCAGCTATCTCCTATTATTCCCCCATGGCGCGAAATCGCCTTCTGCGGACCGCGATCCGGTTTCTGCGGAATTTCGGCTGATCCAGGGAATCTTTTGGGCTTATGGTAGAAGACGCGCGTCCGGCCAATGCGAGTGCGGCACCTCGAGCGGCGGTCGGCTTTCTTGGCGGGCTTTCCGGCAAATTGCTGCTGCTGACGGTCGCCTTCGTGATGCTGGCCGAGGTACTGATCTTCGTGCCTTCCGTCGCCAATATGCGCATTCGCTGGCTTCAGGACCGCCTGAACACCGTGGCGGCGGCCGCCGTCGTGGTCGACGGGCTTCAGAATGTCGAGCTGCCCCGCGCCGTGCAGCGCGAGACCCTGATGGCGACCGGGACCAAGGCCATCGTCATCCGCCGCAAGGACGCCTCCCGGATGATCGCCAGCGTCGACATGCCCCCCGCGATCGACGGCGAATACGACATAGCCAACTTCACGGCTCTGGGCGCGATCCGGGACGCCTTCGACACGCTCATCTTCGGCGGCAACCGGGTGGTGCGCGTCTATGGCCCGCTGGGCGAAGGCGAGGCGACGATCGAGCTGGTGATGAAGGACGCCAAGCTGCGCACGGCCATGCTCGTCTATTCGCGCAACGTCTTCCTCCTGTCGATCGTCATCTCGCTGATCACCGCGGCGCTGATCTTCCTGGCCATCAATCGCATGCTGATTCTCCCGATCAGGCGGCTGACCAAGAGCATGCAGGAGTTTTCGGACGAGCCGTCGAGCCCCGAGCGCGTGCTGGTGCCGCCGAAAGGCAAGGACGAACTGGCGGTCGCCGGTCAGCACCTGGCGAGCATGCAGCGCGAATTGCAGAGAACCCTGAAGCAGCAGAAGAGCCTTGCGGAGCTCGGCCTCGCCGTTTCCAAGATCAACCACGACATGCGCAACATCCTGTCCTCCGCGCAACTCATTTCCGATCGCCTGGCCGACGTGGACGATCCCGTGGTCAAGCGCTTCGCGCCGACATTGCTTCGGACCATCGACCGCGCTGTCGGCTATACGCGCGAAGTGCTCTCCTACGGCCGCACGACGGAGGCCGAGCCGCATCGCCGTTTCCTGGCGCTGCGGCCGCTGGTCGAGGACGTAGCCGAACTGCTCGCCGTCGATCGCCAGGACGGTATCGAGTTCGAGATACAGATCCGCGACGACATCGAGGTCGACGCGGACAGCGAGCAGCTGTTCCGCATCGTCCACAATATCTGTCGCAACGCGGTCGAGGCGCTGGCCAATTACAAGCCGGAGGATGGCTCCGAGCGGCGGATCTCGGTTTCGGCGTTGCGTACCGGCAGCGTGGTGACGATTTCGATCGACGACACGGGCCCCGGCATGCCTGCCAAGGCACGCGAAAATCTCTTCGCCGCCTTCCGCGGCTCGGCGCGCTCCGGCGGAACGGGCCTGGGTCTGGCAATCGCCCGCGAACTGGTGCTTGCCCATGGCGGAACGATCGCACTCGTCGAAAAGCCCACTCCCGGCACGCTGTTTCGCATAGAACTGCCGGACCGCCCGGTGCGGCTCGATGCCTTCCGCGCCAAGGGACGTTCCTGAGATTCCGTCCCCTCACGGCATCGTCGTAAAAATGAAATTTTTTCCCGAAGGCGCTTGCAATCGCCGAAAGGACGCTTTAGAGGATCGCCACGCAAGCGGTGGTCACCGCTTCCAGGCACGCACCCGTAGCTCAGCTGGATAGAGCACCAGACTACGAATCTGGGGGTCAGGAGTTCGAATCTCTTCGGGTGCGCCATTCTTTCCAATTGTCGAACGCCACGATATTTTGCCTTTTTGGCCACTATGTTGCCTATGGGACGGGAAGCTTCCCTTTCCAACCCTGCAGCCCATGGATCGCCCTGACACAAGTTTGGCTGTTGGCGGCAACTTTTGCGCCAAAGCGGAGCGGACTTAGGATGCGTGCCACTCTATTCGAGCGAGCTCGATGGCGCTTGATCACATAACCAATCGTGGAAGGCGGTGACCTCGTACCGGCGAAGAGCTTTCGGTGCCGCCACGGCATAGTACGCCCATTTCACCGGCCATCTCACCTGAGGCATCAGATGAACCAGGCGGCCGCTTTCCAGCTCTTGCGCCACGAGCGCCTTTCTTACCAGCGCCACGCCTCTGGCGGCGACAGCCGCATTGATGACGGCCGCGGTCGAGTTGATCTTCAGACCGCCATCGTCGGGAGGCTGGTTCGCTCCTGCGCGCGCCAGCCAGTCCGCCCATGACGGGAAATCTCCCCCGGGATGCGACGTCCCGTCATGTACCAGGGTCTGTCCCACGATCCAGCCAGCAGTCACATCCCTGTCGATCGGTAAAAGACGCTGATGGCATACCGCGATGATCTCCTCACCCATGAGGAAGGTCGACTTCACACCTTTCCAGTTGCCTAGGCCACATCGGATGCCGATATCGGCATCTCCTTGAGCGAGGTCGATCACGCGATCGGAGACGTCGAGACGTACATCGATGTTCGGGTGTTTCGTGGTGAAGTCGTCGAGCCGCCCGAGCAGCCAGTTCGCGACGAGCGCCTGGGATGCCGTCACGACGACGACCGTGCGCGCCTTGCGCCCGCGCAACTTCCGCAGACCTGTTTCCAGAAGGTCTAATCCCTGCGAGATGTCCTCGAGAGCTTCCTTTGCCTCGTCCACGGGCATCAGGCGTTCGGCCCCGGACCGCGTTCGCCGGAAGAGCGGATAGCCGACCCAGTCTTCCAGGGAGCGAACGAGCTGCCCTACGGCGGGCGGGGTCACGTCGAGTTCCGTGGAGGCCCCGACGAAGCTTCCGTGTCTTGCCGAAGCTTCGAGAGCCTGCAGTGATTTGAGCCTCGTGAGATTCCTCATGTGTGATCCGTTCTCCACCTACGAGAAAGATTTTCTTTGTTTCCGATATCGTTTGTTTTCCTCGTCAATGCAATTGCGAGAGGACATTCGTAGATCCTTAGACGGAGGTTCACGCATGATACTTCAAGGCAAGACGGCACTAGTGACAGGCGGATCGAGCGGGATTGGTCTCGCGGCAGCGAAGATGCTCCGGGAGAATGGGGCACGGGTCGCGATCACGGGCAGATCGGCGGAAAAGCTTCAGGCTGCAAAAGCGGAACTGGGCAACGATATTCTCGCCATTCAGGCGGACGTGTCGTCGCTCGCCGATCTCCATCGGATGAAGACCATTCTTGCGGAGGAATTCTCGACGCTGGACATCCTGTTCGCGAACGCGGGCGTGGCTATCGGGACGCCGCTCGCCACCGTGGACGAGCATACCTACGCCACGATCATGGATACGAATGTGAAAGGCGTCTTCTTCACCGTGCAGTCGGTGCTGACGCTGATGCGCGAGGGCGGCTCGATCATTCTCAACACGTCATGGCTCAACCAGGTGGGAACTCCTGGCCGCGCAATATTGTCCGCCTCCAAGGCCGCTGCCCGCTCGTTCGCGAGGACGATGTCGGCTGAACTTCTGGACCGCAGGGTCAGGGTGAACGCCGTCAGCCCAGGCTCGATCGAAACGCCGATCCACCGCGGCAGAAACCAGACGGAAGAGGAGTTCCGCGCGTACGCCGAACGCGTCGGCGGCCAGGTGCCGATCGGGCGCATGGGCAGACCTGAGGAGATCGCGGCCGCTGTCCTTTTCCTTGCCAGCGACGCATCGAGCTACATGCTCGGCGCGGAGATCGTCGTCGACGGCGGCAGGTCGGAGCTTTGACATGCTGATCAACGAAGACCTCACCAAGCCCGTGCTCATACACGCCGACCGGATCGATTGGGTGCCAAGCCCAGCCAAGGGCGTGGACCGCCGCATGCTGTTCAGGATCGGCGAGGAGAAGGCGAGAGCGACATCGATCGTTCGTTACGCGTCCGGCAGCCGGTTCGCGCGCCACGAACACACGGGCGGAGAAGAGTTTCTCGTCCTGGATGGCGTCTTCCAGGACGAGAGCGGAGACTTCCCGGTCGGCACCTATGTGCGCAATCCTCCAGGCACGGGTCATGCTCCGGGCAGCGACGAGGGTTGTGTCATCCTGGTCAAGCTCTGGCAGTTCAGGGCCGACGATCGGGAAAGGGTCGTCTGCCGTCCGGGCGAAGGCGAGGAAGCGCAGCTTCGGCCCGGCGTGTCGTCCTCCCGCATCCTCTTCGATGGGAAAGACGAGCAGGTGATGATGGAGGAGTGGCAGCCCGGCGCTGCTGTGGAGGTTGCCAACCCGCATGGTCTCGAACTCCTTGTTCTCGGCGGAGGTTTTACCGTCGAAGGCGACGTTCTCGACCACTGGTCATGGCTGCGCCTACCTGCCGGACAAGCGGTTCGGGCCAAGGTCGGAAACGATGGCGCCCGCGTCTGGATGAAATCTGGCCCGCTCCTCCATGAAGACGTCGTGAGGTTCGAAGACGCCGGAACGACGAAGGACAGGTAACATGAGATCATACGAAGTCGCCGTCGTCGGCGCGGGCCTCGCGGGACTGTATGCGGCCTGGGCGCTCAAGGCTTCGGGAGTCGACGCCTTGGTCATCGAGGCACGCGAGCGTATCGGCGGTCGTGTCTTCTCCGCTGATGCCTCCGGCAATTCATCGGAAGACGGATTTGACTTAGGTCCTTCCTGGTACTGGCCGCAGATGCAGCCCGCGATGGCAGACCTGGTCGCTGAATTCGATCTTCAATCATTCGTCCAGCACAGCGAGGGCGAAGTGGTCTTCGAACGATCTCCGAGCCAGAGGCCCCAACGCTTCCCGGCTATGATGCAGGAGCCACCATCGATGCGGCTCGCAGGCGGGACGGCAGCGGCGGTGCGGGCACTCGCCCGCGAGCTTTCGCCTGACAGCATCCTTCTCCGCACGAAGGTGAAGGGGATGACGCTCATGTCAGCGGGTGTCCGGCTGACGGTCGAGAACGCCAGCGGCGAGCAAGATATCATCGACGCCGGCCATGTCATCGCAGCGCTGCCGCCGAGGCTCATCGAGGCTACAATCACGTTCAGCCCGGCGCAGGAGGGCGCGACCGCCGGACGGTGGCGCGACACGCCGACCTGGATGGCGCCGCACGCCAAGTTCTTCGCAATCTACGACCGGCCGTTCTGGAGAGCCGCAGGCCTTTCCGGGACGGCGCAGAGCATAGCGGGTCCGATGGCCGAGATCCACGACGCCACGACGGCTTCCGGAAGGGCTGCTCTCTTCGGATTCATCGGGGTAGGCGCGGAACAGCGCGCAGCAGTCAGCGAGGAAACTTTGAAGATTGCGTGCCTGGTCCAGCTCGAGCGGCTGTTCGGTCCCGCAGCCCGCAGTCCTGTCGCCACTTTATTGAAGGATTGGGCCGTCGATCCCCTGACGGCCACCTCGACCGATCTTGTCGCCGCCGGGCATCCCGTCGTTCGCGACGACGCGTGGGTGACGGGGGGTTGGGATGGACGGCTGAGCCTCGCCGGGAGCGAAACCAGCCCCACCGAACCCGGTTATCTCTCCGGGGCGGTCACGGCTGCCCAGCGCGCTGTCTCCCAGTATCTATCGAAACAAGGTGCCAGATGAGCGCAGTAGAGGCCAGTGCGGTCGAGACGACCGCACGACGCAATGCATGGGTTTTGACGGTTGCCCAATCGCTTGGCGGTGCAAACGCTCCGATCGTCATCTCGCTCGGCGGCTTGGTCGGGCAGCACCTTTCTCCCGATCCGGACCTGATCACGCTGCCCGTCAGTCTGCTGAATCTTGGATTGGCGCTCGGAACCCTTCCGGCCGCTTACGTCATGAGGCGCTTCGGCCGCCGTTCAGGCTATCTGACAGGTGCGGGAATTGGCCTTATCTCAGGGCTGATCGCGGCTCTCGGTATAGCATTGAGCAGCTTTATCATCTTCTGCCTCGGAACTGCTCTTGCTGGCTTCTATTCCTCGTATGTCCAGAGCTATCGCTTCGCCGCGGCGGACAACGCGACGGGTGCCGAGAGCCAGAAGGCCATTTCCCGCGTTCTTGTCGGCGGACTGGCGGCGGCGATCATCGGACCGCAACTTGTCATCTGGACTCGAGACGCATTCCCTGGCACTCCCTTCGCGGGCAGCTTCATCAGCCAGGCGGCACTGGCGGCTCTCGCCATTCCCGTCCTCCTGATGTTGCATCAGCCGTCGAAGGTGAAAGTTTCAGACATGGAAACCGACGGTGGACGCCCGCTCCTCAGCATTCTAACAACCCCGCGCTATCTGCTCGCCATCGCGACCGGCGTCGTCTCCTATGGTTTGATGACCTTCGTCATGACGGCATCGCCGATCGCCATGGTCGGCCACGGCCACTCGGTGGACCAAGCGGCCCTGGGCATTCAGTGGCATATCCTTGCCATGTACGGGCCAAGCTTCTTCACCGGCAAGCTGATGGTTCGCTTCGGCAAGGAGAAGGTTGCCGCCGTTGGCCTTCTCCTGATCGGATGTTCGGCTGCCGTCGCACTTTCCGGGTTCGATATCGCCCATTTCTGGATGGCCTTGATCCTGCTCGGCGTGGGCTGGAATTTTGGGTTCATCGGGGCGACGTCGATGGTCGCCGACTGCTACAGACCGTCCGAGCGCAGCAAGGTCCAGGGAGCGAACGACTTTCTGGTCTTCGGTACGGTTGCCTGCGCGTCCTTCTCCGCCGGCTCCCTCCTCCACAGTTCGGGATGGGAGACGATCAACTGGGTCGTGCTTCCCGCGGTGGCTCTTGTGCTGGTCCCGCTTGTCTGGCGGTCGGCGAGACCGATTCGCGCCTAGGCGAGAGCGGCAGTGCCGCTTTCGAATATGGCGGGATCATCCAGAATGTTGGCGGTGAGCATAGCGCCTTCGAGCGTCGCGAGAACCTGGATCGCGGCGTCCTTCCGAAGACCCCCCTCGACAAGTCGTTGGATGCCGAGATTGAAGAACCGCTTCACTTCGTTCCTGACTTCGTCGGCGAGATCGTGGGAGGTCGCCCCCATCGCTCCGCAAAGACACATCCTGCCGTCGCGTGCGAGTGCGTCGCGGAAAACCTGACGCCACGCCTGGACGATGTCCCGGCCAGCTTGGACTTTTTCGTCTACTCCCACGAGAAACCGATCCGTGTAGCGGCGGGCGACCGCCGCGGCGAGCTTCTCCTTGGTGGGAAAATGGTAGTGGACGCTGGAGCTCTTGACCCCGACGTCCGCCGCGATCTCCCGGAAACTGAAGCCGCTATAACCCGCGCCTCGAATACGCTCCTCGGCTGCATCCAGGATCGCGTCTCTCATTTCGCTCATCACAACCTCGTTTGTCTATCTAATGATAGATAGGGGTTGCGCAGAAGGAAATCAATCTCTATGTAGGTCTCCTCTATCTATCGATAGATAGACAACAAGGAGATCATTATGCGATTTGAAGGCAAGGTAGTAGCGATCACCGGCGGCGGCTCGGGTATCGGCAAGGAGACGGCGGCACGTTTCGTGGCCGAAGGTGCGAAGGTCGCCATCAACGGCCGTGATCTTGGCAAACTTGAAGCAGCGGCGAAGGAAATCGATCCGAGCGGCAAGAACCTCGTGGTTTCCGCCGGCGATATCGCAAAGCCCGAAACCGGAGCAGCGCTCGTCGAGGCAGCGGTCTCACGGTTTGGCGGCCTGGACGTTCTCGTGAACAATGCGGGCGTCTTCAACCCCAAGCCGTTCATTGAACTGACCGAGGCGGATTACGACTGGTATCTGGACACGATCCTCAAAGGCAAGTTCTTCACGGCTCAGGCCGCTGCCAAGGCAATGAAGGACAAGGGCGGCGCAATCGTCCAGACCGGCTCCATGTGGGCGATCCAGGCGATCGGCGCGACGCCGTCGGCTGCCTATTCCGCCGCCAATGCCGGCGTGCACGCCATGGTCCGCAATCTGGCGATCGAGCTTGCGCCATACAACATCCGGATCAACGCAGTCGCCCCGGCCGTCGTCGAGACGCCCGTCTACAACACCTTCTTGTCCGATGATCAGGTCAAGGAGGTTCTGCCGACGTTCAATTCGTTCCATCCGCTCGGCCGCAACGGCCAGCCGCGTGATGTCGCCGAGGCGATCCTCTTCCTCGCTTCGGAGCAGGCTTCGTGGATTACCGGCACGATTCTCCCGGTCGATGGCGGCGTGACCGCCGGACGTCAGTGAGGGAGAGGGCCATGAACAACATGCAGGATTGGAACGCCTACCGGGATGCCCTCATCGGCCGGGTCGGCGACTTCGCGAAACTCAGCCCCGACGTGCTGCGCGGCCTGAACACGATCGAGAACAGCGGCAACAATACTGGCAAGCTCGAGCCGAAGATGCACGAGTTGATCGCGCTGGCCGTCGCGGTCACGACGCGCTGCGATGGCTGTATCGCCGTCCATTCCAAGAAGGCCGTCGAACTGGGAGCTTCGAAAGGCGAGATCGCCGAAGCTTTGGGAGTGGCGATCGCATTGAACGCCGGCGCGGCGCTCACCTACTCGGCTCGTGTCTTTGACGCTGTTGAAAGCCTGCCGGAGAAATGAGGAATAGGGTAGCGCTAGATTGTCTAGCGCTACCTTCCCACCAACGCGGATTCCGTTTGTGGCCCGTGACGTCAGGACTATGGGAGTTTTGCTGTACGCGGCAAAATTTAACCTCTTGTTTCTCAATGGGTTACACTATGTCCAGAGGCAATTTATCGCGGCAAACGACATCAATTATCTCCGCCCTAAGGTTCGTTGTCATCTGCAAGTCCTCGAAATGTTGAACGGCTCTGCGTAGGCTGAGCGTCATTGTCTCGCGCGCGACCAAGACGTTCTTCGGCGCCCGCGACAATTCCGCTCCATCGACTTCGCCGGCGAGCAGTCCCCCTCCTGTTAGCAGGTCGTAAAGCTCAACGCCTCGGCCTCCGGCGTATCAGGTGCTGCATCCATTCACATGATCCTGTCGCAACGGCCTCGGCAAACCCGAACGCTCATTGTCTCGGAGCAAGGCCGTCTAGCAGGAAGTCGAGGCCCTTCCGGAAGGCGCCGTCCCAATCGTTGTCCAGCAGCAGACGGGAGCGTCCGATCGTCGCGTAGTGTTCGTTGAGGCATGTAAGGCGCTGCTGTGCCGCGGCCCTGTCATCGTCCGAGACGTCAAAGCTCGCCCGGGTGACGGTGGCGCCCATCACATAGTTCCAGAGCGACCATATCGCGACGTTCAGATCTGCGTCGGCTACACCGGCTCCGGACAAGGTTCTGCCCAGCAGTTCCAGGCGGCTGAGAATGTTCGGGCCGAGCGCCCGGCGCGGCAGCAGAGATGCCGACCAGGGATGGCGCAGCATGCTGGCGCGCCAGTCCTCGAGCATGTGAACGACTTCTCCGCGCCAGTCCTGAGACTCAACCGTTTGTGGCGGTCTACGGTATTCGAGCACCGAGTCCAGTGCCAGATCGAAGACATCCTCCTTGTTGTCGACGTGCCAGTACAGGCTCATCACGCCCGAGCCGAGGCGATCGGCCAGCCGACGCATCGTCAATCCGTCTATCCCGTGGGCGTCCAGCAGTTCTACCGCGGTCGCCACGATACGCTGCCGGGAGAGAGACGGTTCACTGCGCGCCTCCTGCGCGGACGGTGGCGATACACCTGTCCGCTGAGGCCGTTTGCTCCGGGCGCCGCTGCGTTTGGCCGTCATCCGTCTTCCTTGCTGATCAGAATGCCGATTTAAGCCGACAAGGCCACGAAAGTCGATCCTGAACGGTTGACTCGTACTATGTACGATGCGAGTGAATGGTACACCGTACGAGTCATCAGATCATGCGGCAGTAAAAGTTCAATCCCGAAGGCGGCGAGGTTCATTGCGCGCAGCCCCGGACCCGAGAGAAAAACATGTCACGCGCAATCACGCATCTGCTTATCGGAGGGCTGATCATCATGACCACCGGCGTTCCCACTGCCACGACAGCGAATGAGAATGATCTCAAGCTGACCATCGTCAACCCGCAAAACCTCTACGACCCGACGCCGAACGGCTACAGCACGGCAGTGATCGTGCCCCGCGAGGGCCGGGTGGCCTATATCTCCGGGCAGGGCGGCCAGGACAGCAGCGGAGCCTTGTCGCCGGACTTCGCTGTCCAGGTCGAGCAGGCCTATGCAAATCTGCGCACGGCCCTCGATGCGCTCGGTGCCAGGCCGGATCAGGTCGCCAAGCTCACGGTCTTCGTCGTCGATCACGACATGTCCAAGCTTGAGGTGCTGACCAGCAACGTCAAGAAAATGTTCGGCGCCGCGCTGCCGGCGCAGACTTTGGTTCCCGTTCCCAAGCTTGCAATCGACCCCATGCTCTTCGAAGTCGAAGCCGTTGTCGTTCTGAAATAGTCGCGACGAGATATCAGGCGCGCGTGCCAACGGGGGCGGGTGGCATGGGTAGAAATGGCGAACGCCGCCGGCCCGCACGGATCGGCAGCGTCTCGAAAATCCCCCATCGATGTCCTGCGCTTAATAGGCATCTTCTGCTTGGTATATATCATGATAGATATCGAAAGCGGAGGTTACCGTGGCAACCAAAACAGCCAAGATATTTGCCAGCGGCCGCAGCCAGGCCGTCAGGCTCCCTGCAGAGTTCCGCTTCGAGGGCAGCGAGGTGTTCGTTCGTCGTGATCCGAAGACCGGTGATGTCATTCTGTCACGCAAGCCGGATTCATGGGACGGTCTTTTTGAACTCTATGGCAAGGATCAGGTCGGGGACGACTTCCTGGGGCCGGCCGACCGCAAGCAGCCTTCGCAGGATAGAGATCCGTTCGAGGGCTGGAAGGAATGAGCCTGTGGATGCTCGATACCAAGATTGCCGGTCATGTCATCAAGGGCGACCGCCCCGAGATCATCGATCGGTTGGTCTCGCTTCCCATCACGGATATTGTCGTATCATCCGTCACCGAGGGGGAGTTGCTCTACGGTCTCGCCAAGCGAGGCTATCCGAGGACGCTATCTGAACGGGTCAGGCAATTCCTTCTTCGGGTAGACGTGTTGCCCTGGAATCGCACTGCCGCCCGAAGCTATGGCGACCTACGCGCTGCCTGTGAAGGCAAGGGCGCGGCTCTCGCGCCCCTCGATATGATGATTGCTGCTCATGCGGTCGCGTTCGATGCGGTCCTTGTGACCCGCGACAGAGCTTTTACTCGGGTTGCGGAGCCCCTGAAGACGGACGACTGGACGGACCAAAAACTGAAATGAACCGGATCGAGAAGCTGCCGCCTGCCTTTGAACGCTTCGACAAGATGCTGGGCGTGCTCGATTTCGCGGTCTTCGAGAACGCAGGCGGTACGGAGGAGGAGGTGCTTTCGGCAGTTCCGCAGGCGTTGCGCCACTTCCATAGGTTCGATGCCGGGAAGCTGCGCGCTCTGGGAAGCCGGCGCATCACCGAAAAGGCATTCTTCGGCGACTGGTACGACCCGGACAGCGGCAACCTGCTGAGGCTCGGCCGCTATAAGACCGCCGACGGATCGCAGCTGACGGATCCGGTCTTGAGCTCGCTTGAGGGTGTGAAGATCATCTCGGGTGCAAGCGCCTGCCCCGAAACCGGCGGGCAATTCGCCTACGCTTTCTCCAGTCCGCCCTATCCGCTCGACGCCAGGCCAGGCGAGGTGCAGGCGGTGTTCGAGGAGATCAGGGACTTCATATTGCCGCCGCACCGCGCGAGCGAAATTCTCGACTGGTCCGACATGCGGCTGCCGGAGGTCTCGGACTATTTCGATGACGGCGCCGAATGGTGGGGCGTCTTCCTCTTCAGTGTCCACATACCATCCATGCGGCGCCTCACCATCATTGCCGGCTCGACGACGGACTGAGCGCCGGATTCCCGCCGGGGCTCGTTTGATTTCCTCATTCCGCTCTATCGAAAAAGTGCTATTGATTCCGCCGTTCGGGTCCGAGGGGCAGATGCGTCTGAAAGATTGTTATAATTTCCACGATTTCCGTCGGATGGCAAAGCAGCGCCTGCCGTCGCCGATCTTCAACTACATCGATGGCGCGGCCGATGACGAGGTCACCTACCGGCGCAATACGACTGCGTTCGAGGGCTGCGATTTGGTTCCGAATGTCCTGCGCGGCGTCGGCGATATCGACATGTCGGTGACGGTGATGGGCCAAAGGCTGGCGATGCCCGTCTATTGCTCGCCGACCGCGCTTCAGCGTCTGTTCCACCATCAGGGCGAACGTGCGGTGGCGGCAGCGGCGGCGAAGTTCGGCACGATGTTCGGCGTCTCCTCGCTCGGCACCGTCAGTCTGGAAGAGGCCCGGCGGATCTGCGACGGCCCGCAGGTCTACCAGTTCTACTTCCACAAGGATCGTGGGTTGAACCGCGAGATGATGGGGCGCGCCAAGCAGGCCGGCATCGAGGTGATGATGCTGACGGTGGACAGCATCACCGGGGGCAATCGCGAGCGCGACAAGCGCACGGGGTTTGCCATTCCTTTCAAGCTCAATCTCGCCGGCATCACGCAATTTGCGATCAAGCCCTCTTGGGCGGTCAATTACGTTCGCCATGAGCCTTTCAGGCTGCCGCAGCTGGAAAACCATGTCGATATGGGCCGCGGCGCGATGTCGATAAGCCGCTACTTCACCGAGATGCTCGATCCGTCGATGTCCTGGGACGACGTCGCCGAGATGGTGCAGCACTGGGGCGGCCAGTTTTGTCTGAAAGGCGTGATTTCGGTCGAGGATGCCAAGCGCGCGGTCGAGATCGGCTGCACCGGAATCGTGCTCTCCAATCACGGCGGGCGCCAGCTTGACGGTTCACGCACTGCATTCGACCAGCTTGACGAGATCGTTCAGGCCGTCGGAGACAGGATAGATGTGATGATGGACGGCGGCGTGCAGCGCGGCACCCATGTGCTCAAGGCGCTCTCGCTGGGAGCGAAGGCGGTCGGCCTTGGCCGCTATTATCTCTTCCCGCTCGCTGCGGCAGGACAGGCCGGCGTCGAACGGGCGCTGGAACTGATGCGCATAGAGATCGAACGCGGCATGAAGCTGATGGGCTGCTCGTCGGTCGACGAGCTTACAAAGGAAAACCTGCGTTTCCGGTGAGAATGCACCGTGCATTGCCGCGGCGCATGCGGATGGCGCAAGCAGACTGAAGCCTGCCTCGTAAAAATTTTCCGAATCATCTCACACCTTCGATGGCAAGCGGCTTTTTCCGCCGCTCGCGAGAACATCTCCCGGCATATGCGACCTTCATCGCAAGGGTCAGGAGCAGGGGATGCTTATTCCCGCGGGAAGCGCGTCCTGCATCGCCATATCCACGACGGTATCGCCCAGTGAACCCCGATCGGGCCCGCCGCCGATAAGCGGCTCGGCTCATGACGGGTGGCTGAACCGGGCGACCCGCGCGTCCTTCGTGAGGTTGCGAAAATTGGTGCCGCTCATATGCACGAGCGTCCTGTGGTCGCCGCCCTCGAAATAGACGTCGTTTGCCCTGTCGAGGCTCTCGTCGAGAATGACCGGCACGCCATAGGCCTCCCCGATGGGCGGGACGGCTCCGGTCTCGCAATCGTTGAAGAGCTCGCTGACCTCTTCCTCCGAGGCGAGGCCGAGACGGCGGTTCATGACGTCCTGCAGCGTGGAGAGCTCGACCCGATGCGTGGCCGGAACGACGGCGAGCGCATAGCCCATCTCGTGGTGAACGACCACGGATTTGGCGAGCCTGTTGCCCGGCACATGGGCGGCTTCGGCAGTCTGACTGGTGGTTGCGGTACGGTGATGCGCGAGGGTGTCGTAGGTGATCCCTTCGCTGTCGATATAGTCCTGAAGTCTCCTGGCGATCGTCATCGTAGGCGCCTCTCCTATCCTGCTGCAGTGTCCCCAAGCCGTTTGGACTCAAGAAAAAAATGCAGCGCTTCAAAGTGCTACAGCAGCTTTCGGGCGTCCGGCGGGACGCGGGGCACTGTAGTGACGCAGAAGATGACATTCTCCTCTCATCATCGGAGGAGTCAACGGCGAACGGCCGGGTCGGCTACCACACGTAGGGCACGAGCCGGTAGCGCACGCGTTCCGCATAGGCATCGTAGCCGGCGAGCCCCGTACGCAAAGCCTTTTCCTCTATGCCGATCCGGATCGCGAGCAATGCCGCCAGTCCGAGTGCCACGAGCAACCCCCACCAGGAGCCCAGGAACAAAGAGGTTGCGGCGACGAAGAGAAGACTGCCCGTATAGAAGGGATGACGGACGTAACGATAGGGTCCCGTGGTGATCACGCTTTGCGCACGCTCGGTCTGCACCTTGACGACCGGAGATGCGAAGCTGTTTTCGCGCAATGTCCGATAGCTGAATCCGATGGAAAGGACGAGGAGCAGCGCACCCAGCGCCTGCACCCAGACCGGCATGGAAGACCATTTGAATCTCGCTGCATCGAGCGCCATGAAGGCGAAGCCGGCGACAAGGAACAGGAGGATCACCGAAAGGAGCACCTTGTCGGCTAGGGGCTGGCCTTCCTGGATTGGGGGAGCCAGCCTTTCCTTGAGCAGCGCGGGATCGTGCCGGGCAAGGAGCAGCCCGACGAAGAACGAAAGCGCAAGCATGAGGAACAGGTAGCTCCACGCCGCGGGCCAGGCGAGCGTTCCGGCGGAAAGAAAGAGGACGGCTCCGATGAACCCGAACCAGACGATCGTCTGTACGGTCAGCCTAACAAGCATGAGCAAGCTCCTGCATAGTTTGTGCGATGAAGGGCGCTTTAGAGCGATGGACTCCTGGAGATAGTGTTCCGGCCAGCGCTCGCAACTCTCATCTCAGGCGGGTGAAGTGGGATTGGACGGGGCGCGCGCGACGTTCCATCGGGCGCTCGCCGACGTTCACACACTTGTGCTTCGCGCGGAACTTAAAGCCGCATAACGGATTCCCATATTAGATCCGCTGCACCTTCGCTTGGGCCTTGACCGGTTCAGGATCAAGGCATGCGGCAATGCGAAGCACTACAGCCCCTTGCACGTCGAACAGGACGTGCGGTGCTGGAGCAGCACTCGCCGTCCGCAAAGGAGGGACGCGATGTATCGCTATATGATGAAGGAACTGATGCTCATCATCGCCGGCCTGACGGTCTGTGCGGTGCTGTTCCTGCTCGTCCTGTCGCAGGGAGCGGCCGCATCGTTTTGAGCGCGGTTCAGCTCTTCCCGAGAATCTCGATCGTCCTCTTGTCCCGGACGCCGTCGAAGTAAAGGTCGAGCGCCCGGGTGAAGGCGTCGACATCAGGCGCCGCCGCTTCGAAGAGCGTCATCGATGAGCAAAACTTCAAATCGTCCGGCCGCCCGAAGATCTCAAGAGCGTTGCGCCCCCTGACCCCATTGACCGCTTCCGTGCATTCGAGAATACGTCGGCCGAGAAGCGGATGTTCGACATAGGCGCGCGCCTCGCCGAGGCCTGAGAGCGCATAAAACCGGGCCGTCGGCGAATGGCCGAGGCCCGCGATCTGCGGAAAGATGAACCACATCCAGTGGGTCCGCTTGGCCCCGGCACGAAGCTCCGCAAGAGCAGCCGGATAGGTGCTTTCCTGCGCAGCGACGAAGCGTTCGAGATCGAATGCCTCCCTCGTCATCACCCTCTCACCGGTTCATCCATCACCAGCGCTGATGAACATGAACCTTGACGAGCCGCTCGTAAAGCGCCTCGATTGCCGCGAGCGTCGCGCCGTCGATCGGCGCAAGGGCGCTGGCGGCGGCGTTCGACTGCGCCTGCGCGGCATTGCGGGCTCCGGGGATAACGACGGAAACGGCGTCCTGCGCGAGGATCCAGCGCAAGGCGAATTGCGCCATCGGCACATTGGCGGGCACCAGCGTACGAAGCTCGTCGACCGCCTGCAGCGCCACGTCGAAGGGCACGCCGGCAAAGGTCTCCCCGACGTCGAAGGCTTCGCCGTCACGATTGAAGTTGCGGTGGTCGTCTGGAGCAAAGACCGTATCTTTGCCGATCTTGCCCGAAAGCAAGCCGGACGCCAGCGGCACGCGCACGATGACGCCGACATTCTTTTTTTTCGCCTCGGCGAAGAATAGGTCCTGCGGCCGCTGGCGGAAGATGTTGTAGATGATCTGGACCGTGGCGACGCCCGGATATTCGATAGCCTTCAGGGCCTCTTCGACTTTCTCGACCGAGACGCCGTAATGGCGGATCTTGCCCTTGGTGACCAGCCCATCGAGCGCGCCGAAGACCTCGGGCCGATAGTAGACCTCCGGCGGTGGGCAGTGGAGCTGGACGAGATCAAGCGTTTCGACGCCGAGATTTGCGAGGCTGCGGTCGATGAAGGCCTCGATATTGCCGCCTGTATAGCCCTCCACCACGTGCGGATTGAGCCGGCGTCCTGCCTTCGTGGCGACGAATGGTTTCTCCCCGCCCCGTTCCCGCAGCACCGCGGCGATGATGTTTTCGGAACGCCCGTCGCCGTAGACGTCTGCGGTGTCGATGAAGGTGACGCCGCTGTCGAGGGCGGCATTGAGCGCGCGCTTGCCATCCTCCTCGCTGACGTCGCCCCAGGAGCCGCCGATTTGCCAGGCGCCGAAACCGATCTCCGAAATCGTGGCGCCCGTTCGTCCCAAGATCCTTGTTTTCATCGAATGTATCCTATCCATTGTGCTGCCGGAACTTCAGCTCCGGGTGGTTGGCATAACTATGACGAGAGTGGCGCAGATGAAAGCTCAGTCGCAGAGTGTCACGAGCGCCTTGCCGCGACTGAGATCGCTCACCAGAGCGAGCACGTCGTCTAATGCGTCTTGCCGTATCTCGACCGACAGCACCGCACCGGTGCCGGTGAAACTCTCGGAGGCGATCGACACGCCGCGCGCTGCCAGCCGCGCCTTGATGAGCGCGAGATCGGCGAAGTCGCAGGCGATCTCGGCGCGCTGACGCTCGATGAGCTCGATCTTCTCCGCCGCCCGCAGGCAGAGCGCCGCCGTGCCGCCATAGGCACGGACCAGTCCGCCGCTGCCGAGCAGAATGCCGCCGAACCAGCGCGTCACGACGACGGCGACGCGATCCAGCGACTGGCCGTCGATCGCCGCAAGGATCGGCTTGCCCGCCGTCCCGCTTGGCTCGCCGTCGTCGCTGAAGCGATAGCTCTGGCCGACCCGCCAGGCCCAGCAATTGTGATTGGCCGCAGTGTCCGAGTGGGCGGCAATGAAGGTCTTGGCCGACGGTTCGTCCTCGATCGGCCCGGCAATCGCGAGAAAGCGGCTCTTCTTGATTTCCTGTGTCGAGGTCTCGATGCGTTGGAGCGTGAACATCCGCTTTGTCCCGATTCTTCCAGCGGTCATAGCGGACGGATGGCGCACCGTCATCGTCAAGGTCACCCCTCCCCAACCCCTCTCCACAAGGGGGAGGGGCTGGGGAGGGGCAAATCGGGGGTTCAGACCGGGTAGATTGTCGACAGATTAGACCGGGATGATTGTCGACAGGTTAGATTGGCATCTGAGGGGGACCTTTTGATGCCGTTTAACGAGACTTGTCGGATGGAAGAGCGGGTTCGGATGCTTTCGGATTATGACAGCGGGAACTGGAGCGTTTCGGAGCTTTGCCGTCGATACGGTGTTTGCCGCGATACGTTTTACGCGTGGCGCAGTCGGCGCGACAGCGGGGTTTCGGACTGGTTTGTGGATCGCTCGCACGCCCCGCAGCACTGCCCGCACCGAACCGCGGAGGGCCTGAAGGAAGAGATCGTCGCAATGCGGCAACGTTTTCCCGATCTGGGGCCGCGCAAGCTGTTGGCAAAGCTTTCGCGTCAGGCGCCGGAGATAGTCTGGCCGGCGGCGTCGACGATTGGAGACATTCTCAAGGGGGCCGGACTGGTTTCGCCGGTGAAGCGCCGCCGCCGGCCGATCGACCAGCGGCGGCCGTATGCAGCGGTAACGGCTGTGAACGACGAATGGAGTACCGACTTCAAGGGCTGGTTTCGCACCACGGATCAGCAACGGATCGACCCGTTGACGATCACAGACGGCCACAGCCGCTTTCTGATCGATGTCCGGATCGTTGCGCCGACGATCGAAGGGGCCATCCCGGTCTTCACCGAGGCTTTTCGGGTTTACGGCCTGCCGCTGGCTATCCGCTGTGACAATGGTGCGCCGTTCGGATCACGCGGGGCCGGCGGACTGACACGGCTTTCGGCTTGGTGGCTGAAGCTGGGCGTGGAGCCGCATTTCATCAATCCGGCTTCACCGCAGGAGAATGGCCGGCACGAACGGATGCACCGCACGCTCAAAGCTCACACGTCGCGCCCGCCAGCCGCGAGTGCGGCAGAGCAGCAGGACCGTTTCGATGCCTTCCGCTGGTACTACAATCACGAGCGCCCGCATGAAGCGCTCGAGCAACAGCTGCCGGCCGAGTTCTACGAGCCCTCGCAGCGGCCGATGCCGGTTCAGGCGGAAGACCCCTGGTATGACGCCGATCACCAGGTCCGGCGCATTCGCAACTCCGGCGAGATCAAGTGGAAGGGCGGACTCGTCTTCATCAGCGAGGCGTTGATCGGCGAGCTCGTCGGCATCGCCGAACTTGAGACCGGCGACTACGTCGTGCGCTTCTGCGACCTCGATATCGGCCTTATCGATCGCCGCGGCAGGTTCAGCCGGTTCGCTCCGCCCCGTCCGGGGCTTCGCGAACCCGCTGAACCTGCCGCAACCCAAAATCTGTCGACAATCATCCCGGTCCAAAATGTCGACCATCAACCCGGTTGAACAGCGGATCCAGACCGGTTGAGAATAGACGCAGGGAGGCACTCTATCCGTGATCATGTCCCTCATGGTCGCCGAGCGACGGCAGGTCGAGGCTGAAGGTTTTGGCAAGATCGGCGACTTGCTGCGGGCTGAGATAGCGGGGATTAAGGTTGCGCAGCAGCAGGTAGAGCTTTGCGGTCTCTTCCAGTTCCTCCGTCGCAAAGATCGCGGCCTCCAGAGTGTCGCCGGCGACGACGGGACCGTGATTGGAAAGCAGCACGGAGGAATATTTGCCCGCAAGCCCGCGGATCGCATCGGCGACGGCCGGGTCTCCGGGGCGGTAATAGGGCACGAGCGCAGTCTCCCCGGCCCGCATGAGATAATAGGGCGTCATCGGCGGCAGAGCCGCTTGCGGATCGATCTCCGGCAGCATCGTCAGCGCGACCGCGTGGGTCGAATGGAGATGCACGATGGCACGGGCGCTGCCGCGCGTCTCGTAGAGGGCGGAATGAAGCGGGATCTCCTTGGTCGGCTTGTCGCCCGAGACAAGCCGACCGCCGGCATCGAGGCGCGAAATACGCGCTGGATCGAGGAAGCCGAGCGAGGCATTGGTGGGCGTCACCAGCCAGCCGCCGTCATCGAGTCTCATCGATATGTTTCCGGAAGAGCCGGGGGTCAGGCCCCGCTCGAAGAGAGACCGGCCGTAGCGGCAGATTTCCTCGCGAAGACGCGTTTCGGACATTGGTGGTCCTTTCGTTCAGGCTGTATCGCCTTCGATCAGTTCAAATCCAAGATCGGCGATGTGAGACGGGTGATCGTTGATGACCAACTCGGCCGCCAGCTTTCCCGTCGCGACGCGAGGCGTGCGAATGGTCGTCAGAGGCTGCGGCGTGGCCTGGCCGATATCGAGGCCGTTATGGCCGAAAAGGGCGAGTCTGGTTGGGACGGAAATGGCGCGTGCAAGACAATGAAAATATCCGCCGAGCGCCATGTCGTCGTTCGAGAAATAGACCGCATCGAGTCCCGGCGCCCTTCGAAGAAGCTGCTCGAGCCCCGCCCGCCCGCTCCCAACCGAAGAAGCGCCCGGACGGATTTCCCGATCCACAAGGGCGACGCCGGCCAGGTTCAGCGCTTCACGGAAGCCGTCGAAGCGTTTGCCGGCGCGTGTGTCGCGGTCGAGATCGTGGCCGACATAGCCGATCCGGCGATAACCGCGCTTCAACAGGAATTCGGCGCTCGCCCGACCCGCCTCACGATTGGAAAAGCCGACCGCCAGGTCTATGGCGCTCCCGTCGATGTCGAGCAGTTCGACGACGCGACAGCCGCTCGCCCGCAGCATCTTGAGCGTGCCTTCCGTATGCTCGAAGCCGGCAAGCATCACCGCCGTCGGCCGCCAGGCGAGCATGGCGGCGACGAGGGCCTCCTCGCGCTCCGGCTCATAGTCCGTCACGGAAAAGACGGCCTGATAGCGATTTTCCTCCAGAACGGCGCCTGCACCCCGCAGCACGTCCGGGAACACGATGTTGGTGAGCGACGGGATGACGAAGGCAACGAGCCGGGACCCCGCCGAGGCCAAGGTTCCGGCGATCCGGTTCGGCACGTAGCCAAGCCGCTCGACCGCATCCAACACGCGCTCGCGGGCCTTGCCGGAGAACGAGCCGTGATTGCGCAGCACGCGGGAAACCGTGCTCTCACCCACGCCCGCGGCTTCCGCCACCTCTGCGAGCGTTACGGGTGTCTGCTGCTTGAAGTCCGTCGCCACTTCGCGCCTGTCCAGTTTGACGAGACCGTTCACGGCTCTCATCGACTTCATAGGCGGATTTTTTTGGCAGCGCTACCAATTTTGGTTGGCAGCGCTGCCAAAAATCCCTAAACGAGTGACCGGCAACTGGAGGGAGACGAAATGACATCGAAGATCGCAGTGCTCGGGCTCGGCTCGATGGGCTTCGGTATGGCGTGCTCGTTGAAAAGCGCCGGCCTCGACGTGTTTGGCTACGACGTTGCCCCGCCCGCAGTGGAACGTTTCGTCGCCGAAGGCGGTCGCGGAGCGGGCACGCCAGGCGAAGCCGTGACGGGCGCCGACATCGTCGTTTCGGTGGTCGTGAGCGGCGCGCAGACCGAAGCCGTTCTGTTCGGCCGGGACGGCGTTGCAGACGCGATGAAGCCCGGCGCCGTCTTCATATCGTCCGCGACAATGGATCCGGCGATCGCGCGCGACCTGGCGCAGCGGCTCGAAGGACTGGGGTTTCACTATCTCGACGCGCCGATCTCAGGCGGCGCGGCAAAGGCATCGAAGGGCGAACTGACGATCATGGCCTCGGGATCGCCGCAGGCCTTCGCCGCCGCCCGGCCGGCGCTCGACGCCATGGCCGCCAAGGTTTACGAACTCGGCGAGACTGCCGGGACCGGCGCCGCCTTCAAGATGATCAACCAGCTTCTCGCCGGCGTGCACATCGCGGCCGCCTGCGAAGCGATCGCCTTCGCGGCGAAACAAGGGCTGGACCTCGACAAAGTATACGAGGTGATCACCGCCTCGGCCGGCAATTCCTGGATGTTTGAGAACCGCATCCCGCATGTGCTGGCGGGAGATTACGCCCCGCTGAGCGCCATCGAGATTTTCGTGAAGGACCTCGGCATCGTCCAGGATATGGCGCGCGCGGAGCGCTATCCGGTGCCGCTCGTGGCGGCCGCACTGCAGATGTATCTTGCAGCCTCGGGCGCAGGCATGGGGCGCGACGACGATTCCTCCCTCGCGCGGCTCTACGCCCAGCTCTCCGGGGCCACGTTGCCCGGCACAAATAACCCCTAAGGAAGACGCGCATGCCCGTTTTTGCCGCCAATCTGACGATGATGTTCACCGAGTGGCCGTTCCTCGACCGCTTCGACGCGGCGGCCGACGCCGGGTTCGCCGCCGTCGAGTACCTTTTTCCCTACGAGGTGCCGCCGGAAGCGATCGCCGAACGGCTTGCCCGCAACAGGCTCGAGCAGGCGCTGTTCAACCTGCCGCCGGGCGATTGGGCAGCCGGCGAGCGCGGCATCGCCGCCC
Organism: Sinorhizobium sp. P24N7; assembly: GCF_042436655.1. NCBI lineage: Bacteria > Pseudomonadati > Pseudomonadota > Alphaproteobacteria > Hyphomicrobiales > Rhizobiaceae > Sinorhizobium > Sinorhizobium sp. P24N7. The sequence goes on along the minus strand of NZ_JBHMIW010000001.1, from coordinate 192,283 downwards.
TGTCCGGTCGCTTCGACGGGTTGAAATCGGATGTTGACAAGGCGCTCGACTACGCGGCGGCGACCGGCGCCAAGCGCCTGCACCTGATGGCTGGTCTTGCTGATTCGCGCGACCCGGAGGCCGCATCCCGTTACCGCCGCTCGGTCGCCTATACCGCCGGGCGCCTGGCCGACGAGGGCATCGATCTCCTCGTCGAGCCGATCAACGGGCGCAACATGCCGGGATATTTCCTCAACGATTTCGGGACCGCCGAGCGGCTCATCGCCGAACTGGCGCTCCCCAACCTGAAGCTGCAATTCGACATCTATCACCGGCAGATCCTGCACGGCGACGTCGCAATGGCTCTCCGCCAACTGATGCCGGTCACCGGCCACATCCAGATCGCCAGCGTGCCCTCGCGGCACGAGCCCGATGGCGAGGAGTTGAACTATCGCTACCTCTTTGATGAAATCGACCGGCTCGGCTATGGCGGCTTCGTCGGCTGCGAATATAACCCGCACGGCCGGACGCTGGACGGCCTCGGCTGGTTCAAACCCTTTCGACGGAGCTGACCCATGACAATCCTGCTCGGATCGATCGCCGACGACTACACGGGCGCCTCCGATCTCGCGAATACGCTGACGAAGAACGGGCTTCGCACCGTGCAGACGGTCGGCATTCCCGATCCGTCGCTCGCCCTGCCCGACGTCGATGCAGTGGTCGTTTCCCTGAAGATCCGGTCGGTCGCAGCGGAGGAGGCCGTGGCCGCCGCCCTCGCGGCCGAAAGCTGGCTGCGCGGCCGAGGCGCCGCCCATGTGCTCTACAAGATCTGCTCCACCTTCGATTCGACGGATCTCGGCAATATCGGGCCGGTGACCGAAGCGCTTCTGAGCGTCTCGGGCGGCGACATCGCCCTCGTTACGCCGGCCTTTCCGGAAACGGGGCGAACCGTCTATCTCGGCCATCTTTTCGTCAACGGCCAGCCGCTTGACGAAAGCCCGTTGAAAGACCACCCGCTCAACCCGATGCGCGATGCCAATCTGGTGCGGGTGCTCACCCGCCAGTCGCGCGGCAAGGCCGGCCTCATCGACCTGCCGACCGTCACGCGCGGAGCCGATGCGGTAAAGGCGCGGCTCGATCGGTTACGAGCCGAAGGCGCCGCCGCGGCAATCGCGGATGCCGTCTTCGAACGCGATCTCGAAACGCTCGGCGAAGCGGCGCTCGAAATGCCCGTCTCCACCGGCGCGTCCGGCCTGGGTCTCGGCCTCGCCCGTGCGCTTCTGCGCTCCGGCCGCGCTTCGGCAAGCGACGGGGAAAGCGACGCCATCCGCCCCGTCGGCGGTCTTGCCGCGGTGGTCGCAGGCAGTTGTTCGGCGGCAACGCTGAAGCAGCTCGACGCGGCGGAACGCCATATGCCGGTGCTGCGGCTCGACACGGAAAAGCTCCTCGACGGATCGGACGAGATTTCCGCAGCCGTCGCCTGGGCCGGGGAACGGATTGCCCAAGGCCCCGTCGCCATCGCCGCGAGTGCCGCGCCCGAGGTCGTTTCGCGTCTGCAGGCGCGCTACGGGCGAGAGGCATCCGGGCACGCGATCGAAACGGCAACCGCCGCTATCGCCGGTGAACTGGTGGAGCGCGGCGTGAGACGCCTCGTCGTCGCCGGCGGAGAGACCTCCGGCGCGACCGTCGACAGGCTCGGGATTCCGGCTTTCCTCATCGGTCCGGAAATCGCGCCCGGCGTCCCCGTGCTGAGGACGATCGGCACTGCCGGAAACGAGATGTTGCTGGCGCTGAAATCGGGGAACTTCGGCGGCGAGGATTTCTTCGCCACGGCACTGTCTATGATGCGGTGAGAGGGAAGGCGGGCGGTCCCCCTCGTATCCGCCGCCCGCCCGCTGCACGCTTCCTCAAATCGGACCGAGTAGACCATGCAGACTTTGCGCTTGCCGCAGCGCGTCCGCGCGACGGATCTTACAGGCCGTTGTCCTTCAGTATCTGCGCGGCGTTTTCCTTGGTCACCTTCATCGTGTCGAGCGTGACGGTCTTTTCGACCTTTTCCCCCTTCAGGAACTTCACCGCCTGGCGTAGACCCTCTGCTCCCGGCGTCGCATAGAGGAAGGTCGCGGTCAGTTCGCCGTTGTTGACCCAGGTCACGCCTTCGTTCGGGAGCGCGTCGATGCCGATGAACTTCATTTCCTTCTCACGACCTGCGTCCTTCGCCGCCAGATAGGCGCCATAGGCCATCGGATCGTTGTGGCCGTATACGAGATCGATCTTCTCGTTGTTGCGCAGCGCCGTCGCCATGATGTTGTAGGCCTGGTCCTGCTTCCAGTCGCCGGATTGCTGATCGAGCAGGTTCTTGATGCCGGGCTCCTTGTCGGTGAACTCGTGGAAGCCGTCGTGGCGGTCGTGCGCCGGCTGGGTGCCCATGCCGCCCCATATCTCGACGATATTGCCCTGAGCCTTGCCCTTTCCGCCGAGAAGCTCGACCGCATATTCGCCGGCCGCGCGGCCGATCAGTTTGTTGTCGCCGCCGACGAACTGGGTGTACTGGTCGGTCTCGACGTTGCGGTCGAGAACGAAGACCGGGATCTTGGCATCGATCGCCTGCTGCACCACGCCGGTGAGCCCTGCGGACTCTTTCGGCGACACGAGCAAGGCATCCACCTCCTGGCGAATGAGGTTCTCGACGTCTGCCACCTGCTTTTCCGTCCTGTCCTCACCGTCGGTTATGATCAGTTCGACGTCCGGATGCTTTGCCGCCTCGGCGATGATGTCCTTGTTGAACTGCGCACGCCACGGTTCGATCGTCGTCGCCTGGCTGAAGCCGATGCGAAACTTCTTGTCCTGAGCCAGGGCGTCGTGCGCCGGCATGAGCACGGTCGTCGCGGCGAGAACGGCGGCGACCGCCGTCAGTTTGATGATGTCACGGCGTTTCATTTCTTCTTTCCTCCCATTGTCATGGATAACGTCTCTCCCGACGTCCGCTCCTCGGCGGACGTATCTCCTTGAGCCGGGCGCCGGCTTGCGCCCGGCAGCCGCAATTGCGCGAGAAGGTCGTAGGCATTGCGCTCCTGAACGAGCACCGTGCCGATGATGATCACGCCCTTCAGCACCAGCTGAAGATTGGAATTGATGTTGTGGAGCTGCAGGATATTGGAGAGCAGGCCGAAGATCAGGACGCCGCAGAACGTCCCGGCAAGGCTCCCGCGCCCTCCCATCAGGCTCGTCCCGCCGATGACCACTGCCGCGATCGCATCCAGTTCGAGGCCCGCGCCGGCGTCCGGCTTGCCCTGCCGGTACTGCGCCACATAGAGGACCGCGGCGATGCCCGCGAGAAGACCCGATACCGCATAGGTGACGATCTTCACCCGGCCCGCATTGATGCCGGAAAGGCGCGCCGCCTCCTCGTTTCCGCCGATCGCATAGACATAGCGGCCGAAGGGGGTGAACCGCAGCACCGCGCCATAGAGAAGAATCGCGACGATGAAGAATATGCCGGGCATCGGCACGATGCCGAAGACGAGCTGCCGCAGCATATCGAAATCGGCGGTCGCATTGCTGCCGGTATAGACCGGCAGCACGGCGTTGTTCTGCCCGGCGGTGAGCCGGGCGATGCCGAGCGCCGTGACCATCATGGCAAGCGTGACGATGAAGGGCTGCAATCGTCCGACCACGATGATCGCGCCGTTGACCGCGCCGAACATGAGTCCGACCGCCGGCGCCACGAGCAGAACGCCGAGCACGCCGAATTTCGTCTGCATCTGAGGCAGAAGGAAACTTAGAACCAGGGCACAGAGAACGATGCCGGCTGCGGCGGGCAGAACGGTACCGCGGGTCCGGTCAAGCCGGATGTCGCGGACATGTGTCACGCCCGCACGTGATTTCTCGATATTCAGGAAGACGAAGCGTACTGCCGCCGCACCGCCGACCAGAACGGCAAGCCCGACGGACGGCAGCCCCAGATAGAGGGCGGCCGTGTCCCCCGGAACGGTCAGGAGCATTGCGCAGACGACGGTACAGATCGCCATCAGCGAGCCGACCGAAAGGTCTATGCCGCCCGTCAGAATGACGGCCGTCATGCCGGTGGCGATCAGCCCGGTGGTCGATACCTGCCGCAACACGTCGAGGAGATTGCCGGAGGAGAGAAAGATGTTCCTGCCCGACGACGTTACCGGCGAGGACAGGACTCCGATCAGGAAGATGGCGATCAGCCCCCAATAGAGTTTCGTACGGGAGAGAGCCTTCAGGAAATACATGCAACCGCCCTTCCGCGTGCGCTCCGCGGAGCGGCGAGCTGCATGATGCGCTCCTCGCTCGCCTCCTCCCGGGAGATGAGCCCGGTCTGCCGTCCCTCGGCCATCACCAGAATGCGGTCGGCGAGGAGCAGAAGCTCCGGCAGTTCGGAACTGACCACCACGATCGCCAGCCCGTCGCCGGCGAGCTTGAAGATGAGATCGTAGATCTCGCGCTTCGCACCGACGTCGATGCCGCGTGTCGGCTCGTCGAGAAGAAGGACACGCGGACCGGTCGCCAGCCACTTGCCGATGACGACCTTCTGCTGGTTGCCGCCGGACAGGGTTCCCGCCGCCTGATCGGTGCTCGCGCAGCGCACGCCGAGCGCATCGACTGCCCCTTTTGCGAGCGCACGCTCGCCTTCGAAGGAGCGCAGCCCGAATCGGGCGAGCCTTCCAACAAGCGGCAGGGCCACATTGTCTCTGATCGATTCGTGAAGATGCAGCCCCTTCGCCTTGCGGTCCTCCGTCACCAGAGCAAAACCGAGGCGGCGAGCATCGCGTGGCGAGCGGATATCGACGGCGATGCCGTCCAGCCGGATTTCACCGCCGCGAAGGCCTTCATTCGATGCAAAGATCGTCTCCAGGATTTCCGTGCGTCCCGCGCCGAGCAAGCCGCCGATGCCGAGGATCTCGCCGGCGCGAACGTCGAAGCTCACGCCCTTCAGCACGTCGCGCCAGCCATGGCGTCCGGGCACGGCAAGCGACAGGTCCCTGACCGAAAGGACGGGCTCGCCGCCGCCGTTGCCCCGGTCGGCCGGATGCGCGTCGAGGAGGTTGCGGCCCACCATTGCGGCGATGATCGTATTCTCGTCCAGTCCGGCCATCGGCCGGGTCCAGACATGCCGGCCGTCGCGGAAGACGGTGACCCGGTCGCTGAGCTGCATCACCTCGTCGATCCGGTGCGAAATATAGATGATGCCGACGCCGTCGGCCGCGAGTTGCCGCATGATCTTGAAGAGGCGTCGACACTCGCCGGGCGAAAGCGCCGAGGTCGGTTCGTCCATGATCAGAATGCGCGCTTCAACGGAGAGGGCCTTCGCGATCTCGACGAGCTGTTGTTCGCCCACCCGCAATTGCCCGACGCGCGCCTCCGGGTCGAGTTCGATGCCGAGACGGTTCAACAGCCCTCGTGCGGCCTCCAGGCTCGCCTTGCGATCCACGAAAAGACCGGCGATCACCCGTTCGCGGCCGAGAAAGATGTTGTCGGCGACGCCGAGTTCGGGGACGAGGTTGAGTTCCTGATGGATGATGGCGATCCCGGCCGCCTCGGCATCGCGCACATTGGAGAAGCGGGCGGTTTCTCCATCGACGCGGAAGGTGCCCTCGTAGTCCGGGTAGACGCCGGACAAGACCTTCATCAGCGTCGACTTGCCGGCGCCATTCTCGCCCATGAGCGCATGGATTTCGCCCGCGCGCAGTTCGAAGCGCACATCCTTGAGCGCCGCGACGCCGCCGAACGATTTCGAAACCGCTTCGGCCGCCAGAACTGGCCGGCCGGATTCTTTGGTGACCGAATCACGGGGGATAGCATCGCGCATGATATTGGCAGCCTCCCTACCGCCGACATCTGACGCTCTATTCGCCTATTTCCTGCAGCCTATTCTAAACGTTTCGACACTGTCAAGCAGGCGGTTCCGGACTTGATTGCCTAATTCCAGCAATTCAAATACAGTTTCGCGAGCAAATCATCTAAACGTTTCAGAAGAAATGCAGCAGCGACGAAATTCACGGAAATCCGGTGCACCGACCATGCTCGACGTCGCCAAGGCGGCGCATGTCTCTGTGGCGACGGTCTCGGCCGTGATCAACGGCTCGGCCCCGGTCAGTCCGGAATTGCGCAGCCGCATAGAGCAGGCGATCGGCCTCATAGGCTACAAGCGCAACGCGATCGCCCGCAGCCTCAAGCTCGGCACGACCCGCACCGTAGGCCTGATGGTTGCCGATATCACCAATCCCTTCTTCACCGATGTCGTGGCGGTGATCCAGGACGTGCTGCATCGGGCCGGCTACGCCGTGATGCTCTGCTGCAATGACGAGGACGTTGCCTTGCAGGACGAGCAGATCGCCCTGTTGATCGACCGGAGCGTGGACGGCCTGATCATCGCGCCGGCCGGAGACGACGAGACGCTGAAGCGCATGATCGCTAACGCCAATCTTCCAACCGTGCTGATCGACAGGCTTTGCGACGGCATCGACACCGATGCGGTCGTGCTCGACAATCGTCGCGCGGTTCAGGATGCAACGGTCTATATGCTCGGCCTCGGCCATCGGCGCATCGGCTATATTTCGGGCTCGCTCGACACTTCGACCGGACGGGAGCGTCTTGCCGGCTATCGGGCAGCGTTGGAGGCGGCAGGCCTCCCCTGCGAGGAGGACCTGATCCGGATCGGCAATTTTCGGGAGAAGGACGCCTACACCGCGGCGATCCAGCTGCTGACAAGTCCCGAGCGGCCAACGGCGATTTTCTCCGCCAACAACCTGATGGTCATCGGGGTGATGAAGGCGATCCGGGATATCGGCCTTCGCTGCCCGGACGACGTTTCGGTCGCAAGCTTCGACGATTTTCCCTGGGCCGACGTCTTCCAGCCGCATCTGACGACGATCGCCCAGCCAGTCCAGGCGATCGGCGAACAGGCCGCGCAGCTCGTGCTCGACCGCCTTTCCGGCGCTAGCCCGGAAGCGCCACGCCGGCTCGTGCTTCAGGGAAGACTGGTGATTCGCGACTCCTGCCGGCCGGCCGGCAGCCTGGCGCCGCGCGCGATCGCGTGACCCAATTTTCGCAAAAGGATCGCGCTATCGGGGCTTCAGTCGTCGTGCAAGGCGCGAGCGATCGGCGGGCCGAAATTCAAATCGCGGAACCTTGCCGCAAAGCCCGCGCGCTCCGGCGAACAGGCCGTGACGCCGGCCTCGGCATCAGCGGCGGAAAAGGGACAGAGCCGCGCCATCTGCCAGCGTTCCTCGCCAAAGCGGAATTGCACCCGCACCGCATCGTCATGCCGCGTCAGCCGCACCTCCAGTGGGTCCGAAGGCGCCCTTGCGTGCAACGGGATGACCGACCAGTCCGATACGCCGCGCGTCACGACCACGCTGAAATGCATCAGCCCATCGGTATATTCGATACCGCATTTGATCCAGTTCTGTTCGTCGAGCCGCAGCATCAGACCGGCCTGGTCGTAAAGCTGCTCATACTGGCCGACGATCTTCGCCGAGGCGGTGAAATCGCCTGAAACCGGACGAAGATAGGCATGTCCGCTGTCGCGCACGAAGCCGTAGAAGGTTTCGCGCCAGAAATCCGTCTTGGCGTCGGTTCTGAGCGACAGATCGCGTTCGTCGCCCTCCCAGCTTGCCGGCTCGTTCAGCCAGCGATAGGCGCTTGCCATTCTGTCCCTCCATCCGTCCCAGTGTTTAATTGCTCGGCAGCTGTCGCGCACCCCACTCGCTCTTCGGGATCGCCTTGCCGATTGCGAAGCTGAAGGAAGTGACCGATGTCGTCTCGGGGCTCACTTCGCATTTAAAGTCGATGGCGTACCATGTCGACCGGCTGCGGAAGGCGCCGCCATCGGCGTTCAGGCCCGTCGGCGAGATGAAGCCCCCCGAAGGGCCGAAGGGAACGAGCATGTCCGGAAAGGCGCCGGGCATTTCACGCCGCACCTGCTCGAGCGCTTCGATGCTGCAGAGCTGCACGATCCGCTTCTTCGGCGGCAGCCTGCCGATCGCCTGTTTCACGCGGGGGTCCGACAGGGCGTTTTCAGAATAGAGTTCCTTCGCCTGGACGAGCTGGTTCGACTGGCGTTCGGCCATGGCCTCGGCCGGCTTTTGCGCCGGGTCCGCCCTTGCTTCCTCCACGACCGGTTTCTCCTGGGGAACAGCTGCAGCCGGCGGCGTGGCTGCGGCCTCGGCCGCCTCGTTCGCTGCGCTCCGGGCATCGACGCGCAATTCCGCAAGCGCGGTCCTGCTTTCCGCCGGCTTTTCGCTGGCGGTGTTTTCCTTTTGTGCCGGGGCGGGGCGCGAGGCCTCCGGCGTCTCGCTCGGCGTTTCGATCTTTTTCGGCGCGGCCGGAGGCAATTCGGGCCGAGGCGGCTTTTCCGTTTCGACCGGCGCTGCGGCCGACTCGAATGCCTCAGGCTGAGGACGCGTTTGCTCGCTCTTGGCCACGTTCGGCTTTTGCTCGGGCTTTTCTGCACTCTTCGGCTGCGCAACGAGCTCGACGCTGACGCTTTGCTCCTTTGCCGGCGCAGACAATTCCGGCAGCCGGACCAGCAACAAGAAGGCGAGCGCCAGGTGCAGGGCGAGCGAGGTCGGCATGCCCCAACCGGTTTCTCCCCACATTTTCCTGGCGAAGTGCTGCATTGCTCAAAGATCACGGACTCGGAAGCACCGAACCTAAGAGTTCGAGCGCCCCGCAACAAGTGCGGGGCACGTGTCGGTCAAGCGTATTCGACCTGATAAGGCTTTTCGAAGAAATGCTCCTCGAGATTGCACCCGCTGCCGCCGCGGTCGATGACGACGAATTCGGAGGTCGAACGAAGCGGCGTCAGAATTCCGTGCCAGACATTTTGGGCGATGTTGACCCCCTGGCCCGGCGCAGTCTCGAAGGCGATCGGCTCGCCGGGTTCCCCGCCTTCGTCGGGCGCGACGACCACGAGAAAGGGATTTCCCGTCAGCGGGATGAAGGCCTGGCTTCCGAGCGGATGCCGTTCCACCATCTTCAGCGTCAGGGGGATGTCGTAGGGCTCGCCCTTCAAGAGGCTGACCAGCGTTCGGGCTTCCGGCCCGCTCGTCTCCACCTTCGCAAGGTCGTGATAGCGGATGCATTTGCCGGCGTTGATCGGAAAGCTCTTCGCATCGTCAGGCTCGATGACGTCGCCGAAGGGCGCGAACTCGCCGTGCGAAAGCGGGCGGATCGGTAGAGGTATCATGGTCTTTCCTCCCTGGTTGACCAATTGCCTTTGGGCGCCGGCACCGATCACTGGATCAGCACCGCCCTGAAATCATTGACGTTCGTGCCCGTCGGCCCCGGCTTGAAAAGGTCTCCAAGCGCATCGAAGGCCGCCCAGCTGTCGTTCTTCTGAAGCAGCGCGGCGGCATCCAGGCGCCGCGCCAGCAGGCGCGCGATCGTCGTATGATCGGCGAAGGCGCCGGCATTGTCCTCGGATCCGTCGATGCCGTCGGTATCCGCGGCGAGCGCCGAGATCCCGCCGATACCGTCGATGCCGAGCGCCAGCGACAGCAGGAACTCGCTGTTGCGCCCGCCGCGACCTTCGCCCCGGACCGTCACCGTCGTTTCGCCGCCGGAAAGGATGAGGGCGGGCTTCGGAAAGGGACGGCCGCGCAGCGCCGTCTCGCGCGCGATGGCCGCATGAACGAGCCCGACGTCGCGTGCCTCCCCTTCGATCGCATCGGAAAGAATGACGGCCTCTACGCCCGCGGACCGGGCCTTGGATGCCGCGGCCTCCAGTGAGACGCCTGCCGAAGCGATCAGCCGCACCTCATTGCGGGCAAGGCGTGGATCGGAAGGTCTCGGTGCATCCGCCGCAGCGCTCGCCAGCCAGCGCATGACCTTTTCCGGCAAAGCGAGGCGATAGCGCTCGACGATCTTCAGGGCGTCGTGGCGGCTGGCTGCGTCGGCGACCGTCGGGCCGGATGCGACCAGCGCCGCGTCGTCGCCGGGAATATCGGAGACGACGAGAGAGACGACCCTGGCCGGATGGGCCGCGGCGGCAAGGCGGCCGCCCTTGATCAAGGAAACATGCTTGCGTACCGCGTTCATCGCTCTGATCGGCGCGCCCGACGCAAGTAGCGCCCGATTGACGGCGATTTCATCCTCGAGCGAAAGCTCCGGTGGTGGTGCCGGCAGGAGCGCCGAACCGCCGCCGCAGATCAGCGCCACGACCAGGTCATCCCCGGTCAGGCCGCTGACCGCCGCGAGGAGCCGCTTCGATGCCTTCAGCCCGTCCTCGTCCGGCAAGGGATGGGAGGCTTCGAGCACCTCGATCTGCCTGCAGTGCGCGCCGAAACCGTAGCGCGTGACGACCACGCCGCTGAGCGGCCCCTCCCAGGCGCATTCGAACGCCCGGGCCATCTGAGCAGCGCCTTTGCCGGCTCCGATGACGACCGTGCGCCTCTTCGGCCGCTCCGGCAGATTTGCGGCGATGACGCGTTCCGGATCAGCGGCGGACACCGCAGAGGCGAACAGGCTCTCCAGGAATTGACGCGGGTTGGCGATGGCGGCCATTGTTCCTCCCGTTTGGAAATACGCGGGCGGCGGCTCCTCCTTCCGCCGCCCGGATGCATGATCTCCCCGACGGATGAGGCCGCCGGCCGATCATGCGCGTCCTCGATCGCGACTTATGCGACCTCGTGGTTCGCCATACGCTCGAGCGCCCGCACGAGCCCGGAGTGGTCAAGCGCGCTGTCGCCATTGGCGGCGCAATTGTTGAAGAGCTCCTGGGTTGCCGCCGTGTTCGGCAGCGAGATGCCGAGGCTTTTCGCTCCCTGCAGCGCGAGGTTCAGGTCCTTCTGGTGCAGCGAGATGCGGAAGCCCGGCTCGAAGGTACGCTTGATCATCCGATCGCCATGGACCTCGAGAATGCGCGACGATGCGAAGCCGCCCATCAGTGCCTCGCGGACACGGGCCGGATCGGCTCCTGCCTTGGACGCGAAGACCAGCGCCTCGGAGACTGCCTCGATGGTCAGCGCCACGATGATCTGGTTTGCGACCTTGGTGACCTGACCGTCGCCGCAATCGCCGACCAGCGTGATGTTCTTGCCCATCAGCTTGAAGAGCGGCAGGGCGCGTTCGAAGGAGCTCGGCTCGCCGCCGGCCATGATGCTGAGAGAGGCGTTCTTGGCGCCGACCTCGCCTCCGGAAACCGGGGCGTCGATATATTCGGCACCGGTTTCGCGTACCTTCTTGGCGAACTCCTTCGTTTCGATCGGCGAGATGGAGCTCATGTCGATGACGAGCTTGCCCTCGCCCAGGCCGTAATAGACGCCATTCTCACCGAACAGGACATCCTTCACTTCCGGCGTATCGGGCAGCATCAGGATGATCGTGTCGACCGTTTCCGCGAGCGCCTTCGGCGTTTCGACGATTTCCAGCCCGTTGTCGACGAGCTCCTGGCGCGGCGGGATGGCGAATTTGGACGTGATGATCTTGTGACCGGCATCCTGAAGGTGGCGCGCCATCGGCGTGCCCATGATACCCAGTCCAATGAAACCGATAGATGCCATCGTGCTTAGCTCCTGATTTGGATGATGTCTGCGGATTGCTTGCGCCGGCGCTCGGTGCCGAGCCACCCAAGTCCTTCCGCGGTGGTCGTCAGCGGCTTGTATTCGCACCCGATCCAGCCGTCGTAGCCGGCGGCTTCCAGCGCGTCGAAGACGAAGGGGTAGTTGATCTCGCCGGTCCCCGGCTCGTTGCGTCCGGGATTGTCCGCAAGCTGTATGTGCGCGATCTTTTCTCGGTAGCGCCTGTAGGTGCCGACGAGTTCGCCTTCGGTGCGCTGCTGGTGGTAGAGGTCGTACTGGACGAAGAGGTTGTCGCTCCCCACCTCCTCGATGATCGACGCCGCCTGCCCGACCGTGTTGAGATAGAAGCCGGGAATATCGAAGCGGTTGATCGGTTCGATCAGGAGGCGGATGCCGCACTTGCCGAGTTCGGCCGCCGCAAGCTTCAGATTGGCGACGAGGGTCGTGCGCAGCACGCTGTCGGGCACACCGTCCGGCGCAATCCCCACGAGGCAATTGACCTGACGGCAGCCGAGCGCGGTCGCATAGTCGATGGCCGTGGCGACCCCCTTGCGGAATTCGTCGATCCGATCCGGCAGGATCGCGATGCCCCGTTCGCCGCCGGCCCAGTTGCCGGCCGGCAGGTTGTGCAGCACTTGCGTCAGGCCGTGGCGGTCGAGCTCGCCGCGCAGCGCCACCTTCTCGAATTCGTAGGGGAAGAGATATTCCACGCCTTCGAACCCGGCATTGGCGGCCAGTGCGAAACGGTCGAGGAACGGCGCCTCGTTGAACAGCATCGTCAGGTTCGCAGCAAATCTCGGCATGCGATCACTCCTCTGTGGTAGCGGGATGCGGGCGGAACCGCGCAGGACGTTCTTCAATCGAGAAGGGCGGCAATCGCGGTCGGGGCATCCTCGCCGCGCTCGGCGAGTTCCTCGAACTCGACGACCGCGTTGATGTCCGCCCCCATGGCGATATTGGTGACGCGCTCCAGGATGAATTCGATGACGACGGGCACCTGGTGCTCTTCCATCAGCGCCTGCGCCCGATCGAAGGCGTCGGCGAATTCATTTGGGCTCCTGACGCGGATTGCCTTGCAGCCGAGCCCCTCGGCAACCGCCACATGGTCGACCCCGTAACCCTTCTCCGCGTCGCCGTCGGCATTGATGTTGTCGAAGGCCAGACTGACCTCGAAATCCATGTTGAAGCCGCGTTGGGCCTGACGGATCAGCCCGAGATAGGAATTGTTCACGACGACATGCAGGTAAGGCAGCTTGTGCTGGGCGCCGACCGCGAGCTCCTCGATCAGGAACTGGAAATCGTAATCGCCGGAAAGCGCAACGATTTTCCGGTTCGGATCGGCGGCCCGCACGCCGAGTGCTGCCGGCAGCGTCCAACCGAGCGGACCGGCCTGGCCGCAATTGATCCAGTTGCGCGGCTTGTAGACGTGCAGGAATTGCGCGCCGGCAATCTGGCTCAAGCCGATGGTCGAGACGTAGCAGGTGTCGCGGCCGAAAGTCTTGTTCATCTCCTCGTAGACACGCTGGGGTTTCAGCGGGGTCTGATCGAAATGGGTCTTGCGCAGCATCGTCCGCTTGCGCTCGCGGCACTCCTCGGCCCAGGCCGACCAGTCGCGCAGCTTGCCGGCAGTCTTCCATTCGGTTGCGACGTCGAGGAAGAGCTTGAGCGCGGCGCCTGCGTCGGAGACGATGCCGAAATCGGGCGCGAAGACGCGGCCGATCTGCGTCGGCTCGATATCGACATGGATGAACTTGCGGCCCTCCGTATAGGTCGGGACGTTACCGGTGTGGCGGTTTGCCCAGCGATTGCCGATGCCGAAGACGAAATCGGAGGCGAGCAGCGTCGCATTGCCGTAACGGTGCGAGGTCTGCAGGCCGCACATGCCGGCCATCAGCGGATGGTCGTCCGGGATGACGCCCCAGCCCATCAGTGTCGGAACGACCGGAACGCCGGTGATCTCGGCGAACTCGGTCAGGAGATCCGAAGCGTCCGCATTGATGATGCCGCCGCCGGCGACGATCAGCGGCCGCTCTGCCTCATTGAGCATGGCAAGCGCCTTTTCGGCCTGCGCACGGGTGGCGGCGGGTTTGTAGGCGGAGAGCGGCTCGTAGGTTTCCGGATCGAATTCGATCTCGGCAAGCTGGACGTCGACCGGCAGGTCGATGAGGACCGGCCCCGGCCGACCCGAGCGCATCAGGTGGAAGGCCTTCTGGAAGACGAAGGGGACCAGCGCCGGCTCCATGACGGTGACCGCCCATTTGGTGACCGGCGCCGCGATTTTCGCGATGTCGACCGCCTGGAAATCCTCCTTGTCGAGACGCGCACGTGGCGCCTGCCCGGTGATGCACAGGATCGGGATCGAATCCGCGGATGCCGAGTAGAGGCCGGTGATCATGTCCGTGCCGGCCGGGCCCGAGGTGCCTATGCAGACACCGATATTGCCGTGCTTGGCGCGGGTATAGCCCTCCGCCATGTGCGAAGCCCCCTCGACGTGGCGAGCGAGGATGTGACGGACCGATCCGCGCGCCCTGAGGGCCGAGTAGAATGGATTGATCGCCGCGCCGGGTACGCCGAAGGCGCAATCAATCCCTTCTTTTTCCAGAACATAAACCGCTGCATCGACTGCGCGCATCTTGGCCATGGGAACTCCTCCTGTTTGATTGGAAGGTAAATCCATGCTGCACCTATTTCAACGCGTTTATGGAAATCATTCCCATTATATGGAAATAAAGATTTTCAACAAATAGGAGAAAATCGGACGCAATGGCTGTAGAGCATGATCTCAGGCGGCAACTGATTTGGAGACTGGCATGGAGGCGAACGGAAGGGGAAAGAGAGGGCGCAAGGCGGGAGAGAACGCCGCCCCGGCTTCCGTTCAGGTGCTGGACAGGAGCCTGTCCCTGCTGGCGATCATCGCCGAAGGGGACGGCTCGACCTTGACCGCGCTTTCGGAGCGCTCAGGCATGGCACCTTCGACCGTGCACCGGCTGCTGACGTCGCTCGCCCAGCACGGGATGGTGGCCAACGACGCCGAGGCCGGCACGTGGACCGTCGGGGTCAAGGCTTTCGAGATAGGCAACGCCTTCCTGCGCTTCCGCAAGCTCGGCACGATCAGCCGTCCTTTCCTGAAGCGGCTCATGGATGAAAGCGGCGAGACGGCGAATATCGGCATTGAGGAAGACGGCGACGTCGTTTTCATTTCCCAGGTCGAAAGCCACGCTCCGATGCGCGCCTTCTTCCGTCCCGGGCGGCGGGGCCCGATCCACGCTTCCGGCATCGGCAAGGCCATTCTGTCGACTTGGTCCGATACGGAGATCGCCAAGACTTTGAGCGGCAGAACGCTGCCCTGCTTTACCGGTCGGACGCTCGCCACGCTGCAGGACCTGATACGCAATGTTCAGGAGATCCGCTTCCGCGGCTGGTCGGTCGATGACGAAGAGCACACGCTCGGCATGCGCTGCATCGCAGCCCCGCTCTTCAACGAGTACGGCGAGGCGATCGGCGGCATCTCGATCTCCGGCCCCACCGTCCGTATCGACGACGAGAGGCTCGGCATCCTCGGCCCCGCCGTGCGCCGCACGGCGGACGAATTGACGCGCGCGATCGGCGGGCATAGGCCGGAGGAAGGCTGAAGGCGCTCCGCATCCAGCTGGTCTGGTATGTCATGCTTCGAAGTCCGTATCCGCGGCGGATGCCACAGGCAGAACGCGGAAGCGGAATCGAGGGCAAGCGGCTCGACCTCGACCTATCTCACCTTGGTATCGATCCTTTTGCCCGGCGAGCCTTGCGCTGCCTCCAGAAAGGCTGCGATGACGGGTCCGGGGTTCGGCCGGCTGATGACGTACACGTCGGCTTCCGGCGCGGGGTCGGCGAGCGGCCGGTAGACGACCCCCGGTCGCGAAAGAGTCCTTATGCATTCCGGGACGAGTGCGACGCCGAGCCCAGCGGCAACGAGGCTGGTGAGGGAATAGGATTCCACGACCTCGTTCGTGATATCAGGTACGAATCCCGCCGCCACGCAGCAATCATGCAGGTAGCGGGCAAAGCGGGAGTCCGCGAGCCGCAGGAAGACGAAACTTTCCTGCCGCAGGTCGCCGAGCGCGATTTTCCCGAAATCCGCCAGTCGATGGTGCTCGGGCAAGGCGATACCCACCTTCTCATGCCAGGCGACATTCGCGACGAGATCCGGATGGTTCCGGGGCCTGCGCACGAAACTGAGGTCGGTGCGATGGGAGAGCAAGGCCGCCTCCTGCGCCTCGGGGTCCATTTCATGGATACGGACGAACACGCCGGGCCACGCATCCCGGAACCGCGCGATCAGGTTGGACAACGGCCCCAGCAGCACCGAGCCGGTCGTCGCAATGTTCAGCGCTCCTACCTGCCCGGAACCGATGGCGCGCGCCTGGCGGGTCGCATGCTCCACCTGGCCGAGAATCATCCGGGCGTGTTCGAGAAAGTCGGCGCCCGCCTCGGTCAGCTCGACATTGCGGCTGGAACGCTCGAACAGCCGCGTGCCGACTTCCGCCTCCAGATCCCTGATCTGCTGGCTCAATGGCGGCTGGGAGATGTTGAGGCTCCTCGCCGCCGCCGTGAAGCTTTCGGCCTCGGCGACAGCAACGAAATAGCGCAGGTGACGTAGCTCCATCGCGAAGTCCTATCGATACATCATTCCTCTGGATCGAGTGGAACAATATATTGGACGTATCGCGGATCAAGCCTGTAAAGTCCTGGTAGAGAGGCGGAAGAACCGTTTCACCTGGCATTCGATGGGATTCACATGCAGAAGAACTACTATTTTCCGGAAGGCGGCCACCCGCCTCAGACCAGCCTGCTTTCCGACCGCGCCATCTTCACCGAGGCCTATGCGGTCATTCCGAAGGGCGTCATGCGCGACATCGTGACGAGCTATCTGCCCTTCTGGACGAATACACGGCTCTGGGTGCTGTCGCGCCCGCTTTCCGGCTTCGCCGAGACCTTCTCGCAATATATCATGGAAGTCGGCCCTTCTGGCGGCAGCAATCGGCCGGAGACGGATCCCCGCGCCGAGGCCGTGCTGTTCGTGGTGGACGGCGAGTTCCATCTGACGCTCGGAGATGAGACGCATCTGATGCAGTCCGGCGGCTATGCCTTCATTCCGCCGGGCACCAAATGGAGCCTCAGAAACGAATCCGGTGCGCCGACGCGATTCCACTGGATCCGCAAGGCCTATGAGGAAGTCGACGGGGTTCCCCTTCCCGAACCGATCGTCACCAATGAGCGCGACATCCCTCCCTCGCCCATGCCGGAAACGGACGGGCGCTGGGCCACCACCCGCTTCGTCGATCCTTCCGACATGCGCCACGACATGCATGTCACGATCGTGACCTTCGAGCCCGGCGGCGTCATCCCGTTCATGGAAACCCATGTGATGGAACACGGACTCTACGTGCTCGAAGGCAAGGCCGTGTACCGCCTCAACAACGACTGGGTGGAGGTGGAAGCCGGCGACTATATGTGGCTCAGGGCCTTCTGCCCGCAGGCCTGCTATGCCGGCGGACCGGGCAAATTCCGCTATCTGCTCTACAAGGACGTGAACCGCCATATGACGCTCGGCAATCCGGGCAGGCTCGCCTGATATTGCAGCCTGCCGTGATCCGCCATAGCTTGGGTGCATGGCGACGCCGAAGCTGGAGGCCTACCGCAAGAAGCGGAATTTTTCGAAGACGCCGGAGCCGGTCGGAAATCTGACCGGCGGCGGCAACCGATTTGTCGTGCACAAGCACCATGCGACCGCCGACCATTACGATTTGCGGCTCGAGGTCGACGGCGTCCTGAAAAGCTGGGCGGTGCCGAAGGGTCCGTCGCTCAACCCGGCCGACAAGCGGCTGGCGGTGGAGACGGAGGACCTCCCCTCGACTATATCGACTTCGAGGGCGTGATCCCCCAAGGCGAATATGGAGGCGGTCCGATGATCGTCTGGGACGAGGGCGTCTGGGCGCCGATGGGCGATGTGGAAGACGACCTGCGCAAGGGCGCCTTCAAATTCCGCCTGGCAGGGGAGAAACTCAACGGCGGATGGATGCTGGCCCGTCTGAAGCCTCGCCCGGGCGAAGAGGATCAGCGCAACTGGCTCCTTTTCAAGGAGCGCGATCCGGCCGCCGACACTTCGATCGACATCCTTGCCGCCCGGCCGGAAAGCGTCAAATCCGGCCGTCGGATCGAGGAACTGGTGGAGAAGCCGAAGGCACCGCCAAAGCCGGTCAAGCTCAATCCCGGCGCGCTGGCCGGTGCGGCCAAGGGCGCACCACCCGAACGCATCGAACCTCAACTCGCAACACAGACGATTCTCCCCCCGGAAGCCGAAAAGAACGCGAAAAAGCCCGAGCTCTGGCTGCACGAGATCAAGTTCGACGGCTATCGCACCATGGCCCACATTGCGGAAGGAAAGGTGCGCCTCGTCACTCGCGGCGGGCTCGACTGGACGAAGCGCTACGGAGACCTGCCGGAGGCTTTCCGGCGGCTGCCGTGCCGCGATGCCGTCATCGACGGCGAGATCGTCGTGCTGGACGAGACGGGGGTCAGCCGCTTCGCGCTGCTGCAGGATGCGCTTTCCACCGGCGCCGGCAACAGCCTCGTCTTCTACGCCTTCGACCTCCTGCATCTCAACGGCTGGAATCTTTTCGACGTCCCGCTCGAGAAGCGCAAGGCACTGTTGAAGAAATTGCTTGCAGGGCAGATCCCAAGCCGCTCGGCGATCCAGTTCAGCGATCATGTGGTGGGCGAAGGGCGCGCGCTTTACGACCGGGCCTCCGAGATGGGTCTGGAAGGGATCGTCTCCAAACGCATCTCCGCCCCCTACCGAAGCGGCCGGTCGAAGACCTGGACCAAGACGAAGGCGCTGAAGGCGGAGGATTTCGTGATCGTCGGCTACACCGTTTCGGAGGCGGCCGAGGGCATTGCGTCGCTTGCCCTGGGAGAGTGGGCCGACGGCGAGCTGGAATATCGCGGCAAGGTCGGAACCGGCTTCGACGCGCAGATGCTGAGGGAGTTGCTGGTGCGGCTCGAGCCCTTGCGGGCCGGCGCCGCAACGCTCGAAGGAGCGCCCCGGGAGATCATCTGGGTGCGGCCCTTGCTCCGGGCGCATATCCATTATGGCAACCGGACAACCGACAACGTCCTGCGGCACGCCGTCTTCAAGGGGCTGCGCGACGTCGAGCTGTCGACGCCGGTTTCCATGTCGAGAAAGCGCCTGATCTCGGACGCGGACCTCGCAGGCATATCGATCACCAACCCGACCCGGCGGCTCTTCGGCAGGTCCGGCCCGACCAAGCTCGACCTCGCCGTCTACTACGCGATGATCGGGGATTTCATGCTGCCGCATATTCTCGGCCGTCCCGTTTCGCTGGTACGCTGCCCTACCGGCCGGACGCAGGATTGCTTCTTCCAGCGGCATCCCTTTACCGGCATGCCGCCTTCGGTCGCGACGTTCCAGGCAACCAACTCGGAAGGCGAGGCGAAAACATACCTGTCGGTCGAGGACGCGAGAGGATACCTGGCGCTGGCGCAGTTCGGCGTCGTCGAATTCCACAACTGGGGAACGACACGCAAGCTGCTCGGCAAGCCGGATCGCATCGTCTTCGATCTCGATCCCGGCGAGGGCATCGCCTGGCGCGAAGTGGTCGAGGCCGCGATCCACATCAAGGCCGAACTCGAGGCGCTTACCCTCGTGCCCTTCGTAAAGACATCGGGCGGCAGGGGAGTGCACGTCGTCGTACCGGTCGTGCCGAAACTCGACTGGAAAAAATTCCATCAGGCGGCGAGCGCGCTCGCGACCCGTCTCGCGGCCACCGCTCCGGACACCTTCACCACCACCATGGGCAAGGACAACCGCGTAAGGCGCATTTTCATCGACTTCCATCGCAACGCCCGCAGCCATACCTGGGCGGCCCCCTATTCGCTGCGCGCCCGCAGCAATCTGCCCGCTTCGACCCCGCTCAGCTGGGCGGATCTGGAGACTATCGACGCTCCGGCGGATTTGAACTATTCTTCGCTGCCGGGCCTTCTGGCCACGTCCGGCGATCCCTGGGCCGATATCGACGACTTCGCGAGGGATCTGTCTATACTGTAGTCGTTGAGCGCGGGATGCAGGCGGAGACCGCATGCATTTTCCTCATCCCGCTCTGGCAGATGTGATCGTAGTGCCGCGTAGGAGACAACCATGGCACCCAGGGCAAGTTGGAAGGGCTATATCAGACTGAGTCTCGTGAGCTGTCCGGTGAGGCTTTACCCCGCCACCAGCGCAAGCGAGCGTATTTCCTTCAATCAGCTTCACAAGGACACCCATAACCGGATCAACATGAAGCCCGTCGATCCGGAGCTCGGTCTCGTCGAGCGTTCGGACCTCGTGAAGGGCTACGAGTACGAAGACAAGAAATACATCATCATCGAAGACTCGGATCTGGAAAGCGTCCGGATCGAATCCAATCACACCATGAACATCGAGGCTTTCGTCGATGCCGATTCCGTCGACGTCATCTACCAGGACGCCCCTTATTATCTGGCGCCGGACGGGGCCATGGCCGAGGAAACCTTCGTCGTCCTGCGTGAAGCTCTGCGCCGAAGCGGGAAGCTTGCGATCGCCCGCCTCGTGCTGTCCAGCCGGGAAAGGGTGGTGACCATCGGTCCGCGCGAGACCGGAATGTTCGTCTGCACCTTGCGCAATCCCAACGAGGTGCGCGGCACGGCGGATTATTTCGGCAACATTCCGGTCGGCAAACCGGATCCCGAGATGCTGCAGCTTGCCGAAGCGCTCATCGAGCAGAAGACGACGACCTTCGACCCGAAGCAGTACGAAGACCGCTACGAGGTCGCGCTGATGCAGATGATCCGCGAGAAGCTAAAGGGTCACAAGCCCATCATCGCGCAGGCGCCCGAACGCGGCAACGTCGTCAATCTCATGGATGCCCTCAAGGCGAGCCTTTCGCAGGCCAAACCGCCCGCCAGGAGCAAGCCCAAGGCGGAGCCCGCGGCAAAGGAGCCCGCTGCCAAAGCCGCGGCGGCGAAACGCGTGACGGCAAAACCCGCGGCCAAGAAGAAAGCCTGATGGCGGTTGCCGGTCGGACATTCGGTATCGTGGGCGCGCTCGCCGCCTTTCCGCGACGGCTGGCGGCGCGCGAGGTCGAACGCCAGGGCGGACACCTCAGGCGCGGTGTCAACAGGCAGACGAAGTTCGTGGTCTTCGGGCGCGGGCTGCTCGCAAAGGCGCCCGAAGCGGAGATCGAGGCCCGATTCGACAGCGAAAGCGGCCAGCGTCGGTGCGTGCTCAGCGAGAACGGCTTCCTCCGCCTGCTCGGACTGGCGAGCGCCCCGGAAACATCGGCGCTGACGCGGCAATCGCTCGTCGACCAGTCCGGCATCTCCCCGCGCCACCTCGATCTTCTGTCGTTGTTCGACGCTTTCGAGCATGAGGGCGAGCCCTATTCCTTCCGCGATCTGATCCTCGCCAGAAAATATGCCGGCCTGATGGCCAGCGGCGCCGGCTGGAGCGCGATCGCGCGCTCGGTCCACCGTTCCGGAAACGTTGCCTCCCTCACGGCGCTCTCGCTGCACCATAAACGCAAGGATGCGATCTATGCGCGACGCGCCGAAGGCCTGAGCGAGCTCGACGGTCAATTGCTGCTCGACATCGGCTCTCCCGACGAGGAGGCGCTCGAAGATCTGTTCGCTCAGGCCGAAGCGGCCGAAGAAGCGGGGGAATACGATCAGGCAGCCGCGTTCTACCAGCGTTACCTCGGCATCGACCGCACCGACGAGGTTGCAGCCTTCAACCGCGCCAACTGCCTCAGGGCCGCGGGGCGGGAGGCCGAAGCGGCCCAAGACTATGTCCGCGCCATCAAGCTCGATCCTTGCTTCGTCGAAGCCTGGTTCAACCTGGCCGGGCTGATGGGCGAACGCGGCCGCACGGACACGGCCAGGCGGCATCTGAGGAGAGCGATCGAAATCGATGGCGATTACGCCGATGCCATCTTCAATCTGGCGAAGCTGGAGTTCGATGCCGGCAATCTCACCGAAGCCCGCCGCTGGTGGACGCGTTACCTCGAGCTCGATCAGCATTCCGAATGGGCACGCGCCGCAGAACGCGGCGTACAGTTCGTGAACCTTCATCTCCTCTCCAGAACGGCTGGCTGACATGCACGGAAAATTCCTGTTCGACGGGCCGGGCGATGCGCCCGTCACCATCCTCCTCGCGCATGGAGCCGGCGCGCCGATGGATTCGACCTCGATGACCGCGGCCGCCCTGGCGCTTGCAGGGGTGGGTTTTCGCGTCGCCCGCTTCGAGTTCGGCTATATGGCAGCGCGGCGCACGGCCGACGGACGCAAGCCCCCGCCCCGTGCGGAAACGCTCAATCCGGAGTATCGGGCGGCCCTTGCCGAACTCGGCGCCCAGGGCACTCTCGTGATCGGCGGCAAGTCCATGGGCGGCCGCGTCGCCAGCATGGTCGCCGACGACCTTCATGCCGAAGGGAAGATCGCCGGGCTCCTTTGCCTCGGCTATCCCTTCCATCCCCCCGGAAAACCGGAGCAGTTGCGCACCCGGCATCTCGCCGATCTCAAGACGCCTGCACTGATCTGCCAAGGGACTCGCGACGAATTCGGCACCCGCGACGAGGTTTCACGATACGCGCTCTCCGACAGGATCGAACTTCTCTGGCTGGAGGACGGCGACCACGACCTGAAGCCGCGCAAGAAGGTCTCGGGCTTCTCGACCGCAGATCACCTGAAGACGCTGGCCGAGGCGGTCGCGCGATGGGCGGATCGCCTCGCCCCTTGAGCTCCTCATGAAGATCGCGACCTTCAACATCAACGGTGTGAACAAGCGGCTCGACATCCTCTTGACCTGGCTCGCTGCGGCCGAGCCGGACGTGGTCTGCCTGCAGGAGCTCAAGGCGACGGACGGACAGTTTCCGAAGGCCGCGATCGAGGAAGCCGGCTACGGCGCCGTCTGGCGGGGCCAAGCCGCCTGGAACGGTGTTGCCATTCTCGCCCGCGGTTGCGAGCCGGTGCTCACGCGAACCGGATTGCCCGGCGACCCCTTGGATACGCAGAGCCGCTACATCGAGGCGGCGGTGAACGGCATCCTGATCGCGTCGCTCTATGCGCCCAACGGAAATCCGCAGCCCGGGCCGAAATTCGACTACAAGCTCGCCTGGCACCTGCGCTTCAACCAGCATGCCGCCGCGCTGCTCGAGACGGGGGTGCCGGTGGTGTTCGCCGGCGACTACAACATCGTTCCGGAACCGCGCGACATCTATCCGACCCGCTCCTACGACGACAACGCCCTCGTCCAGCCGGAAAGCCGCGCAGCCTTCCGGAGCCTTGTCGATCAGGGCTGGCTCGACGCGCTGCGCAAGATCCACCCGAAAGATCAGCTCTTCACTTTCTGGGACTACCGCCGCAACCGCTGGCAGCGCGACGCCGGCCTTCGCCTCGACCACATTCTCTTGAGCCGCAAGCTCCGGCGCCGCCTGACCGGCGCCGGCATCGACCGGGAGATCCGTGCGCTCGAAGGAGCGAGCGACCACGCGCCGGTATGGGTGTCGCTGCGGGATTAGTCTAGCTGTCCCTGTAAGCCTGCGATGCATCCGCAGCGCCCGACTGGCGAGCCAATGCGGCAAGCTTGACCTGTACGAGCAGCGAAAGCTCGTCATAGACATTCCATTCGTCGACGATCTTCCCGTCCTTGTAGTGGTAATGGGTCATGCCCATGACCTGCAGTCGGGCACCTGTCGGTTCGCCGAGATCCTGAAGAATACCGTAGCCAAGGTGATGACCTTCCATCAGCCAACGCACCGCGACCTTGACGCCGCCTTCCTCGCAGGGGTTTGAGCAGATGTGCTGCGCCGTGTAGGCGGCATCGGGAATCGACCCGATAAGGCCAAGATGCTGGTGGGTGACGGCTGCGCCCCCGTAGAGCTCCTTCATCAGCGGGCCGTGATATTGGCAGGTCGGGGCGTAGACATCCTTGATCTTTCCGAACATGCGCCCGTTGAACATCTCGTGGAGCCAGCGCAGCGTATAGGCTTCGATATCGTTATGCGCGAGCGAGACGTCCGCTTCCGCCTCGGGCGGATATTGACCGAGCAGACGGCGGTTCTCGCCGATATCGAGCGAGAGGAGCCCTTTGTCGAACGAGGACCGGGCAAGCTTTTCGGCAAAGGCATGGGGATCGAGACCGAGCTGCTTGATGATAGCCATCGTGTCGGCGACCACCCATTCGCGATAGATCTTGTTGCGGTGGATCATGCAGTCGGCGATCGTGCGCGCCACGAAGGTGCGGCCGGTGGGCGGCCCGAAATGACCAGATTGCGTATGCCGGCCAGAACCGGTGACGAGATGCGACGTGTAGAACCCCTCGACATCGTTGCCGCGCCAGAGCACCTGGGTGGCCATGCCGCGCCGCTCCGGCAGCGACACGAGCCGCTGGATCGTGTCGCGGACAACGTCCTCGCGATTGTAGATGGTGCCGAGGGTGCCGTAGAGGACACAGTTGTGGGTGTAGTGCGTGTAGATCAGACCGATATCGCGCTCGTCCCAGATCCGATGGGTGCATCGTACGATGTAGTCGACGATATCAGTGTATATCTCATCGAAACCGTCGAGCGACTGGCTGCGGGGGCGGTCGACCGGGGCGAGTTCGGTGTAGTCGCGGCGCTCGACCTGCAGAACCTGCTCCACCGGCTCCTTTCGCTGGCTCTGCGCCATGGCTTTTGCTGCCTTGGTAGTGTCGTCGCTCATGAGATGTCCTTCCATTGGAATTCCGTAGGGTTACGATAGGGGGGCGGAAACGGCTGCAAGCCAGCGCTTCATGACGAGCGCCACGGGTTCGGGGTTCTCAAGCGGTGCGAAATGGCCGGCATCCGCGATGAGGTGGAGCTCCGCGCCGGCAATGCCGGCGGCGAGCTCCCGTTGCGCATCGAGCGGGCATACTTCCTCGTCCTCTCCGGCAAGCACCAGTGTCGCCTGCGTGATGGAAGCAAGCCTCGGGCGGCTGTCCGCGCGGTTTATGGCGACGTCTGCCTGTTCGGAAAGCCGGTCGGGGCCGCAGTCGCGTGCCATGGCGACGATCGTGTCGCGCAAGCCCGTATCATGGACATTCGCGGGCGCCACCAGCCGCGGCCAGGCATCGAGGATGAAGCCGTCCATGCCCTTTTCGCGCGCATCCGCGACCGCCTTGCGCCGCACCGCCGCATTGGCGGGCGGATCCGGACGCGCCGTCGTGTCCATCAGGGCGAGCTTGCCGATCCGTTTCGGCTGCTGTGCTACCATCTCGAGCGCACAAATACCTCCAAGGGAAAAGCCGGCGAGCAGAAAATAGGGCGGCGCGTCCGCAAGAATGGCCTCGGCCAGCGCCGCCATGGTGCGGGCGCCGCCCATACTGCCTATCAGAACCGGGTAATCGCCAAGCCTTTCGATCAGCGGAGCAAACACCCGGCGGTCGCAGGCTGTGCCCGGCAAAAGCAGGAGCGGCGGTCGCGGATCGTCGATTGACTGAGAAGTCTTCATTGTCGGGTCGCCCGGAGAGATTGCTCGCTTCGCCATCACGATCCGGCCTCCAGGGGTAGCCAAGTAAGATTGTGAGGCCGTGCCTGAAAAATGATTGGCAGATTTTGAATACGTATGCAATAGACTTTGTGCTTGGACATTTTCGAACCTCCCGGATGCCTCTTCCTGTGTGACGCAAGCTCGCCACGCATCAGTGCCTGGACGAACGCGGCGTCGCTGGCTGCCCGCTAACCTTCGTGCCGGCAGGCGTCATTTCGGAGCGAAGAAGTGCTCTAAACTCCGGAATTGGACCACAGTCGCGGCGGCTTGGACGCGGCGAAGTCGCTCGCCTCTTCATAGGCATGGCCGATCTGGCAAAGGGTCGCCTCGCCCCCTGCCCGGGCGGCAAGCTGAAGCCCGAGCGGGAGGCCGCCGGCAAAGCCACAAGGGACCGAGAGGGCGGGGTGGCCCGTGACATTGAAGGCGATCGTGCGCATGGGTGTCCACCGCGCCGCATCCCCGGTAAAATCGGCAAAGGGTATCGCCGGCGTCAGCGTCGTTGCCGTCAGGATCGCATCGAAGTCCGCGAACGCCGTGCGGTCGATCCGATTGCGCAGGCGCGCGGCAGCCTGACGAGCCCGGGAAATATCCTCCGGCGTCAAGCAGAGGCCCGACACGATGTTCTGGAAGACCTTGCGGCTGTAGCGGTCGCCGGCCTCGGCAAGCTGCCGCCGGTGCGCCTCGAAGGCCTCGGCATGGATGATGACGGCGCCGACGGCCTCGAAATCTGCCGCGGCTGGCAGTGTCACCTCCTCGATCCTCGCGCCGAGTAGCGACAAGAGCGATGCGGCTCCGTCGACGGCCTCGAGAAGCGCCGGTAGGGTCTCCGGATCACCGGCAAACCATTCGCGAGCATAGCCGATGCGCAATCCCGTCAAGGGCCTGCCCAGGCACGCGGCGGCAGGATTACCGTCCCTACCTGGAGGGTCCGCGACAGCGTCGAAGGTGATCGCCGCTTCGGCCACCGAGGCGCTGACGAAACCAACGTGGTCCATGCTCGGCGAAAGCGGAAAGACACCGCGCATGGGTATGCGGCCACAAGTCGGCTTGAAGCCGACAGCGCCGCAATAGGCGGCAGGGCTGCGCACCGAACCTCCCGTATCGGAGGCGACGGACGTGCGCAGCAGGCCGCCGGCGACCGCCGCTGCCGAACCGGATGACGAGCCGCCGGTAAAGCGCCGCACGTCCCAGGGGTTGGCGGCCGGTGGAAAGGACCGGTCGAAGACCGGGCCGACCATCGCGAATTCGTAGGTTTCCAGTTTGCCGATCAGGACGGCACCGCCCAGCCTCAGTCGACGGACCACCTCCGCATCCTCGGCCGGGATTTGCCGGACATATAGATCCGAGCCATAAGTCGTCGGCATATCCGCCGTGTCGAAGAGATCCTTGACGGCAACAGGGATGCCGTGCAGCGCACCCCGATCCTCGCCGCGCTCGAAGGCCTCGTCGGCCCGCGCCGCCGCGGCGAGCGCGCTTTCCGCAGCCACATGCAGGAATGCATGATAGGCGCCGTCCCGCTCCACAATTCGGTCGAGATGCGCTTCGGTCAGCGCCACGGAGGTCAAGCTTCCGTCACGAAGCCGCGCGGCAGCCTCCGGGATCGGGAGGTCGGCTGGGTTCTCCGTCATCGGCCGTCAGCCTCCGGCGGCGCTTCGTCATCGCCTGCGATGTGGTCCAGGCGTTGCGCCGCACCATGAAGATGCACCGCACCGGCCAGAACGGGTGCCTCCCGCTCGGCTGCAATCGAGATGCCGAGGACGCGGGCCCGCTTCCGGATGATGGACAGGGTCGGCCGCGTGGATTCGGAATGTGCCATGGCGTGCTCCAGTCAGGTCCGGGCAGCCTCGAACCGCGCCCAGGCTTCCTCGAATTTTGCGAGATTGAAGCCTTCCTGTCGAGCGGGCTCCAGGATCAGCCGCTCAGTGGCGCGGAGCTTCGCGATCGAGGCCGCAAGCACGGGAAGGACGTCCTGCGGCACCACGACTGCGCCGTGGCGGTCCGCGTGAACGAGATCGCCCGGCGCAACCGTCAGGCCGAAGACGGTGACCGGGACGCCGATCGCCTCCACATGCACGAAGGCATGGCTGGGTCCGATCGAGCCGGCGATCATCGGGAAGTCCTCGGGCACGTCTCCAAGATCGCGCATGACGCCATTGGTCAGCACGCCGGAAAGGCCGAGCCCTCGGTGGACGGTCGCGTTGATCTCGCCCCAGAAGGCACCGACGCAATGGGGAAAATCCGTATCCTCGACGACGGCGACTGAAGGCGGACCGCCGCTCGCCATGTGGCGGTAGTAGTCCATGCGCCGCGCCCTTATAATGGCCGGGTCCTCGCTCGGAGGCGCGGCGGCGGCTATCTTCGCTGTGCGCGCATATCCGACGACCGGCGGGGACGCCGGAGCCGAACTGACGACCGTGCCGCGGGTAAAAGCGTCAAAGCCGCGCTTGCCCTGCGCCACCTCGACCGCGTTGCAGACGGTGGGCGTGTCGACCATGCGCAGCAGGGACAGGAGTTCGTCGTCCAAGTCTTTTCCTCCGGTAATCTGGGCCTCGAGCCGCAACCTCAGGGGTAATGAAGGGCGGCCCGCCGCCCTTCACTGGAGATCAGCCGCGCCAGGTCTGGCCGGCCTGGTCGCCGGTCGAGACGACGCGGTAGAGGCTCGCCTCGCCGGTCATTGCGGGCGC
This sequence comes from Sinorhizobium sp. P24N7, assembly GCF_042436655.1. Taxonomy (NCBI): domain Bacteria; kingdom Pseudomonadati; phylum Pseudomonadota; class Alphaproteobacteria; order Hyphomicrobiales; family Rhizobiaceae; genus Sinorhizobium; species Sinorhizobium sp. P24N7. The sequence goes on along the minus strand of NZ_JBHMIW010000001.1, from coordinate 164,490 downwards.
GAGGCTGCGCTTGAGGCCCGGCGGAACGGCGCAGGTGTCGCCCGGCGCCAGCACGGATTGGCCGCCGTCCCAGGCGAGCTTCCAATGGCCGCCCATGACCATCAGCACCTCGTGACGTTCGTTCACATAGGCCTCTTCCGGAATCGAGCCGCGCGTGAGCAGTTCGACCTCGAAGCCCGGCTTGTCGCGCAACAGCGCCTTCTCGCCGATCACCTTTGCCGGCGCCTTCTGCGCCAGCGCCATCAGATCCCAGTAACGGGCGACATAGTCGCGTACCACGTCCTGAACCGGCGTTTCCGGGAAGGCCCTCAGCTCTTCCTCCGTCAGAAGCGGCATCGGCTTGATGCCATCGGGCAGCGACTGACCCTTCTTGGTATCGTAGAGCTTGCCGTTTTCGCCGAGAACCAAACCGTGATCCTTGGCATCCTCGATCACCTGCGGCGCCCAGATCACGCCGCCGCCGGCGTCGTCGCCGCCGAGTATGGCCATTATCATCCCGTAGTCCGTACCGATGTTCTCGAAGCCGCGGAAGATGCCGGTCGGAATGTTGAAGATGTCGCCCTCTTCGAGCACGACCTCGCCGGCCTTGCCCCAGCGCCCCCAAAAGAAGCGCCAGCGACCCTTGAGCACGAAGAAGACTTCGGCCGTGCGGTGCGAATGCAGCGAATTGCGGCACTTCGGCGGCTGGCCGGCAGCCCCGATGTTGAAGCCGGGCGTGTCCTTGATATGGACGTGCTGGTCAGCGCTTTCCGAGACGCCGCCCCCGATTATGGTGAAGTTTTCCTTCTGGTTCGAGCCCGGCGTATGAGCGTCGATGAAGGCGGTTCGGCATGGTTTCAATTCGCCATAGCGAACGATGCGCTTTTCCATTTCCGTCTGGGAGATGTGCATTTGTAATGCCTTTCATACGTATGCAAAATAGATTGCGGTCATGGCTTCGCCCTCCAGAGCCGGGCGATGTGGCTAGCGTGTCTCTCCTGTCTGCGCTTTTGCGCGGGTCGAGCCGCGCAGGACCAGGGCGCCATCAAGGGCGATGCGGCGCGCGGCCCCCTCCCCCTCTTTGATGTTCTGCATGAGCGTGGCCACCGTCTCGGCGACCATGTGGTCGACGTTCTGGCGGATCGTCGTCAGGTCGTAGGCGGGCCAGCGCGCCGGCGGCACATCGTCGAAGCCGACGACGGAGACATCGTCGGGAACGCGCAGTCCCAGTTCGAAGCGCAGCACGTCCATTACGGCGAAGGCCATATGATCGTTGCAGACGAAGACGGCTTCGGGCCGCTCCGGTCCTGCAAACATGCGTCGGGCCGCCGACTGCGCCTCTTCATAGCGGAAGTTGCCGACCTCGCGTGCAAAGAGCGCGAGCCCCGCCGCCTCCAGCCCTTCGCGAAATCCCTGTTCGCGGTCGCGCTGCGTCGAGGCGCCCTCGAAGCCTGCGATGTAGCCGCAGCGTCTGTGGCCAAGTGAAACGAGCAATTCCGCCAGCTGGCGGCCCCCGCCGCGGTTGTCCGAAGTGACGGCCGAGAGCCGCTGGTCGTCCTGCAGGCGGTTGAACAGCACGATCGGCACGCCGGAGGCGTGGCAGCGCGCTGCCAGCTCAGAGGACATGTTCGCCGAGGCGAGCACGATGCCGTCCACCTGATAATCGAGGATTTCCTGGGTAATCTGGTCGACGTTCTCAGACGCGATCGAGGAGATGAAGACCAGCACATGATAGCCCTGGTCCTGCAACGCCTTCGACAGACGCTCGACTACCTCCGGGTAGAAGTAATTTTCCAGATAGGCGACGACGAGGCCGATGATGCGGCTGCGGCCCGTGATCAGCGATCGGGCGAGCACGTTCGGCCGGTAGCGGAGCTCTTCGGCAGCCGCCCTGATCTTCTCCGCCGTCTTTTTCGAAACGGACGTCCCCGGCGTGAAGTAGCGCGACACGGCCGATTGGCTTACCCCCGCCAGGCGGGCAACATCGTTCGAGGTGACCTTCTCGTTTGCCATCAGTCCGCTGTCCACCCCCCATCAACCATCAGCGCGGTCCCCGTCACCATCGCCGAGGCATCGCTCGCAAGATAGGTGACGGCAGCCATAATGTCTTCCACGCGCCCGAGGCGCCCGAGCTTGATTTTCTCCTTTATCCACTGGACCCGCTCGGGTCGGGAAAAGGTCTGCTCCGTCAGCGGCGTGCGAATGAATGTCGGGCAGATCGTATTGACCCGAATGCCCTTCGGGCCCCACTCGATCGCCATTGATTTGGTGAAGCCCTCGACGGCGTGTTTCGTGGCGCTGTAGACGGCCCTGTCGATGCCGCCGACATGGGCCATCTGCGAGGAAATGTTGATGAGCGAGCCCGGCTCGCCGGCGGCAATCAACCCCTTGGCGACAGCCCGCGTGAGGAAATAGGCGCCGCGCACATTGAGCGCGAAGACCGCGTCGAAGTCCGCCGGAGCCGTATCCTCCGCCGGGCCATGGCGGGCGGTGCCCGCACTGTTGACCAGAACATGGAACGGTCCGTGGCGCGCGATTGCAGCCTCGGTCGCCTCGACATTGGCGACATCGAGCACCAGGGTTTCGGCCGAGAACCCCTCGGCGCGGATCGCCTCCACCGCTTCGGCAAGCCTCTCCAGCGAGCGCGCCGATAGTACCACATGGGCGCCCGCCTCCGCGAGCGCGACAGCGCAACCGAAGCCGATGCCCGACGAAGCTCCAGCGATCAGGGCACGTTTGTCGTCCAGGCGGAAGGAAGGCGTGCGGGGCAGGATCAATGCAGAAGCCTCCCTTGCTGCATCGCCGGGGCGGGCACGCGCGGGCCCACGCCGTGGGTTGTGTGAAGCGATCTATTCAAGCGCCGCGCCCTCCCCGTAACCGATGCTGCGCCCGCCATAGCGGCGAACCCGGACATTTGCCTGTTCGGCATGGCCGACGAAGCCTTCCAGAAGGCACAGGCGCGAGCAATAGGCGCCGATCTCCGCTGCGGCTTCGTCCGTCAGTACCCGTTGGTAGGAATGCGTCTTCAGGAATTTGCCGACCCAGAGGCCGCCCGTATAACGGCCGGCCTTCCTGGTCGGCAGAGTGTGATTGGTGCCGATTACCTTGTCGCCATTGGCGACATTGGTTCGGGGTCCAAGGAAGAGCGCACCGTAGGAGTGCATGTTCTCCAGGAACCAATCGTCACGATCAGTCATGACCTGCACATGCTCGGAGGCGAGGTCGTTGGCGACATCGAGCATTTCCTCATAGGTATCGCACAGTATGACCTCGCCGTAATCGCGCCAGGAGGCACCTGCGGTTTCCGCCGTCGGCAGGATCGCAAGGATGCGATCGATCTCCACAATGGTCCGGTGGGCGAGATCGTGCGAGTTGGTAACGAGCACCGCAGGCGAATTGTAGCCGTGTTCGGCCTGGCCAAGCAGGTCGGTTGCGCACAGCTCGGCGTCGACCGTCTCGTCGGCGATTACCATTGTCTCGGTCGGGCCGGCGAAGAGATCGATGCCGACGCGCCCGTACAACTGCCGCTTGGCTTCGGCGACGAAGGCATTGCCAGGGCCGACCAGCATGTCGACCGGGTCGATCGTCTCGGTGCCGAGTGCCATCGCGCCCACCGCCTGCATGCCTCCTAGCACGTAGATCTCGTGGGCACCGGCCTTGTGCATCGCCGCCACGATCGCCGGGTGCGGCTCACCCTTCTGCGGGGGTGCGGAGGCAACTATGCGTGGCACGCCCGCGACCGCAGCCGTCAGCACCGACATATGGGCGGAGGCGACCATCGGGAACTTGCCGCCGGGCACGTAGCAACCGACCGACTGCACGGGAATGTTGCGATGCCCCAGGATCACGCCCGGGATCGTCTCGACCTCGATGTCCTTCATCGAAGCACGCTGGGCTTCGGCGAAGCGGCGGATCTGTTTCTGGGCGAAATCGATATCAGCCATGTCGCGGGCAGAGACCTTGGACATCGCGGCCTCGATCTCGGAGTGGCTCAGCCGGAAGGACGGCGGCGAAAATCCGTCGAACTTCTCCGAAAGTTCCCGAACCGCTTGATCGCCTCGCGTCGCGATGTCCTTCAGTGTCGCTTCGACGATCGCGCGAACCTTCGCGTCTTCCTCCGATCGCTGGGCCTCGGGCTTGCCGCGCTTGAGGTAGGTCACCGTCATGTTGTTCCTTCCCTTGGGACATTCCGGCCATGCGAAACCGCATGCCGATCGTATGTTTCAGTTTCCGGGTGTCCGCGCGATCCGCACACCCGTATCGGTATCGAACAGGTGGCAGATCGAGGCGGGAATCGCCGCATGCACGACATCGCCGATCTCGGCGCGGTATTCCTTGCCGGATTTGATGGAGACGAGCTGGTCGCCGATTCGGAAGCTTGCCATGGTGGCTTCGCCGAGAAGCTCCATCGAATAGACCTCGGCGCCGAACTCGCCGCCCTCGGAAACGAGCGAAGCGTCCTCGGCGCGGAAGCCGAGCGTCACCGGGCCCCTCACATTCGTCTGCAGACCGCCGACGGTGATGCCCGGCCCTCGGAAAGTGCCGTTGTCGATGTCGCCGGAGACAAGGTTCATCGCCGGCGAGCCTATGAAGGACGCAACGAACGTATTGGCGGGATTGTCATAGATATCCGTCGGAGTGCCCACCTGCTGGATGACGCCCTTGTTCATCACTACCACCCGATCGGCAAGCGTCATCGCCTCGATCTGGTCATGAGTGACGTAGATCGTCGTGACTTTCAGCGTGTGCTGCAGGTTCTTGATCTGAGCACGCGTCGAGACGCGAAGCTTTGCATCAAGATTCGAGAGCGGTTCGTCCATCAGGAAGGCTGCCGGCTGGCGCACGATGGCGCGCCCGAGCGCGACGCGCTGCCGCTGACCTCCGGAGAGGGCTGCAGGCCGGCGCTCCAGGAAATCCACCAACTCGACCATGCGGGCGGCCTGCATGACCTTCTCGTGGTGCAGTTCCTTCGGGACCTTGCGTACGCGTAACGGAAAACGAATGTTCTCGTAGACGGTCATGTTGGGATAGAGGCCATAGCTCTGGAAAACCATCGAGATGTCCCGATCCTTTGGCTCCAGATTGTTGACTATGCGGTCGCCGAGCCAGATCTCGCCTTCGCTGATGTCGTCGAGCCCGGCGATCATGCGCATCGTCGTCGTCTTTCCGCAGCCGGACGGCCCGAGCAGCACCAGGAACTCCCGGTCGGCGATGTCGAGATCGAAATTGTTAACACCGACGAAATTGTGCCAACGCTTCGACACGTTCTTCAGGCGGATTTCAGCCATTGCGATTATCCCTTGACTGCGCCCGCGGTAAGCCCGCTGACGATCTGACGTTGGAAGAACATGACCAGCACGAAGAGCGGTGCGGTCGCGGAAACGACGGCTGCGACAGCGAACATGACGTTGCCCTCCTGCTGTATCGTCCCGAGGAAGCTCGCGATTTTCGGCACCATCGTCTGGTTGGGCTGCGACAGGAGCATCGCGGTGACGGCGAAATCGTTATAGGCAAGCAGGAAGGAGAACAGGCCCGTTGTGATCACGCCTGGCCACATGACGGGGATCACCACCATGCGGAAAGCCTGAAACCGTGAGCAACCGTCGACCATCGCGCTTTCGTCGAGATCCTTGGGGATCGACAGGAAAAACGAATGCAGCATCCAGAGGGTGAAAGGCTGGTTGATCGCCACCAGCACGATGATGGCGGTTGGCAGATGGCCCCAGATGTTCATTTCGAAAAAGGGCAGCAGATAGCCAGAGACCAGCGTGATGTGCGGCATGGCGCGGAACACCAGGGCCAGCATCAGCAGCCAGAAGGTATAACGGTAGCCGGAGCGCGCCAGCGCGTAGCCGCCGAGCGTGCCGAAGGTAAGCGAGATGACGACAACGGACACCGTGACGATGATCGTATTGAGGACCGAGGAGAAGAAGTCGCGCAGCACCCAGGCGCCGTAATAGCCGTCGCCGGTAAAGGCGGAACCGGTCTGGGCGATTGTGCGTGTGCCCTCGATGGCAAACCACCAGCTGTCGCGCGAGAAAAAATCCTGCTCGACCTTGAACGATCCCCAGACCGTCCAGATGAAGGGAAAAGCCGCCATCAACACCCAGAGCAGCACGAAGGTGGTGGAAAGGACCGTCAGCGGCAGGGGCCTTCTGCGTTTTTTGACAATCATCGCTGCTGCACCTCATCGACGGTTGAATTCGCGCCGGGTGCGCACGAGCACCGGCGATAGCAGGATCACGACGCCGATTATGGTCAGCATCGAGGTGGCCGCGGCCGAGCCGAAGAGCTGATCGACTTGGCCGCGCAGGTCGTTGAAGATCGACCACGAGAGCGAGGTCGCATTTGCCTCGGCGCTGAAGCCGACGATCGGTTCGAAGACGCGGAAATTGTCCATTAGCTGCACCAGCGCGACGAAGGTGGCGAGCGGCATCAGATGTGGAATGACGACGAAACGGATGCGCTCCCACCGGTTGGCGCCGTCGATCATCGCGGATTCGAGCGTATCGTGCGGCACGGTTTGCAGGCCGGCATAGAAGACGACGAAAGAGAACGGTGCATTGTGCCAGATGCCGTAGACGAGAAGGGTGGCCCAGGTCAGGACCGCCGAGGATTTCAGAGACAATGTCGGATCGTTCAGCAACGATTGCAGCGTCGCGCCGAGGATGCCCTGCGGCGACGACATCCAGTAAAGGATCAGCGCGCCGACGAGCGGAGTCACGATCATGGGTAGCAGCGAGAAGAAGATGACCGGCCCCTTGTAGAACGGCGGAATGGCGTTCACCCCGAGCGCGATGCAGAAGCCGAGCAGCATGGCCAGCGGCGTGACCACGAAGGTGTAGGTCAGGGTGAAGGCGAGTGCCCTGTAGAAAGGCAGGTTGTAGATGCGCGAAGCGATATCGGCGAAGCCCGCATTGTCCGACAGGATCGCGCCGATTTCGGCGGTGGCCAGGTGATTGCGGTCGAGATAGGTGCCGAAGCCGTTGAAGCGGCCGAGCGGCTCGGCATGGCGCAGCTTTTCGGTCGCCTCGGCGTCCACGCGCGTTTCCGTGGTGCAGCCGGCGAAGGGAGCGCAGGTCTCGACTTCGGTCACGATCCGCTCGTGCTGGACGTAGAGCGACTGCACCGCGACCGAGACGATCGGCAAGGCGATGAAGAGCAGCATCGCCAGCAGCGACGGCATGATGAAGGCAAAGAAAGCCTTGTGAGGCATGCGCCCTCTCCTTGCTCATTTTGCATGTTGCATCTCGTCCCACGAGGCGGGAATTCCGACTGGCCACGGAGCGCGCGCGAAGCGGCGCTCCGTGTGCGTTATTTGAGGAATCCGCCCTCTCTGGCGGCCGCGCTGTAGGATGCCTCTACATCCTTCAGCGCCTCCTCGGCGCTTTCGCGTCCCTGCATGAACTCTGCCAGTTCGGAACCGAGAGCGGAGTGCAGCAGGCCCATATAGGGCAGCATCGGATAGGGCTTCGCGCCGCCATTTGCCGTTGCAAGCACGCCGACCGCATTTGGACCGGGCTCGTATCCCTTAGTCAACCAGGTCGCAAGAGCCGGATGCTTCTGACCGACCTCCGGTCGGACGCCGTAGACCATGGCACGGAAGGATGCTTCTGCATCCTCGTCGGAGATGTTCTTGGCGATGGAGAAGCCGTCCCACCAGAGCGCCGCCGCAGGGGTCGAGCCGCCTCCAACGGTAGGCGCGGCGGCGAGAACCGTGTTGTCGGCAATCTCCGCCGGGGTCTTTGCCGGGTCGATCACGCCGCCGGCAAGCGACCCCCAACCGTTGATGATCGCCGTCTTTCCGGCCGCATAGCCCTTGACGATCTCGTCGGCATTGTAGGTCATGAAGTCGGGGTTCATGTACTCGGTCATCGCCTTCATGGTCTTCAGCGTGGCGAGGCCCTTTTCGTTGTTGATGGTCGGGGCTGCCGAACCCGCTTCGAAGAGCTCCCCGCCGTAACCGAGATACATGTTGACGAATTCGGCGGCGAGGTCCCAGCCGGCCTTGTTGGAGGCGGCGAGCGGATAGTCCATGAGACCCTTATCCTTGATCGCCTTGGCCGCCGCGAGAATATCCTCGTAGGACTTCGGCTGTTGAAGCCCCGCCTTTTCCAGAATGTCCTTGCGGAAGAAGAGGTGCTGGGAGTTGCCCATGAAGGCGACCGCCATGATCTTGCCGTCGAGCTTGATAAGCTGGGTCGGCTGGAGATCCTGGCCGTATTTGGCGACTAGGTCGTCCAGCGGGCGCAGAAGACCCTCATTCAACAGTGGAACGATCGAGTTGTTGGCGATGACGGCGACGGTGTATTGCGCCGGATTCGTCGTTAGCGCGGGCACCTGCAGGTTCTTGTGCTCGCTCGTCTGGTTCTTGCTGACCTTGACGGTCGCAGAGGCGCATTTCTCGGCCTCCGACGCGACAAGACGCAGCGCCTCGAAGTCGTTCGAAAGAATGCGCACCGTGCCTTTTTCTATGCCGCATTCCGCCCTGGCAGGCTGAACTGTGCCAAGACCTGCCAGAATGATGGCAGCGGTTGACGCGAATAATGCCGGTTTTCTCATGTTCCCACCTTCTTTCTTGACGGCGTTTTCGTTCCAGGCGCCGCGTCTGCTCCCAACATCCTCGGCGTCGTTTAGTGCATCATATGTATTCTGCATACGTATGCAAGCTATTTTGCAGGCGTATGCAAAAATGCTGTGGGATATGGCTGGAAGCACGCTGCTCGCTGCAAAAACGCCCGTTTCAAAGGCAGCTGGTGATGCCACCGTCGACGTAGAGGATGTGACCGGTGACGAAGCTCGATGCGGCCGATGCCAGGAATACGGCGGCCCCTGCCAGCTCGCCGGTATCGCCCCAGCGGCCAAGCGGCGTTCTCTGCTCGAGCCATGTCGAGAACTTCTCGTCCGAAACCAGCGCACTGTTCAGTTCCGTCTTGAAGTAGCCCGGCGCAAGCCCGTTGACGCGGATGCCGTAGCGGCCCCAGTCGAGCGCCATGCCCTTGGTCAGCATTTTCAGCCCGCCTTTAGAAGCAGCATAGGGCGCGATCGAGGGACGCGCGAGTTCGCTCTGCACCGAACAGATATTGATTATCGTCCCCTCGCGGCGTTCGATCATCCCCTGAACGACCGCCTGGCCGACGAGAAAGGCACTCGTCAAATTGGTTTCGATGACGCGCCTGAAGGCGTCTTCCGGGAATTCGTGAAGCGGCGTGCGGTGCTGTATTCCGGCATTGTTGACCAGAATGTCGATACGGCCTCGCTCGACGAGAATATCGGCCACCGCTTGGCCGATCTCGGCCGACTTGGTGACGTCGAAAGCCGAGGCTCCCACGGTGAAGCCGTGCTCTTCGAGTTCCGCCCGTGCACCGGCAAGGCGCGCCTCGTCGCGACCGTTGAGGATGACTGACGCCCCCGCCTCGCAAAGAGCGCGCGCCATGGTGAGGCCGAGCCCGCCGCTCGATCCGGTAATAAGGGCAGTCCGGCCGCTCAGATCGAAAAGCGCGGGAAGGCCGTTTATCCGCGGCGCGGCGTTTGAGGCACCATCTATCATGTATCGGGCTCCTTGGGCGGGCGTACCACTGTCGGCACGGGGGCATGGCGCAGCTTTGGCTCCGCTGCCACCCGGAACATAGGAGCAAACAGGGCCGCGGTACAGTTCCTGACCGGCGGGCCGGCAAAGTCCTCGGGTCGGCCCCAGGGGCCGGTGGAGATCCGCGCGAGAAAGCAGAATATTCCCAAAGGCTTGCTGTCGCGCGGCGGGAATCCTCGCGAGGGTTGGCTGACGATTTCCTGCCGACCTGCGTGCAGCGTCAGTTTCGGTGAGCGGGGTCGCCGAGAAAGGTCCTGGCGATTTCGGAGACGATATCCGGGAGAACCCCGAAGGCATAGGGTTCATGGACGCGCTCGAACTTCTGGTGGAACTCTCGTCCCCAAGGCCCGAGATTGACTGTCGGGAACCGCAGCGCGTTCTCGGGTGGCCGATCGACCAGGCGCGCGATCGGGGTGTTGTCCGAAACGACCTGGCTGCCGCTTGCGGCAAGCCCGAGGAAACTCATGTCCGAGATTCCGTAGAAATGCGGCTTCCAGACGAGGCTTCGCGCGGGATCGTTGCCAAGACCGGCACGGGCTTTCTCGATCGCCTGATGAAGGGAGCGGTCGTTCCCTTCGGTCAGGCGCAGATGGTTGGGCGGATACTGCAGGCCGGAGAAGCCGATGACGATGGCGGGGCCGGAAAGGCGCGCGAGACCGACCAGCCACTCCGTCAGTTGCCGCGTAGCGACGAGCGGATTGTCGCTCTGAGAGAATTCTCGTTCCTTCTCGGCATAGAAGGCTTCAAAGCCGTCTCCGAAGACGCGTGCTGCCGCCGTCCGCAATTCCTTGAACGACAGGAGGCGCGGCCTCGCCGGTATGGCGCCCGCACTTCCGCCGACGAGCTTGCCGTATTCCGCCGACTGTGCCGCAAACTTCTCGACGGCCTCGTTCGCCCCGGTCAGCACTTCCTCTCGGAAGCGCGCAAAGAGTGCGTCCGCCGTCATCGAATGGTAGAGCCAGTTGAAAGCTATCCAGAAACGCTCCGGCGTCGTCACTTCGTAACCGTCGCGCAGATCCTTCGCCTCGAGGCAGATCGGCGGCGGCGAGATGTCGTTGTCGTCTCGATCCGCCAGAGAGGCGTTCCCTTCCAGGCGTGCCAGGATCCCAGCCGCGATGGCCTGTGCGCTCACCCCTTCGAACGGATAGCTCGCATGAGAACTGCAGCCGATCACCAGGGCAAAGGGTAGAAGCTTGCCGATCGTGCCGGCGTAAACGGCCCGTCCTTCGCTGCCGTCGCCCTGATCCGAGGTCACGTCGAGGTTGATGCCCCCGGCGATTTCGATGTCGAAATCCCTGACCAGATCGGGCAACGCGTCCCGGAGCGATCGCATTCCCCGGCTTTCGCGTTCCTCGTCGGGGGTGGCGACCAGCATGAGATTGCCCTGTCGGTCCGTGTCGGCCGCGAATTGTTCGAGACAGGCGATGGCCACGGCGAGTCCGCTCTTCATGTCGAGCAGACCGCGGCCGGGGAGGAAGTCGCCACTCGCCAGATCCTGCAAGGCCCGCTCTTCCTGTTCGGATCGGTCGGTGCGCGCCGACAGGCTTTCGATGAGTGCATCCTTGAGCGCCAGGCTGTCGCATGCGAGGGCCTTGAGCTCGTGATAGTTGTCGGTCGAAACCGTGTCGAAGTGGCCGGCCATGACCAGCGTTCGCTTACCCGTGCCGCGAACGAGCGCAACGACATTGCGGGTCAGCGGTTCGCCGTGACTTGCGACGAGGCGCAGGTCCTGCGGATGCGCCCGAAAATAGGGGAGTTCGCCAAGAAGACCATGGAGGCGATCCGCGAAGGATGCTTCACCCGGCGTGCCGGTTTCGCTCGGCCAGGACGTCATGCGCAGAGCGAATTGCCGGACGCGCTTGCTGTCGATCCGGCTTCCAGCCCGAGAGACAGTCTCTTCTTGTGCACTCGTCATCGCAATTCTCCGTCTTCAGTTCGACAGGTGCTTTCGAAAGAACCCACGCGTTCGGTCTTCACCAACGGTGCGAGGGACATGATTGCATTGGAACTGAACGAGCTGATCTCGACGGTACGGGTAACTGACGATGTCTCGAAAAGCGAGACCTTTATGATGCCGAGACGCGCTTGGACGGAAAGGTCCGGTGACCCGATGGCCTGGCCGCCACACCGGCGCGGCCTTTTTCAGCACGCGCTTTCGCATAGCGCGAGAGGCCGATCTTGATGCCGACCAGCACAGGGGCGGCGATGATGAAGAGGAGGGCGATCGCGTTGAAGGCGGTGTCGAAGGCGATCACGGTAGACTGACCTGCCACGGCCCGGCCGAGGAGGTTCGCCGCCCCGCGGCTTGCGGCAGCCGCGTCCATCCCTTTTGCCGTCAGCATGGCAGCGGTGGTCGTCAGCCGCTCGGCGACCCTGGGGGCTCCTGCGGTGACACTGGCGCCGAGGACTGCGAGGTTGTGGGAGACGTTGTGCTCGATAAGCGTCTGGAGTGCGCCGACCCCTATGAGGCCGCCGAGCTGGCGGCCCGTATTGAAGAGGCCGATGCCGGAGGCGAGATTGCGGCTGTTGAGATTGCTGAAGGCGATCAGGGTGATAGACAGGAAAAGGAAGCCAAGGCCGGCACCGCGCAAAAGGAGGGCAGCCATCATGTCGCCCGCGCCGCTTTCGCTGGTCGATCCGGACAGCATCCACATCGCCGCCATGATCATCAGGATGCCGAAGGGCACGGTGGCGACCGGAGGAACACGGCGGAGCTGCATGAGAAAGGCTGCGATGAGGAGCGCGCCGATGAAGAGCGCACCGCTCGGCAACAGGAGCTGCCCGGCGTCTGTCGGCGTGAAGGCAAGGACGGACACGGCAAAGGACGGGATCAGGAACGCGCTCCCGAACAATGCGGCGCCGGCGACGAAACTGACGATGAAGGCGAAGCAGAAATCCTCCGTTTCGAACAGGATAAAGTCCAACAGGCCCTGTGCTTTGGCGAGCACCTGCTGACCGAGAAAGGCCAGAAGCGTGGCTGTACCGATCACGGCCAGCCACAGGATCCGGGGCTCTTCGAACCAGTCCCACCGGCTGCCCTGGCTGAACACGTAGGTGAAGCAGAAAAGCGCAATCGAAATCAGGCAGAAGCCGATCCAGTCGAACGGCCGCCGCGCGCCTCGTGCGGGCATCGGGGCTTGCGCGATCAGCAGAAGCCCGGCAGCCGCCAGCGCCAGCGGAACGATGCCGAAGAAGATCCATGTCCAGGACTTGCTATCGAGCAGCCAGCCCTGAAGCGCCGGGGCGATCGTCGCGGGAGCGACGACGGACCCCATTGCGAACAGGGCCTGGAGGACCGGCTGGCGGGACCGCGGAAAAGCGAGAAAGATGATCGCCTGGCCGCCAACGAGCAGAGTGCCGCCGGAAAATCCCTGAATCATTCGAAGGCCGACGAGAAGGTCCAGCCGGGCCGTCATGGCGGCGATGCCGCACGCCATGCCCATTACCAGGGTCGAGCCGACGATCAGACTGCGCGGATCGAAGCGGTTCAGCAGCCACGAGGCGGCCATGAACCCGATAAGCTTGAAAGCGGTGTAGCCGACATCCAACCAGGCGAACTCGTCGGGCGTCGCATATGTGTCGCCGATGATATCGCCGCGCCCGAGCGAGAGCACGGTGCTGGCGATCGCCTCGGTCAGCGTCGCAAGGACTATGCCGGCGACGAGAAGGCCCCCTGCCATGGATGTGTCGCGGCCCGACGTGGCGGTGGCGGTGGCGATGGTCATGAACCGCTCTCCAGATCGATCTCGACGCGCGCCGACAGGCCCGGCACGAGGCGGCCCGACAGCGGATTGCCGGCAAACCGGATCTTCACCGGAACGCGCTGGACGACGCGAACGAAGTTGCCCGTGGCGTTGTCTGCGGGCAGCAGGCTGAAGGCAGAGCCGCTGCCGGGCGCAAAACTGTCGACCACGCCTTCAAGCGTTCCGCTCGGGTAACCATCGATGGTGATGCTGGCGCGCTGACCGGGCCGGATGTTTTCGAGCTGGGTTTCTTTGAAATTTGCGACGATCCATACATTGTCGAGCGGAACGATGTCGAGCAGCGAAGCGCCCGGCGCGACGAGCCGGCCGACACGGACCTGCCGGTTGCCGATGACGCCGCCGACGGGCGCGCGCACCACGGTGCTCTCGAGATCGATCTGGGCGAGGTCGCGCGCGGCCTCCGCCTGCGCCACCGCAGCAACCGCGGCTTCGCGCTGTGCGGCAAGCACGGCGATGCGCTGCTGCTGAGCCTCCACCGTTGCGGAAGCCGCCAACAGGTTCGCCTCGGCCCTCGATTTCGCCGCGTCGCTTTCGTCGACATGTGCCTGGCTGATAGTGTTGCTGCGGATAAGCTCGCGGCGGCGGTCGGAGGCCTTGGTCGCCAGGTTCAACTCGGCCACGACCGAACGTCGCTGCGCTTCGGCCTGGCGGATCAGGGAATGCTGAAGCGCCATCTCCGCATCGACGTTGGCCAGCCGCGCCTTGGCCGCTTCGACATTGGCCACCGCTTGCGCAAGCTTTGCGCGGTAGTCCCGATCGTCGATCCGGAAGAGCACCTCACCCGCCCGGACCGCCTGGTTGTCCTCGACTTGGACCGCCGTGACGTAGCCCGCGACCTTTGGGGCAAGCGCGGTAACATCCCCCCGGACGTAGGCGTTGTCGGTCGACGCCGCTCCGCTCTCGCGGGCCCAGGCCCATCCGGCAACCACGACGACGGCCGCCCCCAGGCACAGCGCCAGGCCGATCATCTTTTTCCTGTCGGGTCGGGGCACGGCGACACCGTTCCCGGACCTTGCGCCGGTGATGATCGCGACCTTGTCCTCGAGCGATTTCATCTTCTCAATTCCTGTTGGTGCCGGTTGCCGCAGCCCTGCCGCAGGGGTCTGCGCCAGAGCTGCAGCGTTGATGAGCGCTCTTCCCGTTCACTCCTTGAGGGGTGTCGTCAGCTCCGTTTCCTCGGTGTCGAGAACGAACACCGCCAGCAGCCGTGCAGGTTCCGTATCGCTGGCATTCGCGCTGATTTGATGTCGGGAGCCTGGATCTTCGTAGAAGTTTTCGCCGGCCTGATAGACCTTTTCCGGGGAGCCGTTGACGCTGCTGCGGATCGCACCTTCGAGCACCGTCGCATAGATGAAGGCGGACTTCGGATGCGTGTGGGCGGGCGACCCGCCGCCCGGTCCGTATTCGACAAGGACGCCCCGCATGCTTTTGCCGGGCACGTTCGGAAGGACGTGATCGAATACGACGGTCACCTTGCCGGCAGGCCGGTCGCCTGCCGAGGCTGCAGTGAACGAGAGCGCTGCAAGAGCAACGGCCGAGAGAAATCGCGTGAACATTTCAGTTCTCCTTTGAGAGCGCTTGTGGTGTCGGCGCGGCCCGGTGCCGCGTCGGCTTTTCGACTGTTCGCGGGAGCCTCAGCCCGCGGCCTGGCGGCCGAGCCAATCCTCGAAGCGGATCGCGCCGAGGCGCGGGTTCTTGCCGGGGGTCAGCGATTGATCGTCAAGCACGGCGCCGAAGTAGCGCGCGTGGACATCGGGCAGGACCTTGCGCGGGTCCTCGATCTGCCTCAGGAAGCGCCTGACCAGTTCATCGAGCGGTATCGCCTCAGGCCCGGCGACTTCGAGCGTGCCGTTGACCGGCGGTGCGACCGCAACCTCGGCGAGCGCTGCCACCACGTCGTCGGAGGCGATCGGCTGGATCAGCGCCGGCGACAGGCGTATCTCGTCGCCGACGGCGGCCGACTGGGCAATGCCGCCGACGAACTCGAAGAACTGCGTGGCACGCAGGATGGTGTAGGGAATGCCGGATGCCTTGATGAGGTTTTCCTGCGCGACCTTCGCACGGAAATATCCGTTGTCGGGAAGACGTTCGCTGCCGACGATCGACAGGGCGATGTGGTGGCGGACGCCGGCGGCAGCTTCCGCAGCCAGCAGGTTGCGGCCCGACGTCTCGAAGAATTCGAGGACGGCCTTGTCCTCCCACACCGGTGCATTCGCCACATCGACGACGACATCCGCACCGTCCAGGGCCCCCGCGAGGCCCTCGCGGGTGATGGTGTTCACGCCCGTGTTGGGGGAGGCGGCGAGCACATCGTGGCCGCGCTCGCGAAGGTTCTTCACAAGTTTCGATCCGATGAGGCCGGTGCCTCCGATAACGACGATCTTCATCGCTAGTCTCCGCTTCTCTCGACTGCAACCATTGCCGTCGGTCTGAAGAAAGAGTGCCTGCGCGCGTCGGGGAAGTCCCTGTGGCGGGCTTGAATTGCCCTTCAAGGAAGCTTGAATTTTCGTCCAAAGAACGGTTGCTCGACCGGCATGCCTTGCTGCCGGCGGAGCAGCCAGTTACGCGATGGCGTGCTATCAGATATTATTCGCCGGTTGCCCGGATAGCGAACCGAAGGCAATCGGCCAGGGGATGCCGAAGTGCAATTCATGTTTGGAGACTACGTGCTCGACCAGGAGCGCCGGGAACTCACCCGGCGCGGAGAGGTCGTGTCCGTCGGACCGCAGGTCTTCGACCTCCTGCTGCATCTCGTCGGCACCCGCGACCGCGTCGTCAGCAAGGACGAGTTGCTCCAAGCGGTGTGGGGCGGCCGCATCGTCTCGGAGTCGACGATCACCAGCCACATCAATGCGGTTCGCAAAGCCGTGGGCGACACCGGCGGGGAGCAGCGCCTGATCCGGACGGTCGCCCGCAAGGGCTTCCGCTTTGTCGGCGACATCAGGGTCGGAGGGACCGCAGAAGTCCGACAGCCCGTCGGTGCCGGCGTCGCCTTAGAGGCCTCCGGCGGATCGGGAGAAACGCCCTCCGCGCTCGTCCTTCCGGACAAACCCTCCATCACCGTCCTGCCCTTTCAGAATCTCAGCGGCGATCCGGAGCAGGAATATTTCGCCGACGGCATCGTGGAGGACATCATCACCGCCCTTTCGCGCATCCGCTGGCTGTTCGTCATCGCGCGCAATTCGAGCTTTCGGTATAAAGGCCGGGCGGTGGAGGTGAAGGACGTCGGCAGGGAGCTTGGCGTGCGCTACGTGTTGGAAGGCAGCGTGCGCAAATCCGGAAACAGGGTGCGCATAACCGGGCAGCTCATCGACGCGACGACCGGGACGCACCTCTGGGCGGAGCGCTTCGAGGGCACCCTGGACGACATTTTCGAGCTGCAGGACCGGATGGCGGAAAGCGTCGTCGGCGCTATCGCACCGCAGGTCGAACGGGCGGAGATGGAGCGCGCCAAGCGCAAGCCGACGGAAAGCCTCGACGCCCACGACTATTATCTGCGCGGAATGGCAAAACTGCATAGCGGAACCCATGAAGCCATCGAGGCCGCACTGCCCTTGTTCTATCGGGCGATCGAGCTCGATCAGGAATTTGCGTCTGCCTATGCCGGGGCAGCCTGGTGTTACTTCTGGCGCAAACTGAATGGCTGGATGGTCGATCGGGGCGAAGAAATAGCCGAGGGAGCGCGCCTGGCGCGGCGGGCGGTCGAACTCGGCCGGGACGATGCCGTAGCGCTGACGAGAAGCGGGCACGCGCTCGGACATCTCGTCGGAGACCTGGACGGCGGCATCGCGCTCATCGACAGGGCACGGCTGCTCAACCCCAACTTCGCCCCCGCCTGGTTTCTAGGCGGTTTCCTGCGCGTTTTCCGCGGTGAACCGGAGAGTGCGATCGAGCATATCGAGCACGCAGCCCGTCTGAGCCCGTTGGACCAGGAAATGTTCCGGATGCAGGCCGGAACGGCACTCGCGCATTTCTTCGCCGGCCGTTTCGATTCCGCCCTGGTCTGGGCGGAAAGGGCGCTGGGGAACCTGCCCAGCCTTTTGGTCGCGGTCGCCCTGGTGGCGGCGAGCCATGCCCTTGCCGGACGGACGGAGGAAGCGCAACGGGCGATGCAGCGCCTGCGCCGGCTCGACCCGTCGCTGCGCCTTTCCGACCTCCAGGACTGGCTGCCGATCCATCGCCGGGAGGATCTCGCGCGCTTCGCGGACGGACTGCGGCTGGCCGGGTTGCCCGAGTGACCGGATGCGGCGGAAAGCCGCTGGACACACCATTTCTGGAAGTGCTTACATCTAGCCTTCGTATGTGCCGACGATCTCCGCTTCTCCAACGAGATGTTTGCGGGCCCTCTCCCAGGCTTCCGCCGCGCCCACGTCGTCGGGGATCGAAAGATTGGCCGCGTCGAGGGCGGCGAGCCTGAACCGGTAACGGTGCACGCCTGTTCCGGAAGGCGGCTGCGGCCCGTCGTAACGGGCGTTACCGAAATCGTTCTTCATGAACTTGATCCCACGTTCGGGGCCGGTGTCGACGGCCTGCGGAAGCTCGGTCCAATTGCCGGGAATGTTGATAATTCCGCAATGGCGGAACAAACCGCTCACCGCATCCGGATCCTCCACGATAAACGCGAAGCTCTCAGTTCCCTCGGGCGTGCCCGTCCATTTCAGCGGGGGAAACAGGTTCTCGCCGAAACGGGTGTATTTCTGCGGTATCGGCTGGCCGTCGGCGAATACGGGACTGATCAGACTGAAGGTCATCAGTTGCCTCCTTCCATGTACAAGCAAATGCCGCAGCAATCTTTGCAGGTCCGGCGGGACGCACGGCGCGGCTGCTACGGAAACGAGAGCGCGGGGCATTGCCCGTCGGCGCCTCCTCGCGCGAATAGAAGAACCAAGAGCCGCGACTTGTGTTCCCGAAGGCGGCAGGCGCCGCAAATCCGGGCCGCGCGGACGGCGCCCGATAAAGCGGATAAAATTTCGCCGGACGACCGGAACTTTGATGCTCGTGATTGTGTTGATGGAGGGCACATCGGCGGCGAGTGGGCCGGTTGCAGTCAACACGTTTCCCGGAACATGAGCGATGCAGATACTGTCTGTCACGGCCGAAATTTTTCCGCTCGTCAAGACCGGCGGCCTGGCAGATGTAGCGGGATCGCTCCCCAAAGCACTCAGGGCTCACGGCATCCACACGCGCAGCTTCGTTCCGGGCTACCCCGGCGTCATGCGCGCGCTCAGCAACGCGACCCCCGTCGCCGCGTTCGAAAACCTGTTCGGCGAACGCGCCACCCTTATCGCGGCCAGGGCTCAGGGGCTGGATCTCTTCGTGCTCGATGCGCCGGCCTTCTATGACCGGGAAGGCGCTCTCTACGTGGACAGGCATGGCCGGGAATATGCGGACAACTGGAAGCGCTTCGCCGCCTTTTCGCTGGTCGCATCGCAAATCGCGCGCGGGCTCGTTCCCAACTGGCGGCCGCATATCATTCACGCACATGACTGGCACGCGGCGATGAGCCTCGTCTATCTGAAATACGCAGGCGACGACATCATTCCTCGCGTCCTGACCGTGCACAACCTTGCGTTCCAGGGGCAATTCCCGGCCCACTACTTCCCCGAGCTCGGCCTGCCGGCGGACGCCTATTCGATCGACGGCGTCGAATATTACGGCGATATCGGGTTCCTCAAGGGCGGCCTGCAGGCAGCCGATGCGATCACGGTCGTCAGCCCCACCTATGCGCGGGAAATCATGTCTCCGGCCTTCGGCATGGGGCTCGAAGGCGTGATGAACGAGCGGCATGCGGATGTCGTGGGCATCGTCAACGGCATAGACCTTGAAGTGTGGGATCCAACCTCGGATCCCTGCATCGAGCATCACTATTCGGCACGCGTGCCGCTGCGCCGCCTGCCCAACCGGCAGGTGCTGCTCCGGCATTTCGGCCTGCCGAACACCTGCGGGCCGGTCTTCGCCAGCGTCAACCGACTGACATGGCAGAAGGGCATGGATATGCTCGCCGCGACCGCCGGCGAGATCGTCAAGAATGGCGGCACCCTGATCATCCATGGGCAAGGCGAGGAGAAGCTGGAGGCCGCATTCATGGATCTCATGCGACGGTACCCGCAAAACATAAGCGTAAGCATTGGTTATGACGAGCAGCTTGCCCACAGGATCCATGCCGGCGCGGATGCGATGCTCGTTCCGTCCCGGTTCGAGCCCTGCGGCCTCACGCAGCTTTACGCTCTGCGCTACGGCTGCATTCCGGTCGTCGCCCGCACGGGCGGCCTGTCGGAGACCATCATCGATGCCAACGATGCCGCGCTCCATGCCCATGTCGCGACGGGCAT
The DNA here is from genome assembly GCF_042436655.1 of Sinorhizobium sp. P24N7. Lineage (NCBI taxonomy): Bacteria > Pseudomonadati > Pseudomonadota > Alphaproteobacteria > Hyphomicrobiales > Rhizobiaceae > Sinorhizobium > Sinorhizobium sp. P24N7. Next base: position 144,826 of record NZ_JBHMIW010000001.1, on the reverse strand, counting down.
ACAGTTTGCACCCATCGACGAGGACGGGCTACGCCATGCACTGCGCCGCACCTTCCGGCTCTACCGGCTGCGACGCGTCTGGGAGGGACTTCGCCGGCAAGGCATGAAAACCGACTGCTCGTGGCATCGCAGTGCGGCCCGCTATGCGGAGCTTTACAGCGAACTCCTCAATCCCGACATGCGTCTGGTCGGCAGCGCCTGACCTGGAAACTCCAGGAAAACTGCGCAGCGGTTTTCCGTCCGGAGCTTCGAAAGCAAAGGGCTGAGCATTCCGAGGAAAGCGGAAATGCGCCAGCGCGATACCGGGCGCGTGCCCCGCCTTTCCCGCAATCCGCAATTTCGCGGAATGCTATCATTCGCAAAGGTGATGAATTGATAAGCAGTGCGGCATGGATTGCGCCGCCCGAATATGCGAATGGCTGCGGCAGGCCAGAACGCCGGATTCGCTGAAGCCCGAGCTCCTGTCCGCAATGTTCCGCGGAAAACGCGGTCCCGCTCTGAAGGAATTCGCACCCATGGCCGTCGACAGCGTCCCCGGCAACCTTTCCCGTGAAAACGGCGCCGCCCGCGCCGGCGTGGTCGTCATGCTCCTCGGCATGTTGATGTTCTCGGTGAACGACGTCATGGGCAAGTGGCTCGTCGCCACCTACTCGGTCGGGCAGGTGGTGCTGATCCGCAGCATCGCCGCTGCCCTTCTGCTGGCGCCCTTTCTGTGGGTGAGCGGCCCGAGAAAGCTCTTCACCCTCGAGCGGCCCGGCCTTCAGTTTGCCCGCGTCGTCGCCTCGACGGCCGAGGTGGTCGCGTTCTATTTCGCTGTCGTCTACCTGCCGCTGGCCGACGTCATGACCTATTGGCTGGCGGCGCCGATCTATGTGGCGGCCGTTTCGCCGCTGGTGCTGAAGGAACCTGTCGGCTGGCGGCGCTGGACGGCGATCGGCATCGGCTTTGTCGGCGTCGTCGTCGCGCTCGAACCGTCGTCACAGGCCTTCACGCTGCCGGCCGTCATCTCGATTCTCGGCAGCATGACCTTCGCCTTCATGATGATTTCCGGGCGGTCGCTGCGCGGCACTCCGGATACGACGCTTGCCTTCTGGCAGATCGTCGGCGCCGCTGTCGCCGGCCTCGTCTGGGCACCCTTCGACTGGACACCTCTCAAACCGGTCGACACCGCGCTCATCTGCCTGCTGGGCGCCGTCGCAATGATCGCCCATGTGCTCGTCAACCGGGCGCTGAAGCTCGCCGACGCCGCAACGGTCGCCCCGCTGCAGTACACGCTGCTCTTCTGGGCAATCTTCTTCGGCTGGCTGATCTTCGGCGACACGCCGCGGCTGTCGATGGTGATCGGCGCCGCCCTCATCGTCGCTTCGGGCCTCTTCATTTTCTTCCGCGAACAGCAGTTGAAAAGGCAGGGGCGGCTGAAGGGCTGAGTCCCCGGCACCGTTCCGCGCCGCATCAACGCTAAGAATATCGATTATCGCGCCTATCGATTTCGCTTATGTAGCGTCTGTCCCTAAAGTTCCTTGGAAGCGCCGAACAAAGGCGCAACCGAGGGAGCGAACATGCGAAAACTTATTCTGGCACTGGCACTCGCCGGCACTGCCCTGTCTTCTTCCGCCCTTGCTGCGGAAAAGCTGAAGATCGGAACCGAGGGCGCCTATCCGCCCTTCAACTTCGTCGATTCCAGCGGCAAGATCGGCGGTTTCGACGTGGAAATCGGCCTCGCGCTCTGCGAGCGCATGAAGGTCGAGTGCGAAGTCGTCGCCCAGGATTGGGACGGCATCATTCCGGGCCTGCTTGCCAAGAAGTACGATATGATCATCGCCTCGATGTTCATCACCGAGGAGCGCAAGAAGCAGGTGGCTTTCAGCAATCCCTATTACCTCGCCGCGATGACCCATGCCGCACCGAAGGGTGCCGGCATCACCGACTTCAGCAACGAGGCGCTCAAGGGCAAGGTGATCGGCGCCCAGGCCGGCACGACCCAGGCCGACTATATCGCCGCCGTCTACCCGGATGCCGAGATCAAGCTCTATCCCACCCAGGACGAAGCCAATCTGGACATGGTCAACGGCAGGCTCGACCTGCAGGTCGGCGACATGCTGCCGCTGCTCGATTGGGTCACCAAGAATGACGACGGCAAGGGTTGCTGCGAGCTTATCGGCGAGCCGATCACCGACAAAAAATTCGTCGGCGACGGCGTCGGCATTGCTGTCCGTCAGGAGGACGATGAGCTGCGCGAGAGGCTGAACAAGGCACTTGACGAGATCCGCGCCGACGGGACCTACAAGAAAATCAACGACAAGTATTTCACCATCGACGTCTATACGATGAAGTGACGGCGCATGCCTCTCATCCGGCCTGCCGGCAGGCCGGATGAGAGGCAGAATCTATTTTTTCCCCAAAAACGCGAACACATCGACCGGCTCGTCGAGCCCCCGCAAGACATAGGAACCCAGATTTTCCATCTGGCCTCTACAGCCTGCCTTTTCGACGAAGGCTCTTGAGAGCAGCACCGGACGCTTCAGCTCCTTCGTAAGGGTTTCGAGCCGCGAGGCGATGTTGACCGCCGGTCCGATCACCGTGAAATCGAGACGCCTGCGCGAACCGATATTGCCATACATCACATCGCCGACATGGACGCCGATGCCGTAGCCGAGCGGATCGTGGCCCTTGCGCAGGTTCTCCTCGTTGAGAACGGCAAGAGCGGCCTGTGCCTCGCCGATGGCTCCGAGAAGCTGACTGCAGGCACATGGATTGCTGAGCGGAAAGATCGCCAGAAGCCCGTCGCCCATGAATTTCAGGATCTCCCCGCCGTGCCGTTCGATCGGTTCCGACATGGCATCGAAATAGCCGTTGAGGAGTTCGATGACGTCGTCGCGGGGCCACAGGTCCGACAGCTTCGTGAAGTCGCGCAGATCGCAGATGAGGATCGCGGCGCCCACCGTCACGCCGCTGCCGCGCGTGGTCGCTCCGGCAAGGATCTGCTCGCTCGCATGCGGCCCGACATAGGTCTCGAGAAGCGTGCGGGCGAAGCGGTTCTTCAGCCGGATCTCGCTGACAAGCGCCAGGGCCGGCAGAATGTCCTTCAGGAAGGCGAGATCATCGGGGCTAAATCCGCCCGGCCTGTCGCTCGCAAAGGTCACCGCGTGCCGCTTGCCGAGCGTATGGAGCAAGGGCCAGATGATGTATTCGGTCAGTCCCTCCGCGCGCAGTTCGTCATAGAGCGGGTAATCCGGACCCGCGGATGTCGAGTCGTCAAGGCGTCTGCGCACCTCTTCCGCCCCCTCGTTGAAATCGCGCAAGGGGCTGCTCAGATATTGGGTGGTGTCCTCGACGCCATAGGCATAGGTATCGAGCTCCGCATCCGCCAGGCCCTTTCGCCACAGAATCCGTGCACCGATCCACTGCGGGTGGTGAATTCTGAAATGAAGCGTGGCGCGGGCGACGGGCACGCCCGCCTCCACCAGCCTGTCGCACATCTCAACGAAGATGTTGTCGATGAAGCGTTCATCGCGCGTCTCGATGACGAGCCAGTCGATGATCCGGCGCCGCCGCGCCGGCCATGTTCCCTCGCTTTCGCCCGGCAAAGGCGGGTGTGGCTCCGTCGGAGACTGAACCGCGACGTTCGCCTCGCTCGGATTCGTGATGGCCATTTCAAAACCCCAGGGATTGCTGCGCGGGCTCCGGCGGAGCGACCTTGACGCCTTCCATTTCGAGCATTCCGAGCTTCGTGGATGAACCGCCCGGCGCCGAGAAGCCGCCGATCTTGCCGCCGGCTGCGAGAACCCGATGGCACGGGATGATCAGTGCCACGGGATTCTTCGCCATCGCCTGGCCGACATCCCGGGCCGCCTCCGGGCCTGCGCCGAGCTCCTTTGCAAGCGCGCCGTAGGTCGTCGTGCTCCCCCACGGGATCTTTCGCGCGGCCTGATAGACCTTCTCGAAGAAGGCGTCCTGTCCCTGGAGATCGAGATCGAAGCGGGAAAAATCGGTCTCCCTTCCCTCGAAATAGGCCTTCACCGCCGCAACCGCTTCGGCAACCCTCGGCGGCGGCTCTTGCGGCGCTCCGTCCGGCAAACGCCGCAGAAGCAGTCGCTCGGTGGATTCGGCGCTTCGCGTCGGCAGCTGGAAGCGCGTGATGCCCGCATCGCTCCAGGCGATGCCGCAGAAACCGCGCACGGTTTCGAAAATATGGTAGTGGTTCATGAGTTCGCTCTCCTCCAGCACCGCATGGCCGATCGAGGCACGCCGGGCCGCTGTAGCGCTTCGAATTCCTTCATGGAGAATCGTGCGCCCGGGCCTTCAATTCAACCCGTTTTCCCTAGGGGGCGGCTAAAAAAGACCATCTGATTTTCGTCGTTCATGCCTTGGCGCTCGCCGGATCTCTTGCGAGGATGCGGATAACTCGAACCGACCGGTGCATCGCTTGACCTCAAAAGTCGACTTCTTCGCGCGCAGCGCAGTCCAGGTGGCGGCTGATTTGATCGGCGCCGCTTTCACCGTTTCCGGTGTCGGCGGCATTATCGTCGAAACGGAGGCCTATCTTCCGGACGACGCGGCGTCGCACAGTTTTGCCGGCGCCACGGCGCGCAATCGCGCCATGTTCGGTCCGCCGGCGCATGCCTACATCTATCTCTCCTACGGCCTGCACTGGTGCCTGAATTTCGTCTGCCTGCCCGGCAGCGCCGTCCTGATCCGCGCGATCGAACCGAAATGGGGCATAGAGACGATGCGGGCGAGACGTGGTGTCCGCGAAGAGAGGCTGCTGTGTTCCGGGCCGGGACGTGTGGGACAGGCGCTGGCGATCAGCCGGGAGCTGGACGGAATGCCGCTCGGAGAGGATCCGTTCCGCCTCACCCCGCCCTCCACGAAGCCACCGGTCGCCACCGGCATCCGCGTCGGCATAACCAAGGCGGCAGAACAGCCCTGGCGGTTCGGGCTGGCCGGCTCATCCTTCGTGAGCCGCAAATTCTGAAGCAGCTTCGCCGGTCCGGTGAAGCCGTTCCCCGGTTCCCGTTCAAGATGACACGGAGACCCGCTTCTGTCCTTAAGCTACACCCCGGCGCGTCTTATCGGACGCGAAATATCGCTGTAGCACTTTGATCTTCTGCATGTCGTTGTCCTCCGATCGGATAGATTAAAGGACAAATGTATCGACGGTTCAATCAGAGCTGATCGTAAGTGGACGAGTTTGATGACATCACGATGGACATGGTTGTTTTCGCAGATCACGCGGCGGATCTGGTTTCGAGCCACGCTTTTCTCCATTCTTGCGATTATAACCGCACTCATCGCAATTTTCCTTGGCCCGTTCATTCCGCGAGACCTTCCGAACCGAATAGGAGCGCACGCAGTCGACAACGTGCTGGGGATCATCGCTTCCAGCATGCTGACGGTCTCGACATTCTCGCTAAGCACGATGGTATCGGCCTACTCGGCGGCAACCAATAGCGTTACGCCACGGGCAACGAAGCTTCTCATGGAAGACAGCACGACACAGAACGTGCTCGCGACCTTCATCGGGTCGTTTCTGTTCAGCCTCGTCGGCATCATCGCTCTCAGCACCGGCGCCTACGGCGACCAGGGCCGCCTTGTTCTGTTCGTGGTGACGATCGGCGTCATCGTCCTGATCATCGTGACGCTGCTGCGCTGGATCGATCATCTCTCGCGCCTCGGACGCGTTACCGAGACGACGGAACAGGTCGAGGCGGTCACGATCGAGGCAATGCGATCGCGGCGGCTACGACCTTACCTCGGCGGAAACCGGTTGGACGATGCCGCACGCATCCCCGCATCCGCCACGCCGGTCTTTATCGACAGGATCGGTTACATCCAGCATCTCGACGTAAGCGGGCTTTCCGCCATCGCGAGCGATAGGAAGACCTGCATATTCGTCCGATTGATACCCGGCCAGCTTGTCGATCCAAACCGGCCCGTCGCTTCCGTCGACGGCGCACAGGACGAGCATGTCCTTGCCGAGATTGCCAGGTGCTTCTCGGTGGGAGATACGCGTTCGTTCGATCAGGATCCGAGGTTCGGAGCGGCGGTGCTGGCTGAAATAGCGTCGCGCGCCCTGTCGCCGGCCGTCAACGACCCCGGGACCGCAATCGACGTCATCAACCGTGCGTTGCGCGTGTTGGCCGTCTGGACCGAGCCCGTGGAGAAGGCATTGCAGGACGAGGTGCTGTATCCAAAGGTCTACGTGCCGGCGATCGAGCTCGACGAAGTGTTCGACGATCTGTTCACGCCGATCGCGCGGGACGGCGCTGCTATCGTCGAAATAGGAGTCCGCCTCCAGAAAGCGTTCGGCACGCTCGCCAAGTTCAACCAGGACCGGTTTCGCTATGCAGCCATGCGGCATTCGAAAGAAGCGCTCGAGCGAGCGGAAGCGGCACTTGGCATTGCCAGCCATCTGCAGAGGCTGAGGCGGGAGGCTGACAAGGTCGGGAATGGCTGACATCTACCGGTGCCGCCAAAAACGAACAATCTATGGCCGCTTGGAAAAGTCCCGCGAGACGAATTCCGGAAAAAGGCGCCGGCAGTTTTCCGCCCGCATCCCGCTCGAATTCTCTAAGATCGCGGATACAGTCGTTCAACGTCCGGAACATGAAGGTAGAGGAGGCGATTAGATGACGAAATCGAACATAGGCTTCATCGGGCTCGGATTGATGGGCCAAGGGATGGCGGCAAATATTCTGAAAAAGGGTTGGCCGCTCCAGGTGATGGCGCATCGCAATCGGGCGCCGGTGGAGACGCTCATTGCCGAGGGCGCACGCGAAGCCAGGACGCCGCGCGAGATGGCGGAGCAATGCGACGTCATCGTCCTCTGCGTTACCGGCTCGCCTGAGGTCCTTTCGGTCATCGGTGGCCCGGAGGGCATTGCGAGCGCGGGCAGGCCGGTCACCATCGTCGATTGTTCCACATCCGATCCCTCCGTCACGACGAAGCTTGCAGCCGATCTCGCGGCAAGCGGCCTTACGCTTATCGATGCGCCGCTCAGCCGTACGCCGGCCGATGCCGCCGCGGGCACGCTCGATGTGATGGTCGGCGGCGCGGAGTCAGACGTGCAGCGCGTGTGGCCGGTGCTCGAATGTTTCGCCGGTCGGATCATCCACACGGGGCCGACCGGCTCCGGTCACACGATGAAGCTGCTCAACAACTTCCTGTCGATGGGCTACGCGGCGCTCTATTCCGAGGCGCTGATGCTCGGACGCAAGGCCGGGCTGACGCCCGAGGTCTTCGACAGCGTCATTCGCGGCGGCCGGATGGATTGCCCCTTCTATCAGACCTTCTTCCGCTGGGTCCTGGAACGCGACCCGAACGCCCATAAATTCGCGATCCGCAACGGCTTCAAGGACATGAGCTATCTTGCCGGCTACGCCATTGCCGCCGGCGCCGCCAATCCGGTAGGGGCGGCCGTCCGGAACTCATTTGCACAGGCGGTCGGCGCGGGCCGCGGCGAGGACTATGTGCCGATGCTGTCGGATTTCATCGCCGAGGCGAACGGTCTCGAGTGAAAGCGGGGGCGAGCGCCTCTCGCCGGGCGCCATGACAGAATTCCATCAGCGGTGAAATGCAATCTTGCAGGGATGCAACATTGCCGTTGCTCTGCGCCTTTGACTGAGTCTCGCGGAATGGTGAATGTGGCTGCGCCTGCAAATGGAACAAACGTTCCGGCATCACCGCATCACTATTCCCCCAGGAGACTTCCGGCATGACCGCCCTCCCCTTCGCCCTCAACCATATGGCCGCTCCGGGCCTCCCGGCCGACGCGTTCTTCTCGCTTGCGAGATCGCTCGGCATTTCCCTGGTCGAAATCCGCAACGATCTGACCGCCAACGCCATTGCCGACGGGACGCCTCCGGAGGAGGTGAAAGCCCTTGCGGAGAAGCACGGTCTGACGATCGTCTCGATCAACGCCTTGCAGCGCTTCAACGAATGGAACGAGCAACGGGCAGCCGAAGCGCGCGAACTCATCTCCTATGCACGCGACTGCGGCGCGAAGGCTCTGGTGCTGGTGCCCGTCAATGACGGCAGCGGCAAGGAGGACGGCGTGCGGCAAACCAACCTTCGGCAGGCGCTTGCGGCGTTGAAGCCGATGCTCGACGCGGCCGGCGTCATCGGTCTCGTGGAGCCGCTCGGCTTCGAGATCTGTTCGCTGCGCTCCAAGACGGAGGCCGCCGAAGCGATCCGGGCAGTCTCGGGTCAATCGAGCTTTCGCCTGGTGCACGACACGTTCCACCATCACCTTGCCGGCGAAGACCAGTTTTTTGCGGATCTCACCGGCCTCGTACACATCTCCGGCGTCATCGACGAAAACCTGGCCGTCTCGGATATGCGCGATCCGCATCGCGTTCTCGTCGACGCCGCCGACAGGCTGGACAATCAAGGCCAGATTCGCCGGCTGCGGGGCGAAGGCTATGCTGGCCCCTTTTCCTTCGAGCCCTTTGCCCCTTCCGTGCACGGACTTGCCGACCCGGCGGACGCCCTGCGAGAGAGCATGGACTACCTTCGGTCGCGGAGCTGATCGCCACCGGCAGTGGAAAGAGCTGGATTCCAAACCGGCGCGCCCGGGCGCTCTTGACGGCATCCCGATAAAATGGAATACATATTCCGTAACGTCAAAACACTGGTTTTTTTATTCCGTTTTGATCGGAAGCGTAGCGGGAGTGCCGCTTCCGGTCGAAGTCTGAACGCGATCTCGGGAAGAAGGTCGCGTTCCCGGCCGAAGAAGGTGTGGCCGGCACCAAGTGGAGGAGAAGAACAATGAAGAAATTTTTCATAGGCACTGCGATGGCCGTCGTGATGTCGACGGCCGCGCATGCGGAGACCATCGGCGTGTCGATGGCGCTCTTCGACGACAACTTCCTGACGGTGCTGCGCACCGGCATGCAGGATTACGCCAAGACGCTCGACGGCGTCGAGCTGCAGGTCGAAGACGCGCAGAACGACGTCGCCAAACAGCAGAGCCAGATCCAGAATTTCATCGCCGCCGGGGTCGATGCCATCATCGTCAACCCGGTCGACACCGATGCGACCGCCGCAATGTCGAAGATCGCCGCGGATGCCGGCATTCCGCTGGTCTATGTCAACCGCGAGCCGGTGAACGTCGATACGCTTCCGGACAAGCAGGCCTTCGTCGCGTCGAACGAACAGGAATCCGGCACGCTGCAGACAAAGGAAATCTGCAAGATGCTGGGCGGCAAGGGCAAAGCCGTGGTCATGATGGGCGAACTCTCCAACCAGGCTGCCCGCATGCGCACCAAGGACATCCACGACGTGATCGCGACCGACGAATGCAAGGGCATCGAGATCGTCGAGGAGCAGACCGCGAACTGGTCGCGCACCCAGGGCTCGGACCTCATGACGAACTGGCTTTCCGCCGGCCTCGAATTCGACGCCGTCATCTCCAACAACGACGAAATGGCGATCGGCGCGATCCAGGCGCTGAAGGCGGCCGGCCGCTCGATGGATTCCGTCGTCATCGGCGGCATCGACGCAACCCAGGACGCGCTCGCCGCCATGGCGGCCGGCGACCTCGACGTGACCGTTTTCCAGAATGCAGCCGGCCAGGGCAAGGGCTCGGTAGACGCCGCGCTGAAGCTCGCCAAGGGCGAGCCGGTGGAAAAAAAGGTCTATATTCCCTTCGAACTCGTCACGAAGGAGAACCTGGAGCAATATCAGGCGAAGAACTGACCGGCGCTGCCGGGGGCGCGGCAATGCCGCGCTCCCGAACGCCATGCCTGCTTCGGGTTCGCACCGAGGAAGGCATGCTCCGCCACCGCGTGGACATTCCGGTTGAACCGGAACATGGGAGGCAACGAGAATGACACTCAGTCCCACGACAATGGCAGCCGTGCGCGCCAGCGGCGCCGTTCCGAAATCCGAATACCTTCTGACTGCAGAAGGCGTTCGCAAGGAATTTCCGGGTGTCGTCGCACTCGACGACGTGGAGTTCAAGCTGAAGCGCGGCACCGTGCATGCGCTCATGGGCGAGAACGGAGCCGGCAAGTCGACCTTGATGAAAATCCTCGCCGGGATCTATCATCCCGACCAGGGCGAGGTGAAACTCAGGGGCGCCGGCATCCGGCTGAAGTCGCCGCTCGACGCGCTCGAGAACGGCATCGCCATGATCCATCAGGAACTGAACCTGATGCCTTTCATGACCGTCGCTGAGAATATCTGGATCCGCCGGGAACCCAAGAACCGCTTCGGCTTCGTCGACCATGGCGAGATGCGCCGCATGACGGCAAAGCTTTTCGAGCGGCTCAAGATCGATCTTGATCCCGAGATCGAGGTCCGTCACCTCTCGGTCGCCAACCGCCAGATGGTCGAGATCGCTAAGGCGGTCTCCTACGAGTCCGACGTCCTGATCATGGACGAGCCCACCTCGGCGCTCACCGAACGCGAGGTGGCCCATCTGTTCGAGATCATCCGTGACCTGCGCTCGCAAGGTATCGGCATCGTCTACATCACCCACAAGATGAACGAGCTGTTCGAGATCGCCGACGAGTTCTCGGTTTTCCGCGACGGCAAATATATCGGCACCCACCTCTCGAACGAGGTCACCCGCGACGACATCATCCGCATGATGGTTGGACGTGAAATCACCCAGATGTTCCCGAAGGAGGAGGTGCCGATCGGCGACGTGGTGCTGTCGGTGAAGAACCTGACCCTCGACGGCGTCTTCCGCGACGTCTCCTTCGATGTGCGCGCCGGCGAGATCCTCGGCGTCGCAGGCCTCGTCGGATCCGGTCGCTCCAACGTCGCCGAGACGCTCTTCGGGGTCACGCCGGCCAGTTCGGGCACGATCGCGATCGACGGGAAAGAGGTCGTGATCGACAGCGCCAACAAGGCGATCCGCCATCGGATGGCGTTTCTGACCGAGGATCGCAAGGACACCGGCTGTCTGCTCATCCTCGACATTCTCGAAAACATGCAGATCGCCGTGCTGCAGGACAAATTCGTCAAGGGCGGCTTCGTCAGCGAGAGGGAGGTCACCGCCGCCTGCGAGGAGATGAGCCGCAAGCTTCGGGTCAAGACGCCGAACCTGCAGGAGCGCGTCGAGAATCTCTCGGGCGGCAACCAGCAGAAAGTGCTGATCGGCCGCTGGCTGCTCACCAATCCGCGCATCCTGATCCTCGACGAGCCGACGCGCGGCATCGATGTCGGCGCCAAGGCGGAGATCCACCGCCTGGTGACCGAACTCGCCCGCAACGGCGTCGCGGTCATCATGATCTCGTCGGAAATGCCGGAAGTGCTCGGCATGAGCGACCGGATCATGGTGATGCACGAGGGCCGGGTCACCGGATTTCTCGACAGGGCGGAAGCCACCCAAATCAAGGTCATGGAGCTTGCGGCGCGATAGAGCGGGATGAGTGCGTGCGGCCTTCCGCACGCATTCCGCTCCGACCTTTGGAACCGATCAAGGCGAACTGCCGACCGCAGGGAGGAAAGAAGATGAATACCAATGTCGCAGCACAGGGCACGAGCTCATCCCTCGCCCGCTCGAGACGGCGCGTGCCGCCCGAGCTCAACATCTTCCTGGTGCTGATCGGTATCGCGCTCGTCTACGAGGTTCTCGGCTGGCTCTTCGTCGGCCAGAGCTTCCTGATGAATTCGCAACGCCTGACGATCATGATCCTGCAGGTATCGGTGATCGGCATCATCGCCGTCGGCGTCACGCAGGTTATCATCACGGGCGGCATCGACCTCTCGTCAGGTTCGGTCGTCGGCATGACCGCGATGATCTCGGCGAGCGTTGCGCAGGCCTCCACCTGGCCGCGGGCGCTTTATCCGTCCCTGACCGACCTGCCGGCCATCGTGCCGATCTGCCTTGGCGTCGGGATCGGTCTTCTTGCCGGCTTCATCAACGGCCAGCTCATCGCCAGGACCAAGATCCCGCCCTTCATCGCCACGCTCGGCATGATGGTTTCGGCCCGCGGCGTCTCCAAGTGGTACACGAAGGGCCAGCCGGTCTCGGGCCTCACCGAGCAGTTCAACTTCATCGGCACGGGCATCTGGCCGGTGATCGTGTTCCTCGTCGTGGCGCTGATATTCCACATCGCGCTGCGCTACACCCGCTACGGCAAGTTCACTTACGCGATCGGTGCCAATGTCCAGGCCGCGCGCGTCTCCGGCATCAATGTCGAAGCGCACCTGGTGAAGGTCTATGCGATCGCCGGCATGCTTGCCGGCCTCGCAGGCGTGGTCACCGCCGCCCGCGCCCAGACGGCACAGGCCGGCATGGGCGTCATGTACGAACTCGACGCGATCGCCGCGACCGTCATCGGTGGCACGTCGCTCACCGGCGGCGTCGGCCGCATCACCGGCACGGTGATCGGCACGGTGATCCTCGGCGTGATGACGTCCGGCTTCACCTTCCTCCGGGTCGACGCCTACTACCAGGAGATCGTCAAGGGCATCATCATCGTCGCCGCGGTTGTCGTCGACGTTTATCGCCAGAAAGGCCGCAAAAAAGCATAAAAATACTGCTCCTCCTCGAAAGAACTGGCCGGGACGAAGACATTCATCCCGGCCCTTTTCTTTTCTCGTCATGGTACTGGGCCGCTATATTGTCGCGAATGACATATGCTCGTCTTGCAAGGCAGCCCCTTTGGCTGCCCTATGGCTTCCGCTGCGCCGATAGACTATATCGCCGAAATGAAAAACTATCGGAGAATTACCATGTCCTCGCAGCGCCAGCTTGCGAAACACGCCCGGTCCAGCTTCCTCCTCCAGCTCTGGAGCGCGATGATGCGGGTCCAGACCCGCGAAACGGCGGCCCTCTTCAGCTCCCGCCAACGTTAGGACAGGTACTGCGCTGCCGGCCATGTCTCAGCGGTCGAGGGCGATTGATGGTGTGCCGCTCACTGCCTCGCAGTCATTGGCAAAATCAAGCCCCACTGCGTCTCTTGAGGTGGTCCGAACGGCTCGAAACCCAGTTTCCTGTAGACGGCAATCGCCCGTTCATTGGCCGGGTGCGGATCGGTGCCGATAACCGGCACCCCCGCATCGAAGAGAGCCTTCATTCTCGCCCCGATAAATGCTGTCCCGTGCCCGACCCCGATCATTTCGGGGTCTCCTATGTATTGATCGATCCCCCGCGATCCCTTGGGAAGCTTGGCGAAATGGTGATTTTCCCAGCCGTGGACGGTATAGTCCTGCATGAACGCAAAGGGGCGTTCGGCGGTTGAAACAATCCAACGCGCCACGCGAGGATCAGCCAGGTCTGCTGCATCGTGCGACCCGTCCGAGCCCCACCATGCGCGGACATGCGGGTTCGATCGCCATGCTGCAAGCAAAGGGAGATCATTCACCGTCGCTTTGCGAAAACTGTATCGGTCGGCCGCCGTCATTCAACGAACTTAGCACGTCGCTGGCCGGTAGAAACAGGCCCTACCTCGCTTCAGCCAGGCTCGCTGCCATGCGACTCTGGCTGAGCGCTTATGAGTGACCACCTAGCTCGCCAGGACGAGCCCTCCGTAACGACTGATTTCCTTCTCGATTTCGGCGACGAGCGTTTCGAGCGCGGAATTTCTCGCCTTCCTGGCGCGGCGCACGACATAGGCCAAGGCAGGCGGCGCCGGCAGGTGCTCGGAGACGATCTGCATCTCAGGGCGCAGGTGGCGGCCGCTCAGAAGCGCTACGCCCATGGCCGAATTTACCGCGGCCACGATGCCGGCCGCGCTTGCACATTCGAACACGGTTTCAAGAACCACCCCTCCATCCTGTCCGATATCGAGCGCCCATCTTCGGTAGAAGCATTCGTCATCGAAGGACAGGAAGGGTATCGGGCCTTGCTGCGGCAGCGACAATTCCGGATGCTTGACCCAGTGAAGCTCCTCGCGGAACAGGACGACGTCGGTCGGTCGGACCTCATGAGCGAAGACCTGCAGGATCGCAGCCTCCAATTCGCCCCGATCCAGCATTGCCCGCAGGACCAGACTCATGCGGACCTTGGTGCGGACGGCGACGTGAGGATGCAGGCGGCGAAATCTCGCTAATATGCGCGCAAGATCGCTGCAGGCGGTGTCTTCGGTCAGGCCGAGAGCGATGCGCCCCTTGAGCGACGTTTTCGACAAACTCAGAAGCGCCTCGTCATGCAGCCCGAGGATTCGCCCGGCATAGTCCAGCAAATCCTCCCCGGCCGCGGTGAACATCGCTCCCCCCGGCTTGCGGCCGAGCAGGTCGCAATCGAGGCTCGTCTCGAGCCGTTTGACCTTGTGGCTGACGGCTGACTGCGACAAACCCAGGGCCTCGGCCGCGCGCGTGATCCCCCCGTGATGGCGGATCGCCCACAAGGCGCGCAGCGCATCGATTTCCAAACGTCGGCCGTTGAGCTCTTTCATCGCGATCCCCGTCATGAATATTGCGTGAATTATGCGGACCAAGTGCCAATTTGGCAATTTCACATTGCCGATCCGGCTGCGATGTCATGTTGCTATCGAAATTTGTCATGTGCAAAAGGGATCACCGCCACCTAAGGCTGGGAAACGAACGACACGCCCGAGAGCGCCATGACCCACCAGCCCATCTCGCTGCCCGCAGCAAAACAGCATCGTCTCCTCTGGCCCCTCATGGCGACGCTACTGGTCGTCGGCTGGAGTTCCGGCTTCGTCGGCATTCGCTATGCAAGCGAAGAGGCGAGCGTAATGCTGGTTCTGTTCTGGCGCACGCTTTTGTCGGGGGTGATCCTGCTGCCCTTCGCGCTGATCATCGGTCCGCGGCTGCGGATGCGCGGCGTCGTGGAACAGATGCTGTTCGGCGTCATGTCGGTCTTCCTTTATCTCGGTGGCTTCGCACTGGCCATCGAACAGCGGGTTCCGACGGGACTGGTCGCACTCATCTCGGACCTCTTGCCATTGGCGATTGCCGCCCTGTCGCAACCGGTTTTGGGCGAGCGCCTGAGCGCGCGGCAATGGTTCGGAACGGCAATCGCCGTTCTCGGCGTGCTGATCGTCTCGTTCGACAGCCTCAGCTTCGGCACGGCCCCGTTGTGGGCTTATGGATTGACGGTGGGCTCCATGCTTGTTTTTGCGCTCGCCTCGGTTCTGCACAAGCGACGGCGCACCCGGCACATGCCCGTGCACCAAAGCCTTTGCATCCATACCCTGACCGGTTCGGTGCTGTTCGGGCTGTGCGCTATGATGCAAGGGAACCTCGCCCCACCGTTGACGCCCGCTTTCGGCGTGGGGATGGTCTGGTTAGTTCTGTTCGCAACCTTTGCCGCCTATTCGCTCTACTACACGAGCTTGCGTCTCTTCCCGGTGGCCCAGGTCAGCGCTGCGATCTATCTCAGTCCGCCTGTCACCATGCTGTGGGCCTGGGCGCTGTTTTCCGAGCCGCTGACCCCAGCTGTCTTGGTGGGGCTGACGGTGACGCTGGTCGGCGTTTGGATGACCTCGCGCGGCTGAGCGGGGCTGAGCCCTCGAGAATCTTTGATGGGGAACTGCGTGTTTCCACAGGCTGAAGCGGGGCAGCGGCAGTGAAGCGTTCTCAAGCCCACCGTGCGGATGGCGAGGATACGGAGTTTCGCACCACGAGATCGGGCCTGAGGAATATCTCGGTCTCTGCCGGGCTGCGGTCGGAGAGAAGCTCCAAGAGAAGCGCCATGGCGTGTTTGCCGATCAGCGTGCGCGGCTGGCGGATCGTGGTCAAAGCCGGCGTCATGAATGTCGCCTGCGGCACGTCGTCGAAGCCTGTCACCGAGAAATCGCGCGGTATGTCATAGCCGCGTGCCTTCAGCCCGATCATCACGCCGAGTGCCGTCTGATCGTTGACGCACATGAATGCCGTCGGCAGCGTGTCGCGCACGAAGAGCCGCTCGACGGCAGCCCTGCCGCTCTCGAGCGTGCCGTCGCCCTCCTGGACCAGCCGAAGTTCCGCCGGCACCCCCGCCGCATCGAGGCCCGCATCATAGCCGGCGCGGCGCCGCTTATAGGCAAGGCGGGTCCGCGAATCGCCGATGAAAGCGATCTTGCGATGACCTTCGGCGATGAGGAGGTCGACCACCTTGCGGGCGCCCTCGACATCGTCGACACCCACATAGGGTATGCCGCCGTTGAAGACGGGCTCGAATATGCCGACGCTCGGCGGCAGCCGCGCTGCTATCGTCTCGTGACCGAAGGGCAGGATGCCGGTAAAGAGGATCAGACCCGCCGCCTGGTTGGAGTTGAGAAACTTCAGATATTCGACCGCGCGCTGGGCGTCGTTTTGGGTATGGCCGATCAGCACGCCGTATCCGTGCGACCGTGCCTCGTTTTCGAGGCCGACCAGAATGCTCGAAAAGTTCGGATCGCCGATATCCGGGGCGACGACCAGGATCATGTTCGAGCGGCCGAGGCGCAGGCTGCGAGCCATGGCATTGGTCGTATAGCCGGTGATCGCGATCGCCTGGTTGACCTTCAGCCGCGTGGATTTAGCGACCTTCTCCGGGTTGTGGATTGCCCGCGATACCGTCGCGATCGAAACTTCAGCGATCCTGGCGACGTCTTCGATGGTTGCGGGCGTGGAATCCGACACTGCGCTCTGCCTTGCGTCTCCCTACTGCGTGTTTCCCTAAATCCCGATTTAGAGATAAAAACAAGCAGCTAATCAATCTGCTACGGCGGACTTTGCGTGTCTGACAAGAACGCGCGGCGCTGTACACGGCGGGACACTACACACACCGCGGGCAACGTCAAAGGCGGTCCGGCAAATTCCTGTGCATGCCGTTATGTAAACCTTTACATCGGGAGTGTAAAGGTTTACATAGCGTCCATGGGCGGTCGGGAGCCGCAATGGGGGAAATCGATGAATCCGGAGACGGTAGACGCCGCGCGCGTCGTGCTGGAGGCGCGGCGGATCAGCAAGTCCTTCAGCGGCGTGCAGGTGCTCTTCAGTGTCAATTTCGAGCTTCGCGCCGGCGAGATCCATGCCCTGATGGGCGAGAACGGCGCCGGTAAGTCGACCCTCGTCAAGATTCTTTCAGGGTTCGAGCAGCCGTCCTCGGGCGAGGTCCTGCTCGATGGCCAGCCGGTAACGCTTCCCGCAAACGGCGCGGCCGAAGCGCTGGGCATCGTCATCATCCACCAGGAATTCAATCTCGCCGAACATCTGACTGTTGCCGAAAGCCTGTTTCTCGGTCGCGAGGTGACGCGTTTCGGCGTGCTCGACCGCAAATATATGCGCGCGGAGGCGCGCCGGGTTCTCGATCTGCTCGGCTGCCACGTGGACGCGAACGCGCTGATCGGCAGTCTTTCAATCGCCGAAAAGCAGATGGTCGAGATCGCCAAGGCCATCAGCCGCGACGCGCGGATCGTCTTCATGGACGAACCGACGGCCGTTCTCTCCCGCGAGGAGACCAACTTCCTTTTCCGGCAGGTGCGCAAGCTGCGCGACAGGGGCACGAGCTTCGTCTTCGTGTCGCACAAGCTCGACGAAGTCATCGAACTGACCGACCGGGTGACGGTGCTGCGCGACGGGCAGTGGGTGAAGACCGCCGCGACATCGATGCTCGACGGCGAGTCGATTGCGCAGCTCATGGTCGGCCGCGAAATGTCGAGTCTCTATCCCGCCAAGAATGAGCCGAACGTCGACGAAGAGGTCGTGCTGCGAGTCGACGCCGTCTCGACCGACTATGTGAAGGACGCCAGCTTCGAGGTGCGCAAAGGCGAAATACTGGGCTTTTCGGGCATGATCGGCTCCGGCCGCACCGAACTCATGGAAGCGGTCGCCGGCCTCAGGCCCCGCCTGTCGGGCGAGGTGACGATCCGTGGAGAGACCGCGCCTTCAGGCGACGTGCACGCGGCCAACCGGCGCGGTCTTGCCTACATGACCAAGGACCGCAAGGCGAAAGGCCTGCTGCTCAACTCCGGCATGACGACGAACCTGACCTTGCAGTCGCTCGGCCGGCATGCCCGCATCGGCTATCTCAGCCCGGCAAGCGAGGCGGCTGCGCTCGAAAGGGCCCGCCGCCGCTTCGACATCCGCGTGCGCGACGGCAATGTCGTCGCCAGGCGCATGTCCGGCGGCAACCAGCAGAAGCTGCTGCTCGCCAAGGTGATGGAAACGGAACCGGACATCATCATCATCGACGAGCCGACACGCGGCATCGACGTCGGCACCAAGCAGCAGATCTATCATTTCATCTCGGCGCTCGCGCGCGACGGCCGCTCGATCATCGTCGTCTCTTCCGAAATGCCCGAGGTCATCGGGCTTTGCACCAGGGTCGCGGTGATGCGCGAGGGACGCATCGTCGGCATGCTCGAGGGAGACGAGATCTCCGAGCAGGAGATCATGCGCTACGCAGCCGGACTGAAGAAAATGGCTGCCGCCTGACCGCTTGGACGCGCGGCGAAGGCAGGCACAGGAAAAGGAATTCCCCCGGCTCGGGGGCGGGAGAGGTTGATCTGGACATGAGCGTGAACGAGGAAAGCATCCAAAGCACAACGCACCGCCGGACGTGGCGGGACGTCGATCTCAGGGCCGTGGCGCCGTTTGCCGCCCTTGCACTGCTGTTGATCGTCGGTGCCATGGTCAACCCCAACTTCATCAGTCTCAACAACCTCGCCAACGTCGCCACCCGCAGCGCCTTCATCGCCATCATCGCTGTTGGCGCCACCTTCGTCATTTCCGCAGGCGACCTCGACCTTTCGGTCGGCTCGATGGTCGCCTTCGTGGCAAGCCTGATGATCCTGTTCATGAATTCCGGCGTGATTGCCGATCCGGCACTGATGCTCACGGCCGCGGTCCTCTTTGCGGTCGTCGCCGGTAGCGCCTGCGGGCTCGCCAACGGGCTGATCACCACGGTCGGCAGGATCGAGCCCTTCATCGCGACGCTCGGCACGATGGGCATCTATCGCGGCCTTACCACCTGGCTTTCGCAAGGCGGCGCGATCACCCTGCGCGAGCCGGAAATACAGGAGCTCTATCGCCCGGCCTATTTCGGCAGCATTCTCGGCATGCCAGTGCCGATCGCGATCATCCTCGCGGTCACCGCCGTCGCCGCCTTTATCCTTTATCGCACGCGTTACGGCCGGCACGTGGTCGCGGTCGGCTCCAACAGCGACGTGGCTCGCTATTCCGGCATCGCCGTCAACCGCGTTCGCACCATCGCCTTCGTCATCCAGGGTCTCTGCGTCGCCGTCGCCGTGCTGCTCTACGTGCCGCGCCTCGGCTCCACCTCGGCCACGACCGGTATCCTGTGGGAACTGCAGGCCATCACCGCCGTCGTCGTCGGCGGAACGGCGCTCAAGGGCGGCGCCGGCCGCGTCTGGGGCACGATCTGCGGTGCCTTCATTCTCGAATTGGTCGGAAACATCATGCTCCTGTCGAACTTCATCAGCGAATACCTGATCGGCGCGATGCAGGGTGCGATCATCATCATCGCGATGCTCGTCCAGCGCTCGCTGGTACGCAAATCGTGACCAAGCCGGATCGAGCGCGATCCGGCCACATCAACCAAGACCTAGAATCATTGGGAGGAAGAAGCATGCGAAAGGGATTAATGGGCATTGCCGCCGTCACGATGATGGCACTGACGGGTGCAGCCCATGCACAAGACAAGAACGTCACGATCGGCGTGTCGATCCCGGCGGCCGACCATGGCTGGACCGCCGGCGTCGTGTTCCACGCCGACCGCGTTGCCAAGCTGCTCATGGAGCAGCATCCGGGCCTCAACGTCATCGTCAAGACCTCGCCGGATCCGGCGAGCCAGGCCAACGCCGTGCAGGACCTCGAAACGCAGGGGATCGACGCCCTCGTGATCCTGCCGACCGACCCCGATCCGCTGGTCAATGCGATCAAGGAAGTCAAGGGCAAGGGCACCTTCGTGGCGCTGGTGGACCGCGCGCCCTCGACCAACGACAACAGCGTGCGTGACCTCTATGTCGCCGGCAACAACCCGGCACTCGGCCAGGTCGCCGGCGAATACATCAAAGCAACGACGCCGGAAGCCAAGGTGGTCGTCATTCGCGGCCTGCCGATCCCGATCGACCAGCAGCGTCAGGACGGCTTCGACAAGGGCATCGCCGGCTCCAAGGTCGAAATCCTGGACCGCCAGTACGGCAACTGGAATCGCGACGACGCCTTCAAGGTCATGCAGGACTACCTGACCAAGTATCCGCAGATCGACGTCGTTTGGTGTCAGGATGACGACATGGCCGTCGGGGTGCTGCAGGCGATCGATCAGGCCAAGCGCACCGACATCCAGTATGTGGTCGCCGGAGCCGGTTCGAAGGACATGATCAAGCGGGTCATGGACGGCGACAAGATGATCCCGGTCGACGTGCTCTACCCGCCGGCAATGGTCGGCACGGCACTCGAAATGACCGTGGCCAACTTCTACGGCCAGGTCCCGGTTCGCGGCACCTACACGATCGACGCGACGCTGGTGACGAAGGAAAACGCCAAGGACTTCTATTTCCCCGATTCGCCGTTCTGATCGGACGTCGGAGCTAATCAAGACACGGCCTGCCTGAGGCTTTCTACTCGGGCGGGTCTTTTTCTTTGGCGTTTATCCAACGGGCTACCCCCTCTGCCCTGCCGGGCAGAGGGGTGACCGTGGGCGCCTTCGCGGCCGCCTGTAATCAGCCTCACCCCGCCGGAAACGCCGCCACCACCTTCAACCCTCGACCGGCGTCACCCTCGTCCAGCCGCATGGTCCCGCCGTAAAGCCCGACGATTTCCTCGACGATCGGGAGGCCCAGTCCGGTACCGGGGGCTTCTTCGCCGCCGCGCCGGAAACGCTTGAGCGCCGCCTCGCGCAGCTCCGCCGGAATGCCCGGGCCATTGTCCTCCACTGCCAGCAGGACCGCGTGGTCCCCGCTCCCGACGCGCACGGTCACCTCCGCCCCGCGGCCGGCATAAAGCAACGCGTTGCCGATCAGGTTCTTCAGGAGTTCGCCGATAAGCAGGGGCTCGGCGCGGATCCAGTGCTCGCCCTCGCCGGCAAAGCCGAGATCGATGCCGGCTTCGCCCGCCGCCGGTACGTGGTCCGCCGTGACGCCGCGGGCAAGCCCGACGAGTTCGACCCGCTCCAATCCCCGCGCCTCGTCTCGGCCCGCGGCATCGATCTTGGCCATCAGCAGCAGCTGCGCGAGAATGCGTTCGGCATTGGCGACGGCCTCGTCCGCCTTCATCGCCGCCGCCCGGGTTTCCTCGATCGTCGTCGCCCGCTGCGCAAGCGCAAGCTGCGTGCGGATGATAGCAAGGGGGGTTCTGAGCTGATGGCTGGCATTGCCGGTGAAGTGCCGCAGCGCATCGAGGGCCGATTGCAGGCGGACCATGAAAGAGTTCACGGTATCGACGAGCCCCTGGACTTCGTTCGGCACCTGCTCGCCGATCGGATGCAGATCGTCGGGGCTGCGCTCGGCGATCGCATCGCCAAGCCGATAGAGCGGCCTCAGGGAAAAGGTGACGGCGACCCAGACGATCATCGCCGCCCCGGCGATCATCAGCCCGAGGCGCAGGGCCGAGCGGATGATGATGGTCTGCGCGAGCTGGCGCCGGGCGATCGTCGTCTCCGCGACGGTGACGACGAAGGGAACGGAATTGACCCCGGTCGAGGCGGAGCGTCTGAGTGCCGCCACGCGGATAGGTTCGCCGCGAAAGACGGCATCTGCGAAGCTCGTCGATTGACCGGTGCTTTCGGAAAGCGAAGGCAGGGTCTGATAGCCGGTGATGAACTCGCCGGGCGGGCCGTCCACCCGGTAAAAGACCCGGTCCTGCGCCGCCGATGTCAGCATCTCGAGCGCAACATAGGGGATGTCGACCTGTAACGAGCCGTCTTCGGCGACGACCACGCGCTCGGCGATCGCCAGCGCCGATCCGGCAAGCACCCGGTCCGAAACGGCATTTGCCGTCTTGACGGCTTCCCGGTAGGTATCCGCCAGCGCGACGACGCCGATCACGGCTGTCGAGATCAGCAGCCAGCCGAGCAGCCTGCGCCGCAGCGAATAGACGACCTTTCCGGGGGCGGCTGTCATTCGGGACCGGCCGTCTTGTCGAGATAATAGCCGATGCCGCGAGCGGTCCGTACGGTCAGCCCGAAGGGCGCCAGCCGCTTGCGCAGCCGGCTCACATATTGCTCGATCGCATTGGGGCTCAGATCGTCGTCCAGGCCCGTCAGCGATTGCACGATGGCGTCCTTGGCGACGACCTTACCGGCGCGCATGAACAGAAGCTCGAGAAGACCGAGCTCGCGCGCCGGAATCTCGATCGGCATGCCTGCCGAGGAGAAACTGCGCGAGGTGAGATCGAGCGAGACATTGCCATAGCTGACGACGGAGGCCCGCAACCCCGCCTGCCGGCGCAGGAGGACGCGCACGCGCGCCTCGAACTCGCCGATATCGAAAGGCTTGATCAGGTAATCGTCGGCGCCGAGGTCGAGTCCCTTGATCCTCTCTTCCGGCGTACCGCGCGCCGTCAGGATGAGAACCGCCGCGCGATTCTGCCGCGCCCGCATGGCACGCAGCACGTCCAGACCATCCATCTCCGGCAGGTTCAAATCGAGGATCACCAGATCGAAGCTCTCGGCCGCAGCAACCGCATGCGCGGATGCGCCGTCGCTCACGACGTCGACGGCATAGCCGCTGCCCCGCAGAAGCGTCGAAAGGCCCTCCGCCAGGGCCCGATTGTCCTCAACCAGCAAGATACGCAATATCGCCTCTCCCCGGGATCACTCTATCGCTCGCGAGCTTGCTTGTGAACGGCAGCGCTCTCAGGCATTGTGAATTCATGCGGTTCTTGATTTCTCTCGGTTTTTTGATCCTGTCGGCCGCGGTCGCCAAGGCCGCGCCGACATTCTTCCCGGCTCTCTCCGGTGACGGCGCCGCACCGGTCCTGACCGTCTATTCCTCGCTCGACGAACCCTTGGCGAGACCGATGATCGACGGCTTCCAGAAGGCCAATCCCGATGTCGCGGTCCGCTACGAGGACATGCTGACCGGCGAGATCTACGACAGGATCGTCAAGGAGACCGATGCCGGCGAGAAGACTGCCGATTTCGCCTTTTCCTCCGCCATGGACCTGCAGGTCAAGCTCAGCAATGACGGTTATGCGCAACGCAGCGACCTGCCTATGAGCGGACGCTGGCCGGCCTGGGCGAACTGGCGCAACACGGCTTACGCTCTCACCTTCGAGCCGGCCGTCTTCGTCTACCACAAGCCGAGCTTCCGGCACGAGCAGCCGCCGGCGACGCGCGCCGAATTCGTCGATTACCTCAAGCGGAAAGGAAATGCCGTCTTCGGCCGCATCGGCACCTACGACATCGAACGTTCCGGCGTCGGCTTCCTCTTCATGTCGCGCGACCAGGAGCAGTTCGGCGACATCTGGACGGTGATCCGCACCATGGGGTCGGCCGGCGTGAAGCTCTATTCGACCAGTCAGGCGATCCTGGAGAGAATTTCCGACGGACGCTTCGTGCTCGGCTACAACATCCTCGGCTCCTACGCGGCCGACTGGGCATCGCGGCATCCCGATGTCGGCATCGTGCTGCCGAAGGACTATACGGTCGTCATGTCGCGCATCGGGCTGGTGCCGCAGGCCGCAGCCGCCCCCGAACTCGGCCGCCGCTATCTCGAATTCTTCATGTCGAAGGAGGGCCAGACGATCATGGCGCGGGAGCTGCAGATCCCGGCGGTCAGCCCCGAAGTCGCCGGCGAGAACACCGCGAACACCATGCGGGAAATGCTCGGAGGTCAGTTGAAACCCGTACCGGTCAGTCCCGGGCTGATGGTCTATCTCGACCAGGTCAAACGGGCGCGGCTGATTGCCCGCTGGAACGAGATGCTGCGCCTGCAGTGAATAAGCAGGCAAACAAGTCATTTACGCGAAACGGACTTGATGTCAGGTTAATGTCAGCTTTCTATGTTGCTTAAGGTCGCCGGCGAACCGTGGAGGCGGACCGCCGGCAGCGTATCGGGAGGATCCACAAGTCCGGTCTAAGGTCGCCGTCGATGTCGACCAGCCGCTTCTCCCCTTCGCGAACGATAATCAATGTGCGCGTGACGAAGCGCGCCTCACGGAGGACCGACCTTGAAACACTTCTTCCTCGCATCCATTCTCGCCGGCGCAATTGCTCTGCCGGCCTATGCCGCCGACTACACGATCATCGCGCCGGCCAATCCCGGCGGCGGCTGGGACCAGACCGCCCGTTCGATGCAGACCGTCCTGCAGCAGGAGGGCATTTCCGGCAACGTGCAGGTCCAGAACGTTCCGGGCGCCGGCGGCACGATCGGCCTTGCCCAGTTCGCAAGCCAGCAGAAGGGCAACCCGAACGCGCTTCTCGTCGGCGGTTACGTCATGGTTGGCGCCATCCTCACCAACAACTCGCCGGTCACCCTCAAGGACGTGACGCCGATCGCGCGGCTTACGGGCGAATACGAAGCGATCGTCGTTCCCGCCGCCTCCGAGATCCAGACGATGAAAGACCTCGTCGAGGCGCTGAAGAAGGATCCGGGCGCGGTTTCCTGGGCAGGCGGCTCGGCCGGCGGTACCGACCATATCGCGGTAGGCCTGATTGCCAAGGCCGCTGGTGTCGATCCGACCAAGATCAACTACATCGCCTATTCCGGCGGCGGCGAGGCGCTTGCCGCGATCCTCGGCAGCCAGGTAACCGCCGGCATTTCCGGTTACGGTGAATTCGAGTCCCAGGTGAAGGCCGGAACGCTCCGCCTGCTCGCCGTCTCCAGCGCCGAGCGCCTCGAGGGTATCGACGCGCCGACGCTGAAGGAATCCGGCGTCGACGTCGTGGTCGAAAACTGGCGCATGGTCGCCGCTGCCCCGGGCCTCACGGAAGAACAGAAGGCCGCAGTCTCCGCCGACATCGAGAAGCTTGCCAAATCCGCAGGCTGGCAGGAAGTGCTGAAGACCAAAGGCTGGCAGGACACCTATCTCGCCGGCGCCGCCTTCGACGAGCAGCTCGCCAAGGACATTTCCGCCACGGAAACCGTCCTGAAGGACATCGGACTGGTCAAATGAACAAGGGGAACAACCCTTCCGTCGAAACGCGCCGCCCCGACCGGGCGGCGCTGGTCATCGCCGCCGTTCTGGCAGCAATCGCCGGTGTGATCTTCTGGGACGTGTCGCGCCTGAGCGGCCTTGCCGGCTACTCGCAAGTCGGGCCGATGACCGTGCCCTACGCGATCGCCTGCTGTCTCATCGCGCTTGCGGTCTGGACGGCGGTCGAAGCCTGGCGGGGCGACTTTCCCGAACGCGAGCACCAGCAGGCGAGTCCGGTTGTCTGGATCGTCGCCGGGCTTGCGGCGCAGATGCTGCTCTTGAACACGCTCGGCTTCTCGATCGCGACCGGCATCCTCTTCGCCCTCACGGCCCGCGGCTTCGGCAAACGCAAATTGTGGCTGACCGTGCCGGTCGGCGTCGTGTTCAGTTTCATCGTCTGGGCTGTCTTCGCCAAGCTGCTGCAATTGTCGCTGCCCGCAGGGCCGCTGGAACGCCTGTTCTTCTAGAGCGGGATCAGGAAAAGTGTGTGCGGTCTTCCGCCCGCATCCCGCTCTTAACCTATCAGATCGATCACGTTCATGATTTCAGGTTCGATCCTGGAATCACCGTGATCTAAAGAAGGCCGACGACCATGGGTACTTTCGATTTCCTGCTGCAGGGGCTGCTGGTCGCTGCCCAGCCGATGAACCTTCTCTACGCACTCATCGGCGTAACGCTCGGCACCGCCGTCGGCGTGCTGCCCGGCATCGGTCCCGCATTGACCGTCGCACTGCTCCTGCCGGTCACCTATCAGCTCGATCCGGCCGGGTCGCTCATCATGTTCGCCGGCATATATTATGGCGGCATGTATGGGGGTTCGACGACGTCGATCCTTCTCAACACGCCCGGCGAGAGCGCCTCGATCGTCACCGCCCTCGAGGGCAACAAGATGGCGCGTGCCGGCCGCGGCGGTCCGGCGCTTGCCACGGCAGCCATCGGCTCCTTCGTCGCCGGCCTCATCGCCACGCTCGGACTGGCCTTCATTGCGCCCTATATCGTCAAGCTGGCGCTCGTCTTCGGCCCGCGCGAATATTTCGCGCTGATGGTGCTCGCCTTCGTCACCGTCTCCTCCGCCTTCGGCGACTCGACGCTGCGGGGGCTCACCTCGCTCTTCGTCGGCCTGACCCTTGCCTGCATCGGCATCGACCAGCTGACCGGCCAGGCGCGCCTTTCTTTCGGCGTGCCCGACCTCCTCGACGGCATCGAGGTGACGACTCTCGCCGTCGCCATGTTCGCGATCGGCGAGACGCTGTTCATCGCCGCGCAAGGCGACCGCGGCCCGGACAAGGTGGAAGCGGTCAAGGGCTCGGTCTGGATGAGCGCCACGGATTGGGCGCGCTCCTGGAAGCCGTGGCTGCGCGGCACCTTCATCGGCTTTCCCATCGGCGCCATGCCGGCCGGGGGCGCCGAGATCGGCACTTTCCTCTCCTATGCGGCGGAGAAGCGCCTGACCAAACATCCGGAGGAATTCGGCAACGGCGCCATCGAAGGCGTGGCTGGCCCGGAAGCCGCCAACAACGCATCCGCTGCAGGCACGCTGGTGCCGCTCCTCACGCTCGGCCTGCCGACCACGGCGACGGCCGCGATCATGCTCGCCGGCTTCCAGCAATACGGGCTGCAGCCGGGGCCGCTGCTCTTCGCCACCAATCCGCAGCTCGTCTGGGGTCTGATCGCCAGCCTCCTCATCGCCAATTTCATGCTGCTTGTCCTCAACCTGCCGCTGATCGGCCTCTGGGTGAGGCTGTTGACGATCCCGAAGCCGTGGCTCTATGCGGGCATCCTGCTCTTCGCAACGCTCGGCACCATCGGCGCCAATCCCTCGGTCTTCGAACTCGGCATGCTGCTGGCCTTCGGCCTGCTGGGCTACGTCATGCGCGTCTTCGGCTATCCGATCGCGCCGGTGGTCGTCGGCCTGATCCTCGGGCCGCTCGCCGAACAGCAGCTCCGCAGGGCGCTCTCGATCAGCCAGGGCGACATCACCGTGCTCTTCACGTCGCCGATCGCGGCCGTGCTCCTGGTGATCGCCGCGCTCGCGCTGGTCGTGCCGCTGATCCTCAGGGCTCGCGGCCGCGGCGAAGTGCTCGCACAACTCGCCGCCAGCGAAGACTGAGCGGCTTCCGACGATCAGGCAGGCCCGATCGGCTGCCGCCCCTATTGCTGGACGCGTGCGGGCCTGCTTTCGCTGCATGGCTGGGCTGAGGTTTTGTGCATTGCAAAACAACCCCGCCGGACCCATCTTTTGCTCATCGAATAGAAAACGAAAGCGAGCAAGAGATGACCAGCAAGAACCGCATGGGCTTCATCGGCCGCGCCTTCGCCGTACTCGGCGCCGCAACCGCTGCTGCCGCCGCCGTCGAAGGCCATCGCCGCCCCAAAGCACAGGATCTCCGCACCCTCGGCATCGATCCCGCAGCCTTCCCTGGCAATCGCCAGGGCTGACCTGCCCGACGTCCAGGCCTCAGCCTGAAACAGGATCGCGTCGCCATCAGGCGACGCGATCCTGTTTCAGGGAACTGCCCTCCCATTGCGACCGTCGTCCGAACGGCTTCAACCTCAACCGGACGCGATGATCCTCCGGCCCATGACGCCGAGCCCCCGCACGAAACGGGAGAGACGCGACGGATCCGCTCGCCGCTTCGAACCCCACCTCATGCCCTGCCCGGGTGAACTGCCGGTTCATGGTGAGTGTGCAGGGCGACCAATCCGTCCCGATGATATCCGTCAGCGCTGTGATGCCGTCCTTCGGCCTGTTCAACGGTCCCCGTCACGAACTGGCAGGGAATGTGAAAAGGCGCCGGAATGGGAAGATCTTCAGATAAAAATGGCGCCGGCAAACTGGCCGGCGCCACCAAGATTTTACAGTCCCGCACGCTTTGAGCTCATGCGGGCATCCAACAAGAGATCAAGCGACCTTGGCAACCGCCGTCGGCACGCTCGCGATCGTCTTCAGGATGACCGAAGCGATCTGGTAGGGGTCGCCCTGGGAGTTCGGGCGGCGATCTTCGAGATAGCCGCGGTAGCCGTTGTTGACGAAGCTGTGCGGAACGCGAATGGAGGCGCCGCGGTCGGCCACGCCGTAGCTGAACTTGTCCCACGGCGCCGTCTCGTGCTTGCCGGTCAGGCGCAAGTGGTTGTCCGGGCCGTAGACGTTGATGTGGTCGTGCAGGTTCTTCTCGAAGGCGGCCATCAGCGCTTCGAAATAATCCTTGCCGCCGACTTCGCGCAGATAGGCAGTCGAGAAGTTGGCGTGCATGCCGGAGCCGTTCCAGTCCGTGTCGCCGAGCGGCTTGCAGTGGAACTCGACGTCGATGCCGTATTTCTCCGTCAGGCGCAGCAGAAGGTAGCGCGCCAGCCAGACTTCATCGGCAGCCTTCTTGGAGCCCTTGCCGAAAACCTGGAATTCCCATTGGCCCTTGGCCACTTCGGCGTTGATGCCTTCGTGGTTGATGCCCGCGGCCAGGCAGATGTCGAGATGCTCTTCGACGATCTGGCGCGCGATGTCGCCGACATTCTTGTAGCCGACGCCGGTGTAGTACGGGCCCTGCGGCGCCGGATAGCCCTGCTCCGGGAAGCCCAGCGGGCGGCCGTTCTTGTAGAAGAAATATTCCTGCTCGAAGCCGAACCAGGCGCTTTCATCGTCCAGGACCGTTGCACGGGTATTCGACGGATGCGGCGTCTTGCCGTCCGGCATCATGACCTCGCACATGACCAATGCGCCATTCGTGCGGACCGGGTCGGGATAGACCGCAACCGGCTTCAGCACGCAATCGGAGCTGCGCCCTTCGGCCTGCTGCGTCGAGCTGCCGTCGAAGCCCCAGAGAGGAAGCTGTTCGAGCGTCGGAAACGCGTCGAATTCCTTGATCTGCGTCTTCCCGCGGAGATTTGGAACGGGCGTGTAGCCATCGAGCCAGATGTACTCGAGCTTATACTTGGTCATTAGCGAATCTCTCTAACGTGGTGCTGCATGGTTTGAGCAAATCCTGACAGCTTCAGCGCTACACAACGCCCAACCGCCAGGGATCGGATACCATGAAGCATCAAGCGTGCCAGTTGGGCGCCGGAGAGAGACTTTTTTCCGCCGGCGGCACCGCGGCGGGGCGAATCGGCGCGGACGCGCCCCGCGGACGCAGCCGGAAAAGATCCTCGGCGGGACCCGCAAAGCCCGGCATTTTTACGCGGTTCGGGGCCGGCCTGGGTAGAAAAACAAGCAGCAATTCAAATCGATACCGCGGTCTCCTCACTCGCGGAAAGGTGCCTGGAGCCGCTTCTCCTGCTCATCCTTATCGGCGTCCGCGGCCCGAACATTTCTGCCCAAAAATTATTTGGCAGGCGCCGCTGCCTAAAAAATCGCACTTGCGCCCGTTGCATCCGTGAATGCTCCGGACAATGCTCGCAATTCCGGCACGGAATTGAACGAAATTTCGGCAATTCGCGTAAATCATGTGCAAATCCTGCCTGGTTGCACTATGTTTCTCCCCAGAACTCACGGGAGACCAGAGCATGGCCACGAGTCTTTACGGCAAGTCTGCGACGATCCTGAAGTTTCCGGCCGCTGTGTCACGGAAGGCCGAGGAACGGCGCTCCGAAGCCCAGCGCAAACTGGACCTCGTACCGTCGGACGTGTGCGCCGCCGTCGATGGCTGCTGGTATCACGAAGAAGCCCTGAGCGACGATACGAAGCACTGAAGCGGAGCGGTCTTCCCGCTCACCGCCGCCCGCCGACCTCGTCGATATGGTGCAGCATATCGGCCGGGTCGTCGAAGATGCGGTAAGCACCGGCTTGCCGCAGTTCCTCATGTCCGTAGCCTCCGCTCAGCAAGCCGATGGCCAAGGCACGGCAGCGCACCGCCGCCAGCATATCCCAGATACTGTCGCCGACCACCACTGCCGTCTCGATCGGGGCGCCGAGCTGTTCGGCGGCGGCGAGAAAGAGATCCGGATCGGGCTTGGCATATTTGACGAGGTCTCGCGTCACGACCGGCACGACCGCCGGATCGACGCCGAGAGCGGCGAGATTGACGGCGGCCGTCTCCATCCGCCCGCTCGTGGCGATCGCATAGGAGATCTTCGCATCGGTGAGCCACGTTAGAAGCTCGCGCGCGCCGGGCAACGGTCGTATGCTGTCTGCCTGCCGCCTGTAAGCGTCGGCGTGGCGCTGACGCAATCGCGCAACCCTGTCACCGCTGATTTCCATGTTCGTTTCGCGCAAGAGCTGGTCGGCGAAGAGCCCGCCGCTCATGCCGATCTTGCGATGGATGCGCCAGACCGAAAGGTCGATCCCTTCCGCGTCGAGCGCTTCCTTCCAGGCAAGCACGTGCTGGTAGACGCTGTCGACGAGTGTGCCGTCCAGATCGAACAGGAAGACGGGTTCGATGCGCATGCTCTTTCTCCCGGTAACGGCCTTTGCGCGTCCGATCGGACGCACGGGCCATGGCGCCGTCACCTGCGAAAATATGGGTCAGGTTTCGCAGCCGAACAGACAGCCTGTCTACTTTTCCTTTGTGAACCCTGATCGCGTCTGCGTGCAAGTGCAACTACCCCATCGCATGGCGAATGGTTCTCGAAATCCGGGTCAGGAAGGCCGGCCGTGAGGAAGCGACGAGCTTCCATGAAAGGACCGCCTGCGCCATGCGCCGCGGCAGCAGCCCGACGGAGACGAACCAGGCTGCCAGCATGGCACGACGGCGCAGCGAGACGTTCATCTGCATGCTGGCGACGGCACCGTGAGCGGCGAGACCGAGCCTCGAATCCGCAGCCACCGGATGGCGTGCGCCGTCCACGCAGAGCGATGCAAGACGCTCCTCCAGATGCACCGGGTCGCGCAGGTTCGCTTTCGGCGAAACCGATAGACCGACATCGGCCGCCTGTTCGTTGAGGGCATGCAGTCGGTGAAAATCATGCTCCACCCTCCAGCGCGCCCTCTGCCCGAGTTTTTCGGCGAAAACAGAATGATTGCTGCCGTGCATTCGGTAGGCGCCGAGGCAGGCTTCGAGCGACGTCACCTTCCCGTAGAGCGGGGCGAGCGTGACAAGGTAGCCGTCTGCACCCTGCCGGAACTCGGCTTCCGGAACCGGCATGATGACATCGAGAGCCGAGCGTGCAAAAGCCAGTCCGCTGGTGACCGTCGTCTGGTATCGTGCGCGGCGCGCCAGTTGCGGCGTTACGTCACCGGAGTCGAACGGGACCTCGGGGGGCGGGAAGATGTCCTTGACGCGCAGATCCTCGTCCACCAGATGCAGCCGGAACTGCATCTGGGCCGTGTCGTCGCTCCACTGGGCAAGCAATTCGGAAACGGCAGCCGGGTAGAGATAGTCGTCGGCGTCGAGGAAGAGAACGATCGCCCCTCGACTTGCCGCAAAGCCGGTGTTGAAAGCGGCTGCGTGACCGCCATTTTCCTCCCGCAGGCGGGCCTTGATCCGTCCGCCGTAGGACGCGATCACCTCCGCCGACCCGTCGGTCGACGCATCGTCTACGACGATGACCTCGACCTGCGCGTGGTCCTGGTCGAGGGCGCTGTCGATCGCGCGGCTCAGGAACCGCGCATAATTGTAATTCGCTATGATGATGGAGACAGGAAGATGGTCTCGGATGGAATGCATCGCAGTGAACCTCGCTTTTCGGCTTTGGTCGCGGCGAACCTTCTCATGCAGGTCCTTGAGGGTGATGCCCGTCCCGAAAGCACAGCCTCTCGGGCTGTGGTGAAGACAACGGCGCGGTTGCGCCGGGCGGGCGGCGAAGATCGTGCTTGATCCTGCGTGAGCCTCCCCAGTTTTGTGGCATTTGAGTGACCGCTGCAGCGGCGGCACGCCGGTCTGCAGCCTTGCCGTGCCGATGATCGAGCGTATGCCCGGATAGGCAGCAAAGTGACCTCGGTTGACGCGCCTCCGGCGGCTGATATACCAGTTTTGCAGCCAAAACGACGCAGGGAGGAAGCCGCGTGGATGCCAGACACCCCAACTACATGAAGGTGATCGCCACGCGATTGACGGCGCGAGGCGCAACATTGCAGCCCGCGAACGCGATGCCGGTCGCAAGCACCGGACAAGCGGGTACCGGAAACGGATGGGCCTTCTGATGCGGCTTTCGAGAAAGACGATCGACCGCCTGCCGCCCACCGTCAAAAGGCCCGATTACGACCTCGGTCCAGTTACCGTCGGCATCGTACACCTCGGCATCGGTGCCTTTCATCGCGCGCACCAGGCGGCGTACACCGATGCGCTGCTCTCCGAGAATCCGTCCTGGGGCATCTGCGGCGTCTCGCTGCGCAGCCCGGAAACGCGCGACGCGCTTCAACCGCAGGACGGGCTCTACACCCTCGCCGTCCAGGACGGCGAAGGCTCCGATCTCGGCGTGATCGGCAGTGTCGTCGAGCTCCTTTGCGCGCCGGAGGACCCGGAAGCCGTTCTTCGCCGCATGGCAGACCCCGCCACGCGCATCGTGTCGCTGACGATCACCGAGAAGGGCTATTGCCACAATCCGGCAACCGGCACGCTCGACGAAGGCCACCCGGACATCGTTCACGATCTCGCAAACCCCGCGCGGCCGCGATCGGCAATCGGCTTCATCGTCGAGGCGATTTCGCGTCGCGTCAGCGCCGGTATCGCCCCCTTCACGCTGCTCTCCTGTGACAATCTTCCGGGGAACGGCCATGTCTTGAAGCGTATCGTCACGCAGTTCGCGGAACTGCGCGATCCGGCCCTCGCCGCCGTCATCCGCAACGTCGCGTCGCCTTCGACCATGGTGGACCGCATCGTTCCGGCCACCACCGACGGCGACCGGAGTGCGGTCGCCGCGGCAATGGGGTTCGAAGATGCCTGGCCGATCATGACCGAACCCTTCCGGCAATGGGTGATCGAGGAGGATTTCCCGCTCGGCCGCCCGGCATGGGAAAAGGCGGGAGCGCTCTTCGTCCAAGACGTCTCCGCCTTCGAGTTCATGAAGCTCCGGCTTCTGAACGGAAGCCATTCCACACTTGCCTATCTCGGCTATCTCGCCGGTGCCGAGACGGTGTCGGATGCCATGTCCCTTCCGGGCATGGAAGCTTTGGTCGAAGGGTTGATGCGCCACGAGGTGAGCCCCACCCTTCCGGAACTGCCCGGCTTCGACCTTCCGGCCTATCGGGCCGAACTCCTTCAGCGCTTTCGCAATCCGGCGCTTCGCCACCGCACCTGGCAGATCGCCATGGATGGCTCGCAGAAGCTGCCCCAGCGCCTCCTCGGCTCGATCAGGGACCGGCTGCACGCCGAGGCCGGCTATGACCGGCTCGCGCTCGGGGTCGCCGCCTGGATGCGGTATGCGCGCGGCCTGGACGAGGCGGGGCGTCCCATCGACGTGCGCGATCCGCATGCTGCCCGGATTGCCGGGCTTGCGCAGGGCATTGACGAGCCGGATCGCATCGTCGATGCCTTTCTGACGATGACGGACGTCTTCGGCACGGACCTTCCGGCGAGCGCTCCGTTTCGCGCCGCGCTGATCAAGGCGCTGGATGGACTCCTCCGGAACGGGTCGGCGGCAACGCTTCGAAGCTACGGGGCTTAGAGCGGGACGAGGCAAAAAAGTGTATCCGGTTTCCACCCGCGTCCCGCGTCTCAACTTCTTGGAACCGATCACGGTCCTGTTTGGTCGACCCGACTTAAAACATCGTGATCTAAGGACGGGCGAAGGAAGGCCATGTTCGATCTCAGCGGCAGGACGGCTCTGGTTACCGGCGGCGGACGCGGCCTCGGGCTGGAGATGGCGAAGGCGCTTGCCAGGGCCGGCGCCTGGACGGTGATCAACGGCCGCAACGGCCAAGGCCTTGAAGAGGCGCGTAAGCGGCTCCAAGGCGACGGTATCGAGATCGGGATTGCGGCCGGCGACATAACCCGCGATGCGCCGGCGATCATCGCCGCCACGGTCGAAAAGACTGGCGGACTCGACATTCTCATCCACGCGGTGGGCGAACGCGACCGCCGCGGGACGGAAGCGATGGAACCGCACGAATTTGCGGCTCTGTTGAACACCGACCTGACCGCGGCCTACGCCATGGCAAAGACCGCCCTTCCCTATCTCAGGCGCTCCGCGGCCGGTCGGCTGATCTTCGTGACCTCGATCGCCGCCTTCGCGGCGCGGGCCGGCGATCCCGCCTATACGGCGGCGAAGGGCGGGCTCGCCGCACTGACGCGCTCGCTCGCGGTCGAACTCGGCGCCGACAATCTCACCGTCAACGCGATCGCGCCCGGCTGGTTTGCGACCGAGACCAATGCGCATCTCGCAGCCGATCCGGCGCTCAAAGCCTTCGTCGACGTCCGCATTCCGCTGAAGCGCTGGGGGCGGCCGGAAGAGATCGCCCCCGCCGCCGTCTTCCTCGCCTCGCCGGCCGCGAGCTTCGTCAACGGAATCACGCTCACCGTCGACGGCGGAATGACCGTGCAGATGTGAGGATTGGTGGATGCCGGCAGGCCAGAGGGGGCAAGCTACCCCTCCTTCGCCTCCTCGTTCCCCCTGAGCAGATGGATCAGCGCGGAGAAATCCTCTGCCCCGTGACCGAGCTTCTCGAAAAGGCTGTAAAGCTGTGTCGCCTGTGCCCCCATCGGCGTCGCCGCACCGCTGGCGCTGGCCGCCTGCTGCGAGAGTTTCAGATCCTTGAGCATGAGGCTCGCGGCGAAACCGGGCTTGTAGCCACCATTGGCAGGCGAGGTCGGAACCGGGCCGGGCACCGGGCAATAGGTCGTCAGCGACCAGCACTGGCCCGACGAGGTAGAGGCCACGTCGAAGAGCGCCTGATGCGAGAGGCCGAGCCGTTCGGCGAGCACGAAGGCCTCGCAGACCGCCGCCATGGAAACGCCGAGGATCATATTGTTGCAGATCTTCGCCGCCTGGCCGGCGCCGGCGTCGCCGCAATGGACGATCTTCTTGCCCATGGCTTCGAGCAGGTGCTTGCCGCGCGAGAAGGCGCCCTCGCTCCCTCCGACCATGAAGGTCAGCGTAGCGGCCGCCGCCCCCGCCGTGCCGCCGGAAACAGGCGCGTCGAGCGAAGGGCAGCCAGCCCTTTCGGCAAGGCCGTGAACCTTGCGCGCGCTTTCGACGTCGATTGTCGAGCTGTCGATCAGAAGCGTGCCGGGATCGACGAAGCCGAGCAGTTCGTCCCACACATAAAGGACATGCGCGCTCGCCGGCAACATGGTGATGACGCATTCCATCTCACGCACGGCCTGGGCGATCGAGCCGGCGACCGAGACGCCCGTCTTGGCGGCGGCATTGCGCGAGGCTTCCGACAGATCGAAGCCGGCGACCGCGTGGCCCGCCTTCACCAGATTGGCGGCCATAGGTCCGCCCATGTTGCCAAGCCCGATAAAGGCGATCTTCGTCATCTTGCCTCTCCTCCTCAACTGAAACTGTCACGAACTGCCCCGCCTTATGCCTTCCCGGCGAAGAGCGGCGCGCCGTCATTCCTCCCGAAGCGGGCGAGCATCTCGGGGGTAGCCTCCGAAAGCCCGACCGACCATTTCGGATTCCTGTCCTTGTCGATCACCGCGGCCCTGACGCCCTCGTAGAAATCCGGGTTGGAAAGCATGGCGAGGGTGGCGGCATATTCCCGCTCGAGGCATTCGTTGAGCGTTGCGCTGGAGCGCCCTGCCCTTAGGAGCGACAGCGTCAGTTTGAGGCTGATCGCCGATCGGGTCTTCAGGAGTTCGAGCGTCTCGCGCGCGAAATCCGAACCGTCCTTCTCCAGTGCCGCGAGGATCTCCTCCACGGCATCGAAGGCGAAGCAGCGGTCGATGACGGACAGATGGTCGAGCAGGGCCGATGCCGGGGGCTCGCTCGAAACGGCGCGGATCGCCGCCGAAACGTCATCGGCCGTGGCCGAGGCAGAGAGCGAGGCGATGAGCTCGCCTATCCTCTCGGAGGGAACGAAACTGTCGGCGAGCCGCGCATGGATGACCGCCGCCGCACCGACATCGCGGCCCGTCAGCCCGAGATAGGTACCGAACTCGCCGGGCGCGCGCGGCAGGAGCCAGGTCGCGCCGACATCGGTGAAATAGCCGATCCCCGTTTCCGGCATGGCGAAGCGCGTCCTCTCGGTCACGATCCGATGGCTGCCATGGGAGGAAACGCCGACGCCGCCGCCCATCACGATCCCGTCCATGATCGCGATATAGGGCTTGGAATAGGCTGAAATTCGGCTGTTGACGATGAACTCCTCGCGCCAGAACTGCGCGCCCTCCTCAGGCCGTTCGCGGCCGCTTTCGTAGATCATCCGGATGTCGCCGCCGGCGCAGAGGCCCCGTTCGCCCTCGCCCGTGACAAGCACTGCGGCAATCTCCGGGTCGCGCTCGAACTCGGTCAGCGCCGCAGCGATCGCGCGGATCATCGTGCGATTGAGGCTGTTCAGTGCGCGGGGACGGTTGAGCCGCAGCCTGCCGATCGCGCCCTGGCGCTCGACAATGACCTCCGGAAGCGTGGTCTGCATCTCCATCGAAAATCCTTCCTAGTTCCGTCCCATGATCGCACGCGACACGATCAGCCGCATGATCTCGTTCGTACCTTCGAGTATCTGGTGCACCCTCAGGTCGCGGACAATCTTCTCGACGCCGTAGTCGGCGAGATAGCCGTAGCCGCCATGCAATTGCAGTGCGTCATTGGCGACAGCAAAGCAGCGATCTGTGACAAAACGTTTGGCCATCGCGCAGAGCTTCGGCGCCTCCGGGTCCGCCGCATCGAGGGCGCAGGCCGCCCGCCAGAGGAAGGTCCGAGCGATTTCCAGATCCGTCGCCATATCGGCGAGGCGGAACTGCAGCGCCTGGAATTCGCCGATCGCCTTCCCGAAGGCACGGCGCTCCTGGACATAGGCGAGCGCCTTGTCAAAAGCGGATTGCGCGCCGCCGAGCGATGCGGCGGCGATGTTGAGCCTGCCCCCGTCGAGACCGGCCATGGCGATCCTGAAGCCCTCGCCCTCGGCACCCAGCCGGTTCTCGACGGGAACGCGAACATTGTCGAGCATCACCGCCCGCGTGGGCTGGGCATGCCAGCCCATCTTCTTCTCATTGGCGCCGAAGGTGAGCCCAGGAGCGTCCTTCTCGACGACAAAGGCGGAGATCCCCTTCGGCCCTTCCTCGCCCGTGCGTGCCATGACGATATAAAGGCCGGACTCGCCGGCACCGGAAATGAACTGTTTCTGGCCGGTAAGCAGATAGGCGTCACCCTCGGGCACCGCCTTTGTCTTGAGCGCGGCCGCGTCCGAGCCGGAGCCGGGCTCCGTCAGGCAATAGCTCGCCAGGACGTCCATCGTGAGAAGCGGCGGAAGCAGGCGCCGGCGCTGCGCGTCCGTGCCGTAGCGATCGATCATGCCGGCGCACATATTGTGGATCGAAACGAAGGAGGCGATCGCGGGGCAGCCGGTCGCGAGCGCCTCGATGATCATTGCCGCGTCGAGACGGGTAAGTCCCGTTCCGCCGACGTCGTCGCTGACATAGATGCCGGCCATTCCGAGCGCGGCCGCCGCGCGCAAAGTCTCCACCGGAAAATGCTTCTGCTGGTCCCAGTCGATTGCGTGGGGCGCGATCTCGTCCCGGGCAAAATCGAGCGCCATCGTGCGGATGGCCTGCTGTTCCTCGGAAAGGCGAAAATCCATATGCATGTCCTCCCTGACCCGCATATCGCTGCTGCAATGCTTAGTTACAGCAAAACCCGCACAGGCACAGACGCAAATGCACACAGTATCTGTTCAGAAACGAACAGGACGCTAGGCGCGGCTCTACGTCTCGCTAAGACGATACGGCAGAGCGCCGCGCATGTCATGATCGACGATGAGCTTGCGCTTCAGCGGCGGCACCGCACGGCTCGCACATCTGGTGCGCTCGCAGATGCGGCAGGAAATGCCGATCGGATCGTAGGCGGCGCGGTTCCCGAGATCCATGTCGTCGGCATAAACGAAGGCATCGGCGTAAGAGATTTCGCAGCCCAGCGCCAAGGCATAGCGGGGATGCGCGGCCCGGTAGCCGCCGCCGCCCTTGGTGATCTGGGTCGCGAGACAGAGGTAGCGCACGCCGTCCGGCGTCTCCGCAAGCTGGCGGATGATCCGGCCCGGCGTCTCGAAGGCCTGATGCACGTTCCAGAGCGGGCAGGCCGCGCCGAAGCGGGCGAATTGCAGCTTGGCGGCACTGTGGCGCTTGGTGATGTTGCCGGCCCGGTCGATCCGCGCGAAGAAGATCGGAATACCCTTCTGCCCCGGCCGCTGCAGCGTCGAAAGCCGGTGGCAGACCTGCTCCAGCGAGGCACCGAAACGGGCAGCAAGAAGCTCGACATCGTGGCGCAGGTCGCGTGCGGCTTTCGAGAACGGCTGGTAGGGGAGGATCAAGGCGCCCGCAAAATAGTTCTGCAGACCGATGCGGCAGATCTCATAGGCTTCCTCCGTTCGGAAGCCGGCGCTTCCCGCCACCCGGTCGATCTCCTCGCGGGCGTACATCTGTGCGATCTGCAACGCGAGCTGGAAGTCGCGTGTCGCCGCCGGCGCGTAAGGATTGAGCGTGAGTAGGCGGGCGCGGGGATCGAAACGGCGGATCGCCTCGTCACCCGCTGCCCCGCGCAAGACACGTATCCCGTGGCGCGCCTCCAGATAGGTGGCGAGGGCCGCATGGTTGTCGCCATCGCCGAGGCCGAGCTCGCCCGCAAGCGTCTCGGCGAGCGTATCGATTTCATGAATATAGTTGTCGACGAAATGGAAGAAGTCGCGCACCTCTTCATAGGGCGTCGTCTCCACCAGGGACGCACCACGGCCGATCGTGTCGTCGATGCTGGCGAGCTGCTCGCTGTTGCGCCGATAGGCCTGATGACAGGAGATCAGCGCATGGGCGAGCCCCGGCGCATTCTGGGCGACGAGCTTCAGCTCCTGCAGGCTCGGCGAATAGGTTTCGAAGAGCGGGTCGCTCAAAGCTTCCGACAGTGCCGAGAGCAATCGGTCGCTTTCGCCCGAGGATAGTTCGGCGATGTCGATCTGGAACTTCTCCGCCAGTGCGAGCAGCACCGCCGCGGACACGGGACGCTGATTGTTCTCGATCTGATTGAGATAGCTCGTCGAAATTCCGATGCGCTCGGCGAACTGCCCCTGCGTCAGTCGCTTGCCATCCCTGAGATCCCTGACCTTGCGGCCGATATAGAGCTTCCCGATCGCCATCTTTGCACTCGTATTCGCAACTTTGCAGTTTGCGCTTCGCAATTTTATATATTCCACATTTGCACATCATCGGCGGTTTTTCCATCAGGCCTTCGGCGCTATTGCGAAGGCAGGCAAGCCTCTGCACAATCAGCAAAAATGGAGGAGAGCGATGCGCGCCGTACTTGAACAGGTGGAAGCCCGCCGGGCCGAAGCGAGGGCGGGCGGCGGTGAACGCCGCGTCGCGGCGCAGCACGGCAAGGGCAAGCTGACGGCACGCGAGCGCATCGACGTGCTTCTCGACGAGGCCTCCTTCGAAGAATACGACATGTATGTGACGCATCGCAGCGTCGATTTCGGCATGGCTGGCCAGAAGATCCCCGGCGACGGCGTTGTCACCGGCTGGGGCACCATCAACGGCCGCCAGGTCTATGTCTTCAGCCAGGACTTCACGGTCCTCGGCGGCTCCCTCTCCGAGACGCATGCCCAAAAGATCTGCAAGATCATGGATATGGCCGCGCGCAACGGTGCGCCGGTGATCGGCCTCAACGATTCCGGCGGCGCGCGCATCCAGGAGGGCGTGGCGTCGCTTGCCGGCTATGCCGAGGTCTTCCGCCGCAATGCAGAGGTGTCGGGCGTCATTCCGCAGATCTCGGTGATCATGGGTCCCTGCGCCGGCGGCGCGGTCTACTCGCCGGCGATGACCGACTTCATCTTCATGGTCCGCGACAGTTCCTACATGTTCGTGACCGGTCCCGACGTCGTGAAGACGGTCACCAATGAGATTGTCACCGCGGAAGAGCTCGGCGGCGCCCGCACGCACACGACGAAATCCTCGGTCGCCGACGGCGCCTATGAAAACGATGTCGAGGCGCTCGAGCATGTCCGCCTGCTCTTCGATTTCCTGCCGCTGAACAACCGCGAGAAGCCGCCGGTGCGGCCGTTCCATGACGATCCCTCACGTATCGAAATGCGGCTCGACAGCCTGATCCCGGACAGTGCCGCCAAGCCATACGACATGAAGGAATTGATCCTCGCCATTGCCGACGAGGGCGATTTCTTTGAGCTCCAGGCAAGCTTCGCCCGCAACATCATAACCGCCTTCATCCGCATCGAAGGCCAGACCGTCGGCGTCGTCGCCAACCAGCCGATGGTTCTCGCCGGCTGCCTCGACATCGACTCTTCGCGCAAGGCCGCGCGTTTCGTCCGCTTCTGCGACGCCTTCTCGATCCCGATTCTGACACTCGTCGACGTGCCCGGCTTCCTGCCCGGCACGGCCCAGGAATATGGCGGCGTCATCAAGCACGGCGCCAAGCTGCTCTTCGCCTATAGCCAGGCGACGGTCCCCATGGTGACGCTGATCACGCGCAAGGCCTATGGCGGCGCCTATGACGTCATGGCCTCCAAGCACATCGGCGCCGACGTGAACTACGCCTGGCCGACGGCCGAGATCGCCGTGATGGGTGCCAAGGGCGCGACCGAAATCCTCTACCGTTCCGAGCTCGGCGATCCCGAGAAGATCGCAGCCCGGACGAAGGAATACGAAGAGCGCTTCGCCAATCCCTTCGTCGCCGCCGAGAGAGGCTTCATCGACGAGGTGATCATGCCGCACTCCTCCCGCCGCCGCATCGCCCGCGCCTTCGCCTCCCTGCGCAACAAGCAGGTCGAGACCCGCTGGCGCAAGCACGACACCATCCCGCTTTGACGGGAGAACCCGATGGGAAACATGTTCAAGAAGATCCTCATCGCCAATCGTGGTGAAATCGCCTGCCGCGTCATCCGCACCGCGAAGAAGCTCGGCATAGCGACAGCTGCCGTCTATTCGGATGCCGACCGCGACGCAATGCATGTACGCATGGCGGATGAGGCCGTCCATATCGGCCCCTCCCCCTCCAGCCAGTCCTACATCGTCATCGAGAATATCCTCTCGGCGATCCGCAGGAGCGGGGCCGATGCCGTTCACCCCGGCTACGGCTTCCTCTCCGAAAACCCCGCCTTCGCCGAGGCTCTGGAGAAGGAAGGCGTGACCTTCATCGGTCCGCCGGTCGGGGCGATCGAGGCGATGGGCGACAAGATCACCTCGAAGAAGCTCGCCGCGGAAGCGGGCGTT
The DNA here is from genome assembly GCF_042436655.1 of Sinorhizobium sp. P24N7. NCBI lineage: Bacteria > Pseudomonadati > Pseudomonadota > Alphaproteobacteria > Hyphomicrobiales > Rhizobiaceae > Sinorhizobium > Sinorhizobium sp. P24N7. Next base: position 103,598 of record NZ_JBHMIW010000001.1, on the reverse strand, counting down.
TCCACCGTTCCCGGCCATATGGGGCTGATCGAGGATGCGGACGAGGCCGCGCGCATCGCCGCTGAGATCGGCTTTCCGGTGATGATCAAGGCTTCCGCCGGCGGCGGCGGCAAGGGCATGCGGATCGCCTGGAACGAGCGCGAGGCACGAGAGGGTTTCCAGTCGTCGAAGAACGAGGCGAAAAGCTCCTTCGGCGACGACCGCATCTTCATCGAGAAATTCGTGACCGAGCCCCGCCACATCGAGATCCAGGTGCTCGGCGACAAACATGGCAATATCGTCTATCTCGGTGAGCGCGAATGCTCGATCCAGCGGCGGAACCAGAAGGTCATCGAGGAGGCGCCCTCGCCCTTCCTCGACGAGAAGACACGCCGCGCCATGGGCGAGCAGGCGGTCGCGCTGGCAAAGGCCGTCGGCTATCACTCGGCCGGCACGGTCGAGTTCATCGTGGACGCCGGCCGCAACTTCTACTTTCTCGAGATGAACACCCGGCTGCAGGTCGAGCATCCCGTGACGGAACTCGTTACCGGCCTCGATCTGGTCGAGCAGATGATCCGCGTCGCGGCCGGCGAGAAGTTGGCTTTCACCCAGAAAGACGTGAAGCTCGACGGCTGGGCAATTGAAAGCCGGCTCTATGCGGAAGACCCCTATCGCAACTTCCTCCCCTCGATCGGCCGGCTGACGCGCTATCGTCCGCCGGAGGAAGGCGTGCAGGCCGACGGTACCGTCATCCGCAACGACACCGGCGTCTGCGAGGGCGGCGAGATCTCGATGTACTACGATCCGATGATCGCCAAGCTCTGCACCTGGGGACCGGATCGACCGACGGCCGTGCGCGCGATGGCGGGTGCACTCGACGCGTTCGAAGTCGAAGGGATCGGCCATAACCTGCCCTTCCTCTCGGCCGTGATGCAGCAGGACCGTTTCCGCGAGGGACGGCTGACCACCGCCTATATCGCCGAGGAATTCAAGGAGGGGTTTCAAGGGGTGGCGCCGGACGAGACTTCGGCACGCAAGCTTGCCGCCGTCGCGGCTACGGTCAACCAGACGCTCCAGGAGCGCGCCAGCCGGATTTCCGGCACAATCGGCAACCACCGCCGGATCGTCGGCCATGAATGGGTGGCGAGCCTCGACGGGCACGACATTCGGATCACATGCGAGGCTTCCGCCGACGGGACCTATGTCCGCTTTGCCGACGGGACATCCGTTTCCGTCGCAACCGACTGGGCGCCCGGCCGCACCCGCGCCGCTTTCAATATCGACAATCAGCCCATGAGCGTGAAGGTCGAGCTCGCCGGCCCGGGCATAAGGTTGCGTTGGCGAGGGATCGACGTCGTCGCAAGGGTCAGAAGCCCTCGCGTCGCCGAGCTCGCCCGCCTGATGCCGAAGAAGCTTCCGCCCGACACGTCCAAGATGCTGCTCTGCCCAATGCCCGGGGTGGTGACCTCGATCAGCGTCAAGCCCGGCGACACGGTCGAGGCCGGACAGGCGATTGCCGTCGTCGAGGCGATGAAGATGGAGAATATACTGCGGGCGGAAAAGCGTGCGATCGTGAAGCGCGTGGCGATCGAAGCCGGCGCGAGCCTCGCGGTGGACGAGTTGATCATGGAGTTCGAGTGATGGTGCAGCGTTGAGGAGGCGCTGAGATGCCTCCGTAAGGAGCGGCAGCTTTGCCCCTCACCCTAGCCCTCTCCCCGCACGCGGGGAGAGGGACTTAAGACTGCGCCGCGAGTCTCCTTCGCTCCGCTTGCGGGGAGAAGGTGCCGGCAGGCGGATGAGGGGCTTGCAGTTTCATCGGTACCGATGAGGGCCAAGCCCCGGCCAAAGCTATTCGGAGTGAAACAATGACCGAAAAGACCATCAAGGACTGGGAAGCCCTTGCCGAGAAAGAACTCAAGGCCTCCCCCGAAAGCCTCGTCTGGCACACGCCGGAGGGCATCGACGTCAAGCCGCTCTATACGAGCGACGACATCTCCGGCATCGGTCACCTGAACGCGCTCCCCGGCTTCGAACCCTTCGTGCGCGGCCCGCGGGCCACCATGTATGCCGGCCGGCCCTGGACGATCCGGCAATATGCCGGCTTCTCGACGGCCGAGGCGTCCAACGCCTTCTATCGCAGGAACCTCGCCGCCGGCCAGCAGGGCGTCTCGGTCGCCTTCGATCTCGCCACGCACCGCGGCTATGACAGCGACCACCCGCGCGTCGAAGGGGATGTCGGCAAGGCCGGGGTCGCGATCGACTCGGTGGAGGACATGAAGATCCTGTTCGACGGCATCCCGCTCGACAGGATTTCGGTGTCCATGACCATGAACGGTGCGGTGATCCCGATCCTCGCCTCCTTCATCGTTGCCGGCGAGGAACAGGGCGTCAGCCGCGACAAGCTCTCCGGGACCATCCAGAACGACATCCTCAAGGAGTTCATGGTCCGCAACACCTACATCTATCCGCCGGAACCCTCGATGCGGATCGTCGCCGACATCATCGAATATACCGCGAAGGAGATGCCGAAGTTCAATTCGACCTCGATCTCCGGTTATCACATGCAGGAGGCCGGCGCGACGCTCGTGCAGGAACTCGCCTTCACCCTTGCCGACGGGCGCGAATATGTGCGCGCGGCACTCGCCAAGGGGCTGAACGTCGACGACTTCGCCGGCCGGCTCTCCTTCTTCTTCGCAATCGGCATGAACTTCTTCATGGAGGCGGCGAAGCTGCGCGCCGCGCGGCTCCTCTGGACGCGGATCATGAAGGAGTTCAAGCCCGAGAAGGCGTCCTCCCTGATGCTGCGGACCCATTGCCAGACGTCGGGCGTGTCGCTTCAGGAACAGGACCCCTATAACAATATCGTCCGCACCGCCTTCGAGGCGATGTCCGCCGTGCTCGGCGGCACGCAATCGCTTCACACCAATTCCTTCGACGAGGCGATGGCGCTTCCGACGGATTTTTCAGCCCGCATCGCCCGCAACACGCAATTGATCCTGCAGCACGAGACCGGCGTGACGAAGGTCGTCGACCCGCTTGCCGGCTCCTATTACGTCGAGAGCCTGACGAACGAGCTTGCCGAAAAGGCCTGGGCCCTGATCGAGGAAGTGGAGGCGCTGGGCGGCATGACGAAGGCCGTCAATGCCGGCCTGCCGAAGCGGCTGATCGAAGAGGCCGCGACCCGACGGCAAGCCGCCGTAGACCGCGGCGAGGAGGTCATCGTCGGCGTCAACCGGTACCGGCTCGAGAACGAGCAGCCGATCGACATTCTCCAGATCGACAATGCCGCGGTTCGGGCGGCTCAGATCAAGCGGATCGAGGAGACGAGGCGCCGGCGGGACTCACGGAAGATGAAGGAAGCGCTGGACGCGCTGGCCGACGTGGCGCGCAGCGGCAAGGGCAATCTGCTCGCCGCCGCCGTCGAGGCCGCCCGGGCGCGCGCCACCGTCGGCGAAATCACCGATGCCATGCGGGAGGCTTTCGGCGATTACACCGCCATTCCGGAAGTCGTCACCGACATCTACGGCAAGGCTTATGAAGGAGATCCGGAACTCGGCGTACTCGCCGGGCGGCTCGGGGAAGCGACGAAGCGGCTCGGCCACAAGCCGAAGATCATGGTAGCCAAGCTCGGCCAGGACGGACACGACCGCGGCGCCAAGGTGATCGCATCCGCCTTCGGCGATATCGGCTTCGATGTCGTCGCAGGCCCCTTGTTCCAGACGCCGGAAGAAGCCGCCGATCTGGCGCTCGCCGAAGAGGTCACCGTAATCGGCGTTTCATCGCTTGCCGCCGGCCACAGGACGCTGATGCCGCAACTCGCAGAGGCACTGAAGAAGCGCGGCGGCGAGGACATTATCGTCGTCTGCGGCGGTGTCATTCCCCGGCAGGACTATGATTATCTGATGGAGAACGGCGTCGCCGCCGTCTTCGGACCCGGCACCCAGGTGCTCGACGCCGCGCGCGCCGTGCTGGATCTGATCGAAGGCAGGCGGCGAAACGTGTAGTCCGCGCCGTCCGGCCGAGTTCAAGTCTCGATCCGGAGCTTCATCCGGTCGGCGGCAAAGCGCGTTCGCGAATATTCGACCGGGCGGCCTCCGAGATCCGCATTGATCGATTGCGTCTCCATGACGATCGCCCCCGGCGAGAGTTTCAGAAGCGAGAGTTCCTCTGCGTCCGCGTGCCGCGCGACGATCTCCGTCGAGACCCGGACGTAGTCGTCGAGCCCATGCACGGCAAAGGCCTTGGTGACCGATCCGAGCCGCCCATATTCCTCCGCCATCCTCGCAAAGCGCTCGGCGGGGTAGTAGCTGACCGCCGTCGAAAGCGGCCGCCCGTCGCCGCTGCTGACGGTGCTGAGCTCGATGAGAGGGGTGCCCGGGGGAACGCCAAGCGCAGCGGCGATTTCGCCGCTTGCCGACACTTGGCGATGCCCCCGGAGCTCGGTTCCGATTTCCTTCACCTGGCGGCCGAGGCCTTGCGAGAAGCGAGTGCGCCGCGAGATCGGATAGCTCACACGATCCTTGCGCTCGATCATCGTGCCGCGCCCCTGCACCGCGCGCACCAGACCTTCTTCCGCGAGTGCTGCCAGCGCGCTGCGCACGGTGTGGCGATTGACGCCGAATTCCGCTGCAAGGGCCGTCTCCGGCGGCACCATGCCGGTCGCGTCATAGTCGCCGTTGCTGATCGCCAGCCGTATCCTGTCGGCAATCTGCCGCCATAGCGCCACGCCCATCTGCCGTTCGACGACCTTCGCCACCATCTTCTTCGCCCCACTTCTTCGCCGCCGGTTTCTTGGCAAATGTCACAAGCCTGTCATTTGCGAAGGCTATGGAAAGGTATAAGATGTATAGTTGTCTAGATCAATAGACATTTTGGAGTGAGATGATGGACGCAGCGAAGACAAGTGATGAAGGCATCGCTCAGCGCCGGGAAGGCATGCGGCTTCTGGCGCGCGCCACGCTCGGCGAACTTTCCATGGCCTGGGACGCGATCGAGGACAAGCCGGAGGTCGCGCCGGTGCGCGGTCCGGAAACCGGGCTCGTCATGGTGCGCGGCAAGATCGGCGGCGGCGGCGATCCTTTCAACCTCGGCGAGGCCACCGTTTCACGCGCCACCGTGCGGCTTTCGACCGGAGAGATCGGCCATGGGCAGCTGCTCGGCACCGACAAGGCACGCGCCCGCTTTGCCGCGATCTTCGACGCGCTTTTTCAGAGCGCTGCGCATCGCGCAAGCGTCGAGGCGCTGCACGAGCAGCTGGCCGCTCGCCTTGATGCGGAAGACCGTCGCAAGGCCGAGGAAACGGCTGCGACCCGCGTCGACTTCTTCACCATGGTCCGCGGAGAGGATTGATGAAGGCCAAATCGCAAATCTATAGCGGCGCCTTCGCCGATCCTGTCTTCGAGGCGCAGTCCGTGTTCCGCAGCCTGATGGACTGCTTCGCCCGCCCGGGTACCGTCGGCCGGCTTTCCACTGCTGCAGCCCCTCCGGCGCCACTCGGAGAGGCAAGCGGAGCTGTCGCGCTCACGCTCTGCGACCACGACACGCCGGTCTGGCTATCGCCGGCGCTCTCCAAATCCTCCGCGCCGAAGTGGATCGCGTTTCACACCGGCGCGGGCGTCACCGAGGCGAAGGACGAAGCCCGCTTTGCCTTCTTCGAGAAGGACGCGGCTGTGCCGGGCTTCGACCAGTTCTCCCTCGGCACGCAGGAATATCCCGACCGTTCCACCACGCTCGTCGTCGAGGTGGAAGCGCTCGAGGGCGGGCAGCCGCTGATCGGCCGGGGACCGGGAATCAAGAACGGGATCGTCATCGCACCGAAGGGCCTGCCCGACGTGTTCCTCGACCTCTGGGCCGCCAACCGGGCGATCTTTCCACGCGGCATCGATCTCGTCCTGACGGCGCGCGAGGCAGTGCTTTGCCTGCCGCGCACCACCAAACTCGAGCGGGAGTAAGCGCATGTATGTAGCCGTCAAGGGCGGAGAAGCCGCCATTGCCAATGCTCACCGGCTGCTGGCCGATCGCCGGCGCGGCGACCGGGCGCTGCCCGCGATCACCATAGAACAGGTCGTCGAGCAGCTCGGGCTCGCGGTCGACCGCGTGATGGCCGAGGCCTCGCTTTACGACCGTGCGCTTGCGGCGCTTGCCGTGCGCCAGGCGCGCGGCGACATGATCGAGGCGATCTTCATCCTGCGCGCCTACCGCACGACCCTTCCGCGATTCGGCTATTCCGAACCGGTCGACACCGCAAAAATGAAGGTCGAACGGCGCGTCTCGGCCACCTACAAGGATCTCCCCGGCGGCCAACTGCTCGGCCCCACCTTCGACTATACACACCGACTTCTCGACCCGTCGCTCATCGGCGAACAGCCGGTCGATGAGCCGGCGCTCAAGGAGCCGGGCGAACATGTCATGCGCGTCTCCGACATTCTCGACGGCGAAGGCCTGATCGAGGGCGACGGCCAGATGCCGGAAGCTCACGTGGCGGGGGACCTGACGCGCGAGCCGATGGAATTTCCGATGGCGCGCGATCTCCGCCTGCAGGCGCTTGCCCGTGGCGACGAGGGATTCCTGCTGGCGCTCGCCTACTCCACGCAGCGCGGCTATGGCCGCACGCATCCCTTCGTCGGCGAGGTCAGGATCGGCGAGGTCGAGGTCGAACTGGAGCTGCCGGAGCTGGGCTTTGCCGTTTCACTTGGGGTCATCCGCGTTACCGAATGCCAGATGGTCAACCAGTTCAAGGGCTCGGCCAAGCAGCCGCCGCAATTCACCCGCGGCTACGGACTCGTCTTCGGCCAGAGCGAGCGCAAGGCGATGTCGATGTCGCTGGTCGATCGGGCTCTCCGGACCGACGAATTCGACGAGGACATCGTCGCCCCCGCCCAGGATCAGGAATTCGTCATCTCGCATGCCGACAACGTCCAGGCGACCGGCTTCGTCGAACATCTGAAGCTGCCGCATTACGTTGATTTTCAGGCCGAGCTCGACCTGGTCAGGCGCATGCGCCGGAAACACGACGCCGCCCAGGCCGGCGGCAGGGACGGCATTAAGGAGGCCGCCGAATGAACGACCTCGCAACTTACAACTTCGCCTATCTGGACGAGCAGACGAAGCGGATGATCCGCCGCGCGATCCTGAAGGCGATCGCCATCCCGGGCTATCAGGTGCCCTTCGCCTCCCGCGAAATGCCCATGCCCTATGGCTGGGGCACCGGCGGCGTGCAGGTGACCGCCTCCATCCTCGGGCCCGACGACGTGCTCAAGGTGATCGATCAGGGCGCCGACGACACGACGAACGCCGTTTCGATCCGCGCCTTCTTCCAGAAGGTCGCCGATGTCGCCGTCACCACGAGGACGACGGAGGCGACGATCATCCAGACGCGGCACCGCATTCCCGAGGAGCAACTGAGAGAGGGGCAGACGCTCGTCTACCAGGTGCCCATTCCGGAACCGCTGCGCTTCCTCGAACCGCGCGAAACCGAGACGCGCAAGATGCATGCGCTCGAGGAATACGGGCTCATGCATGTGAAGCTCTACGAGGACATCGCCCGCAACGGCCATATCGCCACGACCTACGCCTATCCTGTGAAGGTCGAGGACCGTTACGTGATGGACCCCTCGCCGACGCCGAAATTCGACAATCCGAAGATGCATATGTCGGAGGCCCTCCAGCTCTTCGGCGCCGGCCGGGAGAAGCGCATCTATGCGGTGCCACCCCATACCGAGGTCGTCAGCCTCGATTTCGAGGATCACCCCTTCGAGGTTCAGAAATTCGACAAGCCCTGCGCCCTTTGCGGCGCCGAGAACGTCTATCTCGACGAGGTCGTGCTCGACGACAAGGGCGGGCGCATGTTCGTCTGCTCCGACACCGACCATTGCGAGGATCGCCGGGCGCACGGCCATGCCGGTGCCATGCTCGCCCCCGCCGCGAAAGAAAGCCAGGAGGCTGCAGTATGAGCGCCGTGCCGCTTCTGAAAGTCAGTGACGTTTCGAAATTTTATGGAAGTCGCATCGGCTGCCGCAATGTCTCCTTCGAGCTCTATCCGGGCGAGGTGCTCGCCATCGTCGGCGAATCCGGCTCGGGGAAGACCACGCTGCTCTCCTGCCTCTCGACCCGGCTTATGCCGACATCCGGCATCGTCGAATATCACATGCGCGACGGCCAGTACCGGGATCTTGCGCGCATGAGCGAGGCCGAGCGTCGCTTTCTGATGCGCACCGACTGGGGCTTCGTGCACCAGAACCCGGCGGACGGGCTGAGGATGACGGTGTCGGCCGGTGCAAATGTCGGCGAGCGCTTGATGGCGGTCGGCGACCGGCATTACGGAAATATCCGCGCGGCGGCAGGCGACTGGCTGAGGCGCGTGGAAATCGAAGAGGACCGGATCGACGATCAGCCGCGCGCCTTCTCCGGCGGCATGCGCCAGCGCCTGCAGATCGCCCGCAATCTGGTCACCTCGCCCCGCCTCGTCTTTATGGACGAGCCGACCGGCGGCCTCGACGTCTCGGTGCAGGCACGCCTGCTCGATCTGGTTCGCGGCCTCGTCCACGACCTCGGCCTTGCGGCGGTCATCGTCACCCACGACCTCGCCGTGGCGCGCCTCCTTTCGCACCGGATGATGGTGATGAAGGACGGCGCCGTCATCGAACAGGGTCTGACCGACCGGGTGCTCGACGATCCGCGCGAGCCCTACACGCAACTCCTCGTTTCCTCGATTCTTCAGGTGTGACGCATTGACAATGCGCAACGGAAAGTAAAGACCATGCCAACTCCCCTCGTTGTCTCGGAAGTCGCGAAAAGCTTCACCATGCATCTTCGCGACGGCGTGCGCCTGCCGGTGGTCGCGAACGTCTCCTTCTCGGTGAAGGCCGGCGAATGCGTGGTGCTCGGCGGCCCCTCCGGCGTCGGCAAGAGCTCGATCCTCAAGATGCTCTACGGAAATTACGGCGTCGACGAAGGCCAGATCCTGGTGGAACATGACGGCCGCCTGGTGAACCTCGCAACGGCCGAGCCGCGCACCGTGCTCGAGGTGCGCCGCACGACGCTCGGCTATGTTAGCCAGTTTCTGCGTGTCGTGCCGCGCGTCTCCGCCCTCGACATCGTCGCCGAGCCCTTGCAGGCGCGCGGTGTGACGGCGGCCGAAGCGCGGGAGCGTGCGGCCGAACTGCTTTCGAGGCTCAACCTGCCGAGGGAACTCTGGGCCCTGCCGCCGGCCACCTTCTCCGGCGGCGAACAGCAGCGGGTCAATATCGCCCGCGGCTTCATCACGGACCATCAGATCCTGCTCCTGGACGAACCGACGGCCTCGCTCGATGCGAAGAACCGCGCAGTGGTGGTGGAAATGATCGCCGGGAAGAAGGCGGCCGGCACGGCCCTGATCGGTATTTTCCATGACGAGGAGGTACGCGAGGCGGTCGCCGACCGCATCATCGACGTATCGGAATTCTCGCCAAGGAAATACGCCGCATGAGCCAGAAACTCGACCTCGAACCCACCATCCATCCGACAGCGAGCGTCGTGAACTCGACGCTCGGCCGCTACACCGAAATCCGGGAACGCTCGCGCCTCGACGAGGTGGAGTTCGGTGATTATTCCTACATCATGCAGGATGGTTCGATCTGGTGCGCGACGGTTGGCAAATTCGTCAACATCGCCGCAGCCGTGCGCATCAACGCCACCAACCATCCCACCTGGCGGGCGACGCTGCATCACTTCACCTATCGCGCACCGATGTATTGGGACGATGCGGAGCCCGACCACGATCTCTTCGCCTGGCGCCGGCAGAACCGGGTGACGATCGGCCATGACGTCTGGATCGGCCATGGCGCGACGATCCTGCCCGGCGTGAGTGTCGGCAATGGAGCCGTGATCGGCGCCGGCGCCGTCGTCTCCAAGGACGTCGCACCGTACACGATTGTCGGCGGGGTACCTGCGAGACTCATCCGAGATCGCTTCACGGCCCGGGTCGGCGAAGCCATGGATCAGCTCGCCTGGTGGGACTGGGACCACACCAAGCTACGCCATGCGCTGGACGATTTCCGGGAACTGACGGCGGAGGAGTTTCTTGTGCGGTATAGCTAGGCGCCGCGCGTATGATGCCCTCATCCCGCTGCCGCGATCTTCTCCCCGTTTCGACGGGGAGAAGGGACAAGCCGGGGAGAGGGGCAAATCCGCCGCCGCAAGCGTATCAGGCGGCCGCAGCTTCCATCAAAAACGCACCCGCAACCCGAGCCACCAGCGCCAGCGAAACCGCACCCGCATCCGGGTGGCCGATGCTCTTTTCGGCCAGCGGCCGGGCGCGGCCGAGTTTCGGGGTCAGCGCGGAGGTCGCATCGGCGGCCTCTTGAGCGGCCTTGGCCGCCGCGTTCCAGGCTTCCACAAGCGGCCTGCCGGCGGCGGATTCCCTTTCCAGCGTCTCCACGAAAGGCACCAGCGCGTCGACCAGCGTCTTGTCGCCCACGCGCGCGCGGCCGAGACGCGTGACGCCGTCGAGTGCGAGGCGGGAGCCCTTCGCGATCGCCGCGTCGCTCACCTTATTCTCATCACTGAAGGCATTGCTCCAGGAGCGCAGGGCCAAGCCCCAGATCGCGCCCGAGGTGCCGCCGGCGCGGTCCGCCCAGGCGTCGCCCGCGGCAGCAAGCACGCTTGCGGCCCCTGCCCCAGCCGCGGCCGCCGCCTTTGCTGCGTCGAATGCGGCGGCCGAACCGCGGCGCATCCCCTGGCCGTGATCGCCGTCGCCGGCAAAGGCGTCGATGCGGCCAAGTTCCTCCTCCGCGTCCTTCAGCGCCTCGGCAATGTTGCCGATCAGCCGGGCTATGCATTTGCCGCTTTCCTTCGAGGCTTCCGCTGCGGGGCCGAAAGACTGCGGGCCGTCGGCGTCTACGATCTCGTCGGTCGCGGGTTCGGCGGCAATGATCACACCCTTTCGCAGCACCGGCGCATCCGTGGGCGCGCGCCAGAGCGCCTCCAACTCTTCGTCCAGCCAGAGAAGGGTGAGCGAGCAGCCCTGCATGTCGAGGCTGGTGACGAATTCGCCGCATTCGGGGTCGACGATTTCGAGGCCCGCATCGCTGAGCTGTCTTGCGATCGCCGTCCAAAGCACGAAAAGTTCTTCATATTTGGTCGAGCCGAGACCGTTCAGCACGGCCGCCACCTTCCTGGAGCCTGCGGGGCGCTCGGCAAGAAGCTTGCCGGTTAGAAGCTTCGCGAGATCGCTCGCCGTCGCGATCGTCTCCTCGCTGACGCCCGGTTCCCCGTGAATGCCGAGTCCGAGCGCCATCTGGCCCTTCGGCACGGTGAAAAGCGGACCGGTGGCGCCCGGAAGCGTGCAACCGCCGAAGGCGACGCCGAAGGATACCGTCCGCTCATTGGCGTGACGCGCGAGCCGCTCGACCTCGTCGAGCGATTTGCCAGCTTCCGCTGCCGCGCCGGCGATCTTGAAAACGACGAGGTCGCCGGCAATCCCGCGGCGCTTGGCCGACGTCTCCGCGGGCGCACTCGCCACGTCATCGGTCACGGGCAGGATGCGCACGTCGATGCCTTCGGAGCGAAGCCGTTCGGCCGCAACCCCGAAGTTCAGAACGTCGCCCGCATAGTTGCCGAAGCCGAGCAATACACCGCCGCCCTGGTCGGCATGGCGGCAGACGCGGGCTACCGCGGCCGTCGAGGGCGAGGCAAAGACATCGCCGGCGACCGCCGCGTCGGCGAGCCCCGGTCCGACATAGCCAGCGAAGGCCGGGTAGTGTCCCGAGCCGCCGCCGACCACGACGGCGACCTTGCCCTTCGGCACCTTGGTCGAGCGCACGACGCCGCCCTTCACCAGGCGGACGTTGCGCTGATAGATCGCTGCAAAACCTGCGAGTGCGGTCGTGGCGAAATCTTCCGGAGCGTCAAAGATCGTGGTCATCGCTTCAATGTCCCCTTCAATGTCCTTCTTGTCGAGGCAGGATGCGCCTCAGATAGTCCCGATTGGCGGCGCTGACGGAAAGGCCGTCACCGCCGTAATGCTCGCAGAGGAAGGGACTGTCGAAGCCATGCGCCAGCGCCATGCGAATTGCCGCCCGATAGTTGATGAGGCCGAATTCGAGCGGGGCCGGATGGGTGACGATGACGCCGGATGCCGGATCTTCCGTGCGGTTGTAGTTCTTGACGTGCCAGTATTTGGCAAAAGGCGCAACCTTCGCCATCATTTCCTGCCAATGTTCCACGGGCCGGTGCAGGCGGATGAGATTGCCGAGATCGGCATTGATGCCGACATTGGCGAGGCCTACCTCCTGAACGAAGCGCACGGAACTGTCGGCCGTGCCCAGATAGGTATCCTCGTACATCTCCAGCGAGACTTCGATGCCGAGTTCTTCGGCATGGCGGCCGAGTTCGCGAACACGCGAAACCGCCAACTGCCAGGTTCCCGCATCGTCGGGGTTCTTCACGCCGTCAACCGTCCAGAACCAGAGGACTTTCTTCTGCGCCTCCGTCAGCGGGCCGAAGAAGCCGAAGGACACGGAGCCGGCGCCTACGGCGGCAGCCGCCTCGACGACCCGGTGTCCGTAAGCGAGGTATTCCTCGCCATGTTCCGGGTCTATGAGGCTGCGCCGCGAGGTGGAGATCGCCGGTATCGTGAGGCCGAGAGACCGTGTCAGGCCCACGAACTGATCAAGACGCTCCGCCGAAAGGTCCGCCAGCCGTATCCAGCTGTCGGTCGGATCCAGTTCGGTGAAGCCGGCATCCACCACGTCGGAGAGCGTCGCCGCCCACTCCTCGACCGGCTGGTCCTGCACCGAACGGCCGTCCGGCAAAAGGTTGGGATACTGGATCATCGCGGCCGCAATCGGCCAGTTGTCACGGTTCCATTTGCGCGGCGCCATGGCGGACTCCTCGGGATTTGAAGAAATTGGATCTAGGGGTACGGGACGAGGCGGCCGGTCAGGCCGCCGCATTGCCGTCGCCGCTCGAAGCGGCAACCTCGTTCTTGCGCCTGCGCAACGTGCCGATCAGCCAGAAGAAGAGCGGGGAGAGAAGCAGCGCAAGGGCAACGGCCATCAGGGCAGAGACAAGGCCGTTCGACCAGAAGATGTTGAGGCTGCCGCCCGACATCAGCATCGACTGACGGAAGGCGTCTTCCGCCTTGTCGCCGAGCACCATGGCGAGAACCAGCGGCGCGAGCGGATAGTCCAGCTTCTTGAAGATATAACCCAGGAGACCGAAGCCGATCACCATGAAGATGTCCGAGACGGAGTTCGCGACCTGGTAGGCCCCCGAGAAGATGACCGCGACGATGATCGGTCCGATGATCGAGAACGGCACGCGCAGGATCGAGGCGTAAAGCGGCACCGTCGCGATCACGAGGAAGACGGCGACGACATTGCCGAGATACATGGAGGCGATCAGACCCCAGACGAAGTCCGGGCGATCGGTGAAGAGCATCGGGCCGGGCGTCAGGCCCCAGATCATCAACCCGCCCATCATCACCGCGGCGGTGGCGGAACCCGGGACGCCGAGCGCCAGCATCGGCAGCAGGGCCGATGTGCCGGCGGAATGGTCGGCAGTCTCGGGCGCGACGATGCCGCGCGGATCGCCCTTGCCGAACATCGATTTGTCGCGTGCCGAGCGCCGGGCAACGCCATAGCTCATGAAGGAGGCGGCGGTCGGGCCGGCCGGCGTGATCCCCATCCAGATGCCGATGATCGTCGAGCGGGCGATCGTCAGCCAGTAACGCGGGATCTCGATCAGCGTCCTGCCGATCTCGGAGAGGCGCACCCGCGCCTTGATGCCTTCGAAGCGCAGCCCCTCTTCCGTCGTCAGCAGAAGTTCGCCGATGCCGAAGAGTCCCATGACGGCAATCAGGAAGCTCACGCCCTTGATCAGTTCGGGGATGTCGAAGGTGAGCCTCAGATTGCCCGAGATCGTATCCATGCCGATCGAGGCGAGCGCGAAGCCGAGCATCATCGAGACGAGCGTCTTGAAGGGTGACTGCGCGCCCATGGAGATGAAGCTCGCAAAGGCGAGGAAATAGACGGCGAAATATTCGGGCGAGGAGAATTTGAGCGCAAAGTTCGCCACCCAGCCCGAAAGCAGCGTGATCATGACGACGCCCGCAAGCGCGCCGAGGCCGGCCGAAACGAAGGCAAGCGTGAGCGCCCGGCTCGCATGACCGGCTTTCGCCATGGGATAGCCGTCGAACGTCGTGGCGACCGAGGAGGGCTCGCCCGGAATGTTGAAGAGGATCGACGTCGTCGAGCCGCCGAAAAGCGCGCCCCAATACATGCAGGACAAGAGGATGATCGCCGAGATCGGGTCCATGGAGAAGGTAAGCGGCAGAAGCAGCGACACGCCGTTCGGCGCACCGAGGCCCGGCAGCACGCCGACGAGGATGCCGAGCGTCACGCCGACGATCATCAGCAGGATGTGGTTCCAGCTGAGGATGTGGCCGAAGCCATCGATCAGAAGACCGATATTTTCCATGTCATTCCTCCCGCAAGCACTGCACCCTTGCGGGTCAGTAAATTCCGAACCAGGCTTCGACCGGTCCCTTCAGCAACGGAACCTGGAAGCCGATTTCGAAAACGATGAAAAAGAAGATCGAGACGCCGAGTCCTGCGGGGATCGCGATCCACCATTTGTAACGCCCCTGGAAGAGCATGGTCGCGGCGATGTAGAGTGCCGTCCCGACATAGAGGCCCAGCCAGGCGGAAACGGCGGCGAAGGCCGCAACCGGCAGCAGGAAAGAGGCGACCACCCTGGCGCGGGCGCCGTCGAGGAAGATCTCGCCTGTACCGCGATGCTTGAAGAATGCATGCGCGATATTGGCGAGGCTGCCGAGAACGATGAGCAGACCGATATAGAAGGGGAAATAGCCCGCATCCGGACCCATGTCGGTCCAGCCCGCACCGATGTCGAGGGAGCCGTAGCAGACAGCGATGCCGAAGGCACCCGTCAGCGCGGCGACGCCGAGTTCCACCGCAAAGCGGCTGATCCCATTCGCACTGTTCTCACTCATGATCGTGACCTTTCCAAGCGGAGAATGGGCGTCCTGAGAGGCCGAGGATGGATGCGGTTCTGCCCGCATCCTCATCCCCCGGGCCCAGGCGCCCATCGACCGGTCCTTAGTTGGCGAGCCAGCCTTCGCGCTTCAGCACTTCGCCGATCGTCGCGCCATCCTTTTCGATGACGGCTTTGAGTTCGTCGCCGGTCATATAGCCAGGAGACTGCGAGCTGTCGGCGAGATATTTCGCCCATTCCGGGGTCTCGGAGACCTTGCGCAGCACATCCGCATAGAACTGGACGACCTCAGGCTCGACTCCGGCCGGTAGCCAGACGGTGCGCGGCATCGAGTAGTTCTCGATCGGAATGCCGGCTTCCTTGCAGGTCGGGATATCGCTCCAGGCCTTGTCGCCGGCGACCTTGGCGTCGCTCGTGAACTTCGCGCTCTTGAAGACGCAGAGTGGCTTGATCATGCCGGCCTGCCATTGACCGAGGTTCTCGCTCGGATTGTTGACATTGGCGTCGAGGTGCTCGCCGGCAAGCTGAACGGCCGCCTCGCCGCCGCTCTTGAAGGGGATGTAGTTGATCTTGGCGCCGGTCGCGTCGTTGATCATCGAAGTCAGGATCTGGTCGGCGTCCTTGGACTGGCTGCCGCCGATCTTCAGGCCGCCTTCCTTCGCCTTGGCCACGAAATCGGCAGCCGTCGCGTAGTCCGCCTTGCCATTGACCCAAAGCACGAACTCGTCGGACGCGAGCGAGGCCACCGGCGTCAGGTCCTCGGACGTATAGGGCACCTTGGCGCGAACCGGCAGCAGATAGGCATTGTTGGTACCGAAGGCGAGCTTGTAGGGATCACCCTTGTAGCCAGCCGTGTAGACGAAGCCTTCCGCGCCGCCGGCGCTGCCCTTGTTGGTGACGACGACCGGTGCCTTCATCAGTTCGTACTTGCCGATGATCGCCTGGATGGTGCGCGCGAAGATATCGGTGCCGCCGCCGGGGCCGGCGGTGACGACGAATTCGACCGGGCGGTTCGGCTCGAACGCCGATGCCGGCGCGGCAAGGCCGAAAGCGGCGGCCGCGATTACTGCGATGGAGACGGATTTTTTCATGCGTGGTCCTCCCTTTGAGCTGGATTGCGGCGCGAGACCTCCCCTCACGCCGGTATTCATCGAAAGCGTACGAATTCAGGCAGCAGCCGAAAGCGCCCTCTTTTTCTTCGCCATGCGGGCAGCAAGCAGGATCGCCTCGCGTGTTGCGCCTATATCGGCGATCCCCTTGCCGGCGATGTCGTAGGCGGTGCCATGGGCGGGCGTGCAGAGCGGGAACGGCAGTCCGCCCATCATCGTCACACCCTTGTCGAAGCCGATGATCTTCATGGCGATCTGACCCTGGTCGTGATACATGGTCATCACCGCGTTGAAGCCTTCCTTCAGCGCCCGGAGGAAGACCGTATCGGCCGGGAACGGCCCCTCGACGTTGAAGCCGAGCGCCTTGGCCTTTGCGACCGCCGGCTCGATAATGTCGATCTCTTCCATGCCGAAGCTGCCGCCGTCGCCGGCATGCGGATTGAGTCCCGCAACCGCGATCTTCGCCTCCTCGTAGCCGGCATCCTTGAGGCAGGCCTGAGTCAGTTTGAGTTCGGCCAGGATCGCCTCCACCGACAGGTGGGACGCCACGTCCTTGAGCGGGATATGCGACGTCACCCGCGCGTTCCACACCTTTTCGAGAACATTGAATTCACGAACCTTTCCGGTGAAGGAAAGCACATCGGCGACGAAGCGGATCTCGTCGTCATAGCCGGGATAGGCAAAGCGCATCGCCTTCTTGTTGAAGGGGGTGAAGCAGACGGCATCGGCCTTGCCCGCATGGGCGAGTTCGAGGGCGGTGCGGAAATTACGCGTGGCGAAGGTGCCGCCGGCAAGCGTCGCCTCGCCGCGAACCACATCGGCCGGATCGAGATGGGCGAGATCCACGAAGACGTGGCGGACGGTGCCGGCGTCGTCGAGCGCATCGAGCGAAGCGGCTTCCAGATCCAGCGTGACGCCGGCCACCCGGGCGCCCTCGTCGAGGATGCGGCGATCGCCGATGGCGATGATGTGCGCCGCGTCGCGGATGTCGGAAAGAGCCAGAAGCTGCGCCGTCAGTTCCGGGCTGATTCCCGCGGGGTCGCCCATGGCCAGCGCAATCACAGGGCGCCGCTCCTTCGTTCCGTCCGCTCCAGATGTCGTCATTCGAGATGTCCTCCGCTTCATGCTTGAATGTCTCATACGTCATTCAAAATTCTGCATCAAGTCTTTTGTATTCTGTATGCAGCATTTTCTGTTGACGACTTCCGGGGCAGTCTCCATGCTTGAATGAACGGCGCTGATTCAATCGCGCACACTCAAGGGGAAGGGCCGCGCGGCGGGCCCAAGGTTCAGACGAGAAAATGAACGAACTCAAATCACTGGAGCAGCGACCCATAGGCGGCCCGGGCCCCATCCGGCGCACCGCACTGCACGACACGCTGGTCAGTCATCTGCGCGACATGATCATCGAGGGCGACCTTCCGCCCGGAACCCGTCTGCACGAGGGGCAACTGGGCGAACAGCTCGGCGTATCGCGCACGCCGCTGCGCGAGGCGATCAAGTATCTTGCGAGCGAAGGCCTGGTGGAGCTCGTCCCGAGCCGCGGCGCCGTCGTCAAGCGCTTCAGCGCCAAGGACGTTCAGGACATGCTCACCGTGCTGCAGACCCTGGAGGAGCTCGCTGGCAGGCTTGCCTGCGAGGCCGCGACGGATGCGGAGATCGCCGAAGTGCGGGCGCTCCACGACGAAATGGTGCGCCGCTACGAGGCGGGCGACCGGATGCAATATTACAAGCTCAACCAGGACATTCACACCGCCATCGCCCGGCTTTCGGGCAATGCGGCCCTCGCCGACATGCATGCCATGCTGCAGACGCGGCTGAAGCGCATCCGCTTCATCGGCCATGAAGGCCCGGAGAAATGGGCCGCCGCGGTCGCCGAACATCAGGAAATGATCGCCGCGCTCGAAGCCCGCGACAAGGCCAGGCTATCGAAAGTGCTGGGGCTTCATCTGACGAAGGCCTGGGAACGGGTACGCGACGCGGTCTAGAGCGTCGACGCAAAAGCGAAATACGCCCTCTGGCCTGCCGGCCAGGGGGCATCACCGCTCGGCGCCGATCACTTCACCGCCAGCAGGCAGATATAGGCAAGCACCGTTACCAGCAGGCCACGGAAAGCGAAGCTGACACAGCGGTATTTGCCGCAGGCGATCGCCGCAAGCGCGTCCGCATTCTCGGCATATTGGCGGAAGAGATAGGCCTGATCGCCGGTCTCCGCCGCTCGGATGAAGCTGTCGCGATGACGGGACCAGGCGCCCCAGAACAGCGTCGTGGAGGTGGTGCTCTTCCTCGGCAGCACCACGAGTATAGCCGACACGATGGAGAAGACCGAAGCAAGCGCAAGCATTGCCGACAGGGCCAGCGCCATGCCGCCGCCTTCGGCGTAACGCTGCCAGGAAAAGACGCTCCGCCCTTCTTGCGAAGTGACGAGAAAGGCGAACATGAAGGTGAAGATATAGGCCGCCTTCTGGTCCGACGTCTTTATCTGATCGGCGAAGACATCGTTGATCTTCCTGATGTGATCGTAATAGGCGCCGAGTGCCACTTCCGGCCCGGCTCCTTCACTTGGCAGATCGAGTTTGTACAGATTACCCCCGGCTTCCATTCGCCACTCCCCTTTATTCGTCTCCTCTTTATTACACTCGACGAGTAAAAACATCCGCCCAAAACTGGGCTCTTGACATTTCTCCCCTCTAAATTCACTGGATTCAGTATAACGAGGGGTGACACGAGAATGCGGGGAAGAAGAACGGGAGCATTGCTTGCCGCGGCGACGTTTTTTGCGCCCTTGTCTGCGCAAGCCGAGCCCGTTCCGCGCCCCTCGCCGGCCGCCGGCTCCGTTATCGCCCGCAAGTCCGGCGAGGAGGTGCGTTTCGTCGACGTTTCCAACTGGCGGGTCGTCGACCTCGCTCAGGATCTCATTCCCGGCGATGTGCTGCGCACCAATGCCACCGGCGCGCTCGCGGTCCTCTTCAGAGATCACACGCAGATAAGACTGGGGCGCAATACCGCGCTGCGCGTTAAGGAAATCGGCGCGGGCGACACGAAATTCGGGCTGGAATCAGGGACGATCTGGGCCCGGGCCGAGCGCGGCGGCGAGGGCCTGGTCATCGACACGCCGGCCGCGGCCGCCGCCATTCGCGGCACCGATTGGACGCTGACGGTCGGCCCCGACGGCAAGACCTCGCTCGTCGTCCTCGAAGGTGTCGTCGAACTCAGCAATGCCTATGGCAGCGTGACTGTGAAGCAGGGCGAAGGCGCCGTTGCGGCGATCGGCAGCGCACCGACGAAGATCGTGATCGTCACCCCGAAGGACCGCGAGCAGATGCTCTTTCATCTGTCGCTCCGCAACGCCTTCGTCTGGATGCCGGCCACGCCCTTCAGCGTTCCCGAAATGCGTCGGGAGCGCGCGCGCGTCGAAGCGAAACCCGCAGGCTCGCGCACGACCGAGGAGTGGCTGACGCTTGCGGAAATTTATCTTTCGCTCGATGGCCGCCACAAGGCTCAGGCCGCGCTCGCGGAAGCGGCGGGACGGGGCCTGAGCCGATCCCAGGCAGCGCGTGCCGATCTCGTGCGCGCATTGATCGCCGGCTCGTCCAACCGGTATGAAGAGGCGGCGCGCTTGTTCGCCAGGGCCGAACGCGGCCTCGACCCGAGCCGCCGCACGATCGCGGCCTATGGCGGCTATTTCTCGCGCGGGCTCGCGAACCCCGAACGCGTCGAGGAGCCGCCGCGCAATGCCAGCGGCCGCTATGCGGGCATGGTCAGGGCCTGGACCGCCGGCTTCCGCGAAGACATTCCGGCGGCGATCGCAGTGATCAAGAGGGCCGAGCAGCAATATCCCGACGACCCGACCCTGCCTGCGGCACGCGCGCAGCTCGCCCTGCTGCTGGACGATCGCGACGAGCTTCGCGACGGCGTCGAGCGGGCGCTTGCGATCGACCCTGAAGACCCGACGGCTCTCGAGGCGCGCGCACATTACCGCTCTTACATCGAGAACGATCTCGATGCCGCCCTTGCCGACCTGAACAGGGCGCTCGAGACTGCCCCAGGGTCCTCGTCGATCTGGAACGCCCTCGGGCTGGTCCAGGGCGCGCGCGGCGACAACCGTGCAGCGGAGGCCGCCTTCAACCAGGCGATCGCGCTCGATCCGCTCGATCCCGTCTCGCACGCAAACCTTGCAATACAATACATGGACGAGATGCGGATGGCCGAGGCGAAGCGCGAGATCGACGCCGCGCTTTCCGTCGATCCCTCCTTCGACGTGGCGCTCGTGGCGCGCGGCCGCTACCACATGCAGAACGGCGAGGCCGACAAGGCGGTGGAAGACCTGCTCGCCGGCTCGACGGCCAACCCGGCCTATTCGAACGCACAGCTGCTGCTCGCAGCCGCGCATTACGAGAAGGGCGACCGCGTTCCGGCAGCTCAGGCGCTCGACAATGCCGACCGGCTCGACCCGAACGATCCCGTCGTGGCGACGGTCAGAACCGCGATCGCGATCGATGCCTATGATGCGGACGCGGCCATTCGCAATGCTCAGGAAGCCCTGCGCCGCACCCGCGCCAAGGGCGGCGACACGGCGGCACTCGGCGCCAACCAGGAGCAAGGTTCGACGCTCAACGACGCCTTCCGGCTGCAGGGGTTGGATGCCTGGGGTCAATATTACGGCGACGCCGTCTTCGATCCCTTCACCGGCGCCAGCTATGTCGACCAGGCGGTGCGCGGCAGCGTCAATCCCTTCTTCAACGCTTACGATTTCACCGCCAACGCCGTCGCGAACACGGTCAATACCACAAGCTTTTCCGCTCTCATCCAAGGGCTTCTGATCGAGCCGCATATGCTCGCCAGCCGCGAGCGAACGGTCAATCTGCTGCGTTCGCCCTTTTTCGAGACGGAGCTCGGCGGCGGGTTCATCGCCAATGAGGACCATACCGGATGGGTCGGGGAAGCTGCGGTTCGGGGATTTACGGTCTCACCGTTCCCCATCAGCGTCTACGGTACGTTCCAGTGGGAGGAGCCGCGGGATACGGTCGAATCCGGAGGCGCGCGCCTGGAACGTGACCTGCGGATAATCGGAGGCAACGGCTACGTTACGGCCAGTCCGACGCCCGATGACCGCATTGTAGCCTTCGCGAACTATTCCGATATCGAGGAGACCCAGCAATTTCTGCCCGTTCCGCCTGACCTTGAGATAGGGGACGAGTCTTCCGGCCTCATTTCCGGGCTCGCATGGAGCCATACATTCGGATACCGCAACGTCGGAAACGCCGCACTCTTCTTCAAAGAACTTCGCTCTGGGGACAGCCTGCGCATTCTGGATGGGGCGGGCACTGAAACGAATCTCGATCTGGACGCAAGAGAGCGGACTTACATCGCGGCCCTTAACCATCTGTATGGAGATGGCGACCTGACGTGGCGCTATGGCGTCGAGGGCGGGAAGATTCGAGCAGACACCCGTACCCATTTCAGTTTGGTCCTACCGCCCCCCTCAGAAGTTGTGGACGACTATGAATATGATTCTGACACGCACGCCGTGGCTAAGGCGTATATCGACGGCCTGTACGAAATTACCCCCGACCTCAAGATAGAAGGCGCGCTGTTTGCCCGTTACATAGAGGACGTTAACGACGACGACATCCGGCTCGAACCGAAGCTCGGGGTCGCCTGGGCACCATCGGAGGGCCATTGGTTGCGCGCCGCCATTCAGCGCGAAGGGTATAATTTCGGCTCTGCTACGCTTGCGCCGGTCGGCATCGTCGGGCTGCAGCCCAACCAGTTCCTTATCGGCACGGAAGGCTATGCCGACACGCTGGCCTTGCGCTGGGATGCCGAATGGAGCGACTGGCTCTTCACCGCTGTCGACTACCAGCACCAGGAAATCCGCGACGGTTCGATTGCCACCCCAGTTACCAGCCCCTTCCTCCCACTGACTGATTTCCACTTCGACAAGGGCCGTCTCGACCGCGTGGCAGTAACCGCCAACATGGCGCTCGGACATGGATTCGGCCTGTCGGCGACGGTGGCCCGGATCGAAAGCGAGGACCTCTCGACCGGCGCCGGCGGCGATCTACCCTTTCTGCCTGAATATTCAGGCCAGGTGGCACTCACCTTCGTCAGCACAGCCAATGTCAAAACGACCGTCGCCGCCAACTATATAGGCGAGCGTACCGACGGCACCACGACACTCGACGACTTCTGGACGCTCGACGCCGCTCTCCAATGGGAGCCCTTCGACAAGCGGTTCGAAGTCGAGCTCGCCGGCTTCAACCTTCTGGACGAGGAGTTCGAGGTGCGCGACGGGCTGCCCGGCTGGGGTCCCACGGTCAAGGGCACCGTCAAAGTGCGGTTCTGATGAACGACTTTCGCGAGCTTCGCCTTTCCTCCCGGCGGGTAAAGCTTGCCGCCCTGACGACCGTCGTGGCCGCCCTCGTCTCGGCTGTCTCGCTGACCGGTACGTGGTCGCTGGTGGACCTGCGCGCCTATGACTATCTTTCGATCGTCGGCCGGCCATCGCTACCGGAAGACGGCCCGGTCATCGTCGCCATCGACGAACCCTCGATGGCGGAGATCGGCAGTCAATGGCCCTGGCCGCGCGCGCTGCACGCCCGCCTGATCGAAGCCCTGAGGGCCGCCGGCGCCCGGGCGATCGGCCTCGACGTGATCTTCGCCGAACCGGCCGCCGCGCCGGAGAACGATCAGGCGCTCGCCGAAGTTCTCGGGCCCGATGTGGTGCTTGCCGGCGACGAGACGCTGATCCGGACACCCCAGGCAGAGCAGTTCGTCAGGACCGAGCCCCTTCCCGCCTTTCTGGCACGGGGCGCGAAGGTCGGCATCGCCTCGGTCGGCCTCAGCGGCGACGGAGCGCTCCGGCAGATCCCCGCCTATCCGGACGGTTTCGCCGCAACGCTCGCGACCGTCGCCGGCGCCGAGCCGGCGGTGCCGCCGAGAAGGGCGCTGATGCAGACCTTCGGCCCGGCCCGGACCTATCCGACCGTTTCCTATTATCAGGCGCTCGACCCCGAGAATTTCCTGCCGGAGGGCACCTTCCGCGACAGGGTCGTCATCGTGGGCCTGAGCCTGCAGAACGCGCCCACCATCGCGGGTGGTGGCGTCGATGCCTTCCCCACCTCCGACACGGTCTTCTCACGCGGCCGCGTCGCCGGTGCCGAAATCCAGGCGACCATTTACGACAATCTCGTGCACCGGCTGTTCGTCAGGCAGGCGGGCGCGGGCATTGCCATCGCGGCGATCATCCTCGCCAGCCTGGCCGCAGCCCTTGCCGTCCTCAGGTCAACGAGCTGGAAGACGCTTGGTTACGGCGCCCTCGCCCTTACTCTGATCTTTCTTGCGAGCTACGGCCTGATGCGCCTCGGCCATGCGTTCGTCTCGCCCCTCGCCCCGGCACTCGCCTTTCTCGCCGTGGCGGTGGGGCAGGCGGGCCTCGACTACGCGGATGAACGGCGGCGGCGGCGGGAAATCACCCGTGCCTTCGCGCAGTATCTCTCGCCGGCCCTCGTCGAGCGGCTGGCAAGTGACCCATCGCAGCTGAAGCTCGGCGGCGAAAGACGGACGCTCACGGTACTCTTCTGCGACGTTCGCGGCTTCACCACCATATCGGAGGACATGAAGGACGATCCGGAAGGACTGACGACGCTCGTCAACCGGCTCCTGACCCCTCTTTCGGAGGCGGTGCTCAACCGACGCGGCACGATCGACAAATATATCGGCGACTGCCTGATGGCCTTCTGGAACGCTCCCCTCGACGATCCGGACCATGCCGTCCATGCCGTTCAGGCGGCGCGCGACATGCTTGCCGCCCTCGGTGGTCTCAACGCAGAGCTGGAAGCCGAGGCGAAAGCGGCGGGGCGTCCGCCGAAGGCGCTGAGGATCGGCATCGGCATCAACACGGGCGAATGCGTCGTCGGCAATATGGGCTCGGCCCGCCGCTTCGATTATTCGGCGCTGGGCGATGCGGTCAATCTCGCCTCCCGCCTCGAAGGTGCCTCCAAGGACTACGGTGTGCCGCTGCTCCTCGGCGAACGTACTGCAACACTCGCCGCCCGGAAATTTGCGGTTGCCGAGCTCGACCGCATCACCGTCAAGGGACGCAGCACGGTCTCCCCCGTCTTCACCCTGGTCGACGGGGCTTCGGAACCGGCGCTCGCACGCCACCGCGCCTACCTCGCCGGGAAATACAGCGGCGAGATCGCTTCCGATGACGGTTTGTTCGATGAACTCAAGGCGGCGCTGCCGCCGCTCGCGCGCTATTACGAGCGCGAGCGGGAACGGCTGCTGAAATAGTGGATGAGGGCAAATCACGGGCTTGGCGCTCAATGCAAGCCGCCGAAGCCGGCCGCGAAAACCCTCCAGGTCAGAAAGGATCAACCGAAAAAGAAGGGGCTTTACTGATGCGGCTCAGCGCCCGCAGAAAGGCGTCTCACCTCAACGGCTTTTCGGTGGTGAAGAGCGCGGCGATGCTCATGCCATGCACCTCCGCGGGGACGCTTTCATCGAGCGGGAAGCGAGCCTTGTGGTGAGTAGAATGTTCTCTACTTGGGGACGCTATGACCTGCTGTCTACCCCAGAAAAAACTTGCCCCGGCGGTGTGCGGAGCAGTGACCAGCCGGGGGATACGTGCTCTATATGGCACGGAGACCGTCTCGTTACAAGACCCACACCTAGTTTAGCAGCTATCCTTCAGCAACCAGACCGCAATCCCTCCACATGCCCCTTGCCGACATTCTCTCTGCGGATCGCTTCTCCACCTACTTGGGGTGGGCTCAGGGTGACGTGGGCTTGGGCGAGCGCCTGTATAGCTATAACGTTCGACTATCCGCCGACTTCTACGCCTCTCTTCATATGATGGAGGTTGCCTTGCGGAACAAGGTGGACGGTGCCTTGACCGCTATGCATGGTGCAGCGTGGCTCCATGACCCCGCCGTATTGACTGATAAGTACCAGCAGGATTGCGTGGCGAAGGCCGAGCAGACGCTTCTCCGCGACGGCAAGGCCGCCACCCACAGCCAGATGATCGCAGAACTGAATTTCGGGTTCTGGAGTTCGGTGTTCGGTCGCTCCTCGAACCACCTCTGGGGAACGCTTCGCCCGATCTTTCAGACCGCCGGCCTCAAGCGCGCGATCATTGCGCAAAAGCTGCGCGACCTTCGCCGGCTGCGTAATCGGATCGCCCACTATGAGCCCATTCTCGCTCAACCGATTCCGATATTGCACCAAGACATCCTGAACCTCACCGCATGGATGTCTCCGGTCGCGTCCGCGTGGATCACGACCCATGCGCTTGCCGCCTACCCTGCCACCCCGGTAATCATCAAAGACGGTGCCGGCGTTTCCATATTCGATCAGGCCCTTGCGGGCCATCTCCCCGTGTAGGTGCTCACGGGCAACTCGAGACGAGCGCCGGAGCGGTCGAGATCAAGAGACCCCCAGCAGCCGCTCGACCGTGGCCTGCTCCTTCGCCAGCGCCTCCGGCGTTCCGCTCCAGGCGAGCCTGCCGCGCTCCAGGATGATCACCCGGTCGGCGAAATCGAGGGCGCTCTGGATGCGCTGCTCCACCAGCAGGATGGTCATGTCGCCGGTCTTCGCGAGCTCGGCGAAAGCCTTCATCAGTTCCTCGCAGATGACCGGCGCCAGTCCTTCGAGCGGCTCGTCGAGCAGCAGGACCGAGGGGCGGCCGAGGATCGAGCGGGCGGTTGACAACATCTGCTGCTCGCCGCCGGAAAGCTGCAAGCCGAGGTTTCGGCGCCGCTCGTAGAGGCGCGGGAACATCTCATAGGCCTCGCTCAGCGCCGTCTTCGGCCGACCCTTGAGACCGACGAAGAGATTTTCCTCAACCGTCAGGGACGGGAAGACGCAGCGCGCCTGCGGCACGAAGCCGAGGCCTTTCAACGCGCGTGATGCGCTCGGCAGCGTGGTGACGTCGGCCTCGCCGATACGGATGCGTCCGTTGTAACGGCGCGTCTGGCCGGCGAGCGTAGCGAGCAGCGTCGTCTTGCCCATGCCGTTGCGGCCGAGAACCGCAAGCCTCGCGCCGGCAGGCACCGAAAAGGAAATCCCCTCCAGCACCCGCGTCGGCCCATAGCCGGCGGAGAGATTGTCGACCTCAAGCGGCGCTGCCGGCATCGGCATAGCTCCCGAGATAGGCTTCGCGCACACGCTGATCTTTGGTGACGTCGGCTGGAGAGCCGTCGAAGATGACCATGCCGGAAGCAAGCACGATCACGCGCTTGGCGAAGCGAAAGACGAGATCCATGTCGTGCTCGATCATCAGGACGGCAAGGTCATCGGGAAGCTCGGCGAGCGCCTGCTCGATGCGGCCCGTGTCGCTCTGCGGCACGCCGGCTGCCGGCTCGTCGAGCAGCAGCACCTTAGGTTTGAGCGCCAGCGCCACCGCGATCTCCAGCAGCCGCTGTTGGCCGTAGGCGATCTGGCGCACCGGCCGGTGCGCCAGATCGCGCAGGCCAAGCTTGCCAAGCAGGCTACCGGCCTCTGCCATCACCCCGGGCATCGCCAGGAAATTGCCGAACATGCGGCCCGCCCGGCCGTCGCGCTGCAGGATCGCGAGCGCCACGTGCTCGGCGGGCGTCATGTCCTGGAAAAGGCGCGTCACCTGGAACGAACGCACGAGGCCGCGGCGGACGCGGCCGATCGCGTCGATATGGGTGACGGTTTCGCCGCCGATCCGCACCTCTCCGGCATCCGGCTTCAGATTACCGGTGACGAGATTGACGAAGGTCGTCTTGCCGGCACCGTTGGGGCCGATCAGGGCGACGCGGTCGCCCGGTGCCATGGAAAGGCTGACATTGTTGGTGACGGCGAGACCGCCGAAGGAGCGCTTGAGATTTCTGGCTTCGAATATGGCGCTCATCGGCCCGCCCCCCGTCGCCGCGCGAGGATTTCTGCAACCGTGCCGTAAAGCCCTTTCGGCGCAAAGAGCACGACCGCGATCAACAGGGCCCCGACCATGGTCAGCCAATGGAAGGGGTTGGCCGCCGAGACGAGATCTTCGAAGAACATGAAGACGATCGTGCCGGTAAGCGCCCCGAAGAGCGAGCCGGTACCGCCGAGCACGAGCATGACCAGACTTTCGGCCGAGAGCGTGAAGGAGAGGCTGTCGAGACCGACGACCTGCGTCGAGACGGCGTTGAGCGCCCCGCCGACGCCGGCGACCGCGCCGGAAATCACATACATCTTGAGGAGGGCGATCGTCGGCGACGCGCCCATCGCCCGAATGCGGATCGGATCCTCCTTGATGCCGCGGCAGAGCATGCCGAAGGGCGAGCGCACGACGAGGCGCAGGAGCACGAAGACGATTGCGAGCAGCACGACGCCGAAGACATAGGCCGTGCGGCCCCAGAGGTCGAAGGCGAAGAGACCGATGAGCGGATCGGGCGCGATGCCGGCCAGTCCGTCGCTTCCCCCCGTCCAGGACGAGGCCTTGTTGGCGAATTCATGGAAGAGATGGATGAGCGCTATCGAGAGCACGAGCTGCGGCAGACCGTGCGCCCGAAGGATCACGACCCCGCAGGCGAGCCCCGCCACCGCACCGCCGAGAATACCGGCGGCGACCATGAGGAGCGGATCGGTAATGCCGAAATGCACGGCCGCGATCCCGGCGGCATAGGCGCCGCTGCCGAACAGCGCGGCATGTCCGAGGGTCGCGACGCCGCAATAGCCGGTGACGAGATCGAGCGAGAGGACCAGCAGCGCGATCGCTATGATGCGGGTGAGCAGCGCGAGATTCTTCGGAAAGAGGAGGTAGCCGATGGCGGCCAGCACGAGGATCACGGCGAGGCCGGCAAGATCGCGGCCGAGCCCCCGCCTGCCCGCAGAAAGTGCCGTGGCTGCTTCGTTCATCGTTGCCATGGTCACCTACTTCATCCTCCCGGCAAGGCCGCGCGGAAACACGCAGACGATGGCGATGACGACGAGATAGAAGAAGAACTCTCCGAATTCCGGCATCAGATAGCGCCCCGTCGTATCGATGCCGCCAAGCAGGAGGCAGGCGGCAAGTGCACCCGGGATCGACCCCGCACCGCCGACGGAAACGACCACCAGGAAGGTGACCATGTATCTGAGCGCATAATAGGGCTCGACCGGCAGCAGTTCCGCGCCGACGACGCCGCCGAACGCGGCAAGCCCCACGGCCACGGCGAAACTCACGGCATAGACGACCTCCGTGCGCACTCCGAGTGCCGCCGCCATCGCCGCATCGTCGACGGTGGCGCGGAGCTTGACCCCGAAGGCGGTTTTCTCGATGGCAAACCAGAGGGCTCCGGCAACGGTGAGGCCGCAGACGATCGCGAAGATCCGGTGCACGGCGATCGAGCGGAAGCCGAGATCGGCGAAGCCCTCGAGGCTCGGCGGCAGCGGGATCGTCTTGAGAGTCGGGCCGAAGACGTAGTTGGCAATGCCGATGATGCAGAAGGTGATACCGATCGTCATCAGCACCTGAGTCAGCTCCGGCTGACCGTAGATGCGGCGGTAGAGCAGGCGCTCGATCGGGATGGCGATGACGATCGTGCCGAAGACCGCGATCAGCACCGCGACTCCGTAGCCGAGCCCGAGATCACGCGCCGCATAGGATGCGATATAGCCGCCGATCATCGCAAAGGCGCCGTGGGCAAGATTGACGACGCGCATGAGGCCGAGCGTGACCGAAAGGCCGATCGAGATCACGAACAGCACCATGCCATAGGCGAGCGCATCGACGGCTATGCTGGAGATGGTTTGCATGAGCGCATCCTAACGGTGTGGCAAGGCTTCACCCTCGGTCCTCATTCCGGAAGGCTTCCGCCAAACCAGCAATGCAGCCGTCGCATATGGCGGCTCCGATGAACCGGTCGAGATGATGGCCGCCGATCATTTCACCGCGGCAAGACCCGGATCGCCCTGTTTCTCGAAGGTCTGGATCTCCTTGTTGTAATAGGTTCCATCATCGGCCTTGGCGACCTCGCGCAGATAGATGTTCTGAGTGATATGGCGCGATTCGGGATCGATCGAAACCGGCCCGCGGGGGCTTGTCCAGGAGAGCCCCTTCACGGCATCGACCGCCTTCTGGGCATCCTGCTCGCCCCCCGTCGCCTCTATCATCTTGTAGATGACATGCAAGCCGTCATAGGCCCCGACCGCGGGGAAGGAGAGCTCGGCCGGATTGCCGATCGCCTTGGCGGCCGCCTCGACAAAGGCCTTGTTTTCCGGCGAGTCATGCGAAACGGCATAGTGAAAGGTCGTCTGCAGGCCGAGCGCGGCGTCGCCCAGCGCCGGCAGGTCGGACTCCTGGGTGAGGTCGCCCGGCGCGAAGAACTTGATGCCACCATCCTTGAGGCCGTTTTCGTTGAACGCCTTGACGAAGCCGAGCGTCGTCGGGCCGGACGGCAGGAAGGCGAAGACGCCTTCGGCACCGGAATCCTTGATGCGCTGCATGATCGGCGAGAAATCGTTGGTCGAGAGCGGCATGCGGATCGCCTCCACGATCTCGCCGCCCACCGCCTCGAAGCCGGCCTTGAATGCGTTCTCCGCATCGACACCCGGGCCGTAATCGCTGACCACGGAGATGATCTTCGAGACGCCGGCATCCTTCGCCACCTTGGCGATCGGCGTGGATGTCTGCCAGAGCGTGAAGGAGGTGCGCACCACGAGCGGGCTCTTGGTGACGATCGCCGACGTGGCGGCATTCATGATCACCAGCGGCACGTTCGCCTGCTCGAGCAGCGGCGTGACGGCCATCGCGTCGGGCGTGAAATAGAATCCGGCGAGATATTGCACGCCTTCCTTTACGACCAGCTCCTGCGCCAGCGCCTTGGACTGGGCCGGGTCCGCCTGCGGCACGTCGCGGTATAGGATTTCGATATCGTCGTCGCCGACCTTGGCGCCGTTCACCGCCATATAGGCGTCGATGCCCGCCTTGAAGTTCTTGCCCTGCAGCGCAAAGGGACCGGAAAACGGTCCGACGACGCCGACCTTGATCGTATCCGCCTGCGCCGCCACGCTCGTTGCCAGAGCCGCGAGCGCGGCCAGAATGAGCCTTGTCATATTTCCTCCCCCGCGAGTCCGCTACTCCCGGCCGGCATCGCTTCCTTTTACATCAATCGCAATCGACAGCGGGCAGTCTGCCATGTCAAACGGTGATGCAAAAATGAAATATGGGCGGAAATCCATAATTCCCCGGTTATTGTTTTGTCCGGGGGGTTATGGAGGAAGCGCGCGTGCGTCAGTGCAGCCCGAATTCCCGAAGCAGTTCCTGCCTGTAGCGCACGAAGCGTGCGCCGCTGCGATCGCGCGGCCGGGGCAGGTCGATGTCGATCACTCTCGGCGCTCCGTCCTGTTGCTTCGGCAGTACCAGGACACGATCCGCCAGATAGATGGCCTCCTCGAGATCATGCGTGACCAGAACCATCGTCACGTTCTCCTCCCGCCAGATGCGCTCGAGCTCCTGCTGCATCGTCAGTTTCGTCATCGCATCGAGGGCGCCCAGCGGCTCGTCCAGCAGCAGGATCTCGGGCTTTACCGTCAGCGCTCGCGCAAGCCCGACCCGCTGCGCCATTCCACCGGAAAGCTGCTTCGGATAGGCATCCTGGAAATCGGCAAGGCCGACAAGCGAAATGTAGTGACGTGCAAGCTCCTCGGCGCGTCCGGAATCCTCGCCTCGCACCTTCAGGCCGAAGGCCACATTGCCGAGAACCGTCAGCCAGGGAAGCAGCCGCGGCTCCTGGAAAATGACGGCGCGCTCCTTGCCGACACCGGCAACCGGCCGGCCGTCGATCAATACCCGGCCCGCATCGGCCGTTTCGAGACCCGCGAGAACCCGCAGCAATGTCGTCTTGCCCGATCCGCTCGCCCCGACGATTGCAAGGCATTCCCCGGACCGGATGTCCAGATTGAGGTTCCTGAGGACGCTGAGCCGCCGCCCGTTGATCCGGAAGGATTTCGAGAGATCGCGCAACGCCACCTCCCCTTTGCGCAGGCTTCTGACTTCAGCCATTTTCACCCCTCAATTCGCCGCGGCGGACGTCGCGTCCGGCCGGAACAGAAGATCGGAAGCCTTATATTTGCCCTGCGGCAGGCTGCCCTCGCGTTCGAGAACGCCGATCCAGAAATCCAGATCGCGCTCGGTCGCCTGCGCGCCCTTTCGCAGACCGAATCCCGTCCAATGCCTCGCGAGATCGCCGTTTTCGCCGCGCTCGGTCAGAATACGGGCGAGCACGGCGCGCGCTTCTTCCGGATGCTCGCGTGACCAGTCGGCGGCGCGCGCGGAGTGTTCAACGAAGTTTTTGGCGGCCTCCGGATTCTTTTCGACGAAATCCCGCCTGAGAACCGCAAAACCGCCGGCAATTTCGCCGAGCACATCCGTGTCGTCGAAGACCGCGCGCACCCCGCCGTGATCCAAGATCTGGCCGTTGAAGGTCGCCTGCCAGTATCCCACGGCGGCGATGTCGACCTGGTTCGACCGGAGCGTCTGTTCGAGCTGCGGCCCGGGTACGACGACGAGGTTTGCTGCCTTTTCGGGCAAACCCTTGCTGTGCAGCGCCTCGCGTACCGCATAGTCGAGATGCGCCCCGAGCGTATTCACCGCAATCGTCTTACCTGCGATGTCCCCGATGGACCTGATCGGGCTGTCGTCGAGCACGTAGAATATGCTCTTGACCTGCTCGTTGATGCCGTTGGTCGGAAAGGCCGCGACGAAATCGTTTCCGCCGGCGATCGAGTTGATGACGGCTGCGGTCGCCGCCGAGCCGATGTCGACGCTGCCGGAGGCAAGCGCGAACAGGGATGCGGGCCCGCCTCCCGCATAACCGACATTCTCGAGCCTGATGCCGAGGCTGTCGAAATAGCCGAGCTCATAGGCGAGTTCGTGCGGCGACAGGCTGCCCTGGCTCGCGAGGAACCGCAGCGTCACCGGTTCCGGAGCTTCTGCTGCTGCAAGGCTGGAAAGCCCGATCGAGAACAGGCTGCCGAATGCGAGGGCGCGAATGGAAATCGTCATATGTCACCTTTTCCATGATCTGGAAGTTTCGAATGTCGAGGCCGTTTTGCCGCAGTTCCGGGCGGAAGGCCGCTGCGCACTTTTTCTGGAATTGCTCTAGTTCGAGGCGTCGCTCCAGCGGCAGAGGCGGCGCTGCGCAAAGACCAGCGCGTAGTTGGAGACGAGCCCCAGCCCGGCGAGAATGAAGATCGCCGCGAACATCAGGGGAATCTGGAAATTGTACTGGGCGTTCATGACCTGGAACCCGATGCCCTTATTGGCCCCGATCATCTCGGATGCGATGAGCAGCAGCAGGGCAGTCGTCGCACTCAGGCGCAGGCCGACGAAGATCGAAGGAACGGCGCCCGGAAGAACCACGCGACGGAACACAGTGAGACGCGACGCGCCATAGACGCGCGCCATCTCGATCAGCTTCGAATCCACTTCCTTGACCCCGTTGATGGTATTCAGAAGCAACGGGAAGAGCGTCGCCCAGAAGATGACGAAGACTTTCGACGCCTCGCCGAGTCCGAGAAGCAGAATGAAAACCGGATAGAGAGCGAGCGCGGACGTCTGGCGGAAAAGCTGGAGGACGGGATCGAGCGCGTTCTCGATCGGACGCACCTGCCCCATCAAGAGACCGAGCGGTATGGCCAGGACCACCGCCCCGACGAAGGCGGTTCCGGAGCGCTGAAGACTGATCGCGATGTCGTCGAGCAAGGCTCCGCCGGAAATTCCCGTCCACAGGGCGGAAAGGATGGCACCGACGGACGGAAACACGGCCGGATTGATCCAGCCGGCGGTGCTGGCCGCCTGCCAGAGCGCAAGAAAGGCGATGAGCAGTCCGTAGCGCGACAGCCCGCTGCCGGCGGCGGCGCCTGACCGGCGGAGATACTCGTCCGCTTTTGCGCTGACGCTGCCGCCTTCGTGGAGGATCGACCTGTCGAGTTCCTGCAAGCTCATTTTCGTGTCTCCCCTCTTACTCGGCCGCCTGAACGGTCGCGCGCGCCAAAGTCCACGGGTTCGCCGGACGGGGAAGTCCGAGATTTTCCCGCAGCGTCCGCCCCTCGTAGGCGGTGCGGAACAGGCCGCGTCTCTGCAGTATGGGGACGACCAGATCGACGAAATCGTCGAGCGCGCCCGGAAGCCATGGCGGCAGGATGTTGAAACCGTCGGCGGCTTCGCTCAGGAACCACTCCTCGAGCTGATCGGCGACCTGCTCGGCGCTGCCGACGACGGTGCAGTGACCGCGTGCCGTCGCGATCCACTGATAGAGCTGGCGGATGGTGAAGCCATGCTCGTCCGCGATCTTTCGGATCAGCGCCTGCCGGCTTTTCATTCCTTCTGTCTCATTGCTGACGGGCAAGGGCCCATCGAGCGGATATCCCGTCAGGTCGAGCGTGCAGCCGGTCAGGCCATTCAACAGCGCCACGCCGTCCTCCGGCACGATCAACGCATTCAGCTCTTCATATTTGGAACGCGCCTCCTCTTCGGTCCGGCCGACAAAAGGAGCCACCCCCGGCATGATCAGCACATGGTCGGGGTTGCGCCCGGCGTGCTTCACGCGTGCCTTGATGTCGCGGTAGAACTCCTGCGCCGAAGCGAGGTTCTGTTGGGCGGTGAAGATCACCTCGGCACTGGCCGCCGCAAGCCTGCGTCCGTCCTCGGATTGCCCCGCCTGCACCACGACCGGATGTCCTTGGACGGGACGCGGCGCGTTCAGCGGTCCTTTGACGCTGAAATGCTTGCCCTTGTGGTCGATGTCGTGAACCCGGCCGGCATCGAAGAAGCGGCCGGTCGCCTTGTCGCGGATGAAGGCATCATCTTCCCAGCTGTCCCATAGAGCCTTGACGGTCTCGACGTGCTCGTGCGCGCGCTCGTATCGGTCGGCGTGGCTCGGCTGCGTCTCTCTGTTGAAGTTGCGCGCCGTCTCGTCCCCGGCGGAGGTGACCACGTTCCAGCCTGCCCGCCCGTTGGACAGAAGGTCCAGCGAGGCGAACTTGCGGGCGAGCGTGTAGGGCTCCTCATAGGTCGTCGATGCCGTGGCGATGAAGCCCAGATGGGTCGTCAGCGGCGCGAGTGCTGCAAAGAGAGTGACAGGCTCGAAACCGGCGATCTTCGCATTGCCGCCTTCGCGCCCGCCAAGCCCGACGGAGAGGTTGTCGGCGAGAAAATAGGCGTCGAACAGGCCGCGCTCCGCGGTCTCGGCGAGCCTACTGTGGAATTCGAAATTGGTGGCACCATCTGCCGGAGCGCCCGGATGCCTCCAGGCGGCAATATGCTGGCCGCCGCCGGGAAGAAAGGCTCCAAGCTTGATCTGTCTGGTCATCGCTGCCTCCGTTGGATTTGCTTCGCCGGCCGGCGTCACTCGCCTCGATTGCCGACGCAAACCGGGTTGGGTTGAAATTGCGGTTAAGCCGCCAGGCTTGCCCTGGCGGTGCGCGCGAGCGCCTGCGTTGCCTCGCCGACCGCCCTGCCGACGCGTTCATGGATCGCCTCGGAGGCGAGAGAGCCGTCGGCAAAGTCCTTGTCGGAAGCGTAGATCGCGGTCGGGATCGCCAATGCCTCGAAGAAGCCGAACAGTGGCCTCAACTGATGCTCCACCATCAGCGAGTGGCGTTCCCCGCCCCCGGTGGCGGCGAGGATGACGGGCTTGCCGCGAAGCGAGGAGGGATCGAGCAGGTCGAAGACGTGCTTGAAGAGGCCGGTATAGCTTCCCTTGAAGGTCGGCGACCCCACCACCAGAATGTCGGCTGCAAGCATCTGGCCGACGACATAGCGCGCTTCCGGTGCGAGTTCGTCGAGCCTTCTCGCAGGGGGCAGCGACGCCCCGAAGTCCTCGATATCGAAGGTCTGCGCCGACGCCCCTGCATCGACCGCCAGCCGGTGGACGATATGGTCCACGAATGCGCGTGTCCTGGACGGACGCGTGATATTGCCTGAAATACCCACCACTCGTGTCTGCGGCATCGCTTTAGCTCCTCGTGAGATCCGTGCTCCTGTGATACTCATCAAAATCTATAATCTTAGTAGACTAAAGGAACGCCGTTCTATTCCCGATGCGCGAACAAGAAGACTTTGCTTTCGAGGCTTCCCTGGGGGAACAAAGCACCGGCCGCGGTGTTACCGCCAGACAAGTGCAAGACCGCCATGCATCTGCCCGACGCAACCTACCGTCTCCAATTCCGCAACGGGATGGACTTCGCAAAAGCCGTGGAGTTGATCCCGCACCTCGTCGGGCTCGGCATATCTCACCTCTACGCCTCGCCCGTTTTCACCGCGGTCCGCGGGTCAACCCATGGCTACGACATCGTCGACTACAACGAGATCGACCCGGCCCTGGGCGGCTACGACGGATTTGTGCGGCTCGCTCATGCGCTGAAAGCCGAAGGACTCGGTCTCATTCTGGACATCGTCCCGAACCACATGGCCGCGCATCTCGAGAATGACTGGTGGCACAGCGCGATCGAATGGGGCGGCCTTAGCGAATTTGCCGACTATTTCGACGTTGACTGGCGGGAGCCGCTTACGCTCCCCTTCCTCGGGCGCTCGTTTGAGGAAGAGGTCGCAGCCGGCAATCTGCGCCTTGCATACGACCACGAGCGCCGCTGCCTGGCGCTCCGCTATTACGAGGCTCTCTATCCGCTCAATCCCGCCAGTTATGCGGCGATCCCGCGCAACGGTAATGCCGTGCTCGAAAGGCTCGCGGCTGTCGCCGGCACGGCCGAACGGAAAACCGCCGCACAATTCCACGCGGAAATCGCCTCTGTCGTCGCGACGCCATCGCTCGCTGCCGAGCTCGACCAATGTCTCGCCCGGTTCTCCGCAGACACACTCGACCGGCTGCATCGGAGGCAATCCTGGCGGCTGATGAGCTGGCAGACGGCGCGGGACAAGCTCAGCTACCGGCGGTTTTTCGAGGTCGCCGGCCTCATCGGCATGCGCGTAGAAGATGACGCGGTCTTCACGGATACCCACCGGCTTGCGCTCGCCCTGGTCCGGGAAGGCCTGATCGATGGGCTCAGGATCGATCACATCGACGGCCTGGCCGATCCCAAGGGCTATCTCGACCGGCTCCGCCGGGAGGCCGGCGACGGCACCTATATCGTCGTCGAGAAAATACTCGGCGAGAACGAAACGCTGCCGTCCGAGTGGCCGGTCGACGGAACCACGGGCTACGAGTTCATATCGGCCCTCGCGGATCTCCTTTCAGACGAGACTCCCTCTTCGTGGCTTTCGAGCGAGGAAAGGCGATCGGCGGCCGACGAGGCGGTCACGGGATGCAAGCTTCAGGTCCTCAGCCGCAATTTCAATACGGAAGTCCGGCGGCTGACCGGACTGGCCGCTCGCTTCACAGGCGTTGGGGCTCCGGATCAGAACGAGCGGACCGGTGAGGCCATTTCCCAGCTGATGGCTGCACTGCCCGTCTATCGGACCTATGTCGGCGACCGGGGGGCCGGAGCGCGCGACAGCCACATCCTCGACGCAGCCGCAGCGAAGGCAGCAGCGCGCGCGCCCGCCGTCGGCGCCGAGATCGCAGCGATCGTTCCCGCACTCAGGCTGCCGATCGACTCGGCCGACGGCAAGCTGCGCTCTGAATTCCGTACGCGCTTTCAGCAGTTGAGCGGCGCGGTCATGGCCAAGGCGGTCGAGGATACCTTCTTCTATCGGAGAGGCGATTACCTCGCGGCGAACGAGGTGGGTGCCTCCCCCTTATGGACGCCCGGCGGCGTCGGCCGCTTTCATGCGATGATGCAGGATCGCGCAAGCCGGATGCCGCACGGCATGTCGGCGACTTCCACGCACGACACCAAGCGGGGTGAAGATGCGCGCGCCCGGCTCCACGTCATCAGCGAGGCACCGGACGTCTGGGCCGCAGCGGTGGACCGCTGGCACGGGATGAGTGCGGAAAACATGGGCCGACTCCCGGCCGGCGAGGAACCGGACGCTTCGGTCGAGCAATTCCTCTATCAGAGCCTGCTCGGTGCCTGGCCCATCGCGCCCCTTGGGGACGAAGACGATCTGATCTTTCTGCACGAGCGGATGGTCGATTTTGCCGTGAAGGCGCTGCGGGAGGCAAAGCTCAGGACAAGCTGGGACGATCCGAACTCGCGCTATGAAGCAGCGATCAAGGCTTTTCTCGGCGATCTCCTGGATCGCCGGAACCGGTCCTTCCTCGGCGATTTCGAGAAAACGGCCGGACCGTTCATCCATGCCGGCCTGATCAACAGCCTCTCGCAAACGCTGGTGAAGCTCACCGCGCCCGGCATTCCCGATATCTATCAGGGCAGCGAACGCGTCGACCTTTCCCTCGTCGATCCCGACAACCGCCGCGGCTTTTCACCGCGCCCCTCGCCTTCCCGGCTGCCGCAAGCGCCGCCGATCGGCGATTTCGAGGACTGCAAGCAGACGCTGATCTCGATAGGCCTGAACTATCGCCGGGGGCGCGGCGCGGATTGTCTTGCGAGAGGCGAATATCGCGCGGTGCGCGTCGAAGGTCCGGGCGCCCGTCACGCCGCCGCTTTCATGCGTCGCGGCAGGAATGGCTTTGCGCTCACAGTCGTCCCGCGGCTTGTCTTCGGCCAGACGGTCGACGGCCGCCTGTCCATCCGTCCGGAACTGTGGCGAAACGTCTTCCTCGCCTTGCCCGAGGGCTGCCAGTTCAAGCCCATGTGCAATCTCCTGACCGGCGGCCTCACCGAGCCTCGGCCTCTTCTCGCCTTGGCGGACATCCTGCGGGACTTCCCTGTCGCCTTGCTGGTCGAGGCGTGAGGAATCTACCTCACACCCGCCCCAGCCGCCGGACATTGCCGGCGAGCTCGGCGGCGAGCCTCAATGCGGCCGCCGTAGCGCCGACCATCTGCGGCAGGATCAGCCATTCAAGCGTCCAGGCGGAGCCCGACCGCTCCTGCTCGTGCACCAGCGACTGGTGGATGGCGGAAATCTGCGTCGCGTTGAAGCGGGCGAGCGTCACCAGCACCTCCGCGGCGACCGGGTTCTGCTTGTGCGGCATGGCCGAGGAGCCGCCGCCGCCGGCAAGCACGATCTCGTCTCCCGCCTGCGCCATCAGCGCCACGTCCTGACCGAACTTGCCGAGGCTGCCGGTGACGAGCGACAGGAGGTGGGCGAAATCAGCGATCGGCAGGCGCTGGCTGTGCCATTGCGGGCAGTCGACCAGCGCGAGTTCCTCCGCCAGCGTCGCGCGGACGATGTCGGCCTTGCCCTTGAGCTTTTCGAGCGTGCCGGCGGCTCCTCCGAACTGCACCGTAAAAATGTCCGTTCCCGTAGCATCCAGCCTGTCCTGATGGTCGAACAGCGGCTCGATCCAGCTCCGCAGGCGGTCGGCCACTGTAATCGGGATCGCCGGCTGCATCCGCGTATGGGCGGTCAGCGTACGCTCGCCCCAGTGCCTCCCGCAAGCTTCGAGCGCCGTCACGACGTCGCCGATCCGGCCGGAGAAAAGTTCCGCGATCGCCTTCAGCCTCAGCATGAGGCTGGTATCGACCACGTCCTGGCTGCTGGCTCCGAAATGGACATGTTCCGCCGCCTCTTCGCCGACCGCCCGGCGCAATTGCCGCACGAGCTCGGGAACGACGACACCGTCGATGGCAGTTGCCCGGCGCATGGCGCCGACGTCCGGAGAGAAGCCACGGCATGCCTCGGCAATGCGGTTGGCGGCGGCCTCGGGGATGACGCCGTGGCGCGCCTCGGCACGCGCAAGCGCCGCCTCGAAGGCCAGCATGGCGCGAACATCGGCGACGACGGAGAATTCCGCCGCCACTGCTTCGTCTCCCAGAAGACCGGAAAGATAGGGGTGATCGAAGGCCGAATAGGTCATGCCGCATCTCCAGCTCTCGCGCCCTTCGATTCGAAGGGAGCCTCACACGCATGCGGCAACGCGGGGGGCGGGCTGCCGAACGATCATATATCCAGGAAGACCGTTTCCTTCTCGCCCTGGAGATGAATGTCGAAGACATAATTAGGCGCCTGACCCGCCGCGACAAGCGTCTTGGCCCGGTGGCGGTGCTCGATGCGGGCAAGCAACGGATCTTCGGCATTCGCCGCCGCCTCGTCTGGGAAATACATGCGCGTGTGAAGGCCGATATTGATGCCGCGCGCGACGATCCAGAAGCTGACATGCGGGGCCATCAGCCGGCCGTCATGGAATGGAACGCGGCCCGGCTTCACCGTCTCGAAAGTGAAGACGCCGTCCTCGTCGCTCGTCGGTGAGCGTCCCCAGCCGGTAAAGTTCGGGTCCGCCATACCGCGCAGCTCCGACGGGGAATTGTAGAGCCCGGCTGCGTCCGCCTGCCAGATTTCGAGAAGTGCGTCCCTGAGCGGCATTCCGGCGCCGTCGATGACGCGACCGGTCACGGTGATGCGCTGCCCGAGCGTCTTGTCGTTGACCATCGAAGCGCCGAGGTCGCCATCATATACGCCGCCGATGCCGCAGAAATTCGGCGTCAGGCCGATATGGACATAGGGCCCGGCGGTCTGCGACGCCGTTTCCTTGAGGGTGCCTGGATCCTGAACCATCGGTGCCTCCTCAATTCCCTTCCGGCCTGTTTTCGAAGAAGGTCGAGCGGCGGCCACGCAGCACGATGTCGAACCTGTAGGCGCGCGCATCCATGGGCACGGTGTTACCCCAGTCGAGAGCCGCGATCAGTTGCTCGATCGCCCGGCGGTCGGGGATCGTGCCGACGATCGGACATTTCCAGATCATCGGATCGCCCTCGAAATACATCTGCGTGATCAGGCGCTGGGCGAAACCGTGGCCGAAGACCGAGAAATGGATATGGGCGGGCCGCCAGTCGTTGACGCCGTTCGGCCAGGGATAGGCTCCGGGCCTGACCGTGCGGAACCAGTAACGGCCTTCCTCGTCGGTGATCGTTCTGCCGCAGCCGCCGAAATTCGGATCCAGCGGCGCGAGATAGCTTTCCTTCTTGTGACGGTAGCGTCCGCCGGCGTTCGCCTGCCAGAACTCGACGAGCACACCCCGAACCGGATGGCCGCGTTCGTCGAGGACGCGGCCGTGGACGATGATGCGTTCGCCGATCGCGCTTTCACCGGGACTGGCGAAGTTATGGATCAGGTCGTTGTCGAGCTCGCCAAGCATCGAATGGCCGAAGGCCGGGCCGGTGATCTCGGATATGGTCCCGTCGAGCGACAGCAGCGCCTTCTGCGGCGAACGCAGCACGGAGGTCTTGTAACCGGGCGCGAAGGCCGGCGGGTGCCAGGCGCGGTCGCGGGCGAAAAAGGCGCCCGTTTCGGGCTGGGCCTTCCGTCTGCCATTTTGATTGTCGGACATCGTCCCTTCTCCCTCGCCCCTATCGAGCAGCCGTGCCGGCATCCATTTCCGCGAAAACCTGCTTGACGATCTTGATCGCGTGATTGGCCGCCGGAACGCCTGCATAGATGGCAACATGCAGCAGTGCCTCGCAAATATCCTCGCGCGTCGCCCCGGTATTGGCCGTGGCGCGGACATGCATGGCCACCTCCTCGTCCTGTCCAAGGGCGGCGAGCAGGGCGATGGTGACGATCGACCGCTCCCGCTTCGTCCAGCCGGGACGCGACCAGACATGCCCCCATGCCGCCTCGGTGATCAGCTCCTGGAAAGGACGGTCGAAATCGGTCGATGCGGACGCTGCCCGGTCGACGTGATCGTCGCCTAGAACGGCGCGGCGCGTCGCCATTCCCTGTCGGTAGCGCCCGGAAGGCGCAAGGGCATCGCTCATGGTTTGCCTCCAGATAACACGGATCGGAAGAAGCGTTTCAGCACCGACGTCAAGGCTTCCGGCTGCTCGACGCAGGGGATATGTCCCGCTCCGCGGATCACTTCGAAGCGCGCGCCCGCAATGAGATCGGCCGTCGAGCGGACCAGGTCGGGCGGCGTCGAACCGTCCTGGTCGCCGACGACGCAGAGCACCGGAACCGCGATCGTGCCCGCGGCTTCCGTGAAATCGGCGTCACGAATGGCGGCGCAGGTGCCGACATAGCCCGGCACCGGTTGACGGACCAGCATGTTGCGGTAGCCGGTGAAGGCGAGGTTTTCGGGTCGCCGGAAGGCCGGGGTGAACCAGCGTTCGAGCACGCCGTCGGCGACCGCCTCGATGCCATGCGCCTCGATCGCCGCGATGCGGGCGTCCCAGAACTCGGCGGTGCCGATCTTGTGGGCGGTGTCGGAAAGCACGAGCGCCCGCACGAGGTCGGGGCGGCGGCCGTAGAGCGATTGCGCGATGAGACCGCCGACCGAAAGTCCGCAAACAATCGCCTGTTTCACGGCGAGGCGATCGAGGAGCCCGGCGAGATCGGTCGCATGGTCCTCGATGGAATAGGGAACCTGGCCGATATCGGACAGCCCATGACCACGCTTGTCATAGAGCACGATGGCAAAATCGCCGGCCAGTCGGAGGACGACATCGCGCCAGATGCGGAAATCCGTGCCGAGCGAGTTGATGAAGACGAGCGCGGGCCTTTCCGTGACCGCGCCGACCACGCGATAGTGAATCGTGACGTCGTTGATGCGGGTGAATTGCACGGCAGCTCTCCTCCGTCGTCAAATTGGATGTTTCATCTGGTTAGGTAAAATGATATTTCGTGGCTTTCCCTTAACCAGAGGGTTATGCGATCCGTGATCGACGCTCGCGTTAAGTTTCGCCATCTGCAGACATTTGTCGAGGTCGCGCGCCAGAAGAGCGTGGTG
Source organism: Sinorhizobium sp. P24N7 (assembly GCF_042436655.1). NCBI lineage: Bacteria > Pseudomonadati > Pseudomonadota > Alphaproteobacteria > Hyphomicrobiales > Rhizobiaceae > Sinorhizobium > Sinorhizobium sp. P24N7. The sequence continues at coordinate 61,834 of NZ_JBHMIW010000001.1, read as the reverse complement.
AAGGCGGCCGAACTCCTGCATGTCACGCAGCCGGCGGTCACCAAGACGATCCGGGAACTCGAAGAGGTTCTGGGCGTCGCAGTTTTCGAGCGCGAGGGGCGCGGCATCAAGATCACGCGCTACGGCGAGGTCTTTCTGCGCCATGCAGGCGCCGCGCTGACGGCGTTGCGCCAAGGCCTGGATTCCGTCTCGCAGGAGCGGTCCGGCGAAGGCCCGCCGATCCGCGTCGGTGCGCTTCCGACCGTTTCGACCCGCATCATGCCGCGCGCCATCGCACTCTTCCTGAAAGAGAAGACCGGCGCACGCATCAAGATCGTCACCGGTGAAAACGCAGTGCTTCTCGAACAATTGCGCGTCGGCGATCTCGACCTCGTCGTCGGCAGGCTCGCCGCTCCGGACAAGATGACCGGCTTCTCGTTCGAGCATCTCTACTCGGAACAGGTGGTCTTCGCGGTGCGCGCCGGACATCCGCTCATCTCCGGCAAACAATCTGTGTTCGCGCATCTGAGCGACTATCCGGTGCTGATGCCTACCCGCGCCTCGATCATCCGCCCCTTCGTCGAGCATTTCCTGATCGCCAACGGCATCGCCGGCCTTGCGAACCAGATCGAGACCGTTTCCGACTCCTTCGGCCGGGCGTTCGTGCGCTCCAGCGACGCCATCTGGATCATATCGGCGGGTGTCGTCGCCACGGATATCGCGGATGGTGTGTTGGCGGCGCTGCCGGTCGACACGAGCGAGACGAGGGGACCCGTCGGGCTTACCATGCGGACCGACGCTATCCCGTCGCTGCCGCTCTCGATCCTGATGCAGACGCTGCGCGAGGCGGCCGGGACGGCGATGGCTGCGGAAGCAAAGAGGACGGCGTAGCACCCGGGGTAGTGAACCCCTCGCCAACCCTAAAGAGCCGGCATTCCGGCGGGTCGAAGCGAGCGCTTCTGAGCGGCGATGCGGAAGGGCGCGTTGGCTGCGCCGTAGCCGCGATAGCCGGCGCGCCGCTCGACAATTTCGAAGAAGAAGCCTTCTCCATAGGTCGGGCCGTAGATCTGGAAATACTCGCCTTCCTCATCGCGATCATAGAGGATGCTCTCTTCCCTCAGTCGATCGACGAAGTCAGGTTCGAGCCCGAACCGCACCTCGATGTCGTCATAGTAGTTGCGCGAGATTGCCAATGGGCGAAAGCCGCTGCGGCGCATATGGTCGGCGGCCGCAAAGATATCGTCGGTGCGGAAGGCCACATGCTGGACACCCGAGCCAAAGCTCTCTGCTATGAAGTGGCCTGCCAGCGTGCGGTGGTTGTCCGCTCCGTTCAATGTCAGCCGGAGCGTCCCGCTCGCATTCTCCACGACCTGGCTGCGGATCAGACCGGCAGGATCGACGATATCGACCTCTGCCGATTTGTCGGCATCGAGGATGGACGTGTAGAAAAGCAGCCAGCTCGGGAGCTCCTCCGCCTGCATGGATTGCGCCACATGGTCGATGGCGACGAGGGGCGATGATCCCTGAGGCGCCTTTCCCGACCGGACGAACTCGCGCGACCAGACGTCGTCGGCCTCGTTCAGGAAATAGATCAAGCCGCCGCCGATGCCGCGGATTGCGGCCATCGCCCCCTCGCCTTCGTTTGCCTCGGGCCGGAATATTTCGGCCCCGAGCGCGCCCGAGCGTTCGACGGCGGCCGCGGCATCGGGCACTTTCAGGCCGATCGCATAGGCCGATGCCCCGTGCACTAGGTAGCTCGAATGAGCGAAGCCATGCTGCTCGGTGTTGATGACGATGTTTACGCCTCCACGATCGCGACCCTGGCGCCAGAGCGCCACCGATTTCTCGCGATGTGAGGCAACCGCGTGAAAACCCATGGTTCCCAGAAGCGACCCGAGCGCCTCCGCCTCTGCCCGATCGGCGGTGAACTCCACGAACTCGACGCCCAGCACCTCGACGCGGTCGGGCATTGCCTCCGCGCTCTTCGCGACCGGTTCGCGCCGCTTCACCCGATCCATCAGGTAGACCAGGGAACGATGTCCATCCTCGGCGATCGCCCTGGGTGATCCGCCCCGGAACTGGTCGTTGAAGATTTCGAGCGATAGGGCGCCGTCATAGCCGGTCGCGGCGACAGCCTGCATGAAATCGACGACCGGAAGATCGCCTTCGCCGGGCATGTTGCGGAAATGGCGGCTGAGATAAAGCAGATCCATGTCGATTCGCGGCGCGTCCGCGAGCTGAACGATGAAGATGCGGTCCCCCGGAATGGAGCGGATCGACCGCAGGTCGATATTGCGCGACAGGGTGTGGAAACTGTCGAGGATCAGCCCGATACTCGGGTGGTCCGCCCGCCGCACGATTTCCCAAGCATCCCGATGATCGTTGACGTGGCGGCCCCAGGCAAGCGCCTCGTAGCCGACACGCAAGCCGCGCTTGGCCGCCCTCTCGCCCAGTTCCCGAAGGTCGTCGGCAGCGCCGTCGATGCCGCCCAATGCGAGCGGGGAAACGCTGGAACAGACGAGCATCAGATCCGTTCCAAGCTCCTGCATCACGTCGAACTTGCGCTCCGCCCGGTCGAAGGCACGCGACCGGTGCGGTTCCGGCAGACCTTCGAAATCGCGGAACGGCTGAAAAAGCGTCACCTCCAGCCCGTGATCGCCGACCATGCGGCCGACCTCCGCCGGCGAGCCGTCGAAGGTCAGGAAATCGTTCTCGAATATCTCCACGCCATCGAAGCCTGACGCAGCGACGGCGGCGAGCTTCTCCGAAAGAGTGCCGCTGATCGAAACGGTCGCGATCGAGGTCTTCATGCCGATCTCCTCTCGCCGGCCTCGTCCTTTGCCGGTCCGCGTGGCAGGGCCGGCTTGCTTCCGCAAAAAGGCGAAGCGTCGAAGGCTTGATGATGGTCACTTCTTACCTATACCGCAAATACCGTTTTTTTCGTCCTCCATAACCTGTTGCTATGTATCTCGGCCGCCGCGCGAACGGCGGGTCGATTCATCCATGACGCGGCGCAGCGTCGTGACCAGCCGCTCGGCATAGCTGGAGAGCGCGGCGTCGGCGCGATAGGCGACATAGGTCTGGAACTCCGTATCCTCGCTGATCGGAATGACCGCCAGTTCCTGGTCGGCGATACCGCCCACGGTGAAGGCGTCGATGACCGCGATGCCGAGATTCCGCTTGACCAGCGCACAAACCGTCGTGCCGAAACGCGCCCTGATCGGGGTACGATATTCGAGCCTCTCCCTCTCGAATATGCCCGTCATGATCGCCCCGTAGGGATCGCGCGGGTCGATACCGATGAGCGGATGCTCGGCGATCTCGCGGGCGGAAATTTCGGTCCGGCCGGCAATCGGATGCTCCCTGGCGGCGATGCAGACGAGGTGCCCTTTGGACAGGGGCTCGAACGTGATCGAGGGATGGGTGAGATGATAGCTCATCGCGACCAGCTCTCCCTTGCCGAGCAACAGATAATCGATCGCCTCCTCTATCCTCAAAATATCGAAATTGATGCGGATGTCCGGGTAGAGCCGCATAAGCCCGGCGATGGCCTGCGGCATCATTGCATTCGCAATGCTCGGCACCGAGCCGAGCGCGAGTTCCACACCTCGTCCTCGCTCCAGCTGACGGATGGAAAATTGCAGGTCGTCGACCTTGCGATGGACCTCCTGGAGCTGGGCGAAGATGTCGCGCGCTTCGTCGGTCGGCACGTAACGCCCGGCCTTCTTGACGAAGAGCTTTATCCCCAGCGCGCTTTCGATATGCTTCATCGTCCGGCTGACGCCCGGCTGGGCGACATTCATCAGACGCGCCGCGCCGGCGATCGTGCCGGCGATCATCACCGCCCGGATCACTTCGATCTGGCGTAGCGTAAGCCCCATCGCACCCTCCCTGGCGGCTGCCTCACCGGCGACAGTCGAGCAGAGCCGGTATCCGCGCGCAAGTAGCGTCCAGGGAGTTTGCGCGCGGCCTCAAAACGGCAGCCCCACATAGTTCTCCGCGAGCGCGGTCGCCGCCGCGCGCGAGTGGGTGAGATAGTCGAGTTCCGCCTCCTGGATTCTCTGGTCGAAATCGCTGGTCTCCGGAAAGCGGTGCAGCATCGTGGTCATCCACCAGGAGAAGCGCACCGCCTTCCAGACGCGGGCGAGTGCGCGGGCCGAATAGGCGTCGATGCCGGCATTCGAGCGGTCCCGATAGTGTTCGAGCAATCCCTCGAACAGATAGTGCACGTCGCTCGCCGCTAGGTTCAGGCCCTTGGCGCCGGTCGGCGGAACGATATGGGCGGCATCACCCGCCAGGAACAGCCGGTTGAACCGCATCGGCTCGGCGACGAAGGAGCGGAGCGGAGCGATGGACTTCTCGAAGGAGGGACCCGTCACCACGCGCTCGGCGTGATGGGCGGGCAGGCGGCGGCGCAATTCGTCCCAGAAGCGCTGATCGTCCCAGTCCTCGATCTTCTCCTCCAGCGGGCACTGGATGTAATAGCGGCTGCGCGTGTGCGAGCGCATCGAACAGAGCGCGAAGCCGCGCGGGTGGTTGGCATAGACCAGTTCGTGATCGACCGGCGGCACGTCGGCAAGGATGCCAAGCCAGCCGAAGGGATAAATCTTCTCGAAATTGCGGATGGCCCTTTCCGGCTGGCAACGTCGGCTGACCCCGTGAAAGCCGTCGCAGCCGGCAATGAAGTCGCAGTCGATGCGCTGCGCAATCCCGTCCTTCTCGTAGGCGACATGCGGTGTCCGCCCGTCGAAGTCCCGCGGCATCACGTTCGCCGCTTCGTAAATCGAGAGCGCCCCGACCCGTTCCCGATGGTCCATCAGGTCGCGGGTGAGTTCCGTCTGCCCGTAGATCATCACCCTCCTTCCGCCAGTCAGGCCGAAGAGGTCGATGCGATGGTCGCGCCCGTCGAAGGCGAGCGAGAAGCCGTCATGGGGGAGGCCCTCGGCATGCATGCGGGCGCCGCAGCCCGCCTCCTCCATCAGCCGCACCGTGCCTTCCTCCAGAACGCCGGCGCGCACACGGCCGAGAATGTGATCCTTGGTCGCGCGATCGAGGATCACATTGGCAATCCCCGCTCCCGTCAGCAATTGCCCGAGCAGGAGCCCCGAAGGCCCGGAGCCGATAATGACGACCTGAGTGCGCATGATTGTCCTCCCACTTCCCCCCGGGAAATTGCAGTTGACCGGCCGGTATCGGCACGCGAATTCTTTCCGCTATCGTACATCGCCGGCGGCTCGGCTGTAGCGCTTTGATCTGCTGCATGCTTTTTTCCGTCAATCGCGATACGATCGAAGGAAACATGAGGGGAGAGCAGTCGTGGCCGACGAAACACAGGCGCCGGAAACCAAGTTGACTTCCACGAAGCGCCGCTGGGCGGCCGACGGCAAGTTTCTCACCGGCCGCATTGCCCGTCCGGAGACGGACCGCCTGCCGCCCGGTCAGCATCTCGTCAGGGACTGGCCGGTTCTCGATCTAGGGCAGCAGCCGCACCTGACCCACGAGACGTGGCGGCTCGACGTCACCGGCCTCGTCGAGAACCCGCTCTCGCTCGACTGGAACGCCTTCCAGGCGTTGCCTCAGAGCGACAGCCTCTCCGACATCCATTGCGTGACGACCTGGTCGCGCTATGACAACAATTGGCGTGGCGTATCCACGCGCGATCTTCTCGATCGCGTCATGCCGAAGCCGGAGGCCGCCTTTGTCATGCTGACGAGCTTTGACGGTTACACCACCAACCTGCCGCTCGCCGACTTTGCCGCCGAGGATGCGATCCTCGCGACCGCCTGGGAGGGCGCGCCGATTACGCGGGGCCATGGCGGGCCGGTGCGCCTGGTGGTCCCGCATCTCTATTTCTGGAAAAGCGCCAAGTGGCTGCAGCGCATCGATTTTCGCGCGGCCGATTCGGCAGGTTTCTGGGAGCGGAACGGCTACCACATGCGGGGCGATCCGTGGCTCGAGGAGCGCTATTCCGGCGATTGACGCCAGCGCGGGATGAGTGTGGTTTTCCGTCCGGGATTGCGGAAAAGCAATTAGAGAGTGTCCGCGATTCGGAGAAAAACGGAAATGCTCTGACGCTCTCGTCTTCGACTGCAACTCGTGATTTTTGATGCTACAGTCCCCGGTTGAGGGGGGCGGTAACGCATCCCCGCGCCGAACTTGAAGCCAACATTCCTGTCCGGGAGGAAAGCATGCGCAGTCCCTGCCTGAAATCCCTGTCCATTACCCTGATCGTCGCGCTGAGTACGTTCTCGCCGCGGCCGGTCCTGGCGGCCTCGCCAGAGCCGGTCAAGGCCGAGCACGGCATGGTCGTGACCGCCCAGCATCTTGCATCCGACATCGGCGTCGAGGTCCTGAAGAAGGGCGGCAATGCGATCGATGCGGCGGTTGCGGTCGGCTATGCCCTCGCCGTCGTCTACCCGACGGCCGGCAACATCGGCGGCGGCGGCTTCATGACCATCCGCTTCAAGGACGGCAAGACGACCTTCCTCGATTTTCGCGAGCGCGCGCCTCTCGCCGCCACCAAGACCATGTATCTCGACGACAAGGGCGATCTCGTCGAGGGATTGAGCACCGAAGGCTATCTCGCCGTCGGCGTGCCCGGACCGGTCATGGGCTTCGAGTTCGCCCGCAGCCGTTACGGCACAAGGCCGCTGAAGGAGCTGATCGATCCGGCGATCAAGCTCGCGCGTGATGGATTCGTGCTCGAACAGGGTGACATCGAGTCTTTCGACGGCGAGACCGAGCGGCTCGCCAGGGATCCGGCCGCCGCCGCCATCTTCCTGAAGCCGGACGGCAAGCCTTTTGCAGCCGGTGACCGGCTGGTCCAGACCGATCTCGCCGCTTCGCTTTCGAGCATCGCCGAAAAAGGCACGGACGCCTTCTATAAGGGCGCGATCGCCGACGCGATCGTCAAGGCGAGCACGGATAAGGGCGGCATTCTCGCCAAGGAGGATTTCGAGCGCTATCAGGTTCGCGAGCTCGAGCCGGTCAAGTGCAACTACCGCGGCTATGACATCGTCTCCTCGCCGCCGCCATCGTCAGGCGGATTGATCATCTGCGAGATTCTCAACATCCTCGAGGGCTACCCGCTCGCCTATCTCGGTTACGGCTCGGCCGAGACGGTGCATGCTATGATCGAGGCGATGCGCCATGCCTATGTTGATCGCAACACCGCGCTCGGCGATCCGGCCTTTGTCGAAAACCCGGTCGCAAAGCTCGTCGACAAGAGCTACGCGAAAGACATCCGCGCCAAGATCGACCCGTTCAAGGCCGGCGTTTCCCAGGGGCTGATGCCGGCGGGCTTTACCGAAAGCAAGGAGACGACCCATTATTCCATCATCGACGACGAGGGGAATGCGGTTGCGGTGACCTACACGCTGAACGGCTCCTTCGGCGCGGGCGTCGTCGCGCCCGGCACGGGTATCCTCCTCAACAACGAGATGGACGATTTCACCGCCAAGCCGGGCACCCCCAATCTCTATGGCCTCGTGCAGGGCGAGGCGAATGCGATCGAAGCCGGCAAGACACCGCTCTCATCGATGAGCCCTACGATCATCTCGAAGGACGGCAAGCCCTTCATGGTGATCGGCAGCCCCGGCGGCGCCCGCATCATCACCATCACGCTGGAAGCGATCATCAACGTGATCGACCACGGCATGAACATCCAGGAGGCCGTCGACGCGCCGCGCGTCCACCATCAGTGGCTTCCGGACAAGGTCTTCATGGAGCCCTATGCTCTCTCGCCCGATACGCGCAAACTGCTTTCCGCCATGGGCCATGACGTTCAGGTCGACGAGAACTGGATGATCTGGGGTCAGGCAGCGGGCATCCTCGTCGGCGGCGAGAACGTTGCCGAGATCGAGGCGGGCGGCGGCGCCCGCTACAACGGCGCCGTCGACAGCCGCATCGGCGCAGGTGCGGCACGAGGATATTGAGGGCGATGGCTAAAGCGGGATGAGGAAAAATGCGTGCGGTTTTCCGCCCCCATCCCGCTCGTAGCCGGTCAATGGACAAAACATGCAGCAGCTCAAAGGGCTACAGTGACCTTTGCTCGTCTCATAAGACGCGCGGCGCTGCAGGAAACTTTTCGGAGGGCTGCAATCTCTCCTCATCCTCATCTCTGTGCTTGTCACAGAGATCCAGCAGCGCCGCGTCTGCGGCGCGGAAGAGCCTTTCCAGCCCAAAGACTTGGGCTGGCTGGATTCCTGTGACAAGCACAGGAATGAGGGACCGGGGATACGTCACGCAATGAAAGGTTACGTCTACATTCTCGCATCGAAGCGAAGCGGGACGCTATATACGGGCGGGACCCGCGCCGCCTCGCTAACTTCACGGTTTATGAAGCGCGCCGAGGAACCGCACCCTCTCCACCCTCGCCCCTGTGCTCGTCACAGGAATGAGGAAATCAAACAACCCGCCGCGGGTATCCGATCTCAACACGCCTAGCGCAATACAAGCCGCAATGCGGCTTGTGTTTTCCTGAGCAGAGGCAGAAAGCGCTCCGCCATCTCGCGGGCCGGCACATGGGCGGCGGATGCGCCGATGTTCACGGCCGCGAGCACCTGCCCGCGATCATTGGCGACCGGTACCGCGATCGAGCAGAGGCCGAGCTCCAGTTCCTGGTCGATAACCGCATAGCCCTCGTCGCGAACCCGCCGCAATTCCGCCACCAGCTCTTCCGGGTCGGTTCTCGTCAGCGGTGTGTTCGCCTTCAAGTCGGAACGTCCGAGTATTTCGCGTGCCTCGGTCTCGGGTAGTGCGGCCAGCAACACCCGCCCCATCGAGGCGCAATAGGCGGGAAGACGCGAGCCGGGCGTCAGGTTGATCGACATCACCCGGCGCTGCGACGCGCGTGCCACATAGACGATCTCGGTCCCGTCGAGCACCGAGGCGGAAGCGCTCTGCCCGGCTCTTTCCGCGAGCTGGTCCAGGTAAGGCTGGACAATGGCCGGCAGCGGCGTCGCCGAAAGATAGGCATGGCCGAGCCTCAGGATCTTCGGTGTGAGCGTGAAGAACTTGCCGTCGTAATTGGCATAACCAAGCTGCGACAGCGTCAGCAGGGATCGCCTGACGGTCGCCCGGTCGAGCCCGGTGATCTTCGCGGCGTCGGCGATCGAAAGCCGCGGCTGCGACTCGCCGAAGGCTTCGATCACCCTCAGACCGCGCGCAAAGCCGCTGACGAAATCCGTTTCCCGCATCGTGTCTCCCGCCGGTTTCTGGCCTGCGATTTTGTGCGACATACGAACAAATGTCAAATTTCGCACAAAAGAAATTGACGCCTGGGAGGAGCAGGCGCTTATTCGGCTCGAACATCACTGGAGGAAAACGATGGCGCGGATAGTGTCTCTCGCCGAGGCGGTGGCGGAGAATGTCAGGGATGGCGATACGGTGGCGATGGAAGGCTTCACGCACCTGATCCCCTATGCCGCGGGACACGAGGTGATTCGCCAGGGCCGGAAGGACCTGTTCCTCGTGCGCATGACGCCCGACATCCTCTACGACCAGTTGATCGGCGTCGGTGCGGCGCGGGGCATGAAGTTTTCCTGGGGCGGCAATCCGGGCGTCGGCTCGCTGCACCGCTTCCGGGATGCGGTCGAGAACCAATGGCCGCGGCCGATCGAGATCGAGGAACATTCGCATGCGGCCATGGCCAATGCTTATGAGGCGGGTGCCGCGAACCTGCCTTTTGCGTCCTTCCGCGGCTATATCGGCGCCGACCTGCCCAAGGTGAACCTCAATATCAGAAGCGTGACCTGCCCCTTCACCGGCGAGGTGCTCGCCGCGGTGCCTGCAATCCGCCCGGACGTCACGATCATCCATGCCCAACGCGCCGACCGCAAGGGCAACGTCCTGATGGAGGGGATTGTCGGCGTGCAGAAGGAATCGGTGCTCGCCGCCAGGCGCTCGATCGTGACGGTCGAGGAGATCGTCGACGAACTCGACCCGCCCTCCCCCAATTCGGTGGTGCTGCCGGAGTGGGCGGTGACCGCCGTCGCGCATGTGCCGGGGGGCGCCTTCCCGTCCTATGCGCATGGTTACTATCCCCGCTCCAACGCCTTCTACATCCGTTGGGACGAGATTGCGCGCGAACGGGAAACCTTCAACGCATGGATCAGGGAGAACGTCCTTGCCGCCAAACCCGAGGACTTCGCCCGCCACGCCGCGAAGACCGCGGCCAAGGTTGCTTGAGGGGAAAGCGAAGAATGACTGATTTCACCCCCACCGAGATGATGACGGTCGCCGCGGCGCGCGCGCTCTCCAACGACGACGTCTGCTTCGTCGGCATCGGCGCTCCGTCAGCCGCCTGCAATGTGGCGCGGCTGACGCATGCGCCGGATATCACGCTTATCTATGAGAGCGGCACCGTCGGCACCAGGCCCGACGTACTGCCGCTCTCGATCGGCGACGGAGAGCTCTGCGATACCGCGCTTTTCACCGTCTCGGTGCCGGAAATGTTCCGCTACTGGCTCCAGGGCGGCCGGATAACCACGGGCTTTCTCGGCGGCGCGCAGATCGATCGTTTCGCCAATCTCAACACGACCGTCGTCGGCCCCTATGACCATCCCAAGGTGCGCCTGCCGGGAGGCGGCGGCGCGCCGGAAATCGCCTCCAATTGCGGCCGCATCTTCATCACCATGGCGCTGACGAAGCGCGGCTTCGTGGAAAGGCTGCCCTTCGTAACCTCCATGGGACACGGCGAAGGCGGCAATCATCGGGAGCGGCTTGGATTGACGACCAGCGGCCCGACCCGCGTCGTCACCGATCTCTGCATTCTGGAGCCGGATGCGGAGACGAAGGAATTGACCGTCGTTTCCCTGCACCCCGGCGTCACCCGGGATCAGATCGCCGGAAATTGCGGCTGGCCGATCAAATTCGCGGAGACCGTCATCGAAACACCGGCACCGACCGAGACCGAGCTTGTCGTTCTGCGCGACATCAACGCCCGCACCAAAAAAGCCCACGAGGCCGCGGGAAGGGAGGCCACCTGATGCGCGAAGCCTATATCTGCGACTATATCCGCACTCCGATCGGCCGCTTCGGCGGCTCGCTCGCTTCGGTGCGCGCCGACGACCTCGGCGCCATTGCGCTGAAGGCGCTGATGGCCCGCAACAGGTCGGTCGACTGGGAAGCGGTCGATGACGTGATCTTCGGCTGCGCCAACCAGGCGGGCGAGGACAACCGCAACGTCGCGCGCATGTCGCTGCTACTTGCGGGGCTGCCCGTCGCCCTTCCCGGCACGACGATCAACCGGCTCTGCGGATCCGGCATGGATGCCGTGATTGCGGCCGCCCGGGCGATCAAATGCGGCGAGGCCGACCTGATGATCGCCGGCGGGGTCGAATCCATGTCGCGGGCGCCTTTCGTGCTGCCGAAGGCCGAGAGCGCCTTTTCGCGCCATGCCGAAATTCACGACACGACGATCGGCTGGCGCTTCGTCAATCCGCTGATGAAGGCACAATATGGGGTCGACTCGATGCCGGAGACCGGCGAGAACGTCGCCGAAGACTATAAGGTCTCGCGCGAGGACCAGGACGCTTTCGCCCTGCGCAGCCAGGCAAAGGCCGCGGCCGCCCAGACGAACGGCCGCCTTGCGAGCGAGCTCGTCCCCGTCACCATCCCCCAAAGGAAAGGCGAACCCGTCGTCGTCGACCGCGACGAGCATCCGCGCGCCACGACGATCGAAGCGCTCGCCAAACTCAAGGCACCCTTCCGGGAGGGCGGCACCGTCACCGCCGGCAACGCTTCGGGCGTCAATGACGGCGCTGCGGCGCTCATCATCGCCTCGGAGGAGGCTGCCAGAAAATATGGGCTGCGACCCATGGCCCGCATCCTAGGCGGCGCTTCGGCAGGCGTGCCGCCGCGCATCATGGGCATGGGACCGGTGCCCGCCTCGCAGAGGCTCATGACACGGGTCGGCGTGACACAGGAGCGGTTCGACGTCATCGAACTCAACGAGGCTTTTGCCAGCCAGGCACTTGCGGTCCTGCGCGCGCTGGGGATTGCCGACGACGATCCCCGCGTCAACCGCAACGGCGGCGCCATCGCACTCGGCCATCCGCTCGGCATGTCGGGTGCGCGCATCACCGGAACGGCAGCGCTGGAGCTCGCCGAGACGGGTGGCCGCGCCGCGCTCGCCACCATGTGCATCGGCGTCGGCCAGGGCATCGCGGTGGCGCTGGAGCGGGTGTAGTTATCGTGTGATGCGAAATCCCGCCGGCGCTTCGACGGAAGAAGCCTCCTCGCTTGCGACATCGGCGACGGAAGCGCCGGGCGGCCCTTTCCAGAAATGATCCAGCATTCTGCTGACGGCGCCGTCCGGCCCGGCGATGAGGGCGGTCACCGAGCCGTCGCTCTCGTTGCGAACCCAACCGTCAAGGCCGAGCCTTTCGGCCTCCTCGCGTGTCCAGTCGCGAAAGCACACGCCCTGTACCCGTCCGGTAATTCTGACCAAAGCGGCCCTGCGGTCCTTCGTCATGGCGTTGCCCTCCTTTCCGCTTCGAATCTGGCGCAAATGGCGGCTAAGGCAAGCGTCTTCCTGACGCTTCCGGCGCGGGACCTCGGTCCCTTCTTTTATCAGCCGGAAAAAATTTCATTTTCGGCCTTGAAGATGCTGCACTGCAGCATTATTATATAACTGTCGATGGAACACTCCTCCTCCCAGTTCCATCGCGGGATCGGCAACCCTCCTCCTCCCAGTTGCCGGTCAGGATCGAAAGCCCGGCGCACCTCCTCCCGCGCCGGGCTTTCTCTTTCAGCCGAGGCGTCGAGCCGGCGCGATCCCGAATTCCGTTATCCCTGCAAGACCAGACCGCGGTAAGATCCGAAACATGGCCGGCACATAGCTGGGAACATTTCCGGAGATGGGGCATCCAATATCCGAGAAGGAGCCCGACCATGCCTATCGCTGAAACCGAGCTTTGCCTGAATGCGCCGTCACCTGCGCAGGACCTCTCCCGTTTCCGCGCGATCATGCAGGCGCATAACCGCAAGCTCTACCGGATCGCCCGGAGCATCCTGCGCAACGACAGCGATGCGGAAGACGTGCTGCAGGAGGCCTATGTCCGTGCCTTCACGCGCTTTGAGGGTTTTCGCGGCGATGCGGCGATCACGACCTGGCTCGCCCGGATCGTCATCAACGAGGCGCTCGGCCGCCTGCGGAAAAGACGGCGGCTGATGAAACTTGCCGAAGATATGCGGCAGTCGCAAGAGGCGGAGATCATCGCCTTTCCCCTCAACTCAGGCATCGGCGATCCGGAAAAGACGATGGCACAGCGACAAATCCTCGATCTCGTCGAAAGGCTGACGGACGATCTCCCGGACACCTACCGCACCGTATTCGTACTGCGCGTCATCGAAGGGCTCGACAACGACGAGGCGGCCGCCCTGCTTGGTCTCAAGCCTGAAACGGCACGCACAAGGCTGCACCGGGCGCGCCGCATCCTGAAAGAGCAGTTGGAGCGGCAGATCGGCCCGGTTCTGCTGGATGCCTTTCCTTTCGCGGGAAAGCGCTGCGAGCGTCTGACCGAGTCCGTTCTTGCCCGCATTTCGCCTCGGTCGCCGGAAACAGACGGAAAATAGCGGGAACGCTTCGAGCCGCGAAGCATCCAAAGCGTGGCGTTCAAACACGCTTTGATCTTCGAGGAAAGGAACATCCCATGACCATCAGACTGACGACCGCAACGGCCGTGATCGCCCTCCTTTTCGGCACCGGCGGGGCACTCGGCAACGACAAGCCGACCGACCCGCAGATCGCCCATATCGCCTACACTGCCGGCGTGCTCGATATCGAAGCCGCCAAACAGGCGATCGCGACGTCGAAGAACGAAACCGTCGTGGAATTCGCCGAGAGCATGCTGCGCGACCACGAGTCGGTTAACAAGCAAGCCCTCGATCTCGTCAAGAAGCTCAACGTCACGCCCGAGGACAACGATACGAGCAAGACCCTCTCGCAAGCGGCCGAGGCGAAGCGGCAGGAGCTTGCGAAGCTCAAGGGCGAGGAATTCGACAAAGCCTATATCGCGCATGAGGTCGCCTACCACAAGCAGGTCAACGGCGCGCTGGAAACGCTGCTGATACCGTCGGCTCAGAATGCAGAACTCAAATCGCTGCTCGAGACCGGGCTTAAGCTGTTCCAGGGACATCAGCAGCATGCCGAACACGTCGCGGCCGAATTGAAGTGAGACCGCGATGTTCATGACGCGAGCGGCAACTGTCTTATTTTCGATGGGAGCGGCCGTCGTGGCCACTCCTTCTCAGGCCGAAACCATCCGTGTGACGATCGATCGCCTCGTCTACCTGCCCGTGGAGATCGAGGCGAAGGTGGGCGACGAGGTCGAGTGGATCAACAAGGATGCGCTCGTCCACACGGCGACCGTCAAAGGCGGTGCGGACGTGCTTCTGCCGGCGAAGAAATCCGGCCGGCTGGTGCTTCAGGAGGCGGGCAGCTTCGATTATATCTGCCGCTACCATCCCAACATGAAGGGCCACATCACCGTGCGGCCGTGACCCGCAGCTCCCTCCCGCCCGTAGGCGGAGGGAGCTGAAGCAACCGACAACTCAGTCCAGATCGTCGCTTTCCGGCTTCGGCGCATTTTCGCGGTTGCCGTAGATGATCTCGCGCTTGCCGACATGGTTCGCCGGGCCGACGAGACCGTCCTTCTCCATCCGTTCGACCAGCGAGGCGGCGCGGTTATAGCCGATGCCGAGGCGGCGCTGGATATAGGAGGTCGAGCACTTCTTGTCCCGCAGCACCACTTTCACCGCCTGATCGTAGAGCTCGTTGCCGTCTTCGGCGGCGATCGCGCTCTTGTCGAACACGGCGCCCTGATCCTCCTCGACCTCTTCCTCCTCTTCGTCCGCCGTCACCGTCTCGAGATATTCCGGACGCCCCTGCGTCTTCAGATGCGCGACCACATGCTCGACTTCCTGATCGGAAACGAACGGACCGTGGACGCGGGCAATGCGGCCGCCGCCGGCCATGTGCAGCATGTCGCCCTGGCCGAGGAGCTGTTCGGCCCCCTGCTCGCCGAGGATGGTGCGGCTGTCGATCTTTGAGGTCACCTGGAAGGAGATGCGGGTCGGGAAGTTCGCCTTGATCGTGCCGGTGATGACGTCGACCGAGGGACGCTGGGTCGCCATGATCAGGTGGATGCCGGCGGCACGCGCCATCTGCGCAAGCCGCTGGATCGCCCCTTCGATCTCCTTGCCGGCGACCATCATCAGGTCGGCCATCTCGTCGACGATGACGACGATATAGGGCATCGGCGAAAGGTCCATTTCCTGCTGCTCGAAGAGCGGCTCGCCGGTGCCCTTCTCGAAACCGGTCTGCACCGTCGCGAGGATCGGCTCGCCTTTTTCCCGCGCGGCCGCCGCGCGCTGGTTGTAGCCGTCGATGTTGCGCACACCGAGCCGCGACATCTTGCGATAGCGGTCCTCCATCTCGCGCACCGCCCATTTCAGCGCCATTACGGCCTTCTTCGGATCCGTGACGACGGGCGTCAGCAGATGCGGGATGCCGTCATAGACGGAGAGTTCGAGCATCTTCGGATCGACCATGATGAGCCGGCATTCTTCCGGCTTTAACCGGTAGAGCAGCGACAGGATCATGGTGTTGATCGCCACCGATTTGCCCGAGCCGGTGGTGCCGGCGACGAGCAGATGCGGCATCTTTGCGAGTTCGGCGATCACCGGTTCGCCGCCGATCGTCTTGCCGAGGCAGAGCGCAAGCTTGCAGCCGGTCTTCTGGAAATCGCCGGATTCGATCAGCTCGCGGAAATAGACGGTTTCGCGCGTGGCATTCGGCAGCTCGATGCCGATGACGTTGCGGCCGGGCACCACCGCGACGCGGGCAGAGAGCGCCGACATCGAGCGGGCGATATCGTCGGCCAAACCGATGACGCGGGAGGACTTGACGCCCGGCGCGGGCTCGAATTCGTAAAGGGTGACGACAGGGCCGGGGCGGACATGGATGATCTCGCCCTTGACGCCGAAATCCTCGAGCACGCTTTCGAGCAGTCCGGCATTCTGCTCGAGCTGCTCCTGCGTCATGAAGAAACCCTGGCCTTGCGGCGGCTCCTGCAGAAGTTCCTTCGAAGGAAACTCGTAGGCGTCGCCGCCCTGCAGCGGCTCGATGGCGCCGATCGGCGGCAGAGACGGCGACGAACGCTGTATCACGGCCGGCATGGTGATCGCCGCCCTGGTCACCGGCACTTCGGGAGGCGGTTCGCTTGCGGGCACGACGGCGGGTACGATGGGTTCGGCCGGTGCCGAAGCGGGTGCTTCGGCTATAACCGGGGCGGCTGTCTCGACGACGGCCGGCTCAGCGGCAAGATCCTGCGGCGCGGCCGAAGCCGGTTCGGCAGCGGCGGGCTCGGGCCGCCGGCATTCCACCACCCGGAACAGCGAGCTTATCGCCGTGGGCGGCTGCGGCCGGATTTCGACAGGCGTCGCGGCGGCGATCTTTGGTGGCGAGACCTTCGGCGCGGCTGCGACCGGCGCGCGAAGGTGCGCGGCTTCCTTCACAGGTTCCGCGGCAGCCGGCGGAACAGCCGCCGCTTCGAGCGGCATGAACTCGAAAAACGCAAAATCGGATAGATAGGCCAGATGCGCTTCTGCCTGCTGGGGCACATCCTCCTCCACTCCGGCACTCCGGGGCGCAAGGTTCGCAACGGGCAGTGCACGCGGAACCACAGGCACCTCGTCCGCTACCGGCAGGGCCGATGACGTTTCAGGAGTGGCGGGCTCTTCCTCCGTCACGGCCGCGCTTTCGGTGATTGCCGGTTCGGCGGTGCCCGCTTCCGGCGCCGGCGAGCGTGCAGCGCTCCAGGAGGGCAGTTGCTGCGTCAGCACCCGGAGGAGCTCGGACGGACTGTAGGACGGCAGTTCCGTTTCGACCACCGACGGAGCGGGTTCGGCCGGTACTGCGTCCATCACCGTTTCGGGATCGGATGCTTCCGCCGCGGCTTCGTCGGCCTCAGCCCGGCTTTCTTCGGGCGCCGGCGGGTGACGCTTCATGAGTTCGCGCTCGGGCGTGCGCGTGAAGCGCACGTTCGGCGACAGGAAGAAATGGCTCTCCCAGCTCGGCTCGCCGGATAGGCCGGTGATCTCGGCAAGCGTGGGAAGCGGATCGCGCGTAGAGACGGTAACCTCGGCCGGAGCATAGGCGGAGCCATGACCGTAGAGGCGCGCGGCGCGTCCCGCATAGCCTGTCTCCTGGTCCCGATGGCCGGGCGCGCGCCGCGGCGCTTCCGGTGCTTCGAACAGATGGTCGTGAGCGGCCGCCTCAGGCGCCGAAGCGTCCGCGGAACCTTGCGCAACCGGATGCGGGTCCTCGAAATCAACCGCGTGATTTGCGTCATACAAAGCTGCAGGCGAGAAATTTGTCCGGGGAATGCGCATGGCCTGAAAACTCGAAATTCATCATCGAAGGGGCTGCCCTAGGGAATAGGAAATGAAGGTTAACAACTTCCTTCCGGGAGCCTCGCCGGAAGGGCGCCGGGCCGCCTTGAAAACCCCTCCCAAGTGCCGTTCCGTGCTCGCGGCGCAAGGCTTTCCCGCGCTTTGGCGATGCAATTCCGTTCCGTTCAATTTCTGTTTCAGCTGTGGAAAATTTCCGATCCGCGGGCTCTGCATTTACAATCACGGAGCAGCGAACGCCTGCCGCCGTTCCGAAGGCCCGGAGCGGGTATGCGTGCGCGACCAGGCCATAGTGAAGAAAGGCACGTCACATGAGCGACAATCCCGCACTTCAAGGCTCCTTGGCCCTCATCGGCCGCCTGCTTCTCGCCGCCATGTTTATTCTTTCCGGCTTCGGGAAACTGGGCGATCCATCCGGCACGATCGGCTACATCGCCTCGGCGGGGCTGCCCCTGCCTCCGGTCGCCTACGCGATTGCTCTTGTCGTGGAGATCGGCGCAGGCATCCTCCTCGTCCTCGGCTATCGGGCCCGGTGGGTGGCGCTGATCCTTGCAGCCTTCACCCTGGCCTCGGCGATCGGCTTTCACACCGACTTCGCCGACCAGAACCAGATGATCCACTTCATGAAGAACCTGGCGATCACCGGCGGCTTCCTTCAGATCGCCGCCTTCGGCGCGGGTGCCTTCAGCCTGGACGGACGTACCGCCCCGGCCTGAACGGGTCCGCCTGCGGAGGATAATGATCCGCAGGCGGGCTTATGAATGACGGTTCAAGGCTCAGCTGCGCGGCAGCAGGCTTTCGACTTCCGCGGCTGCGTCGTTCAGCGCCTCCTCGGGGGTTGCCGCCTGCTCGACGACGCGCGACAGGTTCTCGACGATCGTCTGCGTGACCTTGACGCCGTTCGTGCCCGGGAAGGCATACCACGGGATCATAACCGGCATCTGCTCGAGGCCGGCGCGGAAGAGCGGATTTTCCCTGTAGAAGTTTGCGAGATATTCCGGCGACTTCGCCGCGAGCTCGTTGTTCGGGACGTAGCCGGTACCCGGAACGACGACCGAAGCGCCATAGGGGCCGGCCGCGAACTTGGCGAACTTCCACGCAGCGTCCTGCTTGTCGGCGTCGCGCGTGAGGATCACGACCGCGTTGCCGCCGGTCGGCAGCTTGCCGTTCACCGGGTCGATCCGCGGAATGGCCGCGGTGCGCAGGTCGAACTTTTCGCCGACATTCTTGATCGTGTTGCGGAGCGCCCCGGTCGTCTGGAAGGCGAAACCGACCTTGCCCGCGACGAAGGCCTGCTCGCCGGCCTGCTTGGTGAGCACCGGCAGGCCGCCTTCCTTGACCATTCGGTCGAGAACTTCGATCGCCTTTTTGCCTTCCGGACCGTTGAAAGCGACCTTGCTCTCGTCCTCGGTCAGCATGCGGCCGCCCGCGCCGAAGAGGAGAGCGGAGAACATCCAGTCGTCGCCCTGCCAGCGGAAGTCGATCCCCTCGACGCCGTCGCCGAGCGCCTTGATCTTGCCGCCGAGCGCAATCACCTCGTCCCAGGTCTTAGGCGGAGTATCCGGATCCCCGCCCGCTTTGCGCACGAGATCGGCATTGTAATACATGATCGGATTGGAGGTCGCGAAGGCAAGGCCCACCTGCTTGCCGTTGACCTGGGCGAGCTTCAGGATGTTCTCCGAGAAGCCCTGTTCGGCCATGTCGCCGTCCTTGGCGATGAAGGCTCCGAGGTCGACCGGGACGTCGCGTTCGTTGAGCATGCGCAGGCGGTTGAGCCCGATGAAGGTGATGTCGGGCATTTCGGCCGTTCCGGCCTGGCGCATGATCGTCTGGATCCCCTCCTCGTAAGTTGCGGAAGGATTGGCGAAGGCGATCTTGATATCCGGATTTTCCTCCATGAACTTCTTGGAGATCGTGTCCATCACGTCCTTGAAGAAGCCGGGCATCGGATAATGCACAGTCAGCACTGTTTCGGCCCGGGCCGGTAGGGCAAGGGTCATCGACACCGCCGCGGCGGTGAGAAGTTGCGTGAAATGTTTCATGATGTTCTCCTGGTTCGACCGATCAGCCCTTGAGACCGGTCATGGTTATGCCCTCGACGAAGCGCTTCTGTGCGACGAGGAACGCGGCGACGAGGGGAAGGGTAATGATCAGCGTGGCGGCCATCAGCGCGCCGTAGTCGTCGCCGGCTTCCGCAGCGCGGAAATAGAGAAGGCCGAGCGGAGGGGTGGCGTAGTTCTGGTTGGTGACGACCACCAGCGGCCAGAACAGGTCGTTCCAGTGCGCCACCACCGAAAAGATTGCGAAGGCGGTGATCGCCGGCCAGGCATTGGGCACGACGACGCGTGCGACGATGCCGATCTCCGACATGCCGTCGAGCCGGGCGGCATGGATCAGATCATCGGGAATGGCACGGAAAAACTGCAGGAACAGGAAGATCGCGAAGACCGAGATCGAGAAGGGCGCGACGAGTGCCGTGTAGCTGTTGAGCACTGCCAGCCGGTCGAAGGCGACATAGAGCGGCAGCGCGGTCGCATGGATCGGCACGAGCAGCCCCAGCATCACCAGCACCATCATCAGGCGTGCGGCGCGGAACTTGAGTTTCGCCATGGCATAGGCGCAGGGAATGGCGACCACGACCTGAACAATAAAGATCATCGCGCAGACGATCACGCCGTTCAGAAGCAGGATCGGCATCGAGACGCGCGACAGCGCCTTGGTGAAGTTCTCGACATAGGACCATTGCTGCGGGATCAGCGACAGCGAGGAGGAAAAGATCTCGCTCTGCGCCTTGCCGGCCGTCGAGATCATGAAGATGTAAGGCGCAAGGAAGATGAGAGCGCCGAGCGACAGGAGCGTGAACCGCAGGATGCGGCCGGGAGAAAGGCTGTTTACGGTCATGCGTAATGCACCTTCCGGTCGAGAACGCGGTATTGCAGGAACATCAGGACGACGAGGATCGCGAGAAAGATCACCGTCATCGCCGAGGCATAGCCGACCCGGAGATAGACGAAGCCTTCCTGGTAGATGGTGAAAAGCAGCACTTCGGAAGCCTTGTTCGGCCCGCCTTCGGTGAGCGTCTTCACCGTCTCGAAGACCTTGACGGAATTGATGATGCTGATGGTGGTGACGAAGAGCGTCGTCGGCGCGAGCATCGGCCAGGTGACGAGCCGGAACCGGTCCAGCCGGGATTTCGCGCCGTCCACCTGCGCGGCGGCATAGAGCTCGCCCGGGATCGCGGTCAGCCCGGCGAGAAACAGCACCATGTTGAAGCCCACCGACTGCCAGATGCCGATGATCGAAAGCCCGTAAAGCACGGTGCCGGAGGCGCCGAGCCAGTTCGGTCCGGGGATGCCGAGCTGTGCCAGGAAGGTGTTGATCGGCCCGATTGAGGGATGGAACAGGAATTGCCAGACCGTCGCCATTGCGACCAGAAGCGAGGCGACGGGCAGGAAATAGACGGTCCGGAAGAACGCCTTTGCGCGGGTCTCCGCCTCGATCAGGAGCGCGACGCCCAGCGCCAGCACGATCGATACCGGCGTGACGATCGCCGTATAGACGGCCGTGTTCCAGAGCGAACGGCGGAAGGTGCGGTCGCCGATCAGTTCCGCGTAGTTTTCCAACCCGACGAAACGGAAGCCGCCATAGCCGAGCTCGAAATCGGTGAAGCCGAGGAGCACGACCGCGAATGTCGGCAGCAGAATGAAGAGGAACAAGAGCACGATCGCGGGAGCGGCGAGCAACCAGGCGACCCGCGCTTCGCGCCGGTCGGCCCTCGCCATGGGCATATCGGACGCGATGCTAACCATGAGCCTTCTCCAGCGCCGCGGCGGCGGCAACTGTCTTTGCCCGCAGCCGCTCGCCCGAGGCGGCGAAGAGCATTGCCCGATCCGGTTCGATCTCGACCGACACCGGCATGCCGGTGGTAAGGGAGGAAGCTTCGGCCGGGCTGATCTTGGCGACGATCGTTTCGCCAATGGCGCCGAGACGGGCATGCACGATCACTTCGGAGCCGAGAAATTCCGTCCGCTCTACGCGCGCCATGAGGATGCCGTCCGGATTTCCGCTAAAACGGACGAATTCGGGGCGCACGGCCAGCATTACCGACGCCTCGCCCGAAGCCGGCTTCTCGCCAGCCAGCGTGAGCGGTCCGAAACGCACGATGCCCGACGGATCCATCCGCGTTTCCACCACGTTGATACGCGGCTGGCCCAGGAAGCGGGCGACCTCGACATGGGCGGGATCGTCGTAGATTTCCCTGGGCGACGCCAGTTGCAGGAGCGTGCCCCCGATCATCACCGCCACCCTGTCGGCCATGGACAGGGCCTCGGACTGGTCGTGCGTGACATAGAGCGTCGGCACGCCGGCGCGCCGGTGCAACTCGACGATCTCGCTGCGGGCATGGACCCGTAGATTCGCGTCGAGGTTGGAGAGCGGCTCGTCCATCAGGAAGACGCTAGGGCGGCGGACCATGGCGCGGGCGAGCGCCACACGCTGGCGCTGGCCGCCCGACATCTGTCCGGGCTTGCGATCGAGCAGATGGTCGATCTTGAGGGAGGACGCCATCTCGCGAACCTGCCGCTGGATGTCGGCGCGGATCCGGCGCTGACCGGGAAGAAGATTGCCGACGAAGGGAAATCGCTCAGCCGCCGAAAGCCGCCGCATGGCGAGGGGCACTGCGATGTTCTGGCCGGCGGTCAGATGCGGATAAAGGGCGTAGGACTGGAACACCATGGCGACGTTGCGGTCGGCGGCTGCGACCGGGGAGACCTCGCGGCCGCCGATGACGATCTCGCCGCGATCCGCATGATCCAATCCCGCGACGATGCGGAGAAGCGTGCTCTTGCCGCAGCCAGAGGGTCCGACGAGCGCGACGAATTCGCCCTCCTCCGCTTCGAGGCTCACGCCCTTGAGGATCGCATTGCCGGCGAAGGACTTGGCGATGCCGCGGAGCGAAAGAATGCTCATCGCGCCGCTCCCACGAGCTTCTTCGCGGCCTGCGGATAGACCTCTTCCACCATGTGATCCAGGACGTAAGGCTTCAGCCCGGGCACCGCGACGATCTCGCTGTCGATGCGTCCTTCGCCCAGGTGGTGGACAACCGCGCCTACGAGGCGCTCGCCGGGCATTTCCCGCTCCAGCTTGTCGATGATGAAGGAGGTCGGCGGCGCCCATACGAGGTCGGTGCCGGCATGATGGCCTTGCCAGGCCCAGTGTAGATGACCGCTCGCATGGAGCTTGACATCGTTCTCCGCCATCAGCCCGTAAAGCCGCTGCCGCTGTTTCGGCCGCACGCTCCAATAGCCGGTATCGCCTTCCGCCGGATCGTCGACGAAAAGCGGCTTATGGGCGAAGATCGCGACGGGGCGGCCGTCGCGGCTCTCAAGTGCATCCGCCAGCCAGCGGAACTGCCTCTCCTCTTCCGCGTCGTCGAAGCCGAGAAGAAGGCTGTCGAGGCCGATGAGCCGCCAGCCACCGTGATCGGAGAACCAGAAATCCGGGCCGACGAGCCTGCGCCAGCGAGCGAGGCGGAAGGCGTTGACCTGCTGATCCGAGCCCGGCAGATGGCCGACATCGTGATTGCCGGGCACGATCAGCACCGGTACCGGCAGCCTGCGGAGGAGGTCCATCGCGAAGACGATGTCTTCCTCCTGGTCCGCGCCGTCGACCGTAAGGTCGCCCGTATGCACGACGAAGTCGGCGCCGATCGTCTCGATCCAGCGGACAACGGGTTCCCAATTGTCGTTGAAATGGGATTTTGTCGGGCTGAAATGGGTATCGCTGATCTGCACGATCCTCATGGGAGCATGGCCTCCGGCGCGTGTTGACAGGGGCGACATGCATGAGAGGCCGTACCCCGCTCAGCGCCGCTTTGGCGCTCTCTTTAAGGGGCTCCCATGTCAGTTTGGTAACAGGCCTTCTCAGTTGTTTTTCAGTTTCTCCATGAAAGTTTCAATCTTCAGCCTATCGCTTTGCCTAGCGCGCGCTCCGAAAAATGGTTGACGCGAATCAGAGGATGAATCATTCCTCTAACGGAATAGACCGCATATTTCGCATTTCGGCGTAGCTCAGTGATTACCTGTTAGGAAATGCGGCAGGCGCATCTGCACGGCGGCGAGGCGCCATGCGGGCACGAGGAGTTTAGACCATGGATATGATGACGGCAGGAGCGACCGGTGGGGAATTGCGCAAACCGGCAGACGAGGCGATCGCCGCCGACGCGCGGGCGCTTTCCGAACAGCTGAAGGCGATGCGAGACCGGCTTTTTGCGCCGACAGCGAGGAAGACGCTCCGGAGCTTCACCTCCGGCGAGGCAGCCAAGCTCATCGGGGTTTCCGACGGATACTTGCGCCAGCTGTCGCTGGCTGGCGAGGGACCGCAGCCCGACACCGGCGCAGGCGGACGACGCTCCTATTCGCTCTCCGACATCAACGCGCTGCGTCGGCATCTGGCCGAGCAGGCGATTGCCAAAGGCAATGGCGCCAAGGCGCGCGGTTATCTCAAATGGCGCGATGCCGCGAGAAGCGAGCATCTGCAAGTAATCTCGGTCACCAACTTCAAGGGCGGCTCCGGCAAGACGACCTCATCGGTCCATCTCGCACAATATCTCGCTCTGACCGGTCACCGGGTGCTCGCGGTCGACCTCGACCCACAGGCATCGCTTTCGGCGCTGTTCGGCTACCAGCCGGAACTGGACCTGACCGGCAACGACACGCTCTACGGCGCAATCCGTTACGACGCCGAGGCGCGGCCACTGAAGGACATCATCCGCAAGACCTATTTCGACGGGCTCGACCTGGTGCCGGGCAACCTCGAATTGCAGGAGTTCGAACACACGACGCCGCAGGCGCTCAGTGCGCGGCAGAGCGGTGCCGATGCGGGGCCGCTCTTCTTCGCACGGGTGCAGGCGGCGCTGGCAAGCGTCGCTGACGACTACGACGTCGTCGTCATCGACTGCCCGCCGCAGCTCGGCTACCTGACGCTCTCGGCGCTCTGCGCTTCGACGTCGGTCATCGTCACCGTGCATCCGCAGATGCTCGACGTCGCATCGATGAACCAGTTCCTCTACATGACTTCGGACCTGCTCAGCGTCGTGCGCGAGGCCGGCGGCGAGCTCAATTTCGATTTCCTGCGCTATCTCGTCACCCGTTTCGAGCCGAATGACGGACCGCAGGCGCAGATCGTCGGCTTCATGCGCTCGCTCTTCGGCGACCGGGTGCTGACCTCCGCCATGGTAAAATCGACCGCGATCTCGGATGCAGGTCTCACCAAGCAGACGCTCTACGAGGTCGGCCGGGAGAATTTCACCCGCGCGACCTATGACCGCGCGATCGAATCGCTGAACGCGGTCAACGGCGAGATCGAGGCTCTCATTCACGCGGCATGGGGGCGCTGAGTCATGGCTGGTAACAACCGGAAAAACGAATTGCGGGCGCTGTTTTCGGGAAGCGCGCCTGCCGGCGATCAGCAAGCCCCCGCCGAAGCGGCGCCGGCCGAGTTGACACCTGTCAACGCCAGGCCCGCCGCCCCGCTCGATGCGCCCCGTGCAGCTTCCGGCGCAGTGAAGGCCATGGGGCTTTCTCTCGGCAGCATCACCCGCGAGGCCGAGGAAGCACGGGTGCTCAGGGAGGCGTTGACCCAGGGAGAACGCGTCGTTTCGCTCGATCCGGCTTTGGTCGAAAGCTCCTTCGTCGAGGATCGGCTGACCGATGGTGAGGTAGACGATGCGGATTTCCTCGCGCTCGTCGAGAGCATTCGCGAGAACGGCCAGCAATCGCCGATCCTCGTGCGGCCGCACCCGGAAAAGCGGGGCCATTACCAGACCGCCTACGGCCACCGGCGCCTGAAGGCGGTGCGCCGGCTCGAGCTCCAGGTAAAGGCGATCGTCCGGACGCTGACCGATGACGAGCTCGTGCTTGCCCAAGGCAAGGAAAATGCCGAGCGGCGCAACCTTTCCTTCATCGAACGGGCGCTTTTCGCCGCTGCGCTCGTAGCGCGCGGCTTCGACCGCAAGGTGATCGGCGATGCGCTTGCGGTGCAGAAAAGCGAGCTTTCGCGCCTCCTGCAGGTGGCGGACGGCGTGCCGCACGAAGTCGCCCGCGCCATCGGCCCGGCGCCGAAGGCCGGACGCGAGCGCTGGATGGCGATCGGGACGCTGCTTGAAAGGCAAGAGGCGCGCGCCAGAGCCCAGGACGAGATCGCTTCGCCACGCTTCCGCGCCGTCGATTCAGACCAGCGCTTTCAGCTCGTCTTCAATAGCCTGTCGCAAAGCGACAAGCCGGAACCGGAAAAGCCGGAGGAGCTGAAAGATGCTAAGGGGCGGGTCTTCGCGCGGCTGAAGCGTGACGGCAAAGCGCCAAGGATCGAGTTCCTGCCCGGCACCCATCCGGCCGTCGTCCAGGAAGCCGTGTCGATGCTCGCCAAGTGGCATGCTGCCTTCGTCGAGAATCGGAAGACTTAGCCCGCCATCCTCACCGTCTCGCCGGGATAAAGCCGGTAGTCGAGGCAAAGGTGGCGGCATTGCACGCTGTTTTCGGCGATGTCGAGCAGCATGGCGGCCGCGGCGACACCCATGTCCGCATCCGGCATCGCCACGGTCGTGAGCGACGGCTTCATCAGCCGGCCGATCGCGATTCCGTCGAAACCGGCGACGGAAACGTCTTCGGGAACGGAGAGGCCTTCGCGCCGGAGCGCGGCGATTACCCCCAGCGCCAGGAGGTCGTTGGATGCGACAATCGCCGTTGGCGCATGCTTTTCGATGGCCTGGGAAAGCTCCAGATCTTGGTAGCCGTCGACGAAGGGGATTTGGAGCGCCGGAAGTGCCGAATACCCGCCGTCCCGCATCGCCGCTGAATGGCCGGCGTAGCGCAGGTGCGCGCGGTCGGACGAGGCGAAATAGCCTGAGACGAACTGGATGCGGCGGTGGCGATGGGCGAGAATGTGTTTGGTGATCTCGTATCCTGCCCGGTAATTGTCGACGGTCACGGCGGCTGGAAAACGCGGGACCGGCCGATTGTTGAGAAGGATCGTCGGCGGCAGCGCGGCCGAGAGCGCCTCGCTGGTCTCGGCGTTGCAGAGGGTCAGAATGAGCCCGGTCGGGCGCTGCTCCAGAAGTGCAGCGACGGCGCGGACTTCCGCCGAAGAATCGTAGTTCGATTGGGCGATCAGAACGCCATGCGACGCGGTCTGCATGCGGTGCTGTATGCCCGCCAGCGACGCCGCGAAGACCGGGTTGGTCACGCTCGGCACCAGCACGCCGACGACCGGGCGGCTGCGCCCGCTATTTGCGCCCGCGGAAGGCACCGGTCTGTAGCCGAGTTCGGCAGCTGCGCGGCGCACGCGGCGCACCATTTCGCCGCTCGCCGGCCCCTCGCCCCGCAAGACGCGTGAGACCGTCGCCAGCGAGCAGCCGGCATGAAAAGCTATCTGTTGCAGCGTCGCCATCCGCCGACGCCCTATCGCGGTTTCATGACAGCGTTTTGAAGGTGCCGGTTTATGAAAGGCTCTAGCGGCTCGGCGGCGCGCGGCCGTAAAGCAGGAGCGTGATCAGGATGACGCCTGCTGCCGTGCCGAGATAGGAGTCCCGCCCGCCAAGGATCGACGTGCCTCCGAGCACGACCGCCGCAATCGACGGCAGGTGATATGCGTCCCCATCGCCTGGGCCGCCTTGGAAGCATAGCCTGCGAGCGGCACGAACGAAGCACACCGACGCAAATGGCGCCAAAGGCACCCGGATAGCCGAGGCCGACAGCGGCGACGGCAGGCGCGACCGGCGGGGGATTGTGCAGCTCGGCCGCAACGATGACCATATCGGGCATCGCCACGGTCGTGGGCGGTGGCTTTATAAGCGTGCCGATCGAGATCCCGCCGATTCCGGCGATGGCGACGGAACGGAATGCATCGGATGGCTGAAGCGGTCGGCAAAGGCCTCGATGGAGCCGCGCCCGAAGCGTCTCAAGCGCCGCCGCACCAGAATGGACATGACCCGGGCGGCGGTCGAGAAGGTCATTGCGTCCAGCGGTCCGGCGCCGCTCCAGGGCTTCGTCAGCCGATCGGTGACGATACCGATCATATTGGCCGGCATGAGGTCCGTGCAGGGTCTCATCCATTCGAAAACGGCACTGACCGGAAGTACCTTGTCCTCGAAGGAAACGATGGGTTCGGGCATGCCCTCCTCCCAATCGTCATAGGCTTCGAGGGCGTCCTTGAAGAGCGTCTGGAGCGTAATGGGGGCGTGCCCTTCGTGAAGGGCGGGCAGGAAATTCGTCATTAGGGTCTCCTCCGATTGGATAGGCCGGAAACGCGAAATGGCCAATTCTGTCAGCGGGGTGTGATTGCGAAACTCGCCACGGCACCATGTTTCGTCCGGAGACATGGAACGCGCCGTGACACTTTGAACTGCTGCATTGGCTAATCCTTCGACCGTTCCGGTCGAAGGACCACGCAGGAGCAATCATCGAACATGCATGTGCAGTATGGGTCAAAGCGCTTGAGCGGGCAAACGCAATCCACAAAAGAAGTGGATTTTTCTGTCGCCCGCAGGCGACGCTGAGATCAGGTCTTCGGCCCAAACCATTGACTTTACCGGCTATTTTCGGGTCTGTGGAAAACCGCGCGCAGGCTCGTTATGCGGCTTCAAACGGTTAGATGCCGGCGCGCCTGCGGCGTGTCGAGCGTCTCCGGCGGCCCCTCATGCACGAAAGCCCCGCGGTCCATGATATAGACGTGGTCGGCAAGCTCGCGACAGAAATCGAGATATTGCTCCACGAGCAGGATCGCCATGCCGGTCGAATCCCGCAAATATTTGATCGCGCGGCCGATGTCCTTGATGATCGACGGCTGGATGCCCTCGGTCGGCTCGTCCAGCACCAGGATTTTCGGGCGTGTCACGAGAGCGCGGGCGATCGCGAGCTGCTGCTGCTGGCCGCCCGAAAGGTCGCCGCCCCGCCGGCCGAGCATAGTCTGAAGTACCGGAAACAGGCTGAAGATGTCGTCGGGGATCGAGCGTTGAGCCCGCCTCAGCGGGGCGAATCCGGTTTCGAGATTCTCCTTCACCGTCAGCAGGGGAAATATCTCGCGGCCCTGCGGCACGTAGCCGACGCCCTGCTTGGCGCGTCGGAAGGGCGCCATGCCGTCGAGCGGCGTGCCGTTGAAAGAGATCGTGCCGCTCGTCACCGCATGCTGGCCGGTGACGGCCCTGAGCAGGCTCGACTTGCCGACGCCGTTGCGGCCGAGCACGCAGGTGATCTTGCCCATCTCCGCCTTGAACGAGACGTCGCGAAGCGCCTGCGCGGCGCCGTAATGCAGGCTGACGTTTTCGACGTTCAGCATCGGTTCAATTCCTTCCGCTCATCGGCCGAGATAGTTTTCGATCACCTTCGGATCGTTGCTGACGAAATCGATCGAGCCTTCCGCCAGCACCGAGCCTTCCGCAAGGCAGGTGACCTTGACGCCGAGGTCGCGGATGAAGCCCATGTCGTGCTCGACGACGATCACCGAGCGCGTCCTGGCGATTTCCTTGAGGAGGATCGCGGTCTCCGCCGTCTCCGCATCGGTCATCCCGGCCACCGGCTCGTCCACGAGCAGGAGTTCCGGTTCCTGGGCGAGCAGCATGCCGATCTCCAGCCATTGCTTCTGACCATGCGAGAGATTGGCGGCGAGTTCGTCCCGGCGCGCCGTGAGCCGCACCGTCGAAAGGATCTCCTCGATGCGGCTCTCGTCCTCCCTCGTCAGCCGATAGAACAGGATCGCTAAGACGCCGCGGCTGCGGTTCAGCGCCAGCTCCAGATTGTCCCAGACGGTATGGTTCTCGAAGACGGTGGGCTTCTGGAACTTGCGGCCGATGCCGAGTTCGGCGATTGCCGCTTCGTCCCTCCTGGTGAGGTCGATGTCGCCCTTGAAGAAGACCTCGCCCTCATCCGGCCGCGTCTTGCCGGTGATGATGTCCATCATCGTCGTCTTGCCGGCGCCATTGGGGCCGATGATGGCGCGCAATTCCCCCGGCTCCACGACGAAGGAGAGCGAGTTCAGCGCCTTGAAACCATCGAAGGAGACGGAGACGCCATCGAGATAGAGCAGGTTCCTGGGCTTCTTTCCGGTCATGGCGATCACTCCGCGGCCATCGTTTCGGCGGCCGCAAGGGTCGCCGATTTTTCGCTCTCGCTTTCCTTCCGGGCCGCCGCGTGGGACGCGCGCCGGCTTGCCAGATAGTTCTGCGCCGTGCCGACCACCCCCTTCGGCAGGAAAAGCGTGACGAGGACGAAGAGCCCGCCGAGCGCAAAGAGCCAGAATTCGGGGAAGGCGGCGGTGAAGATGCTTTTTCCGCCGTTGACGAGGATCGCGCCGACGATCGGTCCGATCAGCGTGCCGCGCCCGCCGACCGCCGTCCATATGACCACCTCGATCGAATTGGCGGGGGCGAACTCGCCCGGATTGATGATGCCGACCTGCGGTACGTAGAGCGCACCGGCGGCGCCTGCCATCATGGCCGAGACCGTGAAGGCGAAGAGCTTCATGTGCTCGACGCGATAGCCGAGGAAGCGGGTGCGGCTTTCCGCGTCGCGCAGCGCCACCAGCACCTTTCCGAATTTCGAGCGGACGATGCCCGAGGTGACGACGAGCGAAACGGCGAGCGCCAGCGCGGAGGCGGCGAAAAGCGCCGCACGCGTTCCGTCTGCCTGGATGTTGAAGCCCAGGATGTCCTTGAAATCCGTGAGCCCGTTATTGCCGCCGAAACCCATGTCGTTGCGGAAGAAGGCGAGCAGCAGCGCATAGGTCATCGCCTGGGTGATGATCGAGAGATAGACCCCGTTGACGCGCGAGCGGAAGGCGAACCAGCCGAAGACGAAGGCAAGGAGGCCCGGCACCAGCACCACCATCAGCGCTGCGAACCAGAACATGTCGAAGCCGTGCCAGAACCAGGGCAGCTCCTTCCAGTTGAGAAAGACCATGAAGTCCGGCAGCAGCGGATTGCCGTAGGAGCCGCGTGAGCCGATCTGGCGCATCAGATACATGCCCATGGCATAGCCCCCGAGCGCGAAGAAGGCAGCGTGCCCGAGCGAGAGAATGCCGCAGAAACCCCAGACGAGATCGAGCGCCAGAGCCAGGAGCGCATAGGTCAGGTACTTGCCGAAGAGTGAAACCAGATAGGTCGGCACATGCAGCGGGTGGTCCGGCGCGGTCAGGAGGTTGAGCGCGGGAACGGTGACGGCCAGCGCCAGCAGGATCGCGACGGCCGTGACGATGGTCCGATCCAGCGATTTGACGAGAAACGAGGTGATCATGCTTCCACCGCCCGGCCCTTGAGTGCGAAGAGCCCCCGCGGCCGCTTCTGGATGAAGAGGATGATCAGCACGAGCACGAGGATCTTGCCGAGCACGGCGCCGGCGTAGGGCTCGAGGAACTTGTTGAGGATGCCGAGCGAGAAGGCGCCGACAAGCGTTCCCCAAAGATTGCCGACGCCGCCGAAGACCACGACCATGAAGCTGTCGATGATGTAACCCTGCCCGAGGTTCGGCGAGACGTTATCGATCTGCGAAAGCGCCACACCCGCAATGCCTGCAATGCCGGAGCCGAGCGCGAAGGTCAGCGCATCGACCCAGGGCGTGCGGATGCCCATGGAGGAGGCCATGCGCCGGTTTTGCGTTACGGCGCGCATCTGCAGGCCCATCGGCGTCTTCTTGAGCAGAAAGAGAAGTGCTGCAAACACGGCAAGCGCAAAGACGATGATCCAGAGGCGGTTCCAGGTGATCGCCAGTCCGCCGATCTCGAAGGCGCCGGACATCCAGGACGGATTGCCGACTTCGCGGTTGGTGGGGCCGAAGATCGTCCGCACCGTCTGCTGCAGGATGAGCGATATGCCCCAGGTGGCAAGCAGCGTTTCGAGCGGGCGACCGTAGAGGAAGCGGATGACGCCGCGTTCCAGTGCGAGGCCCACGGCGCCCGTGACAAGGAAGGCGAGCGGCAGCGCGATCGCTAGGGACCAATCGAAAAGATGAGGAAAGGAGGTGCGCACCACATCTTGAACGAGGAATGTCGTATAGGCCCCGAGCATCACCATCTCGCCATGCGCCATGTTGATGATGCCCATGACGCCGAAGGTGATGGCGAGGCCGATCGCCGCAAGCAGCAGCACCGAGCCCAGCGACAGGCCGTACCATATGTTCTGGCCCGCATTCCAGAAGGCTTGCGCCTGTTCGATGCTGGCGAGCGCCGCCTCGATGTCCGGCTTCAGGCTTTCGTCGGCGGAGCCGAGCGCGACAGAAAGGATCGGCAGCGCCTCGCGGCCGCCGCTTTCCTCCAGCAGCCGCACCGCCTCCTTCTTCTCCTCGACCGGCCGGTCGGAGAGAAGAAGCATCGTGGCGCGCGCCTGTTCGAGGACCGCACGAACGGCTCCGTCCTTCTCGGCATGAAGCGCATTCTCGATGGCGCCAAGCGCGTCGGGATCGGGCGATTGCAGCACCGACTGCGCAGCCCTGAGTCGCTGATTTCGATCGGGACTGAGGAGCGTCAGGCTGCCGAGGGCGGTGCGCACGGCGCGCCGCACGCTGTTGTTCACCCTGATCTTCGAAAGTGCCGCCTTCGGCGCTTCGCCGGCACTGTCGCCGGAGATCGGATCCGTGAGGGTCAGGTTCGAACCGCTCTCCTTCGTCAGGAAGACCTGGCCGTCCGCCTTGCGGGCATAGAGCCCGCCTTCACCGAGCGCCTCGAGGATGGCGACGGCTTCGGGCTTTCCGGTTCTTGCCAGTGCCGCGATGTGTTCGTCCATCTCGGACAGCTTCGCCTCGCCGAGCGCGTTCACCAGATCGCGCAGTCCCTCTTCCGCGCGAAGCCCCGGAGCCATCGCAACGAAGAGGAACAGGGCAGCCAGCACGGTTTGGATGATGCGGTACATTCGTCTCTCGCCTTGCAGTCCTCCGTCCGAAGGGACGCATTCGGACGGAGGGGATTTCGAGCTAGCGGTGCGTCATGAAAAGAGGCGTCTGGGGGAGCGACCCGACCCGGGCCGCTTCCTTAGCAAGTCTTTCGTCATGAAATCAGGAACCCTTGCCGCCGCACTTGCCGGTGGCCACATTGAAGTTGCCGCAGGACATGGGCGCGCGCCAATCGGAGATCAGGTCCTTCGAGTCCGGCAGGTAGTCCGACCATTCGTCGCCGACGACGAGGCCGGGCGTTTCCCAGACAGTTTCGAACTGGCCGTCGGACTGGATCTCGCCGATCAGCACGGGTTTGGTGATGTGGTGGTTCGGCATCATCGTCGAATAGCCGCCCGAGAGATTCGGTACCGAGACCCCGATCATGGCGTCGAGCACGGCATCGGTATCCGTGGTGCCGGCCTTCTCGACTGCCTTCAGCCACATGTTGAAGCCGATATAATGGGCTTCCATCGGGTCGTTGGTCACCCGCTTGTCGTTCTTGGTGTAGGCCTGCCAGGTCTCGATGAACTCGGCATTGGCCGGGTTGTCGACCGACTGGAAGTAGTTCCAGGCAGCGAGGTGTCCGACGAGCGGTCCGGTATCGAGGCCGGCAAGTTCCTCCTCGCCGACAGAGAAGGCGACGACCGGGATGTCCTCGGCCTTGATGCCTTGGTTGGCAAGCTCCTTATAGAACGGCACGTTGGCGTCGCCGTTGATTGTCGAGACGACCGCGGTCTTCTTGCCGGCCGAGCCGAACTTCTTGATGTCGGAAACGATCGTCTGCCAGTCGGAATGGCCGAAAGGCGTGTAGTTGATCATGATGTCCTCGGGCGCGACGCCCTTGGAGATCAGGTAGGCCTCGAGGATCTTGTTGGTCGTGCGCGGATAGACGTAATCGGTGCCGGCGAGCACCCAGCGCTCGACTTCCTCGTTCTCCATCAGATAGTCGACTGCGGGAATAGCCTGCTGATTGGGAGCGGCGCCCGTATAGAAGACGTTGCGCTGGCTTTCCTCGCCCTCGTACTGGACCGGATAGAAGAGGATGGAATTCAGCTCTTCGAAGACCGGCAGCACGGATTTGCGCGACACCGACGTCCAGCAGCCGAAGACGGCGGACACCTTGTCGACGGAGACGAGCTCGCGCGCCTTTTCGGCAAAGAGCGGCCAGTCCGAGGCCGGGTCGACGACGACCGCTTCCAGCTTCTTGCCGAGCAGGCCGCCCTTCTTGTTCTGCTCCTCGATCAGCATCAGCATGGCGTCCTTGAGCGTCGTTTCGGAGATCGCCATGGTGCCGGAAAGCGAATGCAGGATGCCGACCTTGATCGTGTCGTCGGCCGCAAAGGCGCCGTTGAACGCCGTCGTCGAAAGGACGGCAGCGAGAAATGCGCCGGTGACGCGTGCCCTGATAGTCATCTGATTGAACCCCCTTGTTCTGATCGCCGCAAGGCAAGTGGCCGTTCTCCATGGCCGTTGCTCGGGGATCATCGGGCAGCCGCGCTGCGCTGCACATACGTCATTCTACGTAGGTGGCGGGGGGGAAGAAGGAAGCTTGGGCTTACTGCCCGGGGTTTCTGCCGCGGTTCCAGGTCGCTACCGCGGCAGACGCGAAGGAGCGGCACGCTCCTCACAAATAGGCCGTCACCGCGGGTGGCCGGTCCCATGCATCATGGCGCCCGTCCTCATAAACGATCGGTGCATTCGCCAGCTCCTCGTCGGTCGCGTCGTCGAGACAGGCGATATTCACCGCATGGAAGGGCCCGCCCATGATCTCGAAGTCGGCGCTGCCTAAGGGGTGGACGCCGCAGTGCCGGCAGAACACGTGGCGGATCATGCGCTCGCCGAAGCGGTACTCCGCCAGGGCCTCTTCGCCGGAAAGCAAGGAGAAATCCTCGGGCGTGACGAACACCTTCCAGAATCGCGTCTTGAGGCAGGAGGAACAGTTGCAGCGGAAGGTCGTCGTCCACCACACGCCAGGCCGCGGCGCTGGGGAGCGTTTTCCCTCCGGCGCAAGGTCGAGTTTTGCGGAAAAGCGCACCGCGCCGCAGTGGCAGCTCCCGTGATAGGTCTTCTTCATTGCATTTCCTCCTTCCGGGCAGCGACATAGGAAACGAGCCGGTCCATGCACTCGCCCCATCCTTCCGCATGGGAATCGCGGCTCTCGGCGCTCGTGAACGGCGCCTGGCGGAAGGTGAGACGCGTGCCGCCCGCCACGTCCTCAAGTGTGACCGTGATCAGCGTGTCGATGGCGCCCTCCTCTTCCCAGGCGAAGCTGAGGACGATACGGCTCGGCTCCACGATCTCGCGATAGATGCCGTGCGCCCAGTAGTCCTGGCCCTCAGGCGAGCGGATACAGCCGCGCCAGGCGCCGCCTTCACGGAAATCCGCAGTGATCGCGGGCACCGTGAAGTCCTTCGGGCCCCACCAGCGCACCAGGTGTTCGGGTGTGGTCCAGACCTTGAAGACGACGTTGGCGGGCGCGTCGAAGACGCGCGTGATGGTAAGCGCGATCTCTTCCTTCGGAGACGGGGCATTCATGATCTTCTCCCTTGCGGTCGGGCGAACCCGGTTCAGTCGTGATCCGATTTTTCGTTGCGCTGCAACTCGTGAAGATAGCTGTCGAGCCGGTCGAAACTGCCCTCCCAGAAGTGTCGGTAGCGCTCGACCCAATCGGCGATTTCCTTCAACGGCGCCGCCTCCAGCCGGCAGGGCCGCCATTGGGCGTTGCGGCCCCGGGATATCAACCCCGCACGTTCCAAGACCTTCAGATGTTTGGAAATCGCCGGCAGGCTCATATCGAACGGAGCAGCAAGTTCATTCACCGTCGCCTCGCCGGCAGCGAGGCGCGCAACGATGGCCCGGCGGGTCGGGTCGGCCAATGCCGAGAGGGTGCTGCTGAGTTGGTCCAACATTGATAAACCATCAGGTTAATTAACTTGATGGTTTATTGCAGTAGCGTGGCGTTCTGTCAAGAGCTGCGATCTGCAATGGGCGGGTGTTCTCGCTAGAGCACCTCCAGGAGGAGTGCCTACGGTGCGGAAGTAGGCAGATTCAAAGGCTTGGAGAGCTTCGGTGTTTAATGAACACTGGGCGCTCTGGCGCGGGAGTTTAGCGACGTTGCGGTTGCGGGGGGTGCGGTGCAACCGATCAACGCATGCCGGCCGAACGCGGAGCGCAAACCACGTCGGCATGGATGAGGTGTTCCTCGGTGCCGTAGGCGATGCCGTTGTAGTCGAAGCAGAAGCGCTTCGGCAGGATGCGGAACAGGTACCGCTCGCCGCAGCTCGCCGGGATTTCGATGCTGTAATCCCGCGGCATGCTGGCGGGCAGCGGATCCGTCCACTTGCGATGGCCGATGAAGGACGCGTCCTTCAGGAGGATCGCAGAGCCGGACGTGCCGACCTCCCCCGTGACGGCTTGGAATTGATCACCCCTGGCCTCCGCCATGGTCGGGTAGTCTTCGGCGTGCGCAGGAGCCGTCCCGGACAAAGACTTCTTTTTGACGGCGATGTGAAAACGCACGTCGTCGCGTTCGGGCACCTTTCCATAGCCGTTCAGATATTTCCACTTCAGCCGTATCGCCCGGTCGAAACCGTCTCGCGGGGAGACCGGTGAAACGATCTCGGTGGAAAATTCCTGGGGACTGTAGCCGTCGCCGTTGCGCCCCGGGCTGGGGCATGCCGTGTAGAGCGGTCTGTATCCGCACTCCTCTCCGCCGGCGCTCCACAGGCATTGACTGAGCGCCCGCCATTCGGCGTCGGTAATCGGGGGCGATTGTTCGGACAGGTCGCCGCCATAATGGGGCAGCATCCATGGGTGGATCTTGCCTGCACCGCTTCTCGTCGCCCATGCCGTGCGGTGCTCGCCCACCACCGCCAGAAATTTTCGCTGGCCGAGAAGCGGCAGTGCCCGCTCGGGAGAGAGTATCGCCGTCGGCTTCTTTCCAGCGGCGTCAGCGGCAAAGCGCTGGCCCGTCTCCTGCGTCGTCAAGACATGGCACGAGGTGCACGGATGTCCCG
This sequence comes from Sinorhizobium sp. P24N7, assembly GCF_042436655.1. Classification (NCBI taxonomy): domain Bacteria; kingdom Pseudomonadati; phylum Pseudomonadota; class Alphaproteobacteria; order Hyphomicrobiales; family Rhizobiaceae; genus Sinorhizobium; species Sinorhizobium sp. P24N7. The sequence goes on along the minus strand of NZ_JBHMIW010000001.1, from coordinate 25,509 downwards.
GCATGGAGACGATCTTTGCTTCCGTCATTCGCCCCCGTCGAGCCGCCGTGTAGCTGGATCCTACGACGCGGAACGGAGCTTCTGCCCGCCCTTTCCTTCTCGGCAGAAACGCTCCGAGGCCAAAAGCGATGGAGCTCTCGTCGTCCCAGCCGTGACGATAACCGACCCTCGCCTGCTTGACGTGCGGGTCGATGACATGGGGTTCCTTGTTGTCGTGGCATGCGAAGCAATCGACCCTGAACGACCTGTCGTACAGATCTTCTGTGCGGGCTCTGCCTTCAACGTCGGAGTAGGATGCGCCACCGGGCGGCGGAAACGTTTCTCTCCAATCGAAGACTTCGCGGTCTTTCCTCCCGTCGATGAAGGAGACCTCCCCCGTCATCTCGTTGAAACCGATCGCGCCATAAAGGGCGAACCGCGGATCCCCCTCCCGCCAGTAGGGATCGGTGCTAAGCTCGAGGTTCCTGGATGACTTCCTGCAAAGGAACACCCACTCCACAGCGCCGCGCACGACGCGCCTCAGACGGGAGTTCATCCCGCAATAAGTCACCCCTGCAAGCGAAGGCTTGTCGCATCTGTCGATCCGGTCGGTCCATTTGACATGTCTGCCGAACGTATCGAGGTGCTCGAACTCCAGCGCGTTCGACTTCGACGGATTGGGCCTCAGCTCCACAAGATTGCCGCCCACTTCCAGACCGAGACGCCTCGAATCTTCAGCGAGGCAATTGCCTTCCGGCAGAGGTCCGAATACGGCGCGCAGCTCGTCGCCGAACTTGGTGACTGGCCTTTCCGTTGCGGAGGCCGGCGCCCAAGAGACTTCACGGTTCCAGGCCTCCAATGTCGTCGCGAAACCGTTCGCGCGGTCGGAAGGCCATAGCCGTGAAACCAGGTCACGAACGATGGCTTCGGCCGACCGTAATCGCAACACCATCTCGCGACAGGCGTGGAATGTTTCGTGGTTCGTCCGGCGAGGAGTCGAGCGTTCGGCTGTGGCCGCGGCCTGCCCGGGCTCGACCAGCTCCGGGGGAGGAACGAGACATCCGGTAGACGCCTCGCAGTTCACGCTTGTGGCGCACTCAGGCCGGCGCCGCATAGCCTCCGCAACGAGGCTGAAGTCTACCGCTTCAGCAGCAAACGCGGCCGTCTGCGCGTTCAACGACACGAACAAGAGCAGGTATTTCAGCATCGTGGCCTTCTCTCGGCTACGCCTCGGCCGCTTATCTCGCTCTTATGCTGATCCGACCATCGGCCGGTGTAACCACAAGCCTCTTTATCAGAAAAGTTCCTCTTTCCACCGTGACGAATAGGTCGGCCAAGTAGTCTAACTGAGGCAAATTCGAGTCGAAATTCTTGATGAATACAATAACGCTCATGGTCACGTTTAGATCAGTTCCGCGATTGTCGATAATAAATCCACTTAGAATTCGTTTCGTATAAAGACCATTGTCCGATAACGGTCCAAATACGTCTTCGAAATGTCTCCCTATGCCGTCTTTCGAACTGTAACTCTCGTCGGCCGTCGACTTTCCCATTTGACAGAACACATAGGATCCGCTGTCGGCAAAAAGATTCTTCAGAGCGCCTATTTCCCTGTTGTTCATGGCCCAGGTGTACCGCGCCATCAAATCGCTGAGGGCATTTCGGTGCTCGTTGGTGACATTGCTGAACGCGGGCGCGTCCTTCCATTCTTCCGCGGTGGGGCAATCTTGCGCGGCCCCGACGACAGGCATGCCAAACGTCAGGACTGCCGCTGGCACCAAACATTTGATAGTGTTGTGCATGGGAACACCTAATTGCGTTATGGGCATTCCAGCCCAGGAAAAGCGAGAAGACTGCAAAGTATTTGGACGCCATCTGTCAAAGCGCGTGAGAACGCGAAATCCTCCGCTAATGTGGCTGCATCGGCGACTTGGAAACTTCGGCTTTCAAAACAGGGTATTTCCCGTTACTAATGTAGCTTTATTGCAATAAAAGCGCAAGTTGAGGTGCCGAACCTTCGCGTCACGTGACGGGGGTACGATGAGCGATGTCGGAAAATGGCTGCAGAACATCGGGCTCGGCGATCTCGAGCAAACATTCGCGCGCGCCCGTGTCGATTTCGAGAGCCTGCACCTGCTTACGGAAGCCGACCTCCGGGAAATGCGCATCCCGATCGGCCAGCGTCGCAAGCTCATCGCCGCAATCGCGGCCATGGAGAAGACTCCTTCGCCCGACCTTGCCGATAAGAGGCTTCCCGAACGCCGGCAACTGACCATCCTTTTCTGCGACATGGTCGGCTCCACGGATTATGCGGCGAGGCTCGACCCCGAGGACTTCAGCGTCCTCACGCGCACCTACCTCAACACCTGCAACGGGCTCGCGAAATCACATGGCGGCTTTGTCGCGAACTATGTCGGCGACGCGTTGCAGGTCCTGTTTGGCTATCCGATCGCCGAGGAGGATGACGCGGAAAGGGCACTCGAGCTGGCCTTCGACATTCTGCGCGTGGCGCCTCAGGTCGAGACGCCAGACCATTCGCCTCTCAATGTGAGGATCGGCATCGCAAGCGGCCTTGTCGTGGTGGGTGACATCGAGGGGGCGCCGGCCGGCGTTTCCACCGTCGCCTTTGGCCCTGTCCCAAATCTCGCCCAGCGGCTTGAAGCGATGGCAGCGCCGCAGACGATCCTGACCGATCAGACCACCTGCCAGATGGCGCACGGCTCCTTCCTGTTCAGCGATCTTGGCGAAACGATCCTGAAAGGCTTCAGCACCCCCGTTCGCCTGTGGCGCGCCGATCAGCCGATTTCCGTCGGCAGCAGGTTCGCCCGCAAAGGTCATCTGACCGCGCTTGTTGGCCGCCAAAGCGAGATCGCACAGATCGCGGAAATCTGGCGGAGGGTCTCTCGGGAACGGCGCGGAAGAGCGGTCCTCATCAGCGGCGAGCCGGGCATAGGCAAGTCGCGGCTGCTCTTCGAGGTGAAAGAAGAGCTTTCCGGCGTGAAGACGCTTACCGCCCAGTGCTCGTCGGCCTACGCCAACAGCGCGCTCTTCCCTTTCCTTCAACTGTTTCGCCAGGAAGAGGGGATATCCGGCGCCGATCCGCCGGCCATTGCCGCCAGCAAACTGGAGGCCGCCCTCTCGGCGAGCAAGGTGCCGATCGCGGACTCCTTTCCGATCTTCGCCCGATTGCTGAACGTCGAGCAGTCTGACTACCCGCCATCCGCGCTTCCGCCGTCCCAGCAGCAGTTGACGGTCCGGCGAACATATATCGACTGGTTGCTGCGCCAGGCCGGAGCAGGCCCGATGCTGCTTGCCGTCGAGGACGAACAATGGATCGATCCGTCATCGGCAAATCTGCTCCACCGACTGATCGAAGAAGTATCGGATCTCCCCCTGCTCGTCGTTGTGACCTCCCGCGACGGCGCGCTGAAATCTGAACGCCGAAAGAGTTCCATCGAAGAGATCAGGCTCGCGCGCCTGTCGCGCGACGAAGCGAACGAACTCGTCCGGAAGGCTGCAACCGGGGTGCTGCTGGGGACGGACCTTACGCATGCCGTTCTGCGAAAGGCCGAAGGGGTGCCGCTCTTTCTCGAGGAGCTGGCACGGTCAACCTCTGAGCTCGCCGCCTCATCGGGCCCTCATCGATCGGGCGCTCACGACGCCGGTCTTTCGGTGCCGAACTCGCTCCAGTCCTCGCTCCTGTCACGGCTCGACAAGCTTGGCCCGGGCAAGACCATAGCGCAGGTCGCCGCGATCATCGGCCGCGAATTCGACGTCCGGATGCTCGCCAGCGTTGCCGACATGCCGATCGAAACATTGAAGCCGGAACTGGAGCGCCTCACCGCAGTCGGCCTGGTCGCTCCGCAACCCTTCTCGGACTGGCCGAGATACAGCTTCACCCACGCGCTTCTTCAGGAGGCGGCGAGCGGCGCTCTGCTGCGGGACAGGCGTAGACAGCTCCATGCACTGGTCGTGGATGCGATGGAGCGAACGGAGCCGTCGGCCGCAGCCGATCATCCGGAGGTCCTGGCCCAGCATCTGGACGAGGCCGGATTGTACGAGCGTGCCGCTGAACACTGGCTCACGGCCGGTTTGAAACTCGCAGCGACGTGGGCGAAGCAGGAGGCGGCCAATATGTTCGCCAGAGGCCTCGAATGCGCCCGCAAGCTGGCCCCCTCCCGCGATCGCGATGGTATGGAACTCCGCCTCGAGCTGGAGCGCGGTGATGTCCTCTACGCAACGTTCGGTTACATGACGCGCGAGGGAAGCGCTGCGTACCGCAACGTGATGCGCCTCAGCGAAGCGACGGGCGATCCGGAGGCGGCTATCAGGGCCCTGGACGGGCTTTTCGGCACGGCCTTCAACTCCGCCTCCCTCAAGGACGCCGAATGGGCGAGCGATCAGCTCCTGGAGATCGGGCAAAAACGGGACCACCTCAAGGCGCTCGTGCTTGGAAAGCAGTTCCGGGGCATGTGCGCCTTTTCTCGCGGCCAGTTCCGCAAGGCGAAGGCCCTGCTCGAAGATGCCCTTCGGCATCGCGAGAAGGCAGATCGGATCGGCAGCGATTTTCCGAGCATGGCGATGATCTATCTCTCCTGGACGCTTGAGCTTCTGGGGGAAGAGCAGGGCGCGCTTTCGCTCTTCCGGCAGGCGGAAGCCGATGCGAGAAAGCAGACCGACTACCGCCTCGCCGCATGCCTCGGCAACGGCTGCATCCTGATGGCCCTTCGCAACGACCCCGAAACGATGGAGCGCTTGACGGACGAACTCGTGCCGCTGGCGAGAAGGAACGGTTTTCAGCTTTGGCTGAACATGGGCTCCTTCTTCTCCGGATGGCTGCTCGCCATGACCCGCAAGGACGTATCGGGCCTCCAGCAGATGCGCCATGTTTGCGATAACATGGGCGAGCAGGAAATCGACAAGACCTGCTATTTGGGAATGCTCGCCAGCGGTTATCTGCAGCTTGGATTCGATACGGAAGCGTCACAAGCTATCGGTCAAGCCCTGGAACTCGCAAGGAAAACGGGCGAGAACTATTTCACGGCCGAGCTGTTGCGACTACAGGCCGAACTGCTCGTGAGAGGCGACAGCAAGCTTGAGCGAGGGTACAGGCCGCTCAAGCGTGCAATGGCACTGGCGCGCAGGCAGGGTGCCAGGACCTGGGAGGCCAAGGCAAGGCAGACCCTCGCTGGGTTCGAGGACAGGAAGGGGGCGACACGAAGCGAGGCGCGTGGGCCCATCTAGACTGGCTCATCGGTCTGCCGACGTTTTCCGCAATGCAACAATTTCCCGGGGCGTTCGTCCGTGTTACGACATGGGCGGCTGGCGCATTCGGCCGGCGTTGAGATGACGAGGGACCATGGCGGCACGCCAGCGCATCATTCCCGTTCGGCGAGAATATAACCGCTGGGTCGCCAACCAGACGCTCGAAGACTATGCGCTGCGCTTCACCGCCAAGAGCGCGCGGCGCTTCTCCTCGGCGCGCATTTCGCAGACGGCGATCGGCGCCATCTCCTTCCTGGCGCTGGAAGCCATCGGCGGTGCCATTACCATGTCCTACGGCACGACCAACGCCATCGTCGCGATCCTCGTCGCGAGCCTGATGATCCTTCTCGTCGGCCTGCCGATCAGCCGCTATGCCATCCGTCACGGCGTCGACATCGACCTTCTCACGCGCGGCGCGAGCTTCGGCTATATCGGCTCGACGATCACCTCGCTGATCTATGCGAGCTTCACCTTCATCCTCTTCGCGATCGAAGCCTCGATCATGTCCGGGGCGCTGGAGCTTGCGCTCGGCATACCGCTCTGGATCGGCTACATCGTTAGCGCCGTCATGGTGATCCCGCTGGTTACCCATGGCGTGAAGCTGATCAGCCGGTTCCAGCTCGTCACGCAGCCCTTCTGGATCGTCCTGAACATTCTTCCCTTCGTCTTCATCGCGTTTGCGGACTGGGAGAAGGTCGGCCTGTGGCTCGCCTATGCGGGCATCCATCACACATCGGGTCCCCCCGGCACGCTCGCGCCGTTCCATCTCGTCGAATTCGGCGCTGCCTCGGCGGTCATCTTCGCTCTGATGGCGCAGATCGGCGAGCAGGTGGACTTCCTGCGCTTCCTGCCGCCTGAGGGCGAGCGCAAGCTCCGCCACCGCATCGCCGTCTTTCTTGCCGGCTCCGGCTGGGTGATCGTCGGCGCGCCGAAGCTGCTGGCCGGTTCCTTTCTCGTCGTCCTGGCGCTCAGCACCGGCGTCCCTTCGACCAGGGCCGCCGACCCGGCGCAGATGTATTACACGGCCTTCGGCTACATCTTCCCGTCGGACACGGCCGCGCTCCTGCTGATGGCAGCCTTCGTCGTCGTCTCGCAGCTCAAGATCAACGTGATGAACGCCTATGCGGGCTCGCTCGCCTGGTCGAACTTCTTCTCGCGGCTCACCCACAGCCATCCGGGCCGCGTCATCTGGCTGGTCTTCAACGTGGCGATCGCGCTCCTTCTGATGGAGCTCGGCATCTATCGTCTGCTGGAGGAAACGCTCGGTATCTTTTCGATCGTCGCCATGGCCTGGCTCTCGACGATCTCGGCCGATCTCTTCGTCAACAAGCCGCTCGGTCTCGCCCCGCCCGGAATCGAGTTCAAACGCGCCCATCTCCACGACATCAATCCCGTCGGACTCGGCACCATGGGCGTGTCGACGCTCTTTGCCCTCGTCGCGCATTTCGGCGCGGCGGGCGAAATCGCCGCCTCGCTCGCACCCTATATCGCGCTCGTCACGGGTTTCGTCGTCTCGCCGCTGATCGCCTGGTGGACGGAGGGGAAATTCTATCTCGCCCGCAAGCCGCGCAAGAGCTGGCTCCGCGAAAACGAGATCACTTGCTCGATCTGCGAGCACCCGTTCGAACCGGAGGACATGGCCTGGTGCCCGGCCTATGCGGCGCCGATCTGCTCGCTCTGCTGTTCGCTCGACAGCCGCTGCCACGACATGTGCAAGCCGAAGGCGCGTCTGAACGCGCAGGTCGCCACCGTGGCCAAGGCGGTGCTGTCCGAAACGGTCGTCGCAAAGCTCGCGACAAGGCTCGGCCGTTACGCGATTTCGGCGGTGATCTCCATTACCGGCATCGGCGTGATCCTGGCGATGATCGCTCACCAGACCACGGCCGCCTCTCCCGAGACCGCCGACGTCGTCCAGCGGACCATCGCCATCGTCTTCTTCGTCTTCGCCATCCTTGCCGGCGTCGTGTCCTGGTTCTACGTGCTTGCCCATGACAGCCGGGTCGTTGCGGAAGAGGAATCCTCCCGGCAGAACACGGCTCTTCTGAAGGAGATCGCCGCCCACAAGAAGACGGACGCGGCGCTGCAGGACGCGAAGGAAAGGGCGGAGTCGGCCAATCGCGCGAAGAGCCGCTATGTCGTGGGCCTGAGCCACGAACTGCGCACGCCGCTCAATGCGGTGCTCGGCTACGCCCAGATCCTCGAGCGCGACGAGACGATACCGCCGCCGCGGCAGGGCGCGATCAAGGCGATCAGGCGCAGCGCCGACCATCTCTCCGGACTGATCGACGGCCTCCTCGACATTTCCAAGATCGAAGCCGGCAAGCTGCAGGTCTATTCCAACGAGATCAACATTCAGGACTTTTTGGATCAGATCGTCGACATGTTCCGCCCGCAGGCGCAGGCCAAGGGCATCGCCTTCGAGCACAACCGCGCAGCCTCGCTGCCGCAATATGTGCGGACCGACGACAAGCGCCTGCGGCAAATCCTCGTCAACCTGCTCTCCAATGCCCTGAAGTTCACGGAACGGGGGCATATCCGCTTCGACGTCGCCTATCGCAGCCAGGTTGCAAGTTTCACCATCGAGGATAGCGGCCGCGGCATCGGCGAGAAGGACCTGCCCAGGATCTTCGAGCCCTTTCAGCGCGGAGAGGCGGAATATCGCATGCCGGGCCTCGGCCTCGGCCTGACCATCACCCGCCTGCTCACCCAGACGCTCGGCGGCGAAATCTCCGTCACCAGCGAGAAGGACAAGGGCACGGCCTTCAAGGTCCGGCTGATGCTCTCTGCCGTCGACCGGCCCGCCGCGCTCAAGGACCCGGTCCGCAGGATCAAGTCCTATCGAGGACCACGTCGGACGATCGTCGTCGTCGACGACAATGCGGACCACCGCGACCTGATGGGCGAGCTGCTCGCGCCGCTCGATTTCACCGTTCTTGCGGCGGCGAGCGGGGCGGCCTGCCTGGCGCTCGTCGAACATACGAAACCGGACCTGTTCCTGATCGACATCTCCATGCCCGGCATGAGCGGCTGGGATCTGGTGATGCGGCTGAGGGAAGGCGGCCAGAGCGCGCCGGCGATCATGCTTTCGGCCAATATCGGCGACGGCTCGGCCGCCGGCGCCATCGGCCACAACGATGCGCTTGCCAAGCCCTTCGGCCTGCGCCAGCTCACCGACAAGCTCGCGATCCACCTGAAACTCGAATGGATCTACGACGACGGCCCGCAGGAAACGTCCGGCACCGGGATGACCCCTGCGGTGGCGAGCCCCGGCCATCATCATTTGAAGGAATTGATCGAGCTCGGCGAAATCGGCTACGTGAGGGGCATCGAAGCAAAATTGACGGAGATTGCCCTGAACCCGGACAACCGAGCCTTCGCCGAGGCGGCGCGCGCCTATGTCGGGGCATTCGACCTCGCGGGCTATGACGCCTTCCTCAAACGCCTGCTCGCCGGGGAGGCGAATGCCCGTGCCTGAGGCAGCGAACGTGCGAGATATCGTACTCCTCGTCGACGATTCACCGGAGGCGCTCGGCTTTTTGACCGAAGCGCTGGAACAGTCCGGCTTTTCCGTATTGATCGCGACCTCCGGCAACGCGGCGCTCAACATCGCCGATCGCATCACGCCGGACATCATCCTGCTCGATGCGGTCATGCCCGGCATGGATGGTTTCGACACCTGCACCCGGCTGAAGGCGAATGCTTCCGTCGCCCAGGTGCCCGTGGTCTTCATGACCGGCCTTACCGAGACGGAGCATGTGGTGCGGGCGCTCGAAGCCGGCGGCGTCGATTACCTGACCAAGCCTATTAATATCGACGAGCTGCGCGCCCGCATCCGCGTCCATCTCTCCAATGCGCGCTCCGCCCAGAGCGCCCGCGTCGCCCTGGACGCGGCGGGGCGGCATCTGCTGGCGGTGCGAGGCGATGGAACGGTCCGCTGGTCGACGCCGCAGGCGACCCGTCTCGTCAACGCGGCCACCGGCAGCGACGACGGTCTCGCCTTCGTCGCCGGGCGCATTGCCGAGTGGATGCGGGAGCGGGAAACCAGTCCCGGCGAAAGGCAAGGGACCTTCACCCTGCAGCGCGCCAGCCAGACGGGCCTGCAGATCTCCTATCTCGGCGCGGTCGGCGCCAATGAATACCTCTTCCGGCTGACGGCCGAGAACGGCTTGAGCGACGACGAAACGCTGCGCCAGCACTTCCGGCTGACCCAGCGGGAGTCCGAGGTGCTGCTGTGGATCGCCAAAGGAAAATCCAACCGCGACATCGGTGAGATCCTGGGCTTGAGCGCGCGCACCGTCACCAAGCATCTCGAACAGATCTATGTGAAGCTCGGCGTCGAAAACCGGGCCTCGGCGGCAGTGAAGGCGACGCAGGTGCTGCACGGGATCTGATCGGCCCGTGCGGCGGGTGACCTTCCCGAAAAGCCGCGAGAGGATTGCGGATGCCGCACGCCATCGCGAAAAAGCGCGGCCCGGAGAACCGGACCGCGCCAACCGCACCGGCGTGCGGTCTCGCCTTGGGAGGCAAGCTTATTCGGCGGGCTGGACGAGCGCCGGGATGGCTTCGGCAGACGCCCCGCCGCCGAGAGCTGCGGAAAGCTGCGCCTGGTCGAGCTCGCCTTCCCACTTCGCCACCACGATCGTCGCAACCGCGTTGCCGACGAAATTGGTCAGGGCGCGGCATTCCGACATGAAGCGGTCGATGCCGAGGATCAGCGCCATGCCGGCGACCGGCACGGAGGGAACGACCGAGAGCGTTGCGGCAAGCGTGATGAAGCCGGCGCCCGTAATGCCGGCCGCACCCTTCGAGCTCAGCATCGCGACGAGGAGCAGCAGGATCTGGTCGCCGTATGAGAGCGGCGTATCGGTCGCCTGGGCGATGAACAGGGCCGCAAGCGTCATGTAGATGTTGGTGCCGTCCAGGTTGAAGGAATAGCCGGTCGGAATGACGAGACCGACGACCGAGCGCTTGCAGCCGGCCTTCTCCATCTTGTTCATGAGGCCCGGAAGCGCCGCCTCCGAGGAAGACGTCCCGAGCACCAGAAGCAGCTCCTCCTTGATGTAGCGGATGAGCGAGAGGATCGAGAAGCCGTTATAGCGTGCGACCGCGCCGAGCACGATGAAGACGAAGAGAAACGACGTCAGATAGAAGGTACCGATCAGCATGGCGAGATTGGCGATCGAGGCGATGCCGTACTTGCCGATGGTGAAGGCCATGGCGCCGAAGGCGCCGATTGGGGCGGCCTTCATGAGGATCGCAACGAGCCGGAAGATCGGAAGCGTCAGTGCCTGCAGGAAATCGACTACGGGCTCGGCTTTCTTGCCGACGATTGCCAGCGAAATACCGAAGAGCACCGAGATGAACAGGACCTGCAGGATCTCGCCCTCGGCGAAGGCGCCGACAAGCGTTGTCGGGATGATGTTCATCAGGAAGCCGGTGATCGACTGCTCGTGCGCCTTCTCGGCATAGGTCGCGACCGCCTTGGCGTCCAGCGAGGCCGGATCGATATGCATTCCCGCGCCCGGCTGGACCACGTTCGCGACGACGAGGCCGACGAGAAGGGCAAGGGTGGAGAAGGCGAGAAAGTAGATCATCGCCTTGCCGGCCACGCGGCCGACCTTGGCGAGATCGGTCATGCCGGCAATGCCTGTCGCGACCGTCAGGAAGATCACCGGCGCGATGATCATCTTCACGAGCCTGATGAAGGCGTCGCCGAGCGGTTTGAGCTCCGTGCCGATGTCCGGATAGAAATGCCCGAGCAGGATGCCCGCGGCGATCGCGGCCAGCACCTGGACATAGAGATGGCGGTAAAGGGGTGTCTTGCCGCGGACCTCCGCGGAATGTTCGATGATCATGATATCCTCCACGTGGCAGGCCCAGTCCGGCAACATGCCGGGCCTCCCGGGCCGCTTTCCGAAGATCGACAGCAATGGCTGCCTTGTGGAGCTGGTGAGCAACATGCGTGCCAGTTTGCCGTGGAGGCCGATGGGTTTGAATTCATGAGATTTTTGGGAGCGGCGCACGCTTTCTGTTCGTGGATATGTGCGGATTTCCGCACAGACACGCTGGCGCGCTGGGCGAAATCATGCACAATGCTCGCATGGTCAGACTTCCTGCAGATGCGAGCGATCCGCATGCGCTTCGCAGCCGAGCCCGACGGTCATGGCTGGTTTTCGCGGCAGTCGCGCTGGTCCTTCTGGCGGCCGGCCTTCTTCTTGCGCGAGACTACGGCCGGTCGCAGGCGCTCGCCGGCCTTGCCGGCCAGAGCCGAATCGACGCCAGCCTGAAAGCCGCGCTTCTTCGGGCAGTCGTGGAACGGCAGCGCGCCCTGCCGCTTGTCCTCGCCGACGACGCAGCCATTCGTGCCGCATTGCTTTCGCCGGACAGGCAGTCGCTCGACCGTATCAACCGCAAGCTCGAGGCCCTGGCGACAAGCGCCGAAGCCGCGGTCATCTATCTGATCGACCGGAGCGGCGTGGCCGTCGCGGCCAGCAATTGGCAGGAGCCGACGAGTTTCGTCGGCAACGACTATGCCTTCCGCGATTATTTTCGGCTCGCCGTGCGCGACGGCATGGCCGAACACTTCGCCATGGGCACGGTCAGCAAGCGGCCCGGGCTTTATATTTCCCGGCGCGTCGACGGGCCCGGCGGTCCGCTGGGGGTGATCGTCGCCAAGCTCGAATTCGACGGGGTCGAGGCGGATTGGCAGGTCTCCGGCAAGCCGGCCTATGTCACCGACCGGCGCGGCATCGTCCTCATCACCAGCCTGCCCTCCTGGCGCTTCATGACGACGAAGCCGATCCCCGAAGACCGGCTCGCACCCATACGCGAAAGCCTGCAGTTCGGCGATGCACCGCTGCTGCCGCTGCCTTTCCGGAAGATCGAGGCGCGGCCCGATGGCTCCTCCACGCTGGACGCCCTGCTGCCGGGCGACTCCAACGCAGCCTTCCTGCGCGTGGAAACCATGGTGCCGTCGACGAACTGGCGGCTCGAGCAGTTGTCGCCGCTCAAGGCGCCGCTTGCCGCGGGTGCGCGGGAAGCGCAGCTCCTCACCCTTGCCGCGCTCGTTCCGCTTATCGCGCTTGCCGCATTGCTCCTGCGCCGTCGCCAGGTCGTCGCCATGCGCAGCGCCGAGGAGCGGCTGGCCCGCAATGCGCTTGAGGCGAGCGTCGAGGAGCGGACGCGCGACCTGCGCATGGCGCGCGACCGTCTCGAAACCGAGATCGCCGACCACCGGCAGACCACCGAGAAGCTCCAGGCCGTGCAGCAGGACCTCGTCCAGGCGAACCGACTGGCGATCCTCGGCCAGGTCGCCGCCGGGGTTGCCCATGAGATCAACCAGCCGGTCGCCACCATCCGCGCCTATGCGGATAATGCCCGCACCTTTCTCGACCGTGGCCAGAGCACCACCGCCGCCGAGAACATGGAAAGCATCGCCGAACTCACCGACCGGGTCGGCGCCATCACCGACGAACTGCGCCGCTTCGCCCGCAAGGGCCATTTCGCGGCCGGGCCGACCGCGATGAAGGAGGTCGTCGAGGGTGCGCTCATGCTGCTCCGAAGCCGTTTTGCCGGACGGATGGACGCAATACGCATCGATCTGCCGCCCGATGACCTCCAGGCACTCGGCAACCGCATCCGGCTGGAGCAGGTCTTGATCAACCTTCTGCAGAATGCGCTGGAAGCGATCGGCGACAGCGAGAACGGCGCGATCCGGGTGCGCTGCGAGGACGTGGCCGGCGGTATCGCGCTGACCGTCGCCGACAATGGCCCGGGGATTGCGGCCGATGTCCGCGAAGAGCTGTTCACGCCGTTCAACACTTCGAAGGAAGACGGGCTGGGCCTCGGTCTCGCGATCTCCAAGGAGATCGTCTCCGACTATGGCGGCACGATCGAGGTCGAGAGCAGTCCCTCCGGAACGACATTTACCGTCAATCTCAAGAAGGCCTGAGCGATGAGCGCCGCCCCATCCGTGTTCCTGATCGATGACGACCGCGATCTGCGCAAGGCGATGCAGCAGACGCTCGAGCTTGCGGGCTTCACCGTCTCGTCCTTTGCCAGCGCGACGGAGGCGCTCTCCGAACTTTCCGCCGACTTCGCGGGCGTCGTCATCAGCGATATCCGCATGCCGGGCATGGACGGGCTCGCCCTTTTCCGCAAGGTTCTGTCGCTCGATCCGGACCTGCCGATGATCCTTGTCACGGGACACGGCGACATACCGATGGCGGTGCAGGCGATCCAGGACGGCGTCTATGACTTCATCGCCAAGCCGTTTGCCGCCGACCGTCTTGTCCAGAGCGCCCGGCGCGCAGAGGAGAAACGGCGGCTCGTCATGGAGAACCGGGCGCTGCGCCGCGCGGCCGAAGCCGCCTCCGAAGGCCTGCCGCTGATCGGCCAGACGCCGGCCATGGAGCGGCTTCGCCAGACCTTGAAACACATCGCCGACACCGATGTCGATGTGCTGGTCGCCGGCGAGACGGGCAGCGGCAAGGAGGTCGTCGCCACGCTGCTGCACCAATGGAGCCGGCGCAGAACCGGCAATTTCGTCGCACTGAATTGCGGCGCTCTGCCGGAAACGGTCATCGAAAGCGAGCTCTTCGGCCACGAGCCCGGCGCCTTTACCGGCGCCGTCAAGAAGCGGGTCGGCAGGATCGAGCATGCGAACGGCGGCACCCTCTTCCTCGACGAGATCGAGGCGATGCCGCCGGCAACCCAGGTGAAGATGCTGCGCGTGCTGGAAGCACGCGAGATCACCCCACTCGGCACCAACCTGACCCGTCCCGTCGACATCCGTGTCGTCGCCGCAGCCAAGGTCGACCTCGGCGATCCGGCCGCGCGCGGCGATTTCCGCGAGGATCTCTATTACCGGCTGAATGTCGTGACGCTCTCGATCCCGCCCTTGCGCGAACGGCGCGACGACATCCCCCTCCTCTTCTCCCATTTCCTGGCCCGCGCCTCGGAACGCTTCGGCCGCGACGTGCCCGCGATCTCGGCTGCCATGCACGCCTACCTGGCCACGCATTCCTGGCCGGGCAATGTGCGCGAGCTTTCGCACTTCGCCGAACGGGTCGCGCTGGGGGTGGAGGGAAACCTGGGACCTCCGGCCGCAACGCCCGCCTCAAGCGGAGCAACCCTGCCGGAAAGATTGGAACGCTACGAGGCCGATATCCTCAAGCAGGCCCTCACGGAGCACCGCGGCGACGTCAAGGAGACCCTGCAAGCCCTCGGCATCCCCCGCAAGACTTTTTACGACAAGCTGCAACGCCATGGGATCAACCGGGCGGATTTTATCGACCGGGCAGGCGCGAAGAGTGGCGACGCGTAGGTGGACAGTTTGCCCCACGTTCTAACCCCTCCCCGTTCAACCAGCGTTGAACCAGGGAGTAGACTTTAGGCGGCCTGCGAGCCCTCTTCGCCCCGCTTGCGGCGAGAAGGCCGCTATTCCGCCGTCGCCTCGAAGTCGACCCTGTCGAGAAGCAGAAGCGGATTTTGCGAAGCAACCGCGAATTCGAGCGCACCGATGCCGCTGGCGGATTTGGACTTGGCCGTCAGCGTGAATGTCCCCGGTTTCGCGATGAACCGCGAAACTGCATCCACCACATTCCGCAGCCGAGGCTCCTGCGCGGCAAATTGCTGCAGCATCACCGACGCCGTCATTTCCAGCATGCCGCGTGCCTGATCCTCCGTCATGCCGTTTTGTTCGGCATAGACCTGTATCCCTTTGGCGGTGAAGCCCTTGTCCTCGATCTTCAGGCTTGCTTCCCGCGCGGTGAGGCCGAACAACGCCGCCTGCGCCTTAGCCGCGTCGCCCGAAAAGAAGTCGCCGCTCACGCCTCCCAGAAGGCCGGAGAGGGAAAAGCGGCCAATATCCTTTCCGCTCGTGGAGATATCCTTGATGACCAGAGTCTCGGTCGCTTCGTCCCAGGCGGCTTCGAGGTTGGAGGAGAGGACCAATTCGTTGAAGCCCAGCTTGCGAAGCTTGGCGAGAGTCTCGTCCTGCGTATGCTCCGGGATTTGAAGGGCGAAATCCTGGTATCCGGCGCGGACGTCAGTCGGAATGCCGTTTCGCGGTTTCGCGAGCGCCAGCTCGTATCCCTTCATCGTGAAGCGGATGCGTTGCGGCCGATCGCCCTCTCCAGCATCCGGAGTGTCGTTGTATTCGTCCCAGTCTTCCACGCCGGTGCTCGAGTCAGGCAGATCGCCATCGATTCCCGCCACGCGGAACGTTCCGAACTCCGGCAGCAGCGTCGTGAAAGGGAAGTTCTCATGCTGCCCATCCTGCAGAGCGACGAACTTCTTCAGCGCTTCCACGCTGGGATCCCAGGAAAAGCCCGAAATGCTTGCTTCGGAGACTTTGACGTAGTCCGCGCCCTCCGCCAACGAGAAGCCATTCACCGACGCGTCGAGCTTCCGGCCATCGAGCCGGAGCGCGAGGCGATCCATCGCCAGCTTGATCCTCTCGCCCTCTTCACCATCCTTGTCCGGCGCGTCGATCTTCAGACCCAGCATTTCCATGTCGGCCTTCCTCGTCAAATCGGCGACCGACAGAATCCGGGCGAAATAGTCTTGACGCTCCGCCACGGGCAGATCCTCGGGCGACGAGACCGAGTTGAGCTTCTCCAGAGTTTCGCGAAGTGGCTCGTCCAGCATCCGCATGCTTACGCCGCTGCTGCGAACCTCGTCATAGCCGAAGCTCGCCTCGCCATCCGAGAAGGCTATATCCTTGATCGAGAATGGCCCATAGACAGGCCTTGCCTGCCCGTCGCCCGGCCCGGCCTTTTCAGTATAGATGCGGGCCAGATAGGCGGCATCGACGTCCTGCCCCGTCATGGCTCCAAGGGAGCCCGTCAGCCGCTTCCTCTCGCCGCCCTCTCCATCGGAGGCGCCTATGGCGGCTTCGAAGCTCGCACCACTCGCCGAATAGCGCGCAATGCGGCCATCGACGATACCTTCCGAGACCACGTTCTTGTAGACCAGCTTCTGCTCGCTACCGGCAACCGTCTGCGTGATGATCACCTCAGGGGCGGTGACGCTCTTTGCCGTAAAAAGCGCCAACTGTTTCGGCAGCGAAAGGTTGCTTCCCGCGCCGAACATTTGCGCCAGCGTGTCGCGACCGAACTCCGCCTGCTCGACGATCACCTTCGGCACGGCGATCTTGCCCGGGCGCATATCGAGGTCCACGCCGCTGACCTCGAGCATGCCGTCCAGAAATAGGATCCTGGGCCGCCCGTCGATCGCGGCGACGCGAAGTTCGGATCCTTCCTTCAGCGGCAGCGTCAGGTCGCGCAGGTGAACGCGCCCGAAGAAGTCCGCTTCGACCGTGCCCACTCTGCCGCCCCGTTCGGCGATCAGCCTGCTCACGCTCTTTTCGACAGCAATCTTGTAACCGGTCGCGCCTGCGGCTGCGATTGCGATGACCGCAACGGCCGCCCAAAGCGCCTTGCGTCCCCTTTTCCTGGTCCCCGTCTCCGCCTGCCCCAAGACCTTCACCCCTTTTCGCTATGCGCATCATGGCGCTTCAGACTCGGACGGTAAGTAGATTTAGAACTTTGCATTTGCAAGCATGGCGCGAGCCCTGCGCACGGGATTTAGCCGGTGCAAAAACCATCTTGACGCCGCGGCGATAACCGTCCCTAATTGCGCCATTCACCAGGGGGGTCCCGGCAAGGGGCTGAGATACTGCTAGCGCGCGCAGTGACCCGTTGAACCTGATCCAGTTCATACTGGCGTAGGGACGGTGCAGACGTGCAGCAGCCAGGATTCCGTTTATCGGCAATTCATCGGTGATACGTCTTTTCATCCTTCCGGCTTCAGAACTGGGTCTCCAACGCGAAAACATTGGAGCCTCAAGATGAATCTAATCAAGCCTCTCGCCGCTGCGCCCTCGGTCACGCAAGGACCGCTCCCGGCATCCCGCAAGGTTTACAAGCCGGGCGAGATCCACCCGGAGATCCGCGTGCCGATGCGCGAGATCGCGCTGCATCCGACCTCCGGCGAGCCGCCGGTGACTGTTTACGATTCCTCCGGCCCCTACACGGTCGAAAACGCCGATATCCGCATCGACGCGGGCCTGCCGCGCCTTCGCAGCGACTGGGTTCTCAAGCGCGGCGATGTCGAAAGCTACGACGGCCGTGCGGTGAAGGCCGAAGACAACGGCTTTGCCACCGGCGAAAGGCTGACGCCGGAATTCCCGATTCGTCACCAGCCGCTCAAGGCGAAGCCGGGAAAAGCGGTAACCCAGCTCGCCTATGCCCGCGCCGGCATCGTCACGCCGGAGATGGAGTTCATCGCCATCCGCGAAAATCTCGGCCGGAAGGCCGCGAAGGAGGCGCTTGCCCGAGACGGCGAAAGCTTCGGTGCCTCTGTCCCCGATTTCGTAACGCCGGAATTCGTGCGCCAGGAAGTGGCGAGCGGCCGCGCCATCATTCCGGCCAATATCAACCACCCGGAAGCCGAGCCGATGATCATCGGCCGCAACTTCCTGGTGAAGATCAACGCGAATATCGGCAATTCCGCCGTCACCTCATCGATGGCCGAGGAGGTCGAGAAGATGGTCTGGGCGACGCGCTGGGGCGCCGACACGGTCATGGACCTTTCCACCGGCCGCAACATTCACAACATCCGCGAATGGATCATCCGCAATTCGCCGGTACCGATCGGCACCGTGCCGCTCTACCAGGCGCTGGAAAAGGTAAACGGCATCGCCGAGGATCTTTCCTGGGAGGTCTTCCGCGACACGCTGATCGAGCAGGCGGAACAGGGCGTCGACTATTTCACCATCCATGCCGGGGTCAGGCTTCATTATATCCCGCTCACCGTGGATCGCGTCACGGGCATCGTTTCGCGCGGCGGCTCGATCATGGCGAAGTGGTGCCTGCATCACCACCGCGAGAGCTTCCTCTACGAGCATTTCGAGGAGATCTGCGACATCTGCCGCGCCTATGACGTTTCCTTCTCGCTCGGCGACGGCCTGCGTCCCGGCTCTATCGCCGACGCAAACGACCGGGCCCAGTTCGCGGAGCTCGAAACGCTCGGCGAACTGACGAAGATCGCCTGGGCCAAGGATTGCCAGGTGATGATCGAAGGGCCGGGCCATGTGCCCATGCACAAGATCAAGGAGAACATGGACAAGCAGCTCGCCGTCTGCGGAGAAGCGCCCTTCTATACGCTCGGGCCGCTCACCACCGATATCGCGCCCGGCTACGACCACATCACGTCAGGCATCGGCGCGGCGATGATCGGCTGGTTCGGCACCGCCATGCTTTGCTACGTGACGCCGAAGGAACATCTGGGCCTGCCCGACCGCAACGACGTCAAGACCGGCGTGATCACCTACAAGATCGCCGCCCATGCCGCCGATCTCGCCAAAGGGCACCCGGCCGCCCGAACCCGCGACGACGCGCTGTCGCGCGCCCGCTTCGAGTTCCGCTGGGAGGATCAGTTCAACCTCTCGCTCGACCCCGAGACCGCGCGCAATTTCCACGACGAGACCCTGCCCAAGGAGGCGCACAAGGTCGCGCATTTCTGCTCCATGTGCGGACCGAAATTCTGTTCGATGCGGATTTCCCACGATATCCGCGCCGAGGCGCAGAAGGAGGGCCTCGAGGCGATGGCCGCCAGATATCGCGACGGCGGCGACCTCTATATGCCGGTCGATGAAAGCAATGCCGCGCCCGCTGGAGAATGAAATGCGCGTGCTGATCAGAGGGGCCGGCGTCGCCGGCCTCACCGCCGCCCATGAACTTCTCGGGCGCGGCGCCGCAGTGACGATCATGGAAAATGCCGCCGGCTCTACCGGGGCCGCTTCCTGGTATGCGGGCGGCATGCTCGCTCCCTGGTGCGAGCGCGAAAGTGCCGAGGAAACCGTCCTGAGGCTGGGGATCGGCGCCGCCGACTGGTGGGAAGCCGCGCTCCCTGCCGGCTCCGTGCATCGCAACGGCACGCTCGTCGTCGCGCAACCCCGTGACGGAGCCGAACTCAAGCGTTTCGCCTCCCGCACCTCCGGCTTCCGCTCGCTCGATGCAGAGGAGATCGCTGCGCTGGAGCCGGCTCTCGCCGGCCGTTTCCGGCAGGCGCTGTTCTTTCCGCAGGAGGCGCATCTCGACCCGCGCCGGGCACTCTCGGCGCTCCGGCAAGGGCTGACGGCACGCGGCGCGGTATTCGCCGGCGAGGACATGGACGATCGCGATTTCGCGCTCACCGTCGATTGCACCGGCGCGTCGAGCATCGGCGAGATCGACGGGCTACGCGGGGTGCGCGGCGAGATGGCCTATCTGCAGACGGACGAGGTGACGCTCTCGCGCCCCGTGCGCGTGCTGCATCCCCGCATCCCGCTCTATATCGTGCCGCGCGGCGGAGGGCTCTTCATGTGCGGCGCGACGATGATCGAGAGCGACGACGCCCGCCCGATCACCACCCGCTCGCTGATGGAACTGCTGAACGCCGCCTATGCGCTCCATCCGGCTTTCGCCGAAGCGCGCCTGATCGAGACCGGCACGGGCGTACGCCCCGCCTTTGCCGACAACCTGCCGCGGGCCTCGCGGCGCGAAAACAGGATTACAGTCAACGGCCTCTATCGTCATGGCTTCCTGCTCTCCCCGGCCACGGCCCGGGAAGTGGCGGCGCTGGCCCTGGGCGACGAGACACGCAAAGGAGATTTCCGATGAAGCTGACCGTCAATGGCGAGGAACACGACCTTCTGGCCGTTACACTCGCCGAGGTCTTGCAGCGCCTCGATTTCGAAGGCGACTGGCTGGCGACCGCCGTCAACGGCGAACTGGTCCAGAAGGCAGACCGATCCAGCTACCGGCTGCAGGACAGCGACCGGATCGAGATTCTGTCGCCGATGCAGGGAGGCTGACATGCCGCTATTCTATGGAACAGAAATCCGGTCGAGACTGCTGCTCGGAACCGCCCGCTATCCCTCGCCGGCCGTGCTCGCCGAGGCGGTGCGGCGGTCGGGCACCGATATCGTCACGGTCTCGCTCCGCCGCGAGACGGCCGGCGGGCGCCAGGGCGGCGCCTTCTTCGAGCTGATCCGCGAACTCGGCGTGCGCGTGCTGCCGAACACGGCCGGCTGCCATTCGGTCTCGGAGGCGGTGCTGACCGCGAAGATGGCACGCGAGGTTTTCGGCACGAGCTGGATCAAGCTGGAAGTGATCGGCCACCAGGACACATTGCAGCCGGACGTCTTCGGCCTCGTCGAGGGGGCCCGCATCCTCACCGGGGAAGGTTTCCAGGTCTTCCCCTATACGACGGACGACCTCGTCGTCGCCGAAAGGCTGCTGGAGGCGGGCTGCCAGGTGCTGATGCCCTGGTGCGCGCCGATCGGCAGCGCCATGGGACCGCAGAACGTGCAGGGCTTGCGCGCCATGCGCGCGGAATTTTCCGACGTGCCGCTGATCGTCGACGCCGGCATCGGCCGCCCGTCCCATGCGACGACGGTCATGGAGCTCGGCTACGACGCGGTCCTGCTCAACACCGCCGTTGCCGGCGCTGCCGATCCCGCCGCCATGGCCGAAGCCTTCGCCAAGGCAATCGATGCCGGGCACGCGGCTCACGGCGCCGGCATGCTCGAGCCGCGCGACATGGCCGTCCCGTCCACCCCCGTCATCGGAAAGGCAGTCTTCTCGTGAAGCTCGATCCCTTTTATCTCATCGTCGACAGCGCCCAATGGATCGAACGGCTGGTGCCGCTCGGCGTCAGGCTCGTCCAGCTCCGCATCAAGGACCGGAACGCGGAAGACATCCGCCGCCAGCTACGGGTCGCCAGGGCAGTCTGCGCCGCCCATGAATGCCAGCTGATCGTCAACGACTACTGGCAGCTGGCGATAGCGGAAGGTTGCGATTTCATCCATCTGGGTCAGGAGGATCTGGCGGAGGCCGATCTTGCCGCCATCCGTGCCGCAGGGCTCAAGCTCGGCGTCAGCACCCATGACGAGGCGGAACTGGCAAACGCGCTCGCAGCCGAACCGGACTACGTCGCGCTCGGACCCATCTATCCGACGATCCTCAAGAAGATGAAGTGGGCGCCCCAGGGGCTGGAGCGGCTTTCATGGTGGCGCGAGCGCGTTCACCCGCTCCCGCTCGTCGCCATCGGCGGCCTCAATACGGAGCGGATCGAGGGCGTCTTCGCGCACGGCGCCGACAGCGCCGCCGTGGTGACGGACATCACGCTGAATGCCGATCCGGAGGGAAGGACAAGGGAGTGGATACGGAAGACGGAGGCGTGGAGATAAAGCCGTGGCTGCCCTCTCCTCGGGTTAAACCCCGAGGAGAGGGCAGGTCGCCGCTTGTTTCTTCGCTCCGCTTGCAGGGAGATGCCCGCAGGCGAATGTCGGTTTTCCTTCCGACACGCCGAGGCCCCGTTAGAAGGCTATGCTGCGCCGCGAGGCCATGACGTAGAGTCCGCTCGCGAGCGTCGCGACGGCGCAATAGGTGATGGCACCGAGCGGGCCGAAGCTGTCCACGAAGAGCCCCCCGAGAACAGCTCCGCTGGCGATGCCGACCTGGAAGGTCGCAACGATGAGACCGCCGGTGCTTTCCGCATGGTCGGGTGCGGCTCGCACCATCCAGGTCTGGACGGCGACGGGCAGCGCCCCGAATGCGAAGCCCCATAGGGTCACCGCCACGGCCGACACGACATCGAGCGAACCGAAGGTCACGAGGGCGAACGCCATCGCCGCGATGAGCAGCGTTCCGAGGCTCACGGCCGCCGTGATGCTGCGTTCGATGATGAGCCCGCCGGCGAGATTGCCGAAGAAGCCGCCGATGCCGTAAGCCAGCAGGATCAGGGAGATCGCCTCGATGCCGAACTCCGGGACGTTTTCGAGGAACGGGCGCACATAGGTGAAGCCGGCGAAGTGGCCGGAGACGAAAAGCAGGACGGTGATGATCCCGATTCGGATGCTCGGCATGCGCATGAGGTCGAACAGAAGCTTCATGCTCGGCGCCGATTGCGGCGGCAGCCGCGGTATGGTCGCCATCTGTACGATCAGCGTTACGGCACCGACCGCCGCAGCCATCAGGAATGCAGCTCGCCAGCCCCAGAGATCGCCGATATAGGCGCCTAAAGGCGCCGCACAGACCGTCGCCACCGAGACGCCGGTGAAGACGATCGACATGGCACGAGGCACGAGCGACATCGGCACGAGTCGCAAGGCGATCGCCGCCATCATCGACCAGAAGCCGCCGAGCCCGATGCCGAGGACGACGCGTGCAGCAAGGAGCATGGCGAGATTGGTGGCGAAAGCCGCAAGCAGGCTGGAGGCGATCAGCGCCAGGGTGAAGCCCCAAAGCACGAGCCGGCGGTCGAACCGGCGCGTGGCGATGGCGATCGTCAGCCCGGCGACCGCGCCGACGACGGCGGTCGCCGTCACCGCCTGGCCGGCCGTGCCCGTGCTGATACCGAGATCGGCGGCCATCGGCGTGAGAATGCTGACGGGGAGGAATTCTGCGGTGACGAGGCCGAACACGCCGAGCGCGAGGGAGCCGACCCCGGCCCATGCCGGATCGATTCGCTCCTCGCTTTCCGGTATGAACGTGGCGTCCAAAGTGGTCGCTGTATCTGTCATAAGAGCGGTCTCCTTGAGAGGGTCCGGCTTAGATAAGGCGTGACGCCCTGGACATTCCATGCTAGAAATTCCGCAATGCTTGATCATTCGTCCAAAACATTCTCTTCCGCTTCGGAGGATTTTCTCAGCGAACTTCTGCGCGGACTGCGCCTCGACGGCGTCGATTACGTCCGTTGCGAATTGACCGCGCCCTGGGGAATTTCATTTCCGGCGCAGGAGGCGGCACGCTTCCACTTCATCTGCGGAGACTGCTGGCTGCGGGTGGCCGACGGAGACTGGATCGAACTGAAGCGCGGCGATGCCGTGCTTCTGCCGCGTGGCGGCGCGCATGCGCTGGCGAGTGCGCCCGGCGAGAAGCTGTCGCCGCTCGAAGCCTATTCGGTCCAGGAGGTATGCCATTGCGTCTACGACGTCTGCGGGGGCGGGCGCGGCAAGACCACCATCCTTTTCTGCGGCAGTCTGCGGTTCAACATGGATGCCATGCATCCGTTGTTGCGCATGATGCCCGACGTGATGCGCATCGACGCCCTGACGGCAAGCGAGCCGGCGATCCCGCACATGCTCGATGCCATGGCGCGGGAAGTCGGCGCCAGCCGCGTCGGCTCCGGCGGTGTGCTTGCGCGGCTGGCCGACGTACTCGCGGCGCTCATCATCCGCTCCTGGGTGGAGCACGGATGCGGCAATACCAATGGCTGGGTGGCGGCGGTCCGCCATCCCGGGCTCGGCCGCGTAATCGCGGCCATGCACCTCGATCCGGAAAAGAGCTGGACCGTGGATTCCCTCGCCAGGCTCATGGGCGCCTCGCGCTCCGGCTTCGCGCAGCAGTTCGCCGCCGTGGTCGGCGAGACGCCGGCCCGCTACCTCACGCAGGTGCGCATGCATCAGGCACGGCAATGGCTGACCCGCGACCGCATGCGCATCTCCGTCGTCGCGCGCCGCCTGGGCTATGACTCGGAAGCCTCGTTCAGCCGCGCCTTCAAGCGTGTGATCGGCCTGCCGCCGAGCCACTATCGCGGATCCGAACCGCCAGAAGCACCGACATTTACCATCGGCGAGGGCTGAACGAGAGGCAAAGTAGGCCTACGGCACGTTTCCTTAATCGTAATCGATTGAAGGGCAAAGACATGCAGCAGATCAAAGTGCTGCAGGACTTTTGCGTGTCTGACACGCGGCGCTGTAGAGCATTTGACCCAACGCACTTCCGGCCGGAGAACCGTTACACACTTTTCCTGGACGTGCTTTAAGGCGGCCACTCCTCGGCTGTCCATTCCCGCGCGGTGTGGATGACGCGCAGGATCATGACGCTTTCGCGGTCGCCGTGGCTCATCAGTGCATATGCGATTACATAGGGCAAGCGGTTGATGGACTTCTCGTACGTGCCGATCACCCGCCCCGGCCTCCCGGTCGCCATCTCGCCGAGTGCTGCGGCCGTATCGCGAACCCGGCCCGCCACTCTTGCCGCTGCATCCGGGTCTTCCCGTGCAATGAAGAAAACCTGATCCTTGAGGTCATCCAGAGCTGCCCGCGACCACTGAACAGGCCGCCTCAAACTTTATCGCCCTTGCCGGTCTCGGCCTTCCGGATCAAGCCGAAAATTTCAACCATGGCCTCTTCATGCGGAACGAGGCGGCCAGCTTCGGCATCAGCCATGCCGCGCTTGATCCCGTCGATGATTTCAAGCTCCCGGTCCACATAGGCAGCCAGGGCTTCGCCCGCGAGGAAGGAGCGGCTGCGCGAAGTGGCGCTAGCGATCCGATCGAGCTTTTTCTTTAACTCGGGGCTGACCCGAATGGTCATGGTGGTGCTGACGGGCATGACATTATCCTGTATTCGGTTGTATACAGGCTAACACAAGGTAGCGAAACCGTCCAATCTACCTTCCTAGGACGTGTGAACACGGCCGCCGTGGACGCAGTCATCAGACGCGGAAAACGAGTGGTCTACACGACCCGACCACATCGCAGAGTTGCAAAAATGCAGCACGCGACATGTTTGTCGGTTCTGCCGTAATGAGAACTCCATCTCAAGCGGATCATTTGTTATCGCTTTGGTGAAGAGCATTGGCAATGCAGAGGTCCACTTTGCCTAAGTAAAAACCGGTCTCAATCCATTTCTCACCCGTACTGCCGCCGGCCGACGAGAGTTGGTGGGGTATGAATGTGTTCATCGGGTGGTGGCATGAGACCGGTCTGGTATCGTTTAAATGTGCCAAGTGCAGCTCCGCTGTCTCAGCTCTCCACCCCCCGAACGCCGCCATGCCGTGCCCTAATGGCTTTCTCACGCTCCCATCTTGGTGGACTTCCGAAAGGAAGGCCAAGACGGTATGTGCAATACACTTCAGGTCCGTTGGACCATCATTCCCCTAATCCCCCCTCAGCCTTGGGTAGCATGCAGCGGATGCGGCGGCGTTAGAGCCTTCGAAAGCAGCAACAAGATCAGGCTTAATGCCAATGGTCGGAAGCTTGATGCATGGCTTATCTACAAATGCTCGACGTGCGACAGGACCTGGAACCGCCCAATATTCGAACGCCGAAATGTTCGCGACATCCGTCCCGCTGTCCTCGACGATCGTGTCTCAGGAAGTGGTGTAGCTTCCGGCAAGCGGCCGTGCTTTCCGGCGCAGGCCGGAGGGGATATCAGCGTGCGACTGCAGGCAGGCTGATTTGCGGATCATCGCTCATTGATGCCATTGT